>PBKJ01000027.1 GCA_002722135.1 Methanobacteriota archaeon | reverse complement strand
CGCCCTATCAACGCCACGACGACGCTCTTCAGTAGGCCACGGGTTCGGCGTCGATGGTTCGCCAGAGGAACCACGAGGCCGCGGTGCGCCACGGCGCCCATCGCTGGGCGAAGGCCTCGGCGTCCTTGCCGTCTTCCACATCGTCCGTCATCCTCTGGATGGCGCGGACGAGGCCGATGTCACCAGGTGAGAACACGTCGGGCTTGAGCAGGACGAAGATGAGCATCATCTCCGCCGTCCACGGCCCAATGCCTCGGAATTTCATCAGGTGCTTGCGAAGATCGGCCTCGCTCATCGTCGACCAGTCCTCTGGAATCAGCGCATCGGCTTCTGCGGCAAGACCGTGAACGTAACTCGCTTTGCTGCGCGTCAGGCCGCACGACCTCAGGTCGTCTTCGCTGACGGCGAGGACCCGTTCAGGCGTGACCTCGCCGAGCATCGCCTCGAGGCGACCCCAAATCGCGTCCGCGGCCGCGACCGAAATTTGCTGGCCCACGATCGCGTTCACCACCGAGCGGAAGGCTTTGCCCTGGCCCGACAAGGCGGGGCTTGGGTAGGCGCGGACGATCGGACCGAGCAGCTCGTCTTCGGACAGCACCGCAACGGCCTCGTCCCACCACGGGGCATCGCCCACGGGAAGGGGTTCCATGCCCGCTCCTGCTGCGCTGACCTTTTGGAGGCTCGCTCCAGCCCTCTGCCATGGACCTCGACGCGGCGGTGGACCGCCTCAAGCACCTCGACCGTGCGGGCTGGGTGCTCGCGGGCCACGACGCGCCGGAAAGCGTGGCCGCCCACAGCTGGGGCATGGCGGTTCGATGTTTGCAGCATTGTCCTGACGAATTGGACCTGGCCACGGTGCTGAGCATGGCGCTGGTGCACGACCTGGCCGAGGCCGTGGTCGGAGACATCACGCCGCACGACGGCGTGGACAAGGCCGAGAAGCACGCCAAGGAGCGCGCGGCCATGGCGAGCATCGCACCGCAATGGCTGGAATTATGGGACGCATACGAGGCGGGCGACAGCCCAGAAGCGATTTTCGTGAAGCGCATGGATTCCTTGGACATGGCCGCGCAGGCCATCGCTTACGACGGCCAAGGGCGGCTTGACGGCGCGCCCTTTGTGGCCTCGGCGGAACGCCGGTTGGCGGGAACCCAATGGTCGACGGATTCTTGAGGCGCGGGCGCTGCCGCCCCCCCAGAGTCCCGTAGTGTAGAGGTCCATCATCTCGGATTTTGGTTCCGAGGACCCCGGTTCGAATCCGGGCGGGACTACCTCCCGACCCTGAGCGAACCATCATGAACGGAGGGTCCGTCGCCACTCCATGGCGATTGAACGCATTGCGGTGATTGGCGCAGGACAGATGGGCAACGGCATCGCGCAGGTCGCGGCCACCTCGGGCTTCGAGGTCGTGATGATCGACATCAACCAGGAGGCCGTTGACCGCGGCATGGCCACCATCGAGCGCTCCCTGAGCAAGCTCGTGCAGAAGGAGCGCCTCAGCCAAGAGGACGCCGATGCGGCGCGCGCGCGCTTGTCGGTCTCCACCGACCGCTCGCCCTGCGCCGAGGCCGATCTCGTGGTCGAGGCCGTCCCGGAAATCTTGAGCCTCAAGCAGTCGATTTTCGAAGACCTCGACAGCATCTGCGGCCCGGACACCATCCTCGCGAGCAACACCTCGTCGATTTCCATCACGAAAATCGCCGCGTGCACGTCGCGACCGGAGAAGGTCATCGGGATGCACTTCATGAATCCCGTTCCGCTGATGAAACTCGTCGAGATCATCGACGGTGAACTCACCTCTTCGGAGACCAACGCCGCGGTCGTCGCGGCCGCGGAAGCGATGGGCAAGACCCCGCTGACCTCCCAGGACTATCCCGGTTTCATCTCGAACCGCATCCTTTGCCCGATGCTCAACGAGGCCATCATCTGCCTGCAGGAAGGCGTGGCCACCAAGGAGGCCATTGACGGCATCATGAAGCTCGGCATGAACCACCCCATGGGTCCGCTCACCCTTGCGGATTTCATCGGCCTCGACACCGTGTTGCACATCATGGACGTCTTGCACACGGGCCTCGGCGATCCGAAGTACCGCGCTGCGCCGCTCCTGCGCCGCATGGTCGACGCTGGCCTGCTCGGGCGCAAGTCTGGGCGTGGCTTCTACACCTACGAATGAGGCGGTTGCATGGTCTGGGTCGTCACGGGCGGAACGAAGGGGCTTGGCCGTTCGCTGGTCATGGCCTTGGTCAACGAAGGGCACACGGTCGTGGCCATGGGCCGCGACAGCGCTGCCTTGGCTGAACTTCACGACGGCGAGCGCGTGCATGCGGTCCACCTCGACCTTGCCGATCCGGCCGGCGTCGCGGAAGCGGCGGCCGAGGTCCTCGCTTTGCCGCCCGTGCTTGAGCACGGCGTGACCGGCCTGCTGCACAACGCCGGAGACGTCGCGCCGGTCGGCGCGATGTCGGTCCTTGATGACGCGGCATGGGGTCGCGCTTTGCAGGTCAACCTCGTCGGCGTGCAGCAGTTGACCCGTGGCCTGTGGCCCGGCTTGGTCGCGGGACGGGCCCGCGTCGTGACGATTTCTTCCGGAGCCAGCCTCCGTCCCATCCACGGCTGGTCGGCGTATTGCGCGTCCAAAGCCGCGCTCGACATGTGGACGCGTTCCATGGCCGTGGAAGGCCAAGCCCACGGCATCACGGCCGTGGCCGTGGCCCCAGGCATCGTCGATACCGGCATGCAACAGGCCATCCGCGACGCGGGTCCAGACGGTTTCCCGGCCCACCCGGACTTCGTTGGCTACCATGCGAACGGCGATTTGGTGGCGCCTGACGTGGTGGCCGACCGCCTTCTTCCGGTGCTACTCGACGCCGAACGATTCGAGTCTGGCGGGCGCTTCGACGTGCGCGACTTGTGAGGCATGGCCGCTCAGCGCGTCGTTCTCGGGGATATGGTCATAAGTCCCCGCACGGAGGGGAGCGCATGCCCGGAACCGACCGCGTTGAGATTCGTACCCTGAAGGTCGGCCGCTTTTGCGTGGTCGACGAAGAGGCCTACAAGATCCTCAGCATCTCCAAGTCCAAGCCCGGTAAGCACGGCTCCGCCAAGGCTCGCCTCGAACTCGAGTCCATCTTCACGAAGAAGAAGATCAGCCACGTGGGCACCGTGACGGACAGCATCAACGTCCCCATGATCGAGAAGGGCACCGCGATGGTCACCCACATGGAAGGCAGCGAAGTGCACGCCATGAACATGCGCGACCACTCCATGATGATCCTCCCCATGGAAGACGGCCTCAACATCGAAGCCGGCAAGGAGATCATGTGGATGGAAGCCCTTGGTCGCTACAAGATCATCCGCGACCACTGATTCTGCGGTCGATATCGGCGACGCGGCTATAGGCCGCGGGTCATCACAATGAGGCATGAAGGCCTTCACCGCCTTGCAGCACGTCTTGTCCGCCCTGTTCATCTTCGTGATGGCCACCTTCTGGGCGCTGCCAATCGTTCCGGCCTTGTGGGTCTTCCACGAAGTCAACGCCTTTGGCGCGGACGCAACCGAATGGATGGGCTACCTGTTCACCAGCATCGCCGCCGCCTTGGCCTTCATCGCATGGGGGCTCTGCTTGCTGCTGCTCTCGGGCACGGTCCAGATGATCATCCATCCCCGCGTGCCCGCTGAGGGCAAGGTCGTCCCGCTGTTTTCGGGCACCACCATCCGCTGGGCGGCCTGTGGCGTGATTCACCGCGCCACCAAGCCCTTCCTCATTCACGTCTGTCCGTCCATTTTTGCCAACACCTACTACCGGCTCGCGGGGGTGAAGCTCGGTCAGGATTCCAACCTGACCTCGCAGGACATCAACGATCCCTTCCTCGTCCGCGTTGGCTCCGACACGGTCATCGGCGGCCACGCCGCCATCAACGGCCACATCGTCGAGCGGGGCGAGTTGCACCTGGCGCCGGTGACCATCGGCGACCGCTGCGTGGTCGGCGGCGGCTCGATCATGATGCCCGGCTCCACGCTTAGCGACGACTGCGTGCTGGCCAACCGCGCCGTCTTGCCCAAGCACAAGACGATTCCACCCGGACAAGTGTGGGCCGGCGTGCCGGCCAAGTTCGTCAAGCACATCCGCGGCTACGGCGATGACGGTCAGGAATCCTAGGCCAAACCTTGCCCTATGTTGGGGAATGGTCTTGAAGTGCCGTTCCTACCTCGTGGGGACCGGAGGGTCTCGTGATGGGTGTCCAACGCTCTGCCTACCGCCAGCCCGCGACCCCTCAAGGCCTGAAGGCCATCGAGGACGGCACGCTGACGTGGCTCGATGACGACATGTACAACAACCTCAACACCGGGGTGCTGGAACAGTACCTCGAGGAGAAGAACCTCAAGGAATCCTTCGAGGTCTCCCACTGGAGCACGCCCAAGGTCCTGCTCGGCATCGCCATCGGTGCGGTGTTCTCCGGCGTGACCGCCTACATTGGCCTCAAGCTCGGTCTCGCCATCAGCGCCGCCTGGTACATCGCCTACCTGCTCGGGATGGCGCTGAAGTGGTCGCCGTCTGAAGTCAACATCGCGACCTCGGCGACGACGGGTGCAACGCACGCGTCGACCGGCTTCATCTTCACCTTCCCCGCGATTTTCCTGCTGGCCTCACAGGCCCAGTACGAATTGGCCTCGGGACCGCTGATCACGCTGGGTGAAGGCGAGGCCCTGCGCTTGGCCTTCATCGGCATCGTGGCGTCGATGTTCGCCGGTTTCCTTGGCGTGATGTACTTCATCATCTTCAGGCGTGTGTGGTTGGTCGAAGATCCGCTGCCCTTGCCCGGTTTCGAAGCCACCCTCAAGATGCTGGACATCGCTTCGGACGTCAACACCGGTGCGGTCAAGCACGCCCGTGATTCGCTGAAAACCATCGGGGTCTGGACCGGTGTGACGATGATTGGCCTCTTCCTCATCGAGTACCCGCTCATTTGGATCAACAACCGCAAGTTGGCGCTGCTGGACTGGATCGCCGAGACCCTGAGCATTGGGGACTTCGGACTGGCCAGCATCTACAGCCACGGCAAGTTGCACCAGCCCTCGGGCACCAACGACGGCGTGTCCAAGGGCGTCACGGAGTGGACCCAAGGCACCTGGAACCCCTTCGCCTACACCTACATCGGATTGGCCTTCACGCCCTCCATGTTCGCCATTGGCTGGTTCATGAAGCTCCGCGTGGCGCTGTTGGTGAACATGGGTACCCTCGTCGGATGGCTCATCCTCGTGCCGCTCGCGGTCATCCTCAACGTGCCCATCTACGACGCCAAGGCACAAGCGGACATCCCGCTGCACGACTTCGCCGCTGGCGGCGCTGCGACCCTGCAGATGATCGCCTTCGCCAAGACCATCCGCACCATTGCCATCGGCTGCATCGTCGGTGGTGGTCTGTTTGGCCTTGCGAAGATGTACAAGACCTTCCTGGCCATCTTCAGCGACATCGGCTCCGCCTTCCGCGGTGACGGCAGCGCCGAGTACATCGAAGGCAAGGGCTGGTACGAGTGGCCGCTCAAGCACATTCCCATCTTCATGGTCGTGACCTTCTTCTCGATGATCGCCATCTTCACCCTCGGCGGTTTCCCCGTGGTGGCTTCGGCCTTGTTCGCCACGGTACTCATCGCGACCACCTTCATGCTCGGCGCCATCGCCGTGCGCGTGATGGGTGAGACCGGCATCGAGCCGGTGTCCGGTACGTCGTTCATCGTCCTCCTCTTGCTCCTCGGTGTCTTCCTCGGTGCGCAAGAGAGCCTCGGCCTGGACACGCAGGAAGCGGTGCTCCTCGGCCTGGTTGGGACCACCGTGTTCGGTTCGGCAATCTCGATGTCGGGCACCGTGATTGGCGACTACAAGAACAGCCTCTACATCGGCAACCGACCCTACCACATCTCGAAGGGGAACATCATGGGCGTCGTGCCCGGCGCCATCTTTGGCGCCGGTGTGGCCATCTTCCTCTCCATCCAGTTGGCCAACGGCAACATCGACCTGCTCGCGCCGCAAGCCAACGCTTTCGCGACCTTCTCGGTCATCTTCGCAGAGGGCCAGGGCGACCTGCTCTTGCTTGGCCTCGGCCTGCTGCTCGGCATGTTTGTCGAGTGGGCCACGGGCATGGGGACCTCGTTCGGCCTCGGCATGTACCTCGACATCCCGCACACCCTTCCGATGCTCATCGGTGGCGGTGCACGCGACTGGTGGGAGGAGAAGAAGCTCAAGCCCCGCATCGACAAGGTGCGCGAAGAGGAAGGCCAGACGGCGGCCGAGAAAGCCCGCGCTCTGGCCCTGCTTGGGACCTTCATGGTCGCGGCAGGCCTGCTGACCGGCGAGGCTTTCTTCGGCACCGAGTCGAGCATCCTGTCCTTCATCGATTCCGTGCTCGACCCAGAGGTGGCGAATTCACGCATGTGGTGGGCGGCCCGCATGGGCATGCTCATCGGCCTGAACGTCGTCATTGGCGGTGCGATTTTCCTGCTCTTCAGGGCTGCTGGCGTGATCGGTGGCGACGACGAAGCCGAGGCCAGCACGGCCTGAGGACGGGCGGCCGACGTGGACCGTGCACGCCCTTCCGTGCTGACGTGGTTCGTGCTCGGCGCAGCCCTGCTTGGTGTCTCCAGCGGTGGCGCGCTGCTGCAGGCCTTTGACGCCGTGCCGCCGCTTCTTCGTGCATCGTGGCGGCTGCAGGCAACCACGGTGCTCCTGCTGCCGCTGGCCCTGCTGGACTGGCGGCGTGAGGGCGCACCGTGGACCTCGGCCGAAGAGGCTCGAGGAGACGCTGCGCTGCTGGTCGCCTCTGGCGTCTTCCTCGCCCTGCATTTTGGAGCTTGGACCGCGTCGCTGGACCGCACCACGCTGACCCATTCCCTGCTCTTCGTGACGGCCCATCCGCTCGTGGTGCTGGTTGGCAGCGCTGTGCTTCTGGCGCTTGGCCGTGAGATCATTCCACCAGGGCGCCGCGGTTGGGCGGGCGGCTTGCTCGGCCTGCTGGGTGCATCGCTGACCCTGCTCGACGTGGGCGAAGCCACCGGTGGACAGGAAGTGACCTTCTTCGGTGATCTGCTGGCCTTCCTCGGCGCTGTGTTCGTGGTGGGTTACCTCGCCGCAGGACGCGTGCTCCGAGCCCGCTGGCCGGTTTTCCTCTATGCTGCGGCGGTCACCGGCCTTGCTTCGGTGCTGCTGGCGGCCGGTTCCGGTGTTGCGGAGCAGGGCGCCATCGCGGACCACGGCCTCGTGGGATGGACGGGACCAACGTGGGTGGTCGGCTTCCTCACGCTGGCTTTCTTTGCCGGCTTGGTCGGTCACACAGGCCTGAACCACTGCCTGAAGACCATGACGCCGCTCACCATCTCGATCACCTTGACCATGGAGCCGGTCGTCGGTTCCATCATCGGGCTGGTCGCGTTCAAGACCGGGATTCCAGGTCCGGCGACGCTTGTCGGTGGACTGGTGATGTTGGCCGGTCTCCTCTTGGTGGTGTCCAACCCAGAGCCGGACGCACCCGATGAAGCAAGCCTCGCATGAGGCCGTGGTCGTGCGCCATTGGCGTCCTTCACGCCGATGTTCCGGTGAAAAGTTCATGTCGTCTCCATCCCAGTTTGGTTCATGGCCACCGACCCCAGCAGTCTCCGACTGATTGGGGCCATCCTGACCATCCTCATCGGATGCATGACGCTGTTCTTCACGCGTCGTAACGACAAACTCGAGTGGAACGAGCGTTTGGCAGCTCACCTCATTTCGTGGATCCTCATCGCCAAAGGCATTGGCAACACTGCTGCGGATTACACCATCCGTTACTTGGCCGAGAACGGACCCGTCAGTCAAGGTGTATGGCAACTCGGCTTAGGGACGTCATGGATGCTGGATTCCATCTTTGGCATCGGCCTGATGTGTCTGGCCCTGGTCTTCCCGCTCCCCTTGCTGCGCACCGAGAAACACGCCAAAGTCGCCTTTGGGTTCCTCATCGGCTTCCTTGTCCTCCGCGTTGCAGCACAGTTGCTGGGTTACGGCGTGACGCTCATCCAACTCCCGGGCTTGCCCTACGTCTCTTCAGGCTTGATTTGGGGCTCCGTGTACGTCAAATTCCGCTTGATGGACGAGGCGCGTGCCGAGGAGAGCTCGCGCAACATCGCCAACGTGGCTGGGATGCTGCTGCTGTTTCATGCCGGGCACGTCTGGTTCATGTGGCCGGGCATGCTGCTTCAGGCGGAGTACTTCTACCTCATCGAGATGTATGGGACCATCACCAGCATGAGCGTCGATCTCCTGTGGCAATCCGCGTACACCCTGCTCATCGCGGTGGGTCTGTTCATGTGCGGGGTCGAGGTCTACCAGTGGACCAAAGGGCGGGCAGAAATTCTGACCTACATCCTCGTTGGGTACTTTTCCATCGGTCTGGTCGGCTATCCAATCTTGACCAACGAAGTGGCGTTTTGGCAGGAGGCAGGCAACCAAAATCTGGCCACCATTTGGACAGGTTTGACCACCTCGATGCACTTCAACATGATGCGGCCCGTGGTGATGATGTACGTCATCCTCCGCTATGGCCTGTTTGACACGTCGGAGGAGATGAAACCCAAAGCGAAACTCATGGTCATCATCCTCATCGTCATCGCCACGTCGGCGCTGCTTGAGTTGGTGCAAGCCTTGGTGCCGATGAATGAGATGTTCTCCGCGGCAGCATTGGGTGTTCTCGTGGCCTTTGGCATCGGTTGGGAAGAGCGGTCCTTTGAGCGGCTGCTCAACGCGTCCAAGCAGATGAGAAAGGGCCTCGATGCACGATGGTTCCCCGAGTTCCCCATCGAGCGCAAATTCTTCTTCCGCTTTGATCGGTTCATGGCCATTGTGCTCCTGTTTTTCATCCTCATCGCCTTCGTGCAGTGGCAAACCAATGCGTGGTACGACATGCTCTTGCTTGACCGTGGCTCATCTTGGAGGGCAAGGGGATGAGCGAGCGCAGCCTGTTTGAGGACTTCCTTGGTGAGGGAGCATCACGACGGCCCTTGTTGGGCTTGTACGCCCTTGTGTTTCTCTTGATGTCCTACCACATGCTCGTGTTCACCACCATCAAGGTGGACGACATCACGACGAAGAACGACCTCGCTCAGTTTGACCTGACCTTCCAGGAAACGTCGCTCTCCGACACCGATGAAGCCTACGTGCAGGACCAGCGGGTCACCATGGACTTCGAGATCGACGCGGCCGACCTTGCTGCACACCATGGCATGGGTCTGCTGCAGGTGGTCGTGTCCTACAGCGAAACGTCTGGCATTCCCTTTGACGGATGCGACACGGTCTCGGCAGCCATTCCTCCCGCTGGCCCCGCTGCGGATTGGGGCAACACCAATTCGGTGCTGACCGGCACCTCCGACGACTGCTCCGACATTGTCCTGACGGTGGTCGTGTTCCCTGCGTACACCGGTGAGGCCATGCGCGTGGCGGGCGGTGAAGCCTCAGATCACGAGGCAGTGTGGTCCAGCCAAACCCAGGGTTTGGGAACGTTCACCCTTGACCTTGACGTGTCGGCCTCGAGTCCAGCCCCACCGCCCAGCCCCCAAGACGACGGTGAGGCCGTGAGCGTGACGTGGACGGCCACCTTCTACGACGTCACGGTCGAAGAAGCATGAGCAGGTCGCTTGTTTCTGCCCTTGAAGCCCGCCCATGCTTGCATGGCGAACCATCATGTAGCACGTGGAAGACCTTGCAGCATGCCGACGGATGAGGGCTGGCTGGTCCTGACCAACGACGACGGCATCGAAGCACCGGGTTTCGAATTGCTCGTCAAGGCCCTTCATGCGGCAGGGCACCCTGTTGTCTCCTTCGCGCCCAAGGGCAACCATTCGGCCGCGGGCATGCGCATCCAACTCGGTTCACCCATGCCGCTGCGGGAACGTGTGGATTTGGTGGAGGCATGGGGCCTGACCGGCGACGCTCCAGTTCGCCTGTTCGAGTTGGACGGCACGCCATGCGACACGATGATCGTCGCGCTGGACGGTGGTTTGGCGCACGTCGCCCCTGAGATTGTGCCGCGCTTGGTCGTCTCCGGCGTCAACCTTGGGCCAAACCTGAGCCAAGACGCCTACCACAGCGGCACGATGGGGGCTGCCCGTGAAGCAGGATTGTATGGCATGCCCGCCATCGCTTCCTCGTTCACCTCCTTCGAGCCCGAGGGGATGCAGAAGGCCGTGGACGCCACGGTGCTGCTCGTCGAACGCGTGCTTCCCTTGCTGCCCAAAGCCGCAGTCAACCTTCGACGTCCTACGGTTGACCTGAGTGCGGCCCACATCAGCCCATGGCCGCACGAAGCCCTTGAGCACGCTTGGGCCAAGGACCCTTTCCGGGCCATCATCAGCGCGTTTCGTCATGGGGAGTTGATGCTCAACCTCAACGTGGGTCCCGACTGGGACGGGTCCTGGTCCAGCACGCGTCTTGGCACGCGGTGGTACCGCGATGCGGTCAGTTTCGAGGACGCCGGAGAAGGCGAGGTGGCCACCTTCCGCATCGGTGCTGCGAGCATCGATCATTCGGTCGTCGAAGACGGAGATTGCGACGCGGTCGATGCGGGCTCGGCGAGCCTGTCCTCGCTCCCAACGTGGCCCGCCACGCATCCTTTCGCGTTGGAAGAGGCTTTGCTGGCCCAAGCGCTCCGTGCCGGCGACGACGGATGGCCGCTGTGGATGGGCCATCAGGCCTGACGGTCGAGCAACCAATGCACGATGTGCACGGCGGCGTGACCTTGCAACCAGCGGTCCCCAAGGCTGCAGCGATCGACCGCATGGCCGCCGAGGTCTGCCTCGGTCAGGGGCTTATCGTCGCTCAGGACAAAGCCGAGATCGCCCTCGACGAGTTCAGGTTGTCCAACGAGCATGCCGTCGAAAGACGGGGCTTCAGCGTCGAGCACGAACACGGTGCTATCGCTCCACTCGCGAAGGGTGTCCGCCAAGGCGCCACCGCTTTCGTCCAGTCCAGGCGTGACTTCTCGCCACTGCCCTCGGGGCGGTTGAGGCTTCAGCAGCGCTTTGCCAAGCATGCCCGCAGCGGAGCGTTCGTCGGCATGGAGGCCGCGGAGGTTGGTACCGTTGAGGCGCAGCCGTCGGGCCGGGCCCGGTCCCCCACCCAAATGCAAGATGACTTCCACGTCCTCACGCAGCCCGTGGCTGGTGAGGAGCGCCGCGGTCGTGGCCCTGACGAGAACGTCGAATCGTCCACCGGCACCGGCCAAATCGTTGAGCGGCAATTTGCCACGTGCCATCGCGCGGTGCCCGATGACAGCGAAGCGTCGCACCTCAGGACCCCCGCTCGATCAATCGGCGGATGGCCTCCACAAGATCGCGTTCGGTGTGGAGGGCAAAATCAGCGCCCGTGGCGTCGACGAGGTGGCCGCGCGGTCGCGTGTCGTCACCGAGGTCTTCGAGCCGGTTGGCGATGACCGCGGTCATCCCGGCTCGCTCCACTTGCGCAACGGCCCTCCGAACGAGTTCCTTCTGCTTGATCCCCGTTTCGAGTTTGAATCCAATCCGAACCGCGCCTTCGCACGCCTCGCGGAGCGCATCGATGTGCTTCGGACCCGGGGCGAGATCAATCTGCAGGCCGTCGGAGCCGGAGGCCACCTTGCCTTCAGCGGGGTCGGTGATGAGGTAATCGAGCACGGCGGCCACGTGAACCCAAGCGTCGAGCCGGTCTCGGGCGACGGCTTGGCACTCGGCCAACATGTCTGGCGCGGTTTCGGCTCGAATGACGAGGGGCAACCACGCAGGCTGTTCGACCGTCGTCAAGCCGGCGATGCAGGTCACGTCGTGTCCATGGCGGTAGAGGTCGTCCGCGACGGCCCAACCGGTGCGGCCGCTGCTGGTGTTGACCAAGCGCCGCACGTCGTCCATCGGCGTGGCGGTGGCCCCGAGGGTGACCGCCACGGAGCGTCGTTGCGGAGCGCGAGCGTTGAGGAGGTGGGCGAATCGGGCCACGATTTCAGTGTGGTCTGCGGTTTTCCGCTTCCCTTCTTCGAGCGGGCCCCACAGCACGTGCATGCCTTGTTCACGCGCGGCCTCGACCAGGTCGTCGGTGACGGGGTCGGTCGCCAGATCTTGGTGCATGCTGGGCACCGCCATGATGGGCGTGCCTCGTGAGCGTGCCACAGAGAGCGCCATCATGAGCGGTCCGCCCTGAAGGCCGTGCACGTGGGCGGCCAACGTGTTGCGCGTTGCGGGCGCCACCAACACGCCGTCGACGTCGTCGAGCTGATTCATGCCGCTCGACCAATCGGTGAGCACCGCGCCGTCCGTGGCCCACTCCACGGCGAGGGGCGTGATGATGCGCTGTGCGGCTTCGGACATCACGGTCAGCACGTCTGCGCCGTGGCGGCGCAACTCACGCGCCAAACGCACGGTGTCCACGGCAGCGATGCCTCCGCTGACCCCCAACACCACCCGACGCCCCTCGAGGGAATCGCCGAGGCGTTCGACACCCGTGTCGCTGCTCACAGCCTGCGGGACACGCCGCTTGCCATGACTCCTTCGCCGAGGGCGAGGCTTCATGGCATCCGCCTGAGAGCCCCACGCATGGCGAACCGAGGCGACGACCTCGTGCTGGCGGGAGCGCCGCCGGCACGGAGCTCAACCCCTTCGTCGCCCTTCGCCATGCATCACCGCAGCACGGTGTTCATCCTCGCCGTGGACCTCTTCGTCCTCGCGTACGCCTCGTTCGCGCTTGCGGCCTTGTTCAGCGTGGACTTGGGACTCACCGGATCGGTCGTCTTCGCGGTGGTCTTCGGTCGTTTGTGGACCGGGTACAGGGCTCGCCGAAAATGGGCCTATTGGCCCGCGGTCGTGGTCATGGGCTTGACCTTCCTGTTCTTCATGGCCTTGTCCTTGCTGTACCTGTGGAACGGGCTTCGCGGTGACCTCATGGGCGTCCTGCTTGCGTTCCTGATGATTTGGGCTGCGTTTGGGACCGGTCGCCGCGTCCGCGTGCACCTGCTTCCGACCTACCAAGCGGCCTATGCTGAGAAACCCATGGACCTCGAAGCGGGCTTGGAACCTGGTGAAATGCTCGCCGCCTGCCCGCACTGCTTGGCGGTGCTCGCCATCCGACCTGAGGCGCTCTCCGGTGAGGACCGCTGCCCGCATTGTGACGGGGCCTTGGTCAGCCCAGATATGGTCGCCCGACACGACGAAGAAGCCTGATTCCGCATGTGTTGGGTTTATGATGGGGTCGCGGGTGGCCCGGTCAGGAGAGAACAATGTCCCAAGGTCAGAACGGCGCCGAGCTGCGCCTGGTGACCCCGGGTTCGGCCATCGGGCCGGTGTCCGGGCGTCGAGTCGGAACTGGAGCCCTCATTCAGGGCGACGAAATCATCGCCACCCGAGTTGGCCACGTCCGTGAGCGTCACGGAACCGTGTCGGTCGACCCCGTGGCCAGCTGCTACATGCCCCGCTCGGGCGACTTGGTGATCGGCACGGTCATCGAAGCACGCAGCAACCTGTGGTTCCTCGACATCAACGGACCGTTCCAAGCCCTGCTCCCCATGTCCCTCGCGCCTTGGAAGGTCGAGTTCGGGGGCACCCGCGACCACGCGGACATCAACGACAGCCTGCTCATGCGTGTGCAGGAAGTCGACGAGGTCCAGAACGTCGTGGCCACGATGAAGGGCATCGGACTGCGTCGCCTTGCAGAAGGTGCAGTCCTCAACGTCGATGTCCAGCACATCGACACCCTCCGCGCCGAAGGTGCGGCTCTTCTCAAGCGGCTTCGCGACCTCAGCGAATGCCGCCTTGTCCTCGCCGACAACGGTCGGTTGTGGGCTGACGGCGACGCGGCCGGCATCGACTGGCTGCGCGCCCTCCTCCGAGCGGTCGCTGCCGCAGGACGCTCGGACCGCTTCGAGGCCATCCTCGACGCGCATGCGGCAAACGCTCCAAACCAAGGTGATGCATGATGGGTGGATACGGCGATGTCAAACTCCTGAACGACGACGGTACGCGCCTTGACGGCCGCACCGTGGATGAAATGCGCCCGGTCGAGATCAAGGCCGGCATCTTGCCCGCAGCCCAAGGCTCGGCGTGGGTGAAGCACGGCCTCAACGTGGCCGTGGTCGCGGTCTACGGCCCGATGGAAGCGCACCCCCGCAAGATCCAGCGCCAAGACCGCGCCGTGCTCGACGTGCGCTACAACATGGCGCCCTTCTCCACCTCGGACCGCATCCGCCCTGGCTTCAACCGCCGCTCGCGTGAGATCTCCAAGGTCACCGCTGAAGCCCTCGAATCTGTCGTGCTGCTCGAGCGCTACCCGCGCTCGAAGATCCGCGTCGAGATTGAGATCCTCGCGGCCGAAGCAGGCACCCGTTGCGTGGGCATCACGGCCGCCTCGGTGGCCCTCGCCGACGCCGGCATTCCGATGCGCGACATGGTCGTCGGCATCGCCTCCGGCAAGATCCAGGACACCGTCGTGCTCGACCTCGACAAGGCCGAGGACAACTACGGTCAGGCTGACCTTCCGATGGGCATCTGCCCCAACACGGGTGAACTCGTCTTCCTCCAGATGGACGGCGATTTGTCCATCGAGGAGTACAACCTCGCGACCGAGTACAACTACAAGGCTGCGGCCGAAATCCATGAGATCATGGTCGCCGCTCTGAAGGACCGCTACGACGGAGGTGAGGCGTGATGGCTGCTCCCGTCCCCAGTTTGCTCCGTCAAGAACTCGAGCGCTTGGCCGAATCCGACCAGCGCATCGACGGCCGTGGTCGTTGGGACCGCCGCGACGTGCAGCTTGAAGTCGACATCCTCTACAACGCCGAAGGCTCCGCCAAAGTGACGTGGGGCGACACGGTGGTCTACGCCGGTGTCAAGTTCGAACTGCGCACCCCGTGGCCGGACCGACCCACCCAAGGCTCCCTGATGTGCGGTGCTGAATTGCGCCCCGTGGCTCACCGCAAGTACGAGCCCGGTCCCCCCAGCCCACAATCCATCGAGCTTGGTCGTGTGGTGGACCGCGGCATCCGCGAGTCCGGCTGCATCGACATGGAAGCCTTGTGCATCGTGCCCGGCGAGAAGGTCTGGGGCGTGATGATCGACATCCACGTCCTCTCGGACGGTGGCAACATCTTCGACGCCTGTGGCCTTGCGGCCATTGCAGCACTGCGCACCGCCGTCGTGCCCGCAGAGCGCTTTGACGTCGGTGAAGACCACGTCCTCGCGGTCAAGGGCACGCCCGTCATGGCCTCCTTCCAGCGCGTCGGTGGACGCTTCGTCTACGACCCCTGCGAAGACGAGGAGACCGGCGGCGAGGAGCGGATCCACATCACCCTCGGTGACGAAGAGCACCTCCACTCCCTTCAGAAGGGCCTAAAAGGAGCCTTCACGCCGGCCGAATTCGCTGAGATCCTTGAGGTCGCCCGAACGCACTGTGGTGAACTCCGAGAACTCGTCAGCAGCATGGAGGGGAACTGATTGGCCAAGCGCACCCAGAAAGCCGGACGAACCGGTCGCTTCGGCGCCCGCTACGGTGTGAGCGTTCGACGCAACGCAGGCGTTGCCCTGGCCAAGAAGTCGGCCAAGTACACCTGCCCCACCTGCCAGTACCGCAAGGTTCGCCGCAAGGCGGCCGGCATCTGGCACTGCAGCAAGTGCGACTACACCTTCGCCGGTGGCGTGTGGGAGCCCTTCACCCGTGCCTCCGACACCAACGCTCGCATCGTCCGTCGCAACGCCGACGGCGCGACCACGGCCGACATGGCCTACATCGCCCAGCAGGCCGCGCTTGACTACGAGCGCCGCCTCGCCGACGGTGAGATCGACGAAGAGGAGTGATTCGCCTGTCGGCGCCCTGCGCCGCCACGCTCACGGTTGACGTCACGGCGCCAGCTTTGCATCGCGCGCTTGTGGCTTGCCTGAGCACCGAACACGAGGTGCGCATCGACGGCACACGCCTTTCGTGGACCTTCGGCGAAGCCCGCGTCAGCGATCTTCGTGCGGTCATGAACACCGCCCTTCGCTCCCTCATCGCCGCCGATGAGGTCGTTTCACAACCACCGCGTTCTTGAGGGGCCTCCCCTCCGTGAGGACCATGAGCGAACTCGAGCGCCTGCAGGTCGTCGTCGGTGAAGTCCAAGCGGCGCGTCAACAGGTGGCGACCGTCCGCAATCAAGTCGCCGAACTCGAGGGCACCATTGCGGCGGTTGAAGCCCAGCCCGAAGGGCTTGCCCTGCACCGCCACCTGGGCGGTGTGCTGATTGAAGTCGCCGATCGAGCGACGCTCATCGAGGACCTGAAGGCCAGCCATGCCCGACTCCAAGAACACCTGCAGCGACTGACGGAGCACGAAGCACGTCTGATCGAAGCCTACGAAACCATGCGCAAGGACCTCGAGGGATCTGCGTGACGGCCTTCGAAGCCGACCTGGATCGGCTTCATGCTTGGTTGAATGAGGCCGCTTCTCGCGGTGCTGTGCCCGTGGTCTGTGGCGCGAACGGCGACATGGACACCGTGGCTTCTGCCGTTGCCTTGGCGGCGGCTCTGCCGCAAGCCATGGCCTGCGGGCGCCATTTGGGCCGATTGGCCAAGCGTCTGGTGGAAGATGAGCAGGCACCTTTCCGCCGTCTCGGGCGCCCAACGGCATGGCCAAGCGCGCTCGGGGGCCTTGTGGTGGTGGATGCCGCTGCGCCAAGCCAGGTCGATCTCGACCTTCCAGAAGGTGTTCCCGTGTGCGTGCTCGATCACCACGCGACCGACGGCTGGCCGCTCGGGGACCAGGATTTGAGCCTGAAATGGCCGGTGTCCGCCACCACGGAGATCGTCACGGCCTACTTGTCTCGTCATCATCCAGCCGCCTTGACCGCGCCGGTGAAGCGTCTTCTCATGGCAGGACTCATCACCGATACGGGTCGGTTCAAGCACGCCCAAGCGTCGTCCTTCCGCTCCGCCCTTACCTTGCTTGAGGACGGTGAACTCGATTACAGGACGCTGGTCGACCGCATCGAAGCAGACGTTGACGTGACGTCAAGCGACCACGGCGCGCTGCTGAAGGGCCTGCAACGGGCAACCACCACGGACGCAGGCCCCTGGCGTCTGGTCACGACCCGGGCAGGAACCCTCGAAGGACGCCTTGCCTCCTTGCTTCTCGGAACGGGCGCCGACGTGTGCTTCGTCGTCCGCCATCGGGACGGGAAGACCCGCGTCACCGGTCGAGCCCGCGCCACGGCGTGCCGGGAAGGCTTGCATCTGGGGCGTCTCCTCGAAGAACTGGCTGCCGTTCACGGTGGCGAAGGTGGAGGCCATGACGGCGCAGCAGGCTGGACGTCTGGGCTGGATCGCGTCGCCGCAGAAACCGCAGCGCTGGCCGCTGTAGCCGCAACCCCAAGACATGAGGTGAACCCCTGATGCGTGGACCAGAAGACGTCGTCAATCAAGCCCGGGATGGCGCGACCCTGGAGCAGGTCACCTCCTGGATGAAGGAAGCCGGCGTGACCGATTGGCTCCACCTCTGCGAAGCGGCGGTGTTCATGGGCGCACTCGACCGTGTGGACGAATGGTCCAGCGAACTGACGCCTGCACAGCTTGCGGTGCTGGAGATGGTCCGGATTCGAGCCGCGCGTGGCGCGCTGGATGAAACCCTCATCGAGGCCGCACTCGCGGTGTGTTCCTCGCAAGACACCCGCGACTTGGCGCTTGAAGCGCGTGTGCGGATGGAGCGTGGTCTCTTTCGCTTTGAGCAGGGCGACCACGAAGGCGCCAGAGATGATTTGACGTGGGCGGAAACTCGACTCAAGTCTGTGGCGAAAGCCTCCAGGGATCATGACTTGACCATCCTCAACAAAGCCGCCTTCCATCTTGCCCTTGGGGAGCAGGTGATGGCCCTGCAGGTCTACGGTGAGATGTCCAGAACGGCGGGACACGCCAACGAATCCATCGCCATCTCTCGTTTGTCTGCGGGACGGATTTACGGTGACCTCGGGCAGATGTTTGAGGCCCTTCGATTGCTCTGGATTTCGCATACGCATGCCATCCTCGCAGGACAGCTCATGCTGGCCATCGAGGCCGGGACCACCTTTGTTGACATGGCCGAGGCGCACCTCTCGGAGGACGCAACGCCGATGGCTGCGCAGGTTGAGGCCGCGGGCCCAAGGAACATCGGGGAGGACATCCCCGATCCATCCGTTCTTCGTTCGGAGGCCGAGCAAGTCCTTGCCTGGTGTGCCTCCGCCTGCGGCGAGCGCATCGACGGTGTCGAACGCCCGGACCTGCGGGCCGTCGCGCTCCTGGCTGCGCGTTACGATCGCCTCGACATCGTCGAGCACCTGCTTGGTGCCGTTGACGGCGTCGAGGATCCGATGCTCTGCGCGGTCATGCAACACGTCGATGCCGAGCACGCAGAGGCGTGGTCACAACGGATGGCCCAACTCACGATGCACGCGCTTGACCCATTGACCGAGGTCTGAGAACTCCCCGGGGTTCCATTCGTCCATCGGGGGAATGGAAGCCCACCACCGCGTTTCTGCGACGTGGGCGTCATCGATCGCTTCCTCGGTTTGGTCAAGGCGCATCAGGGCGACCCATCCTTCGTCGTAGTAGGTCGTGTTCCACGCGAGGACCGTTCCGCGACGGCCGGTCTCCTCGAGCAGTTCGCGGTGCATCGCTTCTTCCGGGCTCTCACCGGGCTCGACCCGGCCTCCGGGGAACTCCCATCCTCGCTCAGGATGACGGACGAGCAAGAGCCGGCCTCCCTCGCCAAGAGGCAACAAAGGGTCGCCCTCCTCGACGGCCCACGCGAGCACGAACCGTGTCAGAGTCCATCCCCCATACCGGTCCGAGCGCGCTCCAAAAGGTCAGAGGCCCACGGTTCTCCGCTGGCCAAAGCACGTCGTGCAAGGAAGAAAGCCTCGGCGTGCTCCCCCCTGTCCAGAAGGGACTCGATCTTGACCAGTTGCGGGTCGCGCTCATCGATCTTCTCCTCGGTTTCCACGACAACAGGAGCCTCCACCACCGGAGCGATACGGGTTCGCAGGTCCACCATCGCCGAGAGGAAGCGCTGCCGGGTGTCCACGTCGGGCGGCGACCACGGCTGCTGCGGTGCGCCGTCAAGGCCCGCGTTCAGGCGTGCTTGGAACCGGTCCCGCACGTCCATATGTGGGCGCAAAGTTTGGACGTGGTCGTAGCACAACCATGCCTCGTCGTACCGTTCACGGCGCTCATGCAGCCGACCAAGGTCGAGCCACAACTCGTGGTTTTGCGGACGGTGCGCCAAAAGGTGGGCCGAGAGGTCAACGAAAAGGTCCTCGTCTTTCGCGCGAAGACGGATGAGGCGTCGGGCGAAAATCACGGAAGCGCGGGCGTCCGTGAAGTCGAGGGTACGGCAACGCGATGCAAAATCCGACAAGGCTGCATCGGCGTCCTCGCTTTCGTTCAGGCGAGACCACCACGCGTCGGCATCGAGCGGGTCCTGCAGGATGGCGGCTTCCAGCAATTCCGCCGCGATCGGCAGCAAGGCCACGCCACGAAGTTGAGCGGCACGTTCGGGGTCACGCCCCAACACCGTGAACAGGTCCTCGAGCACGGCGTGGACGCCGGCTTCGTCGTTCACGCGTTGCTTGAGGTCGACCAGCAGCCGCCATGCGTCGGCCTGCGTGAAATCATAGAGCAGGGCCTGTCGAGCATGTTGCTCCGCCCAGTCGACGTTTCCTGAGGCGCGCTCCGGGTCCCGGTCTGCCAACTTCAGAAATTTCCGAGCTTGCGCGAGGTGGCGGTCGCCAAGGTGGCGGCGCGGATGTTGCAGGCGGTCCTCAAGGTCGTCCGCCATGACGGCACCTCAGGGTCGTTGCACCGTCGAAAAGGCGTCACGGTCCGCGCCCCAAGGGATGGTCGCATCGAAACCGACCTTGGACGTCCGACCGTCGCTGTACCGCGAGGGGTCGAGGGAGGAGCCGCGCTGATCCTTCAGAATGATGGTGTCGCGGTCTGGCTGCCATCGCGTCATCATCGCCCACTCGACGGAGGTCGGGTCGGTGATGTCGATGTCCTCATCCACCACGGTCACGGATTTCATCGAGGGATGGCCTCGGAAGGCCGCCTCAATCGCCTTGGCAGGGTCGTCTTCGTGCTCACGTCGGATCTTCACCACGCTGGCCAGCCAGCCGCATCCGCCGTCTGACATGTGGACGTCTAAGCAGGTGACCACCTGGCTCACGGCGGCCTTGATGGTGGGCGCGCGGGGCAGGCCCATCAGCGTCTTGTGTTCGGCCTCACCTGGGATCAGGGCGTGAAAAATGGGGTTGTGCCGATGGCTGACGCCCTCCACGTGGATGACCGGTTCTTGACGCACGTCGTCCACGGTTCCGGTGATGTCCACGTAGGGGCCCTCGTCGTCGTCGTCTTGGGTGATGCGCCCCCACATCACGTACTCTGCATCGGCAGGGATGACGACGCCGTTCGGCGCGGTCGTGGTGCGAAGCGGTGTTCCGTAGAGGCGCTCGTGAAGCGCCGCAGCGACGGTCATTTCGTCGAGGAATTCTGCGAAGGTCGAGGCCGCGGCGAGCAGCACCACCGGGTCGGGGGCGTTGACGATGGCGATGTTCACATCACGGCCCTCGGCCCGGGCCTCGTCAACGATGGTGCGCAGGTGGCGTGGGACAAGGCGCACCACAAGGTGCTCGTCGTCCCTCAGCAATTGTCGGTGGAAGCTGATGTTGCGGCGCTTGCCGTCGTCGGCGACGATCACGGAAGCCGACATGTAGCGTCCGGCGTCCTCAGGCCAGTGGTGCGGAATGGGAAGGGTGCTGAGTTCCGGTGCTTCGCGGTGGACCTGGAACACTTCGGCTTCGTCCTCGGGGACCATGACGGGGTCCTGTGGGTTGGCCATGGCCCAGCCAAGTGTGTCGATGTACGCGCCCGGTTCGATGCCGATCGCTTCGCACAAACGGTCGCGCGTCAGCATGTTGACCGCAGCCCGGTGGCCCGGTGCCTCTTCGATGGACTCGAACACCGCCATGGCGCCGGCGTTGGCGTAGGACCAGCGCCAAAGGCCGTGCACGAGGCTGACGGGTTCGGTTACCGTGGTGGCCGCACCGAGGTGGTCCCTGAACGCCATGAGGTCTCCTCAAGGCGGCAAGGCTTCAACGTCACGGATGAATGAGGGCTCAACACGCGCATCGTGGCTTTCATATAGGGGGCGACGGTGGGCGACGTGCTTCGATGAGGTGATGATGTGGGTCGGGGACTCTTTGCAGGCTCAAAGATGGCCAAGGATCGCCAGAAGTTTCGGTGGTCTGACCGCCGCTACAAGAAGCGTATGCTGAAGACGCGCGAGCGTCACGACCCGCTCGGTGGGTCGACCCAGGCCAAGGGCATCGTGGTCGAGAAGGTCGGCATCGAAGCCAAGCAGCCCAACAGCGGCATCCGCAAGGCCGTCAAGATCTCCCTCATCAAGAACGGCAACAAGCTCACCGCCTTCGCTCCCGGCGACGGTGCCATCAACTTCATCGACGAGCACGATGAGGTCATGGTCGAAGGTATCGGTGGACGCATGGGTCGTTCGTACGGTGACATTCCCGGTGTCCGCTACAAGGTCATCCAAGTCAACGGCGTCTCGCTTGATGAGATGGTCCGTGGCCGAAAGGAGAAGCCAGTTCGCTGAGGTGATTCCATGAGCGAAGAAGTCGTTGAGGAAGAAGTCCGCCCCATCGCCGGCATCGGCACGAAAGTGTTCGGCAAGTGGGACGCAAGCGAAGTGACGTGCCGAGACCCCGGTCTCGCGCCCTACGTCAACCTCACCACCGTGGGCGTTCCCCACACCGGTGGTCGTCACGCCAACGCGTGGTTCGGCAAGTCCAAGCTCAGCGTGGTCGAGCGCTACGTCAACAAGCTCATGCGCACCGGAAAGTACACCGGCAAGAAGCAAGGCGCCATGAAGGCCTTCGAGGAAGCCCTCGACACCATGGCCGAGCGCTCGGGCGACAACCCGCTCCAACTCTTCGTTGACGCCATCTGCTACGCGGCGCCAATGGAGGAAATCACCCGGATCAAGTTCGGTGCGGTGTCCCAGCCCAAGGCCGTGGACGCTTCGCCCTCCCGTCGCCTGGACATCGCCCTGCGCAACCTCGCTGCAGGCGCCGCTTCCGGCACCCGCAAGTCCAAGCGCACCCTCAAGCAGTGCATCGTCAACGAATTGACGAAGGCGAGCACGGGGGACGTCACGGCCTTCGCCGTCGCCAAGAAGGAAGAAGTTGAGCGCATCGCTGCCTCGGCTCGGTGAGCCTTTGGAACCCTTGCAGCGCTCTTTTGTGGGCGTGCTGTTCATCCAAGCGGTGGACGTCTTCATCCACGTCGCTTCTGGCCATGTCGAATCCCTTCGGATTTCGGCCAGCGTCATGCTGGTCATCGGCGCTTGGATGATCCTCGCCTCGCCAGGAGGCGCCAGAGGCGTCGGCATCGCCAATGGATTTGCCTTCGTGCTGCTGAACGGTGTCTTCCTGTCCGTTTCCGGCCTGTCAAATCCGGAGACAGGGAGCCTTCGCATGCCGCTCTTTGTGCTCGTGACCGCGTCGCTCGTGATGTTCGCGTATCACGTCAGGTTGGCTCAATCATCCGTTCTGGAATGAGGTCGTTCTGGGACGCCATCTTTCGCTTCCAGCGATGCGATTCCGGCAGGTCCGCAGCGCGGCACTTAAGAACCCGCTTCAGGTGGCCCGAATCACCGCAAGGTGGTCACTATGGGACGTAAGGAAGACAACATCAAGAAGGCCACAGAGGTCATGCACGATCTCCCACAGATCCGCAACCTCTGCATCGCTGCTCACATCGACCACGGAAAGACCACGCTGTCGGACAACCTCATCGCCGGTGCCGGCATGATGTCCTCCGACCTTGCCGGTGCGGCCCGCGTGCTCGACTTCGACGAGCAGGAATCCGCTCGTGGCATCACCATCAATGCCGCCAGCGCTTCGATGGTGCACACCTACGAGAGCAACGATTTCCTGATCAACCTCATCGACACCCCCGGCCACGTCGACTTCGGTGGCGACGTGACCCGTGCCATGCGTGCGGTTGACGGCTGTTTCATCCTCGCCTGTGCGGTCGAAGGCCCCATGCCTCAGACCGAGACCGTGGTGCGCCAAGCCCTCAAGGAGAAGGTCAAGCCGGTGCTGTTCATCAACAAGGTCGACCGTCTCATCAACGAACTTCAGGTGACCCCTGAGGACATGATGGCGCGCTTCCAAGAGACCATCAAGAAGGTCAACAAGCTCATCCGCCAGTTCGCGCCTGAAGAGTTCAGGAAGTCCTGGCAAGTCGACGTCGGGGCCGGTACTGTGGCGTTTGGCTCCGCATACCACAACTGGGGCATCACCGTGCCCTACATGCAGAAATCTGGCATCTCGTTCAAGGAGATCTTCGAATACTGCAACAACGAGGACCAGAAGACCCTCGCACAGAAGGCTCCCGTCCACGAGGTTCTCCTGGACATGGCCGTCGCTGAATTGCCCAGCCCCGTTCAGGCCCAGCCCTACCGTATCCCCAACATCTGGAACGGTGACGCGGACTCCGCCATCGGCAAGGCCATGGTCGCGTGCGACCCTGAAGCCGAACTCGCCATGATGATCACCAAGATTTGGATGGACCCTCACGCCGGTGAAGTGGCCGTTGGCCGCATCTACTCCGGTGCCATCAACCAAGGTGAATCCGTTTACGCCATCGGCGCTGCGAAGCCCGAGCGCGTGCAGCAGGTTGCCATGATGGTCGGTGCAGACCGCATCACTGTCCCCAAGGTGGTGGCCGGCAACATCGCCGCCATCACGGGCATCAAGTCCGCCGCCGCCGGTGTGACCCTGTCCCGCGACAAGGACTTCACCCCCTTCGAAGCCATCCGTCACTACTCCGACCCCGTGGTCACCGTGGCCGTTGAGCCGAAGTCCATGAAGGACCTCCCCAAGTTCATCGACGCCCTGCGCTCCTTGGCCAAGGCCGACGCCTCGCTTCAGGTGACCACCAACCAGGAGACCGGTGAAGCACTGCTCGCCGGAATGGGTGAACTTCACCTTGAGATCACCGTGTACCGCATTGAGGAAGAACAGAACATCAAGGTCCAGGTCAGCCCACCCATCGTGGTCTACCGAGAAGGCCTCGAGTCCAACAACAAGGGACAGGCCTTCGAAGGCAAGTCTCCCAACCGCCACAACCGCTTCTTCATCGAGGTGGAGCCGCTTTCCGCAGAGGTCGTCGACGCGCTCCGTGACGGTCACTTCGGTGACGGCACCGTGCGTGACAAGGACTCCAAGGCCACGGGCGACAAGTTCGCTGAATTTGGCATGAACAAGGACCTGATGCGCAAGATCTACGCCATCAACGGCACCAACGTCTTGGTCAACGACACCAAGGGTATTCAGGGCCTCCACGAGACCCGTGAGCTCATCATCGAGGCCTTCAACGAAGTGTGCAAGAAGGGCCCCGTTGCGGAAGAGCCCGTGACCGGCATGATGGTCCGTGTCGTGGACGCCAAGCTCCACGAAGACGCCATCCACCGCGGTCCTGCTCAGACCATCCCCGCCGTCCGAAACGGCATCAAGGGCGCCATGCTCCGCGGCCGCACCGTCATCATGGAGCCCATGCAGAAGGCCTTCGTGTCGGTCCCCAACGACTGGCTCGGTCAGGTCACGCGTGAGGTCACCAACCGCCGTGGCATCATCGAGGACATGCCCAGCGAGGGCGAAGTGACCACTGTGGTCGGTGTCCTGCCCATCGCCGAAACCTTCGGTTTTTCCAACGACATCCGTGCGGCTTCTCAAGGCCGTGCCGTCTGGAACACCGAGAACCTCGGCTTCGAGAAGCTCCCAGAGCACCTCTTCGACAAGGTCGTCGGCGACATCCGCACCCGCAAGGGCCTCAAGCCCGAGCCCTACGGTGAAGCCTACTACGCCGAGTGATCACCATGGTGGCAGAAGCGAGCATCGTCTCGCTTCACGCAGCCCCCGAGGGCGGCGTGCCAAAGCCCGCGGTGCCGTACCTCCACGTGACGGTGAACGGGTGTGTGGGCGACCGTCAGCGCGACTTGAAGCATCACGGTGGACCCACCCGAGCGCTCTGCATTTGGAGCCGTGAGGTCCTTCTTGCGCTCCGTGACGAAGGCCATCCGGTGCGACCGGGTGACGTGGGAGAGAACGTGCTCGTACAGGGCTTGCCCTTTTCCGAACTCGCTGCGGGTGACGTGCTCGAGCTGGGTGCCGTCCGCGCCCGCTTGACTGGACCTGCTCCACCGTGCCGCACCATCGCGGCAGCGTTCACTTCTGGCTCCTTTCGCAGCATTGACGCAAAACGACACCCAGACCTGACGCGATGGTACGCAGAAGTTGTGGTCGAGGGTGAGCTTCACCCAGGCGATGCCGTGGTGCTCAGGAAAGCCGAGCCAACTGGAGATCGGTAAATTCGCGGAGGGCCCGAAGGGCCGGGCTCGACGGAAGTCGATCGAGGCAGGCGTGTGCCGCAGCGTGATAGGACGTGGCCCGTTCCCGACCGTACGCGATGGAACCGGAGGCTTCCAGGCCTTTGTGCGCGGCGTCGATGTCAGCGGCCGTGGCTCCCTCCCCCTTGCCCAGGGCCTGCAACAGGGCGTCCTTGGCGGGTCCGTCAGGCTGGTCCAGCGCGTGAATCACCATCAGCGTCCGCTTGCCTTGCGCGACGTCTGAACCCGCTGGCTTCCCGAGCGTCGCGGTGTCGGACACCACGTCGATGAGGTCGTCCATCAACTGGAAGCACAAGCCCACGTTGAGGCCCCACTCGCGCATGCAATCGACGGTGTCCTCGTCGGCGCCCGAGAGCAAGGCGCCAAGTTCGGAACATACCTGAAACATGACGGCGGTTTTTCCCTCGATCATTTCGATGTACCTTGGCTCCGTGACGTTGCTCTCGTGTTCGAATTCGATGTCGAGCTGCTGACCTTCCGAGACGCGACGAACCATCCAAGCGATGCGTTCGACGATGTCGGGAAGCA
Source organism: Methanobacteriota archaeon (assembly GCA_002722135.1). Lineage (GTDB taxonomy): Archaea > Thermoplasmatota > Poseidoniia > Poseidoniales > Poseidoniaceae > MGIIa-L3. The sequence goes on along the minus strand of PBKJ01000027.1, from coordinate 147,542 downwards.
GGGCCATGTCGAAACCCGGTGCGTCGCACAGGTGCTCGAAGGCAATGGCCAGCATCGCGTCGCCGGCGTTGATCGCTGTGGGCATGTCATAGGCCACGTGAACCGCTGGACGCCCGCGCCGGACAGGGTCATCGTCCATGATGTCGTCATGGACGAGCGTGAAGTTGTGGATGATTTCGATGGCCGAGCCAACATCGAGCAAGCCGCTGTGGGTGTCACCGATCGCCTTGGCCACGAGCCACGGCAAGGACGCGCGCATGCGCTTGCCGCCTCCCTCGATCAGGTGCATCATGGCTTGACCCAAGCGCGGATGACGGGAGGCGGTCAGACGGGATGCGATGCGGGATTCGATTAGGGGCAGCACTTCCAACACCGAGGTGCGGAGGTCCGCTCCGACTGCGCCGGGGAGCATGTGGCTGACGTCCCCGAGGTCGTGGATGTGCTCGTCGAAGAGGGCTTGATGGTCCTCCTTGGTTTCCGCATTCCACCACGCATCGTCCATCAGACGTGCTGCGATGCAGCGGAACCATGGCGCAACGGGGTGTTCCGGATCCTCTTCAATCAGCATGGCTTCCATGTCGTCTTGACTGACCCATCGGACCTCGGCCACTTCGTTGGGGTTCGGGCTCACTTCGAGGTTCTCGACCCGGCCCACCAGCAGGTGGTCGACCTCACGCTCAATCCAAGTCTCGTCTTGGCGCGCTTGGTACCGGAAACGACCGACGTACGTCAGGTCGTCCACCGACACCGATTCAATGCCCAACTCTTGCTTCAGCTTTCGAACGGCGGCCCTACGAACGCCCAACCCGTCCGTCTCTTCGCGTTCTTCGGGGACATCGAGCGGATGGGAGCAACAGGTGTTGGCCCAGATTCCCGGGAAGGTGATTTTGTCGTCGGCACGGCGCTGCAACAGCAGCCTGCCGTTTTGGTCGAACAGCATCACGGAAAACGCCCGGTGGTAAGCCCCTGCGCCACGGTGCGCGTTGACCTTGGAGGCCCGCCCAAGCGGCCGGTCCATTTCGTCCACGAGGATGACGGCTTCTGCCATCATGTCGACCTGCTCCGGGTCAAAACCGTCGAGTGCCTCGGCGTCGGCTTCAGCGACATCGGTCCTCATGGCGGAAGCCATGGACAACCGGTGTGGCCTGCGACACTTCATCCCTTCTGCGCGGATGGAAAGCGCGTTCCTCGCACGGGGCGCCCCAGCATGGCCGCCTCAAGGCGGCCTTCGACTTCGCCGTTCACGAACCAGGTCTCGATGCCGTGCTGTGCGATGCTTCGAGCCCGCTGAACCTTGAGGCCAATGCCTCCGGTCACGTCCATGTCCGCAGCGTGAACGCCCACGAATTCAGCGCCGTCGTGCCAGACCTCGATCAAATCCTCTTCCGTGGCCTCATGCGGTGGTTTCCTGAGCACGCCATCGGCCCCGCCCATCGCAAACACCACGCGCAAAACGTTGGGCAATTCAACCGCGCACCGGTGCACGAGATCGTCCCCAGACAGGATGCCAAATGCTGCGGGCCCCTCGACGGGCACCACATCACCCCACGTGACGGGGGTCACGTCGCCCGGCTGAAGTGGTTGAAGGTCACCGACGAACTTCGTTCCCAACCCAACGGCCCAACGGTGTGGGGGGTGCATGCTGGTCGCAAGGCCAGCGTCATGCAGCGCTTGCGTCACGTGCTCGGCAAGCCGCATCATGTCCTCGCGCACGCGTTCGACGGCCTCGTCTTGGTCTGCGCAGCCGTCGTTTCCTTGTGCGTCCGATCGGCCGTCCGCAAGGCGCCAGGCTTTGGCTCGGAGGTGGCCGAAGGAGCCTGCACCATGCACAACCAGCACCCGGACACCCTGCCGCGCCGCAGCTGCAATTTCTCTGGCCAAGCGGTTCAATCGATCCGCATGAACGGTGGTCATCCTCGCTTTTTCTGTGATGAGACCGCCCCCGAGCTTCACCACAACGACGGGGGGCATGGTGGGTCCACGCCGCGCCGCTTCATGAGGGTGCCTCGCGAGGATTCAAGACAGACCGCACTCACAGACCAACCATGGGCGATGAGGCATCGGTGGACGTGTTCATGCGTCATCTGCAGGCTGAACTCGAAGCCACGGCGTCCATTGCCGACGCCGTTGAGCGTGAGCAACGCCGCCGGCAACTGGAGGCGTCCCTCCAAGAGGCGATGCGCTTCCAGGCCGCGTACAGCGAGCGCGTTCGCTTGGGCTTGGACCCGACCAAGGCCGTACGCCCTCAACAACGCACCGTTGAATCCGAGGTCCGTGAAACCATGTCCACGTTGGCGTCTGGCGTCTGCGAGACGTGCGGTGCCATGCTCGACCCTGAGCTGGATTTCTGCCCAGCCTGTGGCGCGCGGTGATCACTCTTCTTCGTCCCAGCGGGCGAAGGTTTCCTGGACGATGGGGTCGTCTTCGCCGACGGGATAGAGGGCTGCGGGTGGGACCTCGTCGGTCAGGAACACGGTCGTTCCAGCACGGTAGATGGTGTGGCCGTCAGCGATGGCGCGAATGGTGTCCACCTCGATGATTGAGGGGCGCCCGATGCGCACGTGTCCGGCCTCGAGGGCGTTGGCGATGGTGCGCGACAAGTGGATGTGCTTGCGGTCGCCCGACAAGATTCCGAACTTGAGCAGGGATTCAACCTCGCTCGCTTCACAGGGCCAATAGAGGGCTTCTGGGATGTCATCGGTGGGCAAATCGAGTTCAATCTCGATGGAGTGACCGTAGGTCGCACGGATCATTTCGTTCTCGACCTGCCAGCGCCCTTTTTCATCGGCGTTGGCGATGGCTTCGAAGTGCCATGCGCGCACCCAGTGCAGGTGGCGGCGGCTGTCGGCGATGGCCTTGGACAGTTCACGGGTTTCGACCCAGCCGTTGATGTCCATGTCCACGTTGAACTTCTCTGGTGCGTGACGCAACACAAGAGCGAGGATTCGGCCAACGGAGTTGGCTTCCCGGTCGCTCATGATGAATTTGCCCTCGTCGTTGCACACCTCGCAGTTGGTCCCGGTGAAGAAACCGTTGTTCATTGAGCAGGATCGGAGTCGACACTGTCGCAGCATGATGTCCCGCCTCCGCGCGTGGTTCATAGCATCATCGGCATCACCTACCGTGATGGTCAAGTGCCGGGGGTGGATGGACACGCATGGTCGACGTTGCCATGGTCGGTGCAGGGCAAACGCCCTACGGCACGCACCCAGCCGCCATGAAGGACATGTGGGCCGATGCGGTTCGCTCATGTTTTGCGTCGATTGACGGTGACCTTGCCCCCGCATCGGTGGACGAGGTCTTTCTCGGATCCACCGCGTTCGGGGGCGGACAACTTGGGAACACGGCGGCCTACCTTGCAGAGCACGCCGGAATGGCGGGCGTCCCAGCCCGTCGCATCGAGAACGCATGCGCGTCCTCGGGCTTCGCCTTGCGCGATGGATGGGCGGCGATCGCCAGCGGTCGCGCTGATGTGGTCGTGGTTGGCGGCGTGGAGAAGATGAACGACCTCACGCCGGAGCGGAAGCGGTACTGGCTCGGCGTGTCCGGGGACACCGAATGGGAACGCCTGGCGGGCCTGACCTTCCCAGGCACCTACGCCCTCATGGCGCGACGGCACATGCATGAACACGGTTCAACCCACGACGACTTGGTGCACATCAGCGTCAAGAATCACGCCCATGCCTTGGATAATCCAGATGCCCATTTGCGCAAGGATGTCTCCTTTGAGAAGGCCGCGAGCGGCATGGTCATCGCCGATCCCTTGACCCTGTACGATTGTTGCCCGACCTCGGACGGTGCCGCAGCCGTAGTTTTGGCTTCGGCGGATGTGGCCCGCAAATTGACGGACACACCGGTGTGGATGCGTGGCAGTGGAGCGGCCTCCGACCATCTCGCCCTGCACGACAGGCCCAGCCTCACGACCCTGGCTGCTACCCGTTCGGCTGCTTCCCAGGCCTATGCTCAGTCCGGAATCACCGCTTCAGATCTTGACCTCGTCGAGGTGCACGATTGCTTTACCGTCGCGGAATTGTTGGCCACCGAAGACCTCGGACTGACCGAACGCGGTCAAGGCGGCGTTTTCGCTCGCGACGGTGAAGGCCGACGCAACGAAGGCCGGACCACGGTGAATGGCTCTGGCGGATTGAAGGCCAAGGGGCACCCGCTGGGTGCAACCGGAGCAGGACAAGCGGTCGAGGTGTTCAAGCAATTGCGTGGCGACGCCGGTCCGCGTCAAGTCCGTGATGCCGAGGTCGGTCTCACGCACAACGTCGGCGGCTCAGGCGCCACCTGTGCGGTTCACGTCTTTGGGAGGTCGGTTGAATGATCCTCGACGCCAGCGTGGCGGGAAACGCTGCAGGCAGCATCGATGACGGGGTCGTCGTCGCCTCCGTGTTCCATGTCGGTGACCGCCGTGTGCACGGCCCGGATGCCGATGATCTCACGATGCTCATCGATGCCCTCGAAGCTTGGCGGCAGCGCGGGCATGAGGGTCCTGTTGACCTCGAACTCAGCGAAGATGAGCGACCGATTGTGGCTGCGAGCCTGCCTTGGCTGATCGTGGATGGGGGTGCGAAGCACGTGGCGCACCGATTCCACTGCGGCGCGGCGGTGTTGGTCCGCGGCTCGAGCCTCGATGACGCTGCGGTCGCTGTTGATGTTGGACTACGCATCGTGATTGAGGCCGACGCCCACGATGCCATCACCACCGCCTGGTCCACGGAAATGGCCGCCTCGAACGTCTCCCAAGGCGCCTACGTGTCCGGTCAAGTGCACGACTTGGGCCTCGAAGCCCGGTTGGGCATGCAAGCCCAAGCCGGGCCGGTTTGGCCACCGCGTGGGGCGCTTGCCGATGGCGGGTTGCCGGAGCACGGTGCTTGCCTGTCGATGACCGCACGCGTGGTTTCATGGACGCGTCTCATCGCGGCGGGATGCCCCTCCGAGTTTGCCATTCGGGCTCCGGCGCTTGGCGGCCTCACGTCGATGATCCTCTCGTTCGAGGAGGGGCCATCAGGCGTGTTCCTGCACGCGGACGGCCATGATAATGACGTGAACATCGACGATGACGTCCAGCTTGTGGTGCGGCGCGTCTACGCACAGGACGGCGTGCTCCGTTACGGGCGGAAGGCCATTCGCCTCTAGGCATGGACACCTTGAAGTCCGGTCTCGGTTCATCGCAGGGCATGGCTGGATTCAATCCCCGCCGCGGTCGTCGCGAAGCAGCAGACAATCTCGCCGTTGACGAAGAGGGTGATTGCCCACGCTGCGGTGGAGACGCGCAGCCGTCGACGATGTCTGGATACCTCGCTTGCATCAAGTGCGGCTACGAATGGGCGGACCCAAACCACGTGGAACAGAAGGCTGGTCCAACGCGTGACGACCACCACTACAACGCTGGGTTGGTCGAACAATTCAAGGAAGACCTTCAATCGGGGGAACTGCGCGGCATGCTTGGGATCGACAAGGGCCTCTCGGGTGAGCAGGAAGCCAGCCTCAAGCGGTTGGAAGACAAGTGGATGAGCGGCATGCAGGGCCACTTCAACGCCGCTGCCGAGGAGCGAAAGCCGCTGATGATCAGTTTTGATGACGACGACAACATCGTGTCCACCCACGTCGCCGCTTTCCACATCCTGACCAACGATTTCGACGGAGGGGAAGAACTTCGCTTGGAGTATCCTGGCTACGGCACGGAATTCTATGCCTACAACGAATCCAGCCCAACTGGATGGAAGCGTGGCCGGACCAAAGAGGACACTGCTCGCTCGATCACGAACACCATCAACCGCCATTCACGCTTGGTGTACGCGAACCTCGAAGGCAGCAGCATTCAACTTGAGTTGCGGGAAGAAAGCCTCCAAGCGAGTGCCCTCGTGGTGTTTGCCGACGACCCGGGTGGCCAGGATATCGTCGCCGAGAAGGGCGGCATCCGCCTCGACCACCGTGAGATTCAGGTCATTGACGACTACAAGAGCGTGGTTGAACTTGTCCTCGAAGACGGCGTCATTTCCCCCTCAGAGGACCAGTTGCTCTGGGCAATGCGGCAGCAACTTGGCATCGACGATCACCATCACGTGTCCATCGTCATGCAGATGTTTGGCGATCAGGCTCAGAAAGAATGCACGAGTTGCTCAGGCATGGCCCAACTTTACCCAGAGCATGCAGCATGGTATTGCCACACCTGTGAAGCGTGGTGCTGACCTCAAATCACCCAAGGGATGGTTCATAAGCGAAACCACGCTCGTGGGCCCATGGCCAAAGAGACGCTTTACATTGGAATCGACCTCGGAACCTTCCGTTCCGTCATGGTGTCCTCCGCATCCCACGAAGTGGAAGAGTTGACCGTTATCGGGACTCCCAAGGACCCCGTTGCCCGCAACTTCCTGAAGCGTGACGTGCTGTTCGGTGAAGAGGCGCTCAAGAACCGCTTGGCGCTGAACCTCTACCGCCCCCTCGAACTCGGTGTCATCAAGGACACCCCCGAGGACCGGCAGTACATTGCCCACTTCATCACCCACCTCATCGGCCTGTCCGACCCCGAGGACTACGACCGCGTGGTCGCCGTGATCGGTGCCCCGGCCGAAGCAAGCCACGTCGACAAGACGGCCATCTTCGACGCTGCTGCAGGCTCTGTGAATGCCGCCATGATCATCTCCGAACCCTTCGCTGTGGCCTACGCCCTCGACATGTTGGAGCACACCCTCGTCATCGACATCGGTGCGGGTACGACTGACCTGTGCCGCGTCTATGGGACCATTCCGGGGCCCGGTGACCAGATGCACACCGGTTACGCCGGCGACTACGTCGACAGCCAGATCATCAAGGAAGTCCAAGCCAAGTACAACGGCGCCCAGGTCACCAAGGACATGGCTCGCCGCTGGAAGGAGCAGCATTCCTTCGTGTCCACGTCGCCACCTGAGGACCCCATCATGGTCGACTTCTCCATCGAAGGCAAGGCCATGACGCTCGACATCACCGACTGTGTGCAGCGCGCCTGCGAGTCCATCGTGGACCCGATTGTCGAGAACGTCAAGAAGCTCATCTCCGAGTCGAACCCGGAGTTCCACGACGAATTCCGTCGCAACATGGTGCTCGCCGGTGGCGGCTCTGGCATCCGTGGCCTCGGCGCCATGATCGAGCGTCGTCTCTCCGACATGGGTGACGTCAACGTCCACGTCGTCGACGACCCTGTTCGCTTGGGTGCCATGGGCGGTCTGCGCTTGTCCATGGAAGTCCCCGAGGACATGTGGAAGAACCTCACCCTCGCGTCCCGCTGAACGGACTCAGGGAAGACCGGTGTAATCGGGTCCCGTTCAGGGGCTTCGGCAACACGCCGCTTACGACGGCAGTTCTCGGACCTCAGCGTCCTTGTCCAGCCGCATGACTTCGCCGATGAGGTCGGCTTTTCGTGCCGTCGGCACATCGACGACCGCGACCCAGGACCCGTCGCTCAACCATTCCTCTCGCTTGAGGTCTGAACGCAGCATCTGGTGCGCGCGTCCGTAGGCGCCGCCGTTGACCTTGAAGGCCAATTTGATGCGCTCAAACGAAAGTGGAAGAAGCGGCTTCAGCACGTTGATGGCATCCTTCACTTGGGCCTCAAGGCGCTTGAAGGGATCCACAGAGAAGCGGCTTTCCTCCAGCGCAAGCTCGAGACGTGCCCTCGGATGGGGCGACTTCGTGCGCGGGTCCACGGCTTCGCTGTGGATGTGGTGGAGGATGCGTTGGCGCATCGCTTCGACGCGAGCCTTTCGTTGAGCGGTGGTCAACTGGATGCTGCCTCGCTGCAGGATGGTTCGTGTCGCTTCGGCCACGTCCTCGCTGCCGAAGGTGGACACGAGGTCTTCCACCGCGGGTCGCTCGCCCTGACGGGCGTCGTGGAAGACGTCTTCGACGGCCATGAAGTCGTCGAGGTTGACCGATGTGGGGTCTTCTCGAAAAGCCTCAACCATGTCCGGGTCAAGCAACACCTCGTATCGCTTCCCGCCGTACTCCCAGCGCGCGACAACCGCGTCGTCGAGGGAGACCATGCACGGTCACCGCTTCACTCGTCGATGGGCTTGAGCCGGTCGATCTGCTTGTTGACCGCGGCGCGGTCAAGCACGTTGTAGCCGTCTGCCGTGATGGTCGCGACCTCGACGGCTTCCCGATTCAGGTTGCTGTCGTTGGCGTGCTGCAAGGCCTCGAGGCCCAACTTCATCGCGGCGTTCAGGGTCAACCCTTCCTTCCACTTCTGTTCAAAGAATTCAATCACGGTGTTGCGGCCGCTGCCGATGGCACCAGCGTGGTAGCTCTGGTAGGCGCCCGAGGGGTCGGTCTCGTAGAGGTGGATGCCTTCGTCGTCAACACCGCCGATGAGCAGGGCGGTGCCGAAGGGGCGAGAGCCGCCGTATTGGGTGAAGGACTGCTTGAAGTCGCAGATTTTCTTCACCAGGACGTCCACGGGGATGGTGTCCGCGTACGTGATGCGGTTGATCTGGGCTTCCACGCGAGCACGACCAACGAGTTGGCGGGCGTCGGCGACGAGACCGGAGGTCGCCACACCGACGTGCTCGTCGACCTTGAACACCTTCTCGATGGACTCGGGGATGATCAGGCGTGAGATGATGCGCTTGTCGCAAACCAGCACCACGCCGTCGCGGAACTTCAGTCCAGCCGTGGTGGTGCCGCGCTTGACGGACTCCCGGGCGTATTCGACTTGGAACAGTCGGCCGTCTGGGCTGAAGGTGGTAATGCCGTGGTCGTAACCTCGTCCGCTGGGTTGCATGCTGTTGCCTCCAAGACGGTCGCGCCGCCTACGGTTAAAGCGCGGGTCCACCCCATTTGAACCCTCTTTCCCAAGGTCAGGCTGATGAAGGCCTTCGACCCCGCACGAACATGCGCGTCGCCGTCCTCTCCTCCGGCGGGAAGGACTCCTCTGCAGCGTGGTGGTGGGCCACGTGCAGGGGATGGGACGTGTCCGTCATCATCACCCTCGTGGTGGATGGGGACTCCCCGATGTTCCAGGTTCCGAACACGCGGCTGACGCAACGGCAGGCAGCGGCCGCCGGCGTGCCGTGGGACCACCGCGTGATCGACGGCACGGAAGGTCCAGATTTCGAGGCCCTCGAAGCCATGCTCACCTCTTACCGGTTGGACGGATTTGTGAGTGGAGCCCTCCGTTCAGACTACCAGCGCAACAGACTGGAACGCCTCGGTGAAGCCTTGGGGTTGCGCACCTGGACGCCGCTTTGGCATCAGCGACCGGAGGACCACCTCCGTGGTTTGGCTGCGCACGGATTTGAGGTCATGGTCACGTCGGTTTCAGCCGAGGGCCTCGACGCGTCATGGTTGGGGCGGGTCCTGGACCATGACGCCCTCGACGAATTGGAAGCCTTGTCCAAGGTGCATCGCTTCAACGTTGACGGCGAAGGCGGTGAGTACGAGACCCTGGTGGTCCGAGCACCGATGTTCCCCGAGGGATTGGACGTGACCTGGACCCCCGTGTGGGAAGGCCGTCGAGGGCACCTCGAGATGGCCTAATCAAGCGATGGCTTGGCGCGCCAGCGCGACGGCTTCGTCGACCAGTTCGCCTGAGACGCCGATGTGGTTGGCGGGATTGAACATCGCCTCGAGGTCCTCGACGCTGAACACGGCGGTGATCTCAGGGGTTCGCATGCAGATGTCCATCAGGTGTTCGCCGGTTTCCACCGCGGTGAAGGAGGCGGTACGCAGGATCTCGTGGGCTTCGTCACGGCCGATGCCGTGCGCGGTCAATTCGATCATCACCTTCTCGGCCATGACCAAACCGCGCTGATCCTCGATGTTCTTCAGGCAACGTGCGGCATCCACCCACATGCCGCGCAGGACCTTGGCCGTCTTGGCCAGCACGTCCTCGCACAAAGCCGAGGCGTGCGAGAGCGTGAAGCGCTCCGCGCTGGAATTGGCCAGGTCACGCTCGTGCCAAAGGATGGCGTTCTCGTGGCTTGGCGCGATGAACGACCGTACGATGCGGGCGAGCCCGCTTGCATTCTCACTCGTGATGGGGTTCTTCTTGTGGGCCATCGTCGAGGAACCCACCTGCTTCTTGACGTCAAAGCCCTCACCCGCTTCAGCGATTTCCGAACGCTGGAGGTTTCGAACCTCGGTCAAGACCTTCTGGCAGGTCGTCGCCGTGTTGCCCATCCAGTGGACGTACTCGATGTACCGGTCGCGCCCGACGACTTGGGTGGTGGCGAGCGGGACGCCCAAGCCGAGGTGCTCGAGGATGAGCCGCTGGAGTTCACGGGCACCTTCGCCCTGTGCAGCGCCCGTGCCCACGGCACCGAGGAATTTCCCGACCGCGATGCGTGGGCTGGCTTCGTCGAGACGGACGAGGTGACGGCGGAGTTCGTCCAGCCAGACGGCGGCTTTCAGTCCGAAGGTGATGGGGACGGCGGCTTGACCGTGCGTTCGGCCGAGCATCACGGTGTCGCGTTCGCGTTCGGCGACGTCCGCGCACACCGCGATGAGGTCGCACAGGGCCTTTCGCAGAAGGACGATGCTGTCGCGAAGCTGCAGCCCGACGGCGGTGTCAACGATGTCGTTGGAGGTCGCACCCAAGTGCACGCACCAGCCTGCGTCGCCCGCGGCTTCGGCCATGGCCTTGGTCAAGGCCATGATGTCGTGCCGCGTTTCTGCCTCGATTTCGCTGACCCTTTGCTTGGTGACCACGTTCGGTACCGCGATCTTCTCGATCACGGCATAGTCCTCAGCCGAGACACGGCCCATCTGCTGGTGAGCCCAAACCAACGCACGCTCGACTTCGAGTTGGCGCTCATGGCGGCCGTCTTCCGACCAAATTTGCTTGAAGTCTTGGCAGCCGTAGCGGTAATCCAACGGACAGAAGGCCATGACGTTCGGCGTTGTGGCCGCCCCATCAACCTTCGCAGGCCGATGTTCAGGAGGAACGTGCGGCCTCCGAGGAGGAACGCGCCTCTCGCATGGCCATACGGACCATCAGGAGGGCGCAAAAGGAGGCGACAAGGAATCCACCGCCCACGAATGGAGAGACGTTGCTCCACAGGATGGCCAAGCCAAGCAGGGAGGCGTAGGCGATGATTTGGCACACGGTGGACAGGCGCTCCAGCGTCCGCCGTTCCGCCGGAGCGAGGTTTTGAGCGAAGGAATCCGCGTAGGTGTGGATCATGAAGTACACCGCCTGGAACGGCAACGTCACCGCGATCAGGGTCAAGGCAAACTCCCGTGTGACGCTTGGGTTCATCTCCTGCTGAAGCCCATGCACCAGCATCACGGCCGTGTTGGACCCCAAGAGGGCGGCCATGATCGTCCATCGCCGATCGGTAAAAGCCATCGTCGCGGGTGGATGGCCCTGTTCCATGACCCAACTTGGGTCGAGAGGAGGATAGCCCTTGCGCTTCAGGACGAGCGAATCAGCAGAAGTCCGAGGGAGGTGATGGCGGCCACGATGAAGAGCAACACCATCATGCCCACGGGGCCGTACTGGTTCTTGTCGTTGACCGCGGTACCGATGAGGCCGTGCGTCTTGATGGCCTCGCTAAAGGAGCCGACCTCTGTGAATTCCGGAGCAGGGCGACGGGGGATGCGTTCTGCCTTCTTGGTTTCCTCGGCCATGTTCCGGTCTCCCGCTGCCACATCATGAGCGTTGCGACACCGGAAGCGTCTTTCTCCTTCGTCAACCAACGCGGCACATGGCAGCATGGCGCCCCGCGTTCCAGGCAACCAAGGTTCACCTTGCCGGCGCCGCAGGGGCAGGGGCCACAAGCCTGGCCTTGCAGATGGCCAAGCATGTGCTTGAGGACGGGGAGCGGGTGCTCTGGGCGGCGCCCGAGATGCCAGACCCAACCCGCTTTTCCCAAGTCCTTGGTGGGCTTCCACCCACGGTGGCCACCCGTTTTCACGCCATGAATTTGGTCGGTAGAATGGATTTGGTGACGAAATCGCTCCAGCAAGCCGCGACGTCGCTGCCTGGTGTGGGTTTGGTGGTCATGGACGACTGGGCTCCCGCGACCGGCCGAATTCCAAAGGCCTCCTTTGACGCTCTGAGCAATCTTGCGTCGGGTCTTGGTGAAATCACCCTGCTGGCGACCTCGAAACTTGGTACCGACATGGACGCAGAGGACGGGTTCCGCGTGCGATCCGAAGACCAGCTCATCGAGGCAGGATTTGCCTCGTGGCGGTTGACGGTGGAGCCAAGCGGTGTTCGCCTGCTCGAGGGCCCGGATGAGCCGCAGCGCGTACGCATCGTGGACGAAGGCTTGGACTTCGCCTAATCCTCGTCCTCATTGAGCAAGTCGCCCATCATTTCGAGGTCTTCTTCCGTCGGTTCATCGAAGGCTTCTGGTCGTCGAGCCCCGCCTTCCAACGGGTCCTCTCCGGCCACCTTCGGGCCGGTCTTGGCCAAGGCAGCGGCTCGGTTCTGTCGGGCCTTCCACACCACGAAGGCGAGCAATCCAAGGAACACAAGTCCCGCAAGCACGGTCACGACGTCAACGCCGGTTTCATCGGCCATGTGCGGAGGTGTGCATGGTCTGTTAGGAAGATGCCGGTGAATTGGAACCAGCGCACGACCGTTTGGTCATCTCGCGCCGAGGTCAGGGGCGAGATGCCGCCGCCGATCCAGCGGTGGTTGCACCCATCCGCTCGGCGTCACCGGCGTACCGACCCAGCGGTCCGGCTCACGATGGGTGCACGACGGGCAACGCAGCCCTTGGCCTCGGCCTGCGGATTTCATGCGGACGTCACAGGTTGGACACAGCGGTCGCGATCTGTTTCGTATTGGTCCGGACACGTGATTCAAGGCCTCGAGGTGGAGCCCCTCCCGTCCTTCCCTTTGGCTAACAAGACCAAGGCCTCGCACCACGTCACCGGCGGTCAGTTGAGCGGCAAGGTGACGTAGTTCATCGGACGGTGCAAAGGCCAGCCACGTGCCCACAGAGGTCTCAAGGGCGACATGTCCTCCGCGCAAGATGTGGATTTTTTCCACGGTTGCTTCGAGGGCAGGCGGTAAGTGGTCTCCGCTTCCTTGGTTGGTTTGGAAGATGCAAACCGCGGCCACGTCCTCTGTCCCCTGCGCCTCGACAAGATCCCTGACGCCTTGCTCAACGGCGCTTCGATCTGTGCCTCTTAGGCCAAACAAGACCGGCGACGTGCCACGTGGTGCCAGCAGACTGCGTCCCTTTCTTGGGTCCCGGCACGCCACCAAACGTGGGTCGCGATCGAGGCGTACCATGATCCCCTCGTCCAACCGGCGCGGTGTGTCGTGGCCTTGCCGCCATGCGATGCCTTCCCATGTGGACACGTCCAAGGGCCAGGCGACAGCCGCCGTCGCGCCGATGATGCCCAGGCCTCCTGCCGACCACGTTGCTTCAGGTACGGCGTCAAGGGCGACTTCTCCGGTAACTGCTTTTCTATAGAATTCTGGAGAGGGCTTTGATTCAAACCACACCAGACCTGGATCGCTTGGGACCTGTGTTCGCGAAGCATGCGTGGACGGCGTCCACTGTCCCGCCAAGGTGGCAAGATGCGCTTCCCAATACTGTTCGAGCCAGTTCTTCCACGCTGAGGGATTGAGACGAACGTCGAGCTCAACGGCCAGAGCCGCGTTTCCACGGGTTCTGCCCTTGGCCATGGGGTACAACCGAACGAGGCACGGATCACCGGCGACGGAGACTTCCGGGGGCAAGGACGAGAGCAGCTGGTGCATCGTCCACGTCGTGCACCCTCCGCCGAGGTGGTCGGTGTCGTCCAGGCCAAGCCAACCCACTCATCTCACCCTGTCCCCGGGGTCGTCCCAATCCAACAAACGAGGCAGCAACGAATCGAGTCCAAGGTCGCGCACAGCGTGGAACGCACGTGCACCGAAGGCCAAGCCGGCTCTGATGTCGCTGCCGCGATCACCGACCATGACATCGTCATTGTTCGGGGGGGCCTCGACGTTGTTCATGCGTTGCCGAAGCACACCAAAGCCGTGCTCTGAGCGGAGCAGCGATGCACCAAGGCTCAGCATGCCAGTCCTCGGCTTGCGGCATCCGCAACCGGCCCAAGGCACGTGAGGGCAGGCCAAGATGAGGTCGGGTTGCGCTCCTGCAGCGGCGAGCATCGCATCGAACCGGTCATGGATCTGGTGCAACCGTTCGTCGTCCCACACCCCTCGTCCGACAGCGGACTGATTGGTGACAACGCACAGAAGGAAGCCTTCGTCCCTGAGCACACGCATCGCTCGTTCAGTTCCGGGAAGGAGCGCCAATTCGTGCGGGTGGTTCACGTACCCATCGAGGCTCATGTTCAGCACGCCATCGCGGTCGAGAAACGCGATTGGAGCATCCTCGCGACCACCGGGAAACGGGCGCAGCGCGTGCGCAATGGGCCCGTCCATGCCACACCTTCTCCACACCGGCCCTTGAGGTTGGCCACTGCCCTGCTCCGATGGATTTCAACGAGGAGGGTTGAAGACAGACGCGAACGGGGTTCAGGTCATGGCGGGCGCCTCGGTGGAATCCATCGGCTTGCTTGCCTTTGGCATGGTTCTCCTCGGTGTTTCGTTGTCGAAACGGGGCAGCTTGCATCGCGTCAGCCTCATCGCATGGCCGCTGGTTGGTGTTGGTTTTTTTCTGATGGCTGACGGCTACTGGCAGGAACGTGACCCTGTCCTGACCGTCATGCTAAGTGCAGCCCTCCCGGCGTCCATCGGCCTTGCGTGGTGGGAATGGAAGGTGGAAGATGCACGTGATGCATCGGCCCTTCGCTGGCTGAAGGGGGCGGTCGCGCTCGCAGGCTTGCCCTATCTTGCGACCTATCACGTGCCCTGGCTCAGTCGGCTGGCCATCGTCGCCGTCGCCTCGCAATCCGCCTTGATGCTCCGATTCACGGGGGCGGGTGACGTCTACGTTGGGGAAACCTACGTCAGCACACCCGAGGGGCAGGTGCTCTGGCAAGAGTGGGAGGGCAACGTGTGGTTCTGGAGCCAGCCCTTCGGCGAGTACCCCATCCAAACAGATCTCATCTGGGCTGACGGCACCTCTGTGGGCGTCAACATCGTCCTGGCCTGCACCGCGCTGCAGTCCATGATCGTCTTTGTCGGCGCCATCGCCGTGCTGGACATGCCATGGAAGCGCCGCGTTCGCGCGCTCCTGCTCACCCTGCCGCTGATTCACGTGCTCAACATTTTCCGAAACGCAGGCATCGTTTGGCTGCACGCCATCCATGGCTCAGTCGACGTCTTTGGTCTCCGCATGTTCGAATTCGCGCACACCTACGCCGCTCGCGTGGTCGCTTTGTTGGCCATGTACGGACTGGCGCTCGTGATGTTCAGACTGCTCCCGGAGCTTCACGCACACGTTCTACGCTTGATGCGACCCATTCAACTCGCCTTGAAACCGAAGTCGTCATGACGTGACGGTTGGTGTGCGCTCATCGCCACTCGAGTGGTTCGCTTGGCAACGCATCGTTCAACGGCGGCGGCAGATCGGTCATGCCTGGGACTTCAGGTGCAGGCTGTACGGGGTTGTTGCTCGCAGAAGATGGAGCTGAATCAAACGCCATGGACGGTTCCTGAGCCATGGTTGCGGGTTCGAAGAGGTCTGGCATGCGCTTCTCGTCCCCGAGTTCCGCCCACGGGTCAACCGGCTGTGCACCACCGGGTCCTCGGCGCAACATGGTCAGCAGCAAGACAATGACCAGACCGAGGACGGCCGCCGCGGCTCCGTAGGTCACCATGCTGTCGTTGACACCCGCGACAAGGTCTGCATTGTCGCCCACGCCGTCGCCGTCCGAGTCTTCGCTCTCGTCGGGGTCTTCCGGGAACGCGTCGTCGTCGTTGGGGACACCGTCACCGTCGAGGTCGATCGGGTCGTAGGTCGTTGAACAGGCCAGGGTGTGACGCTCAGCCTCACGGTCGTCGATGTCGCCGTCGCCGTCTCGGTCCATGGCCTCCAAATCAATCTCGTTCAGGTAAGACACCGTTTCCAAATCCTCGAGCGCGATGGCATCGGCTTCGTCGGCTTGTTCCCAAATGAAGAGGAATTCTTGTGCACAGGAGCACAAATCGGCTTCCAGTTCGGCCATTTGGAGGCGTTCGTCTTGGTTGCGGTCGAGGTCCTCTCCGGGTGTGCCCGTATCGGGGTGCGGCCGGTGCTCATCGAGGCTGACAAACCCGTCCCGGTTGGCATCAAGTTCGCTGAACCACTCGATCGTTCGGTCTTCGCACCCTTGAGGATCAAAGGGTTCGTCGCTGTCAACGTCATCGTCGTCGTCCACGGGCGGCAAATCGGCCTCAACCCACGTCGCCATGATGCCGAGTGCACTGAGGTCTTCAACCACCTCAACGGTCACGTCAAAACGCCCGTTTGCGGCGATGTCAACGTACCAGAACCAATTGGCGCCGTCGCCTTCGATCCACGTGGCTTCGCCCCATTGCCGTCCACGAGGCCCTTCCTCGAAGATCAGGTCCCAATCGTAGGGCTCCGCTTCGCCTTCGAGTTCGATGACCCCATCTTCGCCCCAGGTCGTGACCTCAAGCGGTGAGGCGGGTTCCTCGAGGATGCCAAAGAATTCCAACACCGTGCCTTCTTCTGCCTCGATGCCCACAATGGCCTCTCCATTGAACAACTGGATGGGCTCACCGTCCCAATCCCAGACGTACCGGTCGGCAAACTCCGCGAGGATGGTGGTGCCGCTGAACACGCGCTCGGTGTGGACGAGAATCATCCACGTTCCCGGTGTGGGGTCGTTGAACGCGACCATGTCGTTCGAGCCAGGCGACGTGCTCCGGTGGTCGTAGACCGTCTCCGTCGGCGTGGACGCGTAGGCAAGATGGAGGTCGGCTTCTCCGACGCCGTCGTCCAGGCGAACTTCCAGCCGTTCTGTGCCTTCCGGCACGTCGATGGAGAAGTATTGGCTGAGACCGTCGTAGCCGGAGAAGGGGCCGTACGGAACGCCTGCGGTCAGGGCAATGGCGTCGGAGGCCTCGCCGTTGGTCGGCATTGGGGTCAGGTCGGCGACGATGCTGAAATCGAAGGCTCGTCCCCAGGTGTACGCCGTCACGTAGTAGGTGCCGGGTTCAACGTTGTAGAGGTGAACCTCCTCGTCGTTCCCGGGCCCCATCGACCAATCTTCGTAGGCTTCGACATCCGCATCGTCCTCACCAAGGAAACCGGGTGCTCCAATGATGTCCCACTCGTCCCACTCGCTCCATTGCCCGAAGGGGTCCGGTGGGCCCCCGTAGGAGATGGCGAGTTCGACGTTACCGTCACCGCCGTACGTTTCCACCGCGAGATCGGCAAGCGGCTCGGTGACGTTGACGTAATACTGGATTGTGTCGCCGAATTCATTCCCGCGCTGGCTTTGCAGGTCTTGGTTGGCGACAGGAATGCCGTGCTTGAGTTCGATCATGTCCTCCAAGGTTGGCGGGGCTTCCGCGACGTCCCACTCCACCCACAGGCTGAATTCGTCAAGGTCAGAGTCTGCCTGCAGTGCAAACCAGTGTACGCCGGCATCAGGCCAACTGTAGGAGGCGAACACACCGCCCCAGCCCCAATTTTCGACTTCATCCATGTGCGACCACGCTGAAGGAACGCGGTCGATGTCGTGGTAGAGGCTAAACTCCGCATCGCCGTCTTCCTTCCCTTTGCCGGCTGACCATGCGAAGGCTTGGACGCTGAAGTCCCGAGTGTATTCAGGGAGTTCGGCAAAGAAGAGGAGCGTGTCGCCGGCGCTCACGTCCTCGATGGCGAGTTCATCGCCGTTTTCGAGTTCCAAAGCCTGAGCCACCACCGAGCCATCTGGCATCACCCAAGCCGCGCCATGAATCGTGCCGTTCCTCTCGGCGTTGTCCATGGTGAGGTCTCCCTCGCCTTCACCAAACGTCCAGGTGGAGAGCGGATCGTCGGAGCTGTCCAGGCCGATGCCACCGTCGTCTGTGGTGATTCGGTGGTCGTCAGAACTGATGCTGACGTGGTCGATCATGCCTTCGAAGTGGTAGCGGTCTGCGCCTGCGCCGTGGCGTCCTATCACCAGGTTCTCGCAGGCGAGGCCTGCATCGTAACAGTCGTTGGAGCCGAAGTCACCCGCTGGAATCTCTGCTTGTGTGGCGTCAAACGAGCCGATGGCCTCGCCGTTCAGGAAGAAGGTGCCTCCCGTGGATGCGTTCACGGCGACGGCCACGGTGGACCACGTGTCCGCGCTCAGCGTGGTGTTGGCCTCGCTCAGGGCGTTTTTGGACAGGCTGTATTCTGAGGAATACCCCAGGCGTCCGTCATTGAGGTAGAGACCGTATCCATAGTCGCCGTACATCACCACGGTGTGGATGCCGTCGAGATCTGTGGGATAGACCCTCGCTTCGATGGTCAACTCACCCTCCGAGGAGGGTGCGCGCAGGGACGTGTCATCGGCCGTGATGACGTGGTCGTCCTCACCGTCGAAGCGCAAGGCGAAATCCGCGCCGGGGCCAAGCTCCACCACGCCGTAGACCGGGAAGTACTGCGGGTCGTTCTCCAAGTCGTTCCAATCGCCGGGCTGGATGGAGCCCATGTTTGGACCCGTGATGTGCACGTAGTCCTCTTCATCGGTCATGCTCGGTTGATCTTCGCCCCACTGACGGTGGATGTAGGGCGTGCCGTCATGCCAGCGAAAGACGCCTTCTTCCGCGGCATCGTTGAGGCCGGTCCACAAATGGCGCGTGACGTTTCCGTCGTTGCCCCACGTTTCGTGCAGCCACGTGTTTTCTGCTTCGTCGTCCACCGTGACGAGGAAGCCTTCGAGGCCACGGGCGGCCTGCGCTGCTTCCGTCCATGACGAGGCAGAAAGCAGGTGATAGGTGTGGTTGTTCGCTGGATTGACCTTGGTGTCCAGCACTTCGATGTCCAAGGATGATTCCGCGCCGGCGGTCGGGCTCAAGGTGGCGAGGGTGGTGGAGAGCACCAAGAGGGCCACGAGGGCGAGCGCACGGGGGCGTCCGTCGTGCATGGGGGGAAGACGGCCCCGCGTCTTCAAAACCTGTTGGTGCGATGGTTTGGCCTTCAGGAACTGCTCAACCGTCGACCGCCAATCCTGACCTCGGACGTGAGCGGCATCTGGTGCTCCCACGCGAATTCCTTGACGATGCGCCACGCGTCTTCCTTCCCTTCATAGTCCGTGACTTCGATGACGCGGTTTCTGGTGTTGGCCTTGAAGGCGGCAGCCGGTTCGCCGTTCTTGAACACCAGATAGGCGCTGCCAAAGCCGAACTTTTCCTTGAGCGTGCCAGCAAAGTACGGCGCGATGGGGTCCGAGGGCGGAAGCACGAAGTCGCGCATCGGTTGGAGTTCCTTGGCCTCGGCGAGGAGGTCCTTTCGCCCCCAACAGACCTCGTGCAGGTCATCGATCAGGAAGCCCTTGATGAGGGTCTCATCTTCCTCAAACTCCGTCAGGATGGCTTTGACCTCCTCCGGCTTGAAGTGGCTGCCTGCCAAGGACAAGAGTTGCTTGATCGTCATGACGGGGAAATCGGCCACGAGGGAGCGCAGGTACTCCTTGCGCAAAACAGACCGTTCAAGCGAGGCATCCACGGTGACCGTCCTGAATCCTCCTCGGAAATCTTGGACGATGTGACCGGACCTGATGAGGGGTTGAACCAATTTTCTGAACTCCGATTGGCTCAGCGCATAGCGTTCTTTGAACAACTCATGATCCGAATGTGTCGAGAAGAACTCCAGCACGTCAGCAAGGTCCTCATCGGGTTCAATGCCCCGGATGGCCAACAGGGTCTGGAAGTGCTCGTAGGAGGCCCAGGACTGGTGGCCTCGGAGGTTGACGCCCTGGTGCAGTCGGTTCGCACTCGCCATGCTCTTCAGGTCCACGCGGTAGACCTCAGCACGTCCACGGAGGGCGAAGTCGTCACGGACTTCTCGAATCCTCTTGAGGGCGAGGAACTCGTTCTCCAGCCGTGCCGATTGGTGCAGGTGGTGCTTGTGGAACAAGGCACGATCGGCGAGGTTCCGTGGCTGGGTTTCGACGATGCCCCCTCGGATCATCCGCTCCCCGGCGAGCTTGAACCCGATGCTCCCCAGCGCGTCGCGCCAGACCTGCTCCACTTCGTTGATCGGTTGACCGTTGATGCCGCTGAGGACCGCGACGTCCACCAGTTGTTCGGCGTGGTTGTTGAGCAGCACGTCGAAGGCTTCGCAGAATTCCTCGAGGTAAGCTGCGGGAATCTGAATGTCCTTGACTTCGAGGTAGTCGTTCACCTTGAACATCAGGACCTTCCCAACCGGGTCGATGCCCTTGAACACGGGCAGGTACCAGCCGCGGTCCAACATGGCGCGGACCTCCCAGATGAAACGAGAGACGTAGGGGTCGGATTGCGTCAGGATGCGCATCGACCGGTCCTCTCGCCGAGCGCGACGGAAGGTCCCGACTTCCTCAGGAGCGCAATAGAAATCCTCGGGTTCTGGCACCAGCGTAGTAACGCGGCTGATGCGTCCATCCTGTTCCAGCGCCTTGAGGGCGATGACCAATTCTTCGTAGGCACGGCTGACGTAGAACCGAAGCGTGTTGGCCTTGATGGGCCCGATGCGACGGATGACCTCGCACAAAGCGTCCTCGAAGGACAACCCGTCGTAGACCTCGTGGACGCGGTGGTAGAAGGACAAACGTCGACGACGTCCTGGAACTTCTTCGAATTGTTTCGCGACCAAAAGTTGGCGCTCGAGGTTGGCGAGGCCATTCTTGACGTCACGCTGGAGTTGCTTGTGTTCGTCGCCTTTCGGATACATGGCCACGATTTCGGAGCGCTGAGGTTCCTCGCCGGGCAGGATGCGGTCGAGCAGGTCGGCCTCCATCGCACCGATGTAAGGCTCAGGTTTGAGTCCGAGCAGCATGGGAAGGTTCCTTCGCGTCGTGTACCCTTGGCGGTTGTGCAGGAGCCGCCCGTTGACGATGTCACGGTCCAACTGCAGGTCCTTCCAATCGCTGAACCTGAAATCGTTGATCCGGTAGAGCAGTTCCTGCTGCTTCTGGAAGAGCAGGTGCTGGTCAAAGGCTTGGTCGACGTCATCGTACATGGTGAACGACTTGTCGAGGATCATGTTCTGGATGGAGCGGTACTCGATGACCTCTTCTTCGCCGCCCGTGATGCGGTGCTCGTCGACTTTGAGGATGAACTCGGCCTCTTCGGTTTGCGTGAAGAAGCCGATGCTGATGACGTTTCGAGTCTCAAGTTGGTGGATGGTCCGCTCGACCATCGACCGTGGGAAGGGCAACCGCGCCTCCAGGTGGTCAGCGGTCTGTGGGCCTTCAGAGCCGAGCATCTCGATGAGCTTCACGCGCAGGGCTTCCTGGGGGTCGCCCAATTCCATGTCCGTCCACGACGTGACTTTTGTTCCGCTGAAGGCGGAGGCCATGCGGTAGGTCACCCCTGCGGTGTGCAGCGTGAGGAGGTCTTCCACGTCCCGTCCGCCGTTGGCGGCAAGGCACCCGAGGGTGCCGTGGATTTCGCCCATGTAGGTGCTGAACCACTTGCCGTCGAGTTCCTCCATGCCGGTTGCTTCGATTTTCGTGATTCGCCCTGCGGTGCACAATTCCTCGACCCAACCGCGGATTACTTCGTGGTCAATGCCGCTGAGTTTCTCTCTATAGAGTGGATTTCCGAACGATCGGTCGAGGCCACCACCGTGTTCCATAAGCGCCAACAGGGTGTCCGCGTCCACAGGGACTGGGACTTTGTTGGCGTAATAGTCACTGATTTGCTCGTTGGTCATCTCCGTGGCCAGAGAGCGCCTCCCGAGCAAGCGCTCGAGGATGGCCGGGTCGATGTCCTTGACGAGGAAGGCCCTCGTGCGCATGGACATCAGGTCCTCGAACGCGGACATGTACAGCGACATGCCAATGCGGCTGGGCAAGGTCGTCCTGATGTGAACAATCCGTGCCTGTCCCTCGCGGCATGAGGTCAGGAATTGTTCCAGACCTCCGAGGTCGATGTCGCCGTAGAGGATCTCGTTCTTTGCTTCACGGATGAGGATGGACCCCTCCATGGTTCTGTGCCGATTGAGGAGAGCATCCGCGCGCTGCTGGAATTGTTGCGGGCTGATTTCCTCCGCACCAATCCGCTTGGGGATGATGAGGCTGCGTCCGGCAACTTCCCTGAATCGCTTGGCGAAAATTTGCGTGCCGATGATGTACCGCTCGATGACGTCCATGTGGTTGTCCGCCGAGAAGGCCTCGTACATCGCACCTGGATCCACGTCTTGGGCCGTTTTGAGGAGCAGTCCGTTTTCATCGAAGGACATCTCGATGACCGGGATGCTGGCTTGCTCGGCCAGTCCCGCCATGAAGTAGCCAAGCGCCGTGTTGAACCCGCGTCCTCTGCAGGTCGTGATGAGGTAGGTCGGATGCGGGCCGCCGATGATTTGCTCAACAAGGATACGGTCCTTGTCGGGGACTTGGAAAGTCGTGAGGACGTGTTCTTCAAGGTGGCGCGCGATGATTTCCGCCGAATCGCGACCGATGGAATAGGCCTCAGTGAGCACCGTGCGCGGGTCGACTTCACGTCGTAGCGCAACCGCACACCGGCCGATCAAATCCAGCAAGGACGAGGACAATTCGGCCGAGCGGGAACGCGCTTCACCGGACCAGGAGGGCACGGTCGGACGGTATCCCGTGACGTTGCTGACGTTGACACGCGTGCCTTGGATGGTGTTGACGCGGTAGGTCGAGCCACCGAGGAGAATGACGTCGCTGGTCCGTAAGCTGGCCACGAAGGAGGAGGACAACTTTCCGAGGATGGATCCCTCGGCGTTGAACACAAGGTAGGAGTTGTCCGGTGCGATGGTTCCGATGTTGGTGTAGTAGATCATGCGGGAGTATCCGCGCTTTCCGAAGGTGTTCTCTTCCCAGTCGACCCAGATTCTTCGCTCGTCTTCCAACAGGTCCAGCACTTCGATGAAATCGTCGTACGCGAAATTCCTGTAGCTCCATGCGTTGACGACAATCTCGTAGGCCTCGTCGATGTCAAGCTCCTCGTTGATGACCAAACCAATGAGGAACTGCGCGACGACGTCAAGGCAGTTTTGTGGGAAAGACAGGCGGTCCATGTCGCCCGTTTGAATCGCCGCTTGGAGGGCGGCAAGTTCGAGCAAGTCGTCCACGGAGGACGGCAGGAAACGTGCACGGGGGATGCCACCAACATGGTGGCCCGCGCGGCCAATGCGCTGGAGGGCGGTGGCGATGTCGCCTGGGGAGCCGACTTGGATGACGAGATCAACCGAACCGATGTCGATGCCCATCTCGAGAGAGGACGAGGTCACCACGGCCCGCAGATGGCCGAGTTTCAGTTTCCGTTCAACCTCCAGCCGGATGTTCTTGTCCATCGAGCCGTGATGTCCAGCCACGAGTTCACCCAAGAAGGGGCGGAGGCGTTGGACGAGCGTCTCGGTCATTTTCCTCGTGTTGGCGAAGACCAGTGTGGTGGTGTGGGCGGAGATCAGGTCCGCGATGGCTTCCACGTTGGCCTCCAAGGTCTGGGCCACGGAGCGGTCCGCAAAGCGGGGATGCGTGATGAGGATGTCCAGATCGAGTTCCCTCGAGCCAGAAATTTTGGCGACCATGATGCGCTGATCTTCTCCGCGGGATTCACGGTCATCGCTGGCCACCAAATATTCGGCCACGGTGTCCAAGGGTTCCATGGTCGCGGAAATGCCGATGCGCTGAACCGGGTCCTTCAGCAGCGTGTCGAGGAAGGACAAGGTAAGGCTGAGGTGCACCCCACGCTTGGTTGGGACCAGGCTGTGCAGCTCGTCGATGATCATCCACTTGACGCGCGAGACGATGGGTTGGAACCTCGAGGAGCCGACGGCGATGGCCATGCTTTCAGGGGTGGTGATGAGGATGTGCGGTGGTTTCCTCAGCATCTTCTGGCGGTCCGATTGTGAGGTGTCGCCGGTCCGCAGTCCCACGCGGATTTCTTTGGCCCGGTCCGGCAAATAGCGCGCCTTGATTTCTTCAAGCGGACCGAGGAGGTTCCGCTCGATGTCATTCGCCAAGGCTTTGATCGGTGAAATGTAAATGCAGTACACCTGGTCCTTGAGTGAGCCGTCGAGCGCTTTACGCACCAAGTCATCGATGACCGTGAGGAAAGCCGTCAGCGTTTTTCCTGACCCCGTTGGGCTGCACAGGAGCAGGTGTTCCCCGTTCATGATGGCGGGGATGGCCATCTTCTGAGGGGCAGTGAAGTCGGGAAACTTGTCGAGGAACCACCGTCGCACAGGCTCGCTCAAGCGGGCCGCCAAGGCCTCCGTATCATCGGAGGTTTCGAGGTAGGTGATTTCTGGCATGTTTTTCTCACGACGCCCGTGGCGTGGCCTCCGCCATCTTCAGTATATAAACACGGCGTCCGTGTGCACGCTCAAGGCCAGCCGATGCCACGGGGTCCCCAACGGAGGACGGGGGTCGTGGCGGGGGCCTTCGGTGGGTCGAGCAACGGTGATGCTTCGTTGCTGGGAGGAAGCGCAACTTCGTGCAGTGCACCGGTTGGACAGGAACCGATGCACGACAAGCAGCCCACGCATGCAGCTTCAACCACGACCACAGGACGTTTTGGATGGCTGCGTTCAACGGGATTTTCCACCAAGGGCAACAAGGCCTCGAAGGGGCAGAAGGGGATGCACAGGTCGCAACCTGTGCAGGCCGAATCGGTGATGCCCACCATGGCCTGTCCCATGCCCGGAGGGCCCGCTCCGACCTTTTGAGTCCTGCCCACGCGCCAAATTTGGCCGAGGGGTTGAAGGGCTTGAGAAGGAGCGAAGCATCATGGTGGAGCCTCAGGCCTCCGTTGAGCGGTTGGAACGTCTGACCGGTATGCTGCGCCGTCGTGGCATCATCCTTCCTGCCTTTGAGATCCATGGGGGTGCCAAAGGGCTCTACGATTTCGGACCGGTCGGTGGCCGGCTTCGCTCCAAGGTGCAATCCGTCTGGCGGGATCACTGGCTCAGCCAAGGCGATGTGGTCGAAATTTCGTGCCCTACGGTCACGCCATTCGCCGTCCTGGAAGCGAGTGGGCACGTGGCTGAGTTCAGTGATTTCATGACCGTGTGCACCGCGTGCGACGAAGCGAGCAGGGCGGACACGCTGCTTGAAGCCCACCACGCAAATCCCGATGCCCTGTCGTTGAGCGACCTGCAAGCCCTGCTCGACGACGTACAACCTCCGTGTCCGGCCTGCGGCGAAGCATCGTGGTCCCCGGTGGCGGCTGAGAACCTGATGTTCGACACGGTCATCGGCGCTGGTTCGTCTGGCCGTGCTGCCTTTTTGCGCCCAGAAACGGCCCAAGGCATGTTCACGACCTACCCTGCCATCTACAGGCACTTCCGTGAGCGCTTGCCCTTTGGTGCCATGCAACTTGGTCGTGGTTATCGGAATGAAATTTCACCACGGCAAGGGATGATTCGCCTCCGCGAATTCAACATGGCCGAGTTGGAATACTTCATTGATCCTGAAACGGAGGCGCCGCATGATCTGAGCCCGTGGGCCTCGACGGAGGTCCAGTTGGTCCCGGCCGAAGGCGACGCCTTCGCTGCCTCAATCCCAACTGCACTCGCCCAGGGCGTCATCCTCCACCCGACCGTGGCATGGTTCATGGCGCGCACCCATGACCTGATGCTGGCGCTTGGCGTTGATGCCGAGAAACTTCGATTCAGGCAGCACGCGCGCGATGAGATGGCGCATTACGCGCTGGACTGCTGGGACGTCGAACTCCACGGTTCCTACGGGTGGATCGAGTGCGTTGGTATCGCCCATCGAGGCTGCTATGACCTCGAAGCCCATGAGAAGGCCACGGGTCAACGCCTGCGGGCTTGGAGGAATTACCCTGAGCCGAAGGTGGTGGAAATCAACGGATGGACCATCGACGGCGCGAAGGCCGGTCCAGCCTTCCGAGCCCTCGCGGGTCAAGTCAAATCCAAGGTGGAAGCACTTGGGCCGGAGGCGAGTTTCCCGCTGACCGTCGTGCTCGACGGCGGTGAGGAGGTCCTCGTTGAGGAGGAGCACGTCAAGCGAGTCCAGCGCACCGAAACGGTGGCTGGCGAGTGGTTCATTCCACACGTTGTCGAACCGGCTTTTGGCATCGACCGCATCATTTGGCACCTGCTGGACCACGCCTACGAAGAATCTGGCTCGGGCGAGGAGATGTACGTCCGCATGCGCCTCCACCCTGATGTTGCACCCGTCGATGCTGCCGTTTTGCCCTTGTTTGAGAAGGAGGGCATGGATACCATGGCTTCAGAGGTTCACCGCCGCCTGTGCGGGACGCGTGGCGTTCTGGCCAGTTACGACGGAAGCGGTTCCATCGGCCGCAGGTACGCAAGAGCGGACGAAATCGGGGTGCCGTGTTGCTTGACCGTGGACCATACGTCGCTCGAAGACGGCACGGTCACTTGGCGCGATCGGGACACGGGAGAACAAACGCGTATGTCCGTTGATGACGCGGTTCGACGTCTCGCTGCTCCCTGATGACGGCGGGTTGATACACCGTCGTAACCGAGAGGGCGTTATGCCCGTGAGCGATTGGACGGAGCGGCATCGCCCGTCGTCCGAACGCCAACTCGAGGGCAACGATGCGCAGCGAAGCAAGCTCCGCGAGTGGCTCGAGGAATGGCGGACCGGACGTCCAAAGCGGCCCGGCGTGCTCCTGGTTGGACCGCCGGGGGTGGGCAAAACGTCCGTCGTCCGTGCGGTTGCGGCGGACATGGGGTGGAGCGTCATTGAGCTCAACGCCTCCGACGACCGCAACGCAGCTGCAATCCGGAGGGCGGCCACGCACGGTGCAACCCACCGTTCGCTCTTTCACGACCCAAACGAACCCGCCCAGCGCACCCTCATTCTTCTCGATGAAGTGGACCACCTCTCGGGCGGGTTACGCGCCGTCAGCGACGCGCGCGTCCGAGGACAATTGATGGACGACGAGGACAAGGAGGCGTTGAAAGGGGACTCGGGTGGAAAAGCAGAACTGCTGCGCTTGTTGGAGAAAACCAGTCAGCCCGTTGTGCTGGCCTGCAACGACGTGATGCGTCTGTGGGGCTCAGGATCCAACTGGCGCTCCACCCGTGACCGTTTTTCTCGGCACGTGTTGACGCTCAACTTCGACCGGGTGTCCAACGATGCCATCCGTCGTATTGCGCGTCGTGTGCTGCGTGAAGAAGGCGTGACCTTCGACGGTGATGCCCTGGACCTGCTCGTCAAACACAATCCGGGTGACCTGCGGGCCTTGGTGCGTGACCTCCAAGTGCTGTGTGAAGGATTTGACCGCGTGCTCACGGCTGAGGTCGTCATGGGACGTATTCAGAGCGGTGGTCGTGATTTGACCATGGGGGTCTTCCCCGGACTCGGCTCCGTGTACCAGTCACGAACGGCTGAGGAGGCCGTCCGTCATGCATCGAGCCTCGACAAGGATCCCGCTGAGTTGGTGGACTGGGTCCACTGGAACAACGGGTCCGTCTTCACGCAAGCAACATCGCGTGACCGTGCTGCGACAAGCCTGATCCTCGCGGATCGCGCCGCAGCCTCCCGCTACCTCAGCACCGCGCATCGTTCGTCCTACTGGTCCCTTCACCTCAGCAGTTTGGCAGCCTCGGTGGCCAATTCGGAGCCTGTTCAGAAGAAGGTCTACACGAATTACCCTGCGCACCTCCGCCGCACGGCGAGCAGGACGGCCTCCGTGGCGGAAGCCCTGGGTGATGCTTGCGGGGCGAGCGTGGTGGGCATGAGGGCCGAACTCCTCCCGATCCTCTCCGCCGGTCTCAGCGCAGAGGGGGGCATGGGCGACCATGAGCACCTCGACATGTCCATCGGGCTCGGGCTGACCTCCAACGAACACGTTGCGCTGACGGGCCTTGCCACCAGCCGTCGCTCGGCCAAGGACCTCATGCTCCGTTATGATGAGGTGCTCAGCGAGCGCCTTCAGCGTGAATCCGAACAGGATGCCCCTGCTGCACCTGCTGCGGTGGTTGAAGCGCCCGTGGGCGACGATGCAGAGGACGATTCAGCGGCCTCGCCTGCGGCCGGTCAGACCACGCTGTTCTGATCCTCTTCGTCGGCGTCCTTCTTTCTCGCGCCCGGCTCCCGCCACGTGGATGGCGAAAAGAGGATGACAGCCGTCAAGAGTTCAAGACGGCCGAACCACATCAAAATCCCCGTCAAAATCAGCCCGCCGTTTGGCATGGCGGCCCAGGTGACCGCCGGCCCGAATTGACCCATCGCGGGACCGGTGTTGCCCAACGCGCTTGCCGTCACGCCAATGACGGTCAAGACGTCGAGGTCCTCGCCCATCGGTGCCATGATCAGGGCGAGAAGCAAGGAGGCACCGGCAAAGAGGAGAATCCAAACAAGCAACATGCCAACGATCAGTTCGACTTGTTCCTGTTCAACCTGCTCGCCGTTCATTCGAACGGTGTGGATTCGCCTCGGGTGCGTGAGTCTGTTCAATTGGCGTCGTGCCACCTTCACGGCGAGGCTGATGCGCAGCAGTTTGAGACCACCTGCGGTCGAACCTGCAGAAGCGCCCACCACCATCAACATCAGAATGACGATTTGTGCAATGACGGGCCACAGCATGTAATCGGCCGTGCCGTATCCTGTCGAGGTCGCGATGGCGACCACCTGGAACAGGGATTTCCGCAAGGGCTCGCCTCCCACGTCTCCGCCCTTGACGTACAGCGCAGCCGTGATGATCGCCGTGGCTCCGACCAAGTAAGCGATGTAGGTCTTGAATTCCTCATCGGCCCACATCTTCCCTGGTTGCCGCTGGACGATGAAGTAGAGCAGCGTGAAGTTGACACCTGCCAGGAACATGAACACCAGGATGATCGATTCCAGAGCAGCGGAGTCCCAGTGACCGATGCTGTCGTCGGTGGTCGAGAAACCGCCGCTTGGCATCGTGGTCAGGCCGTGATTGACGGCCTCGAAGGTGTTCATGGGCGTCAGGCCAATGAGCAGCGCAATTTCGAGAAGGGTCAGCACGAGGTACATGATCCACAACGCTTGGGCGGTTTGCGCGAGCTTGGGGCGTAGGCGGGAGAGGGAAGGGCCAGTCAATTCGGCTCGGGCGAGGGCCATTCCACCGCCCAAAACCCGTGACAAGACCACCATGCTGAGCATGATAACACCCATGCCTCCCAACCACTGCATGGTTGATCGCCACAACAGAAGCCCACGCGACTGGGCGCCGATGCAATCTTCGGTGTTCGCGAAGCAATTCGGTGAGGTGGACACGTCGATGATGGTCGTCCCTGTTGTGGTGAATCCTGACATCGCTTCAAATCCAGAATGGATGAGGCCTTCCATGGCCGCAAGAAGGGTGACATCAGCGGTAAATGGACCATGAAACATGCCGCCCAACCAGAATGGCATGGCGCCAAACGCCACCACGACCGGATAGGCCAGCGCCACGGTGGCGAAGGCTTCCCTGTCCCGTAAGCGGTCCGGGGTTTCTGGGGTGGTGCCGTAGCGCAGCATCAGCCAACTGGAGCCCATCGCGAGCAGCGTGGATGGGAGGAACGCGATGAGGGCCATCTGCACGTCATCGAGGAAGGCCGTGGCGATGCCAACGAGGGCCAAGGGGACCGTGAGGGCCCCAACGGTCCAACCAAGAATGAGGTACAGCACGTCCCAACGCATGCATCACACCCGGAATTTTTTCTCCACGTCGGCGACATGGTCGGGGGACGTGAAGATGATCAAGCGATCGTGTTCGATCAGGGTCTCATCGGGGTGGGGGTCGTGCGACGACCAGCGTCCATGCGAATCGCTGCGCTGAATGAAGGCGATCCGCATCCAGTCGGGGAATCCACCCTCTCGAATGCGTCGTCCACAGAACTTGGCCGCCTTTGTGACCTCGTGGGTGACGCCAACGACGTTGGGAATCGTGGAGAGAACCGCATAATGCCCAGCGAGTTTCCTGTGCACGAGCGTCAACAACTCGTCGACGGCCACGCGGGTGATGTCCACAGAGAAGCTGATGCCCATGCGCTGCACGACGTGGACGAGGTCGTTGTCGTTGAGGATCAGTCCAGTGTTGGGTACGCCGAGGTCCATGGCAAACAACATCGCGGCGATGTTGGCGTGGTCATCGTCCAAGGCGCCGACAGCGACGTCCATGCCGCCCATGCCCACCTCTTCCATGGTCTCTCGCGAGACGTGATCACCGTGGATGAC
Source organism: Methanobacteriota archaeon (assembly GCA_002722135.1). Lineage (GTDB taxonomy): Archaea > Thermoplasmatota > Poseidoniia > Poseidoniales > Poseidoniaceae > MGIIa-L3. The sequence continues at coordinate 117,368 of PBKJ01000027.1, read as the reverse complement.
TTCGAGTTCTGGGTGTCCGCCGATGCGGTGACCTGAGATGGCGTTCGCGGTTTGGAGGTCGCCTTCAACGATCATCACGTGTGCGCCCTCATCAAGCCAATGCTCGGCGATGCGTAGGCCAAGCCTTGATCCACCGACCACGACCACCTTTGGCTGAGCGGGGAAAGCGCGCACATCATGTCCGAAGGTGTGGACCAGGTCGTCAAATGAGCCGAGGCCCGTCGTGGCCACCGCAATACGATCACCTGGTCGAAGCACCGTGGTGCCGGAGGGCACGATGCTCCGCGTGCCCTTGCGCTTGAGGCCAATCAGCAGCGGCACAGGAGAACCGGCTTCCACCTCGACGTCGGCCAAAGGCACGTCCAGGGGGAGGCGACAGTCTTCCGTGATTTCGAGTTCCACGAGGTAGGCTTCGTGGTCGAAGGGAATCACTTCGGCGAAGGAGGATGCCCGAATGCCGGATGAGAGCCGGCTGATGGCTCCGTCGATGGGGTCGATGGCCCGATCCACTTCTGCCCAGGCAGCAAGGCCGCCGTGAGCCTGTTCGTCGAGGATGGTCTCATCTCGGATGCGGCAAATGGTCAACAGGTCCTCACGCTTTCCGCCGCGATGTTCGTGCAAGTGTTTGGCCAAACCGCATGCGAGCACGTTGCGGTCGTCCTTATCGGTCGCCGCGATGAACACATCCGCACGCTCAATCCCTGCCTCGATCAAGGCCTGGCGGTCGAGCATGTCGCCGTGCAGGACCAGCATGTCGAAGGCTTGCGCGTTCTTGACGGCCCTCGAATTCATGTCGAGAAGCACGACGTCGTTCTTCTGCTCCTTGATGAGGGCCTCAGCCAAGCCCAAACCAACGCGACCAGCACCTGCAATCACCACCAGCATCTCATCACCTCAGGTCTTCGGAGAGTTTGTTCACGCTGTAGGAGCCGCCGTCCAACTGGACGCCTTCTGCCGTGCTGATGAGCATGTTTCGTTCGATCGGCGTCTCGCCGATGTTGGCTGCGGTGAAGATGGTGCTCTGGTAGGCGGAGGCGATGGCATCCCCTGAAGGATCGGGTTCCTCCATCCAATCCACGTAGGCGTTGGTGGTGTGGAGGAGCCACTTGTTGTTGACGACGTCAACGCTGGCCTCCACAAAGCAGTCGTTGGCGTCGATCAGGTTGGCCGTGCACCACGCTTCGTCGAGTGGGAGCATGATGTAGCCCCATGCGTGCAATTCCCAAGTCGTGAAGCTCAGAGGGTCGACAAGAGCGCCAAACACGAACCAACCTGGAATGCCCTTGGTCCTCAAGATCGAGAGGTAGGCGTTGGTTTGTTCATCGCAGTCGCCGGTACCATCGGCCAAGCATGTTGGACCTGAACGTGGTGTGCTCAGGGCGTATTCGTCGTAGGGCACGTTCTCATGCATCCAGTCAAAAGCGGCACGAGCGAAGGCGTAGACGTTGTCTTGACGACCTTCAGGAAGGCGCATTGAAATGAGGTTCGCCGTCTCTTGGACGATCTGAGCCGTGGAGTCGATGGCATAGCCTCGGTCGGTACCGTTCTCATAGATGCCGAGATCGTACCAACGGCCGTCTGTGAATTCGCCGACGCGAAGACCGTCCCTCCGGTCGTCTAAGTCATCAAAGGTCCCCGAGCGGTCCACGTTGATGCCTGTTGCACCACCAGGGATCCGGGCATCAACGCGGTCATGGTCCCACCACGTGTAACTCTTCACCGCCACGTTTGCGACGGTGGTGAAACGCACGACATCGCCAGGATCCATATTGAGACGAATCTTGACGCAAGCCGTGATGGAACAATGCTCTTGATCGTTGACCGCCTGACTGGGCCACCAGACCTCATGCCCTTGGCTTGAGGTCCATGCGTTGTCGCGATCGACCGTGGTTCCGTCCAAGGGGACATTCACACTTTCGCCATCGACGGTCACGACGAAACTCTCCGGGATCTGCAACGCGAACGGTGTGCTGCTGTCGATGGCCGTCTCCATGCCGTGTGCGCTGGTCAGGTTGAGCGGAAGTCGAACGGTTTCCAAGAGGTAAGCTGGTCGGTTCAGGTGGTTTTCAACCTCAAAATCGCGTTGCACGCCAAACGAAGCCTCCTGTGGATAGATCAGCGGCCCTTCGAGCAGTTGTGCGAGGTATTCGTCGAGGTTGTCAACGGTGCCAAAGGCTGCCTCTCTGGCTTGAGGGGAAAGGAAGGCGAAAATCACGAAGGCCAGCATGAACACCGAACGCTGCCTGTTTCGTCGCCGCTTCATGATGTTCCGCGTGCGTCCCTTTTGGTCGACCACGACACCGCGCTGCTTTGGGGCGCTTGGCATGGAGTATCCTTTGCCTTCACCCTTCAGAAATCGGCCGCAGGTGTAGCATACGGCATCGCCGGGCAGCGTGACCGCACGGCAGTGTGGGCAGGTGCCCATACATCCTTCTGCCGACCGACGCCGTTTAACGCTTCCTTGGAGGATTTACTCCTCCTCTCGTTCCCGTGTGCGCTGTTCGCGTGCACGCTCTGCTCGAACCCGCCGCAGGGCGCGCTTTGCTTGCGGGCTGAGGCCGTCCCAAACCCAAGCGCTCACGCGGGGTTCCATGGACAACAAGAGCACGGCTGCCGCCAACCAAATCAGAGGCTGGAAGAAGGCATAGTAGGCGAGGCTGAGGAGCACCATGCGCCACACTGCGGCGCGAACAACAGCACCCACACGTCGTCCTTGCAGCATCAAATGACCTTGCCAGGCGGTCAAGGTGCCCTCAAGACGCGGAAACAACAGCCCGAAGGCAGCGGCTCCAAGCCACCGATGCGCACCGTCGAAGGTCCCCTCGGCGTTGAGCAGTTGTGCGCTTAGGAACAAGCCTTGCATGCCGCCCATCGCTGCACCGAGGGCCCAGCCGGACGTCGTTTGGGCGCTCGCCTCGCGGACCTTCGCCCGTCGTAGGATGAGGTGTGCAGCGGCTGAGTGCATCGAGACAAACCACAGCAAGACGAGGAGGTTTGGACCTTGAGAAGCCGGTGCACCACCGACCACGACGTCGTAGTAGGGGATGAACAGCGTTTGGAATTCAAGCGCGGCCACCACGGCGCCGAGGACGAAACCCCACAAGACGTGGCTCCATGCGAGGCTCAGGTCGTAGAAGCCCGCGTACTGCGTCATCACGCCGCGCCATGCCAATCCCATGCCGAGCAGGGCGAGCAGGGCCGCGATCTGGAAGACCACGGCCTCTTGCATGGTTCAAGGCAGGCCCTCACGTTGATGAAGCATCCCACGTCGAGAAGTTCAAACGACCCCGTTCCTCAGCCGAACCATGGCCCGACTGCTGTTGTTTGGTGGAAAAGGTGGGGTCGGAAAGACCACCTGCTCGGCAGCGAGCGCCATCCGCCTTGCCGACGCGGGGCTCCGGGTGTTGTTGGTGTCCAGCGATCCGGCCCACTCCACATCGGACTCGTTGGGCCTTGAGCTTGGACCGGAACCAACGCCCGTCGAAGGCGTTCCGGGCCTCTTCGGTTTGGAGATGGACCCGGAGGCCCGCGTGGCCCAGGCCATGCCAAAATTGAGCGAGGCGATGCAGGGCCTCGGAAACGGCGGTCCATTCGCTGGCTTGGCGGGCATGGCCGGCGGCGACCTCGGTGGAGCTGCGGCCGATGTTGGCAGCGAGGTCGAGGCGTCTGACCTCCTCTTGCCCGGTCTTGACGAAGCGCTGGCGTTCGATGAGCTGCTGAAGCACATCGAGGATCTTCGTTGGGACGTGGTCGTGTTCGACACGGCTCCGACGGGTCACACCCTGCGTTTCTTGGCCCTACCCGAACTCATCGATGCGTGGTCGGACCGGCTTCTTCGCTTGATGCGCGCTTCGGGTGGCATCCGCTCGATGCTCTTCGGGCGAAAGGAAAGCGATGCGATGAAGGACGAGCTGGAGCGCTTTCGACGTCGCGTGTTGCACATTCGTAGGATCCTCTCGGACCCGTCCACGACACGGTTCACCTTGGTGACCATTCCAGAACGCATGGGCGTGAACGAAACCGTCCGGGCCAACGAAGCCCTTCAGCACCACGGGTTGCCGGTCACGGGCTGCGTGGTGAACCGCGTGACGCCTGAATTCGATCACCCCTTCTTGGCACGTCGTCGCTCAGAGGAGCAGGGCAGGATCCGCGAACTTGAGGAGGCCCTCGGCGATTTTACGCCGGTCTGTGTGCCGTTGATGGACACGGAAGTTCACGGTCTGGATGGGCTCCGTAACCTCGCGCAGGTCCTTTACGGCGACCTTCAGGCCATGCCCGAGGGCATCGGTCCGCATCCAATGGGCGATCCACTCTACCACGAACTACACCGCTCGCTTGTGGTGGACCAAGCCGATGACGAGGAAACCATCCAACTTCACCTTCCCGGCCTCGCCCGAGAAGACCTCAGCCTCCGCAGTGAGGAAGGACGGCTGCTTGTCGGCGTGAACGGTCATGAGCGGCATGTGCCAACGACCAGCGCGGTCAAAGCCAGCACGGTGGTCGCTCGGTTCCGTGGCGAGGTGCTGCACCTCACAGTCCCGATTTCCTGACCGTCAACAGGTTGAAACCCACCCCCTGTGAGGCGTAGACATGGCGCTGGAAGGCCTCTCCAAGGGGATTTTCCGGTCCCTCGGCTTTCTCAAGTCCAAGCGTCGCCTTGACGAGGAAGAACTCCGTGACATGACGAAGAGCCTGCGCAGGGCTTTGCAGGAAGCGGATTTCAACGTCCGACAGACGAAGGAAATTGTCGAACGCCTCGAGTCAAGGATGCGCGAGGAGGAGCCCCGGCCCGGGATCACCCTCCAGACCCACGCGATGAACATCCTGTACACCGAATTGGTTCGCTTGCTTGGCCCGTCTGCAGAATTCCGACCTCACGGCAACACCCTGCTGCTCGTCGGTCTTTACGGTCAAGGAAAGACGACCACGACGGCGAAGTTGGCCGAGTGGTACCGCAAGAAGCATGGCGTGCGCGTGGCGGTCATCGAGGCCGACGTTCACCGGCCTGGAGCCTATGCACAACTGAGTCAACTGCTCGAAGGAACGTCCGTTCAGGTCTATGGTGAACCCGAGACCAAAGACGCAGCGACCATCGTCAGGAACGGGCTTGAAGCCACGGCATCGGCTGATTTCGTCATCATCGACACCGCAGGACGGCATGAACTCGACGAGGAACTGGTGGTGGAACTTGACCAAATCGCGGCCTTGGCCCAAGCCGAAGAGCGCTGGTTGGTCATCGACGCGCAGGTTGGACAGGCAGCAGGGCCGGTCGCTGCTTCCTTCCACGACTTGGCCGGCGTGACGGGCATCGTCATCACGAAACTCGACGGTACTGCACGTGGTGGTGGCGCCCTGTCGGCCGTTGCTGCCACAGGCGCTCCCATCGTCCACATCGGTGTGGGTGAGCAGGTCAAGGACCTCGAGCGCTTCGAGTCCGACCGCTTCATCTCGCGATTGCTCGGCATGGGTGACATCCAGGGCCTGATTGATCTGGCTCCTGAGGACCTCGATGAGGAGGAAGCCTTGCGCTTGACGCAGCGCCTGATGTCCGGTCGTTTTACCCTCAACGACATGTACAAGCAAATGGAAATGATGTCCAAGGTGGGCACGATTGACAAACTGATGTCCTTCCTTCCCGGAGGTATGCTCGGTGGAATGGCGCAAGCCTCCAAATCCCAAAAGGAAGCCATGCAAGCCAACCTCGACCGCTATCGCGTCATCATGGACAGCATGACCACGTGGGAGAAGAACGAGCCTGCCAAAATCAAAGTCGAGCGCGTTCGTCGTATCGCCAAGGGCTCCGGCGTGAAGGAAAAGGACGTGCGTGAACTCATTGGGCAATGGAACCGTTCGCGGAAGATGATGAAGGGGATGGGAGGAAACCGTCGCCTCAACAAGCAGATGCGGAAGATGATGAAGGAGGGCGAGATGGACCTCAACGGGGATTCGCTCCCCTTCTGATCTCAGCCTTGACCTTCGACCTCATCCCCCCATCCGGAGTGAACCTCTGACCAAGGGTCGTCCATCGACGGCGCAGGCTCCGCGACAACACTTGGAGGTTCAACTTCGGATGGCAACGTTGCGTGCACGGTAGGCGTGACCACTGCTTGCGGCATCACGTGTTGTGGCACATCAGAAGGATGGGTCGGCCAATCGTTCTGCGCCTCATCAAGGATTGTCGGCAAGGGTGGAGCCAAAATCTCAGGTTCGTGGGGGGTTGGTGCGGCGAACTGCATCGAGCTGAGCATGTCGTCCTTGCTCATCGGCTCGCTTGATGTACCCCTTCGACGGACCATGGCGAGGGTGACGACCACGAGCATCAGAAGACCAAGGGAAAAGCCGGCTTGGTTCCACGTCGTGAAGAGCCCACTCCGTGGAAACGCATCGTTGACGTCGGCCACACCGTCACCGTCGGCATCGTACCGGGCACGCGGGTTGTTCGGGAAGGCATCGGCGTTGTCCCCTACACCATCACCATCGGTGTCTTTGGTCTCCTTTGGATCGTAAGGGAAGACGTCCGCGGCATCCCCAAGACCGTCTCCGTCGCTGTCCAAGCATTCCTCAGGGTCGTTGGGGAACACGTCCGTGTTGTCCCCGCATCCGTCGGCGTCGCTGTCGTTCCATTCGTTCGGATCGTCGGGCAGCGCATCTCGGTTGTCACCATGACCGTCGCCGTCGGTGTCGTTCCATTCATCCGGATTCATTGGAAACGCATCGCTGAAGTCGCCAAAGCCGTCGGCGTCGGTGTCGTTCCACTCGTTGGGGTTGTTGGGGAGCGCATCTCGGTTGTCACCGTATCCGTCGCCATCGGAATCCGCCCATTCCCCTCCATCGTCAGGGAAGGCGTCGCGCTTGTCCGGTGAACCGTCGCCGTCTCGGTCGGGACATCCCGGGGGGCCAGTCGAATTGCCAGGTTGAAGCGGGCAATCGTCACCGTTGTCCCCGACACCGTCGCTGTCGAGGTCCGTCCATTCATCAGGGTCATCTGGGAACACGTCTTCGTTGTCGGCCACACCGTCGTCATCGGAGTCGGCGCACTCGTTCGGGTTCAGGGGGTATTCGTCAGCGTTGTCGCCGCACCCGTCACGGTCCGTGTCGCTCCATTCTGTTGGGTCGATGGGGAATGCATCCTCACCGTCCAGCCACCCGTCATCGTCGCTGTCTTGGTCGCGGTTGCTGCTGCCAATGGCGTCCTCATCGACGTTGCTCAAGCCGTCTCCATCCTCATCCGTGTCCTCCGCATCGGCGCAACCGTCTGCATCGAGATCCCTCTCATGGGGCCCCAGTGCGCCACGTGGACAAGCGTCCGCAGCATCCTGATGACCGTCGTTGTCGTCGTCTGTGTCTTCGTCATCCGCGCAACCGTCGAGGTCGTGATCGATGAGGTTCGGGCTGAAGGGGCACGGATCGACCAGGTCCGACAAGCCGTCGTCATCGGAATCACGCTGTGCGGCAGAACATCCCTGTTCGTCAACCTCGACCCCGTCCATGGTGCTTGCACAGAGGTCCTCACCGTTGGCGACGCCGTCCTGGTCCTCATCTCGTTGGGACCACGCACAGCCTGTCGCGTCCGGCGACTCACCCTCAGGTGTCCATGGGCAAGCATCGCTGTCGTCCACGATGCCGTCCGCATCCGTATCTGGGGTACCGATGGCCTCAAGAGCAAACTGAGCGATGTAATCGTGCATCACTCGGGTTGGATGCGCTTTGTCAAAAAACACGTACTCGTCGACGTTGCTGACGATGGAACTTCCACTGTTGCAGATGGGCAATGGAAGCAAAGTGCTGCCTCCCGTGCACGCAGCGTCCTGAACGTTGGTCAGTCCCAAGGCTTGGGGTGAAGACGTGATTCCACCAAAGATGGTCCATGCATCGATGGTATGGACGGTGATGCCGAGTTCCGCACGAAGATCTGCGACGAGGGTCGCCAATTTTGTGTTGTAATCGATGACGTCGTCACGCACCGTCTGCCGTTCAGACGCGCTTTTGCTGCGGATCTCAGGTGTGTCTTCGAGCGGTGGTAGGTTTGGTACGATGAAGGTGGAAGCTCCCGCTCCAGCCAATTGGCGCAGGTGGGCTTCCATGTTGCTAACGATGGTGTCTGGGTTGGCTGTGCCGTAGAGGAAATCGTTCCCTCCAGCCCAGAGACTCACCACAGCATTGCTTGGGATGGTGGATTGAACGTTGGCCAGGTAGTTCGAGATCTGCGTTCCGACATTTGGAATGACGAGGTAGGCGTAGCCGGACCCAGTTTGAGCGCCTCCGAAAGCCCGGTTGTCTCCTGTGCTCGACCAGCCTGAACCGATGCTGCTGCTCAACCCATACGCTTCGTACACGCCACCGAGCCAGACTTCTCCATTCGAGAAGCGTCCTTGCCAATACGGGGGAACGTCGGGTGTGTTGAGGAACGATGCCTTAGCGTTGCCCATGTCTGACAAGGAATCCCCAAACACCAGAAGTTGTCCGACGTTAGGGTGTTGGACGTGTTGAAACATCACGAATTCAACCTCGGCTTGGCCCAGAAGTTGACCGCTTGAATCATGGATGTGAACCAAGAGTCGGTGGAAGGTATCGCCTCGGTAGAAGGACGACATCTCCAGCGGCACGTTCAGACGACTGGCGGTAACGGGAAGCGGTTGTGCTTCTTCCAACACCACGCCATTGGTGTCAAACATGGTCAAGGTCAACTGCAGATCGTCGCCCGCGGGTGCGTTGGTCACGGTCAAGTCTGCGTCCACACTTTCGTTGGACCACCAGCCATGGCGCTCGATGTCGAGTTCAACCGTGATGGAACGTGCTTCAACGGCCGCCACGCTTGGCCCCCATGGTGCCGCCATGAGCAGCACCAGCACAAACAAGACACGCTGCACGTGACAAGGAGCGTCTGGCGCGTGAAAGGTCTTGCCCCGACTGAGCCAAGGCCGAGTGCCTCACGCTTCGGTGTTTGAATCGGTGTTGTGCACGACGCGGAGTGTTTCGCCGTCCTTGAGCACAATCTCATGCCATGCAGCATTGGTGGCTGCCCCGTTGACCGTGACGGTCACGTTGCCTGCGTCATCAAAGAGCGGTCGCAGTGATTCATCGTTCGGATAACTGATGTTCCAAATCTCGAAGATGAGATCTGCGGTTGGTGTAAAGGACTCGTATCCTTCGATGTGCAGTTTGCCACTGGCATCGTGGGTGTGCAAGAGGTGCATCGCTTGGTCGCACGCCGTTGTGTCAATGCCGAGGTCCCCGGGCACCGTAACGCTCTGGTTGTTGACCACCAACTCCAGTCTGGGATGGATGTGCATGGCAAGCGAGTTATGGCTGTCCAAGCATTGCTCAGAACGCGGTGTGGTTGAGTCTGTGTCCGGTTCATTGGTTGTGGTCTCGTTGGATTCTGAATCGACTTGAGGGTCCGCAACCCCTCCGTCTGACATCTCCGGGTCTGATGTCTCTTCGTCTGGCACGTCCTGAGTGGATTGGATTTGAGCAGGGTCTGCTTCCTCCACCCAAGGTTCGGTGATGCCGAGGAAAAGTCCCGCGACGAGCACGAAGATGAGACCAGCGGCTTGCAAGGCTCGCATGAAGTGGTGGCATGAACGCCACATGTAAGCCTTAGCCGAACATCAAGCTGGTTCAGTAGGACCTTGACATCAGGACGCGGCGCGTGGTAGGTTCACCCGTGGCATGGCATGGACGCGGTTCGGCGTAGGGCTCGGTGGCGTCGCCGAGGAAGCCCATGCCCGTGGCACGTTCAAGCCGTTCAGCATCCGCATCGCTCCCGTTGAAGGCCAACTCGTAGATTCGGCCTTCCTCAACCGGAGATTCGAGGCCGTCCTCGCCCCACGCAGGGAGGGGCTTCACGACGTCGTCCACGTGGGCGTAAGCTCGCGTTCGCAGTTCTTCTGCGATCTCGTTGAGGGTGGTGCGAACGCCGCTTTCGAGTTCGTCCATTGAGATCGGTGCTTTGCCGCCCGTGCGACGTGCAGCGAAGACGCTGCCCTGTTCTACGTCTCGTGGGCCAACTTCAAGCCGGAGCGGGACGCCCTTGATCTCCCAGTCGTAGTACTTCTGACCCGGGTGCAAATCCCGGTCGTCCACTTTGACGCGGAGTCCAGCGTTACGCAGGCGGTCGGCCACATCGTGAGCCACCGCCACCGTGTCCACGGTGGCGTTCTTGCGCACCAAGGGACAGATCACGACCTGAATCGGTGCGATAGCCGGTGGCATGATCAGCCCGGAATCGTCGCCGTGCATACCGACCACGGCACCCAGCAAGCGCTCAGACATCCCATAGGTGGTCTGATGCACGTGGGCTTGCGTGGCGTCTTTCGTCTCGTACGTGATGTCGAATGCTTTGGCCCACTGGTCACGGTAATGGTGGCACGAGGCCACCTGAAGCGTGCGACCGTTGGGCATGATGGCGTCGATGCCGATGGTGTACCACGCGCCAGGGAAGGTGTCCCACACCGGTCGCTTTGCCTTGAGAACTGGCAGGCAAAGCTGGTGCATGAGCCGATCGACGATTTCCAAATCCTGCTCAATTTGCCGTGAAGCGTCGTCCTCGTCAATGTGGGCCGTGTGGGCTTCGAAGAAGTGAATCTCGCGAACGCGAATGAACGAACGCGTTTGCTTGGTCTCGTAACGGAAGGTGTTGACCATCTGGTAGACCTTCAACGGCAGGTCTGCATGGGAGCGAATCCACAGCGGGAACATGGTGTACATGGCCGTTTCAGAGGTCGGGCGCAGGAACATGGGCACGTCGAGCTCGTTTTCTCCGGCATGCTTGACCCAGTAGACCTCTTTCTTGAATCCGGCTTCCTCTTCCTCATCCCGCAGTTCATCGGGGTCAACGCCTTCTTCGCGAGCACGCTTCAGGCGCGCAACGAGCGCGTTTTCCTTTTCGAGCAGGACTTCTGGAATCAAGAGCGGGAAGTTCACCTCGTCGTGGTCCGTGCGCTCCATCTCTGTGTGGGTCAGCTGGTCGATGAGACGCATGGTCTTCCAACCGTACGGGCGCCAAACGTCCATGCCCTTGATCGGGTAGCGCTTGTCGACCAACTCAGCCGCTTCGACGATGAAGGGGTACCATTCCGTGAAGGCCTCAGCCTTGGAAGGAATCCCTCGGTTGGCCTTGGCGACCTTCTTGCCCATGGTGCATGGCCAGCGGTGGCAGCCATCAAGATGACGGCTTCATCGCTTCCGGAATCCGAAGAGCATGAGCAACGCACTCGCTCCGGTCGCCACCATGTCAGGAATGCCCCAGACACCAACGGGTCCCCATGCGACGTGTTCAGCGGTACGGTAGGCGTCGAGCCAGTTGAGTTTGAGCGATTGCCCACACGTGACGTGGACCGATGGGTCGCAGGTCGGCATGAATTCGCCGAGTCCGAGGAAGACGTTCACAAGGGCCGCAGCCACTCCGAGCATTCCGATGAGGATCAGCCCCTTTCGACGGCGCTTGACCGCGACGGGCGTTTCCAACGGTGGGATGACGGCTGCAGGAGGTGCATCCAAGGCGGGCAGGGGTGGGCCGCCACCGGGAATGATCTCGACCAACATCTCGGGTTGGGCGGCCGCTGGTGCTCCGGATTCTTGTCCCATGGCGGCCGCGTCACGAGGCTTGACGGGCCGGACGGCAGGGTCGACCTTGACGCCGAACACGCGGTCGGCGATGCTGGCCATCACGCGGTCGCCCGCCAACTCACCGGCGTCAATCTCGCCGTCGAGCAGACGGCGGAGTTGGTCGTCCGGCAGGGTCATGCGGTCACCGGTCCGGCGTCGAATGCCTCCTTGATGAAGGCTCCCACGTTCAATCACGCGTTGCCTTTGGCTTCAACTTCAGCCCAGTCGCGCATGAAGCCTTCCAAACCACGGTCCGTGAGAGGGTGGCTCATCAGTTGGCGGAAGGTCTTGGCCGGCATGGTGGCCGTGTGTGCGCCCAGTTGGATGCATTGGAGCACGTGCGTTGGGTGGCGTACAGAGGCAGCCAGGACCTTTGTGTCCAGGTCGTAGTTCGCCCAGGTGTTCATGATCTCAGCGATGAGTTCCATTCCGTCATGGCCCGTGTCATCGATTCGACCGATGAATGGCGACACGTAGGTCGCGCCTGCCTTTGCGGCCATCAACGCTTGTGATGCCGAGAAGATGAGCGTCACGTTGGTCTTGATGCCGTCCTCGGTCAGGATCTTGGTCGCTGCCAGACCTTCCGGCGTGCAGGGAATTTTGATGATGACGTTCTCGGGGAGTTCCGCCTTCAGCGCCCTGCCCTGCTCGACCATTCCGGCGGTGTCCATCGCTGTGACTTCCGCTGAAATCGGCCCAGAGCAAATGCCCGCGATTTCGCGGACGACTTCTCGGAAGTCCCGACCGCTCTTCTTGATGAGCGAGGGGTTGGTGGTCACACCGTCAAGGATGCCCCACGCGGCAATCTCTCGAATCTCGTCAACGTCGGCCGTGTCCAGAAAGAACTCCATGCGCACAAGCCGCTGAGGACGTTCCTTGAATCTTGGGGGGTCTCACTTTCGGCCAATGGCACGGTGAGCTGCGGCTGCAACATCAGGTGCGGTCAGGCCCATCATCTCCAACATCTCCTCGGCCTGAGCCGACTCACCGAAGCGGTCCTGAACACCAACCCGCTCCAAAGGAACCGGTTGCGTTGAGATGAGGTGCTCTGCCACAGCACCGCCGAGGCCGCCGATGATCGAATGATCCTCAGCGGTCACCATGCCCCCGGTGCTTGCCGCGAGACGGTCAAGGAGATCGGTGTCCAGCGGTTTCAGCGTGTGCATGTCCACCACGGTCGCTTCGATCCCGTCAGCGCGAAGAAGTTCGGCTGCCTCGAGCGATCGCGAGACCATCACGCCGCAGGCCACGATGGTGACGTCCTTCCCGTCGCCGTGAACGATGCCCCGGCCGATCTGGACCTCGTCCTCTCGGCCGTCGTACAGCACCGGCGTCTTGTTGCGGGCCGTGCGGGTGTAGGAGGGCTTCCCGTGCTCGACCAGCTGCTTGGTCAGGAGTTTCGTCGACACGTCGTCCGCGGGATGCATGACGGTCACGTTGGGCAGTGTTCGGTAGATGGCCAGGTCTTCGATGGATTGTGCCGACGAACCGTCTGTACCGGTGTGGGTTCCACCGTGCGAACCGCAGAGGTGCACCGGAAGGTTGGGTCGAGCCACGCCGTTTCGCATCTGTTCAAAGGCGCGCTCCGTGAAGATGGCAAAGGTACTGGCAAAAGGCACGTACCCAGACGACGCCATGCCTGCCGCGGTCAACAGCATGTTCTGCTCGCCAATCCCGCAAGAGATGGTCCGCTCGGGGTGGGCCTTGCGGAAGAGTTGAGATTTGGTGGACTTGCCCAAGTCGGCTTCGAGGACGACCACCCTGTCGTTGCCTGCGAGCTCCATCAGAGCAGCACCGTAGCCGTCCCGCGTCGCGGCCATTCGCGTCAAGCGGCCACCTCCCCGAGTTCAACCATGGCTCGGGCAAATTGCTCGTCGTTCGGGGCCGCGCCATGGAAGGACGGGTTGTCCTCCATGTAGGAGACGCCCTTGCCCTTGACGGTGTGCGCGAGGAGCACGGCTGGGCCTTTGTCGTACGATGCAACCGCCATCAGGGCCCCCACGACGGCGCTCATGTCGTGCCCGTCAACGCTGAAGACTTGCCAGCCAAATGAGGCCCACATGGCTTCCAAATCGTGAACTTCCATTTGCTCGACGCAGAAGTCGTCGTTCTGAATGCGGTTGACGTCCACGATTGCCTTGAGGTTGCTGACGTTGTGGTGCTTTGCCGCCATCGCGGCTTCCCAGACGCTGCCTTCCTGAACTTCACCGTCACCGAGCATCACCCATGCTCGACGTTCCGACCCGTCGAGGCGAGCCGCAAGCGCGCAACCGAGCCCAAAGGAAAGTCCCATGCCAAGGGAACCTGCAGAAAAGTCGACGCCAGGGCACCACTTCATGTCCACGTGCCCTTGGCAGACGCCGCCTTTGACGCGGTAGGTCTCAAGATCGGCGTGCGTGATGAAACCGTGCTCAGCCAAAATGGCGTACATTCCCGGTGAGGCATGGCCTTTTGAGAGGATGAATCGATCTCGGTCTGACCAATCAGGGTCATCAGGTCGCACGTTGAGGATGCCACCGTAGAGGGCGACGAGCAGGTCAATTTCTGAAAGGGACCCACCAGGGTGGCCCGCTTGAGCGCGGTGAACCATCTTCACGATCTCGACGCGGCAGCGACGGGCTTGCTCCTCGAGATGTTCGATGTCCGCGGCCATGATGATGATTGCTCTGAAGTGGGCCTTTCATCCTTTCACATTCGACATCAGGGCTCTGCTGCCTGCAGTGCCTTTGGAATCAAGCGTCCAATGGCCCGCCGTATTGCGTTCGTCATGACACCAACCACCAGCATTGGGGTGATGCCCTTGGGCATGGTTTGCGCCACCAAGGCCACGAACACCGCAACGAACCAGAAGAAGAACAAGAGCGAGGGGAGATCGCCGAGAGCCGTGATGCCAAACATGGCCGACAAATCCACATCGAGGACGATGAGCACGGCCAGAAGCACCCCGAGGAGCGATTCTCCAGCGATGTAACCCGCGCCAATCAGCACACCCCGTGCTTGCATCGCGTCCACGGTTTTTGTCGCTTCTTCGGACGGTGCTTCCGATGTTTCTCCGTCGATGCGCTTGACGATGACCGCTCCCATCGTGGCTGCGATGATGCCCCCGAGCATGATGGGCACGGACAGCTTCAACGGGAGGTAAAGCCCAATGGCCACGGACATCACGGGCATTTTGAGTCGAATCAGAGCGATCGCGAACAACACGCCGAGCATGACCATCTGGATGTTGATTGAGCCACCGAAGGCGCCTTCGGCGATGGCGCCGATGAGTTCTGCCTGTGGTGCGAACAAGGCCCTTGAGCAGGTGGGGTCGCTGGGCAAGGGGTTGTCAAGGCACGCCGTGGCTGAAATTCGGAAGGCGTTGTGGAGGAGGCTCAGCACAGGGCCAATGACAAGTGCACCGACGGTCACGCCGACCACCTCAGCCGTTTGCTGGCGCCAGGGTGTTGCTCCAACCATGTTTCCTGTTTTCAGGTCCTGCATGACGTCGCCTGCAATGGCGCTTGAGGAGGCGACGACCGCAGCGATGAGCAACGTGGCGAGGATGAGTTCCTCCGTGGCCAGGTTGAGGATGAGGTCGCCCACCACCCAGACGAGGAGGACGGTGAACAGCATGGTGGCGATGGTCATGCCCGACACCGGTGAATTCGATGAACCGACCACGCCGGCAATGTAGCCAGCAACCGCGCTGAAGAAGAAGGCAACGAGGGCGAGGAAGAGCGCTCCGGCAAGCGCGAGCACGAGGGATCCCGTCGTGCTCCAGTAGAACAGGAACGTCAGCACGACCAGGCCCGCAACCACCATGGCCACATAGCGCAGGGGGATGTCCTGCTCCGTTCGAAGCAAGCGCTCAGCTTCTCCATCGGTGGCTTTGAACGCACCAGACAATCCATCGATGATCGTCTTCCGCATGGTCCAGAGGGTGTGGACGCCACCGACCACCATGGCACCGACCCCGATGTAACGGATTTGACTCAGGAAGATCGACGTGAAACCGGCGGCTAAATCGCCTTCTGGCCATCCGTGAACAAAGCCGTAAATCGGCGTGAGGATTCCGAATCCAATGACACCCCCGAGGAAAATGAACGACGCGATTCGAAGGCCGACGATGAAACCGACCGAAAAGAGCGCGACGGAGAGGTCAGCACCCGCATACAGTCGAGTGCCGAGGAATTCGACCGCCCCTTCGACGGCGTGGTGCACAGCGGCCATGACTTTGACCACGAAGCCGTACAAGGCGCCGATGCCAAGGGCATACAGGATGGCGACCATGCCGTCGCCTCCTTCTTCACCTGCGACCAACACTTCCCTGCATGCCACGCCTTCTGGGTACGGCAGGGCTTCTTCGACGATGAACAATCGACGCAAAGCGATGGTGAACATGGTGCCCAGCCATCCACCCAACAAAGCAATCGCGAGCGTGATGCCCCAATTGATGTCCGTCCAAAGGCCGACGACGAGGAAGGCTGGGACGGTGAAAATCACGCCAGCAGCGAGGCTTTCACCCGCGCTGGCCATGGTTTGCACGCTGTTGTTTTCGAGAATGGTGACGTCGTTAAACATCAACCGGAGGATGATCATCGACATCACGGCTGCAGGGATGCTGGCTGAGACGGTCATCCCCGCATACAACCCGAGGTACGCGTTTGCGGCGGTCATCAGAACGCCGAGCACAATCCCAACACCGAGCACACGCACGGTGAGTTCCGGGACGGTCACGTCAGGAGAGATGAAGGGGTCCTCCGTGGCGGTCACATCACTCCGAAACCACCTTTCTTCGTCAAAGCATCGGCGTGGAATCGGACCACCACCTTCATTGGATGGACGTTTCGTGGCTTGTTAACATGGGTCTTCCTGACCAGATGGAACGGGGGGACGGCATCCCTTGGCATGCCATCGATACGGACCATGTTGTTAACCAGCTGGAATCCAGCCCGGATGGCCTCACAGATGCACAGGTCTTCGACTTGCGCGAACGTCACGGCTTCAACCGATTGACGTCCCAATCGCGTGACCCGGCATGGCTCCGCTTTCTGAACCAATACAACGACCCGCTGAATTTTCTTCTGATCGGTGCGGCGTTGCTCGCCCTCGCCCTTCACCCGGACAAACCAGGTGACGCGATTTTCATCTTCATCGTGCTCACCGCCAATGCCGCGTTTGGCTTTTGGCAGGAAGGGAAAGCGGAGGAGGCGGTTGAGCGGCTCAAATCCAGCGCCATCAGCCAATGCGTTGTGATTCGAGGCGGCAAGGACATCGAAATTCCTGCGGACATGCTGCTGCCAGGTGACCTTGTTCGACTCGAGGAAGGTCAGAAAATTCCGGCAGACGTTCGTCTCATGTCGATCATGCAGTTCACCGTGGATGAATCTGCGCTTACGGGCGAATCCATCCCACGGAAGAAGACCGCAGATGCGCTCGCAGAAGATTTGCTGCTCGCCGAACGCGACAACATGGCCTACATGGGCACCACGGTGTCCACCGGGCGCGGTCATGGGATGGTGGTGGCCATCGGTATGGACACCCAACTGGGTCACATCGCCTCCGACATTCAGGAGGCAGAGCCTCCGAAGACGCCGCTCGAATTGAAGCTGGAATCCCTTGGTCAATTCCTTGGTTTCATCGCGCTGCTGGTGGCTGTCGTCATCGTCGGTGTCGAACTCGGTAAGGCGATCATCGACGGACAGAGCGACCTGTTCTCGGTCGTGGTCGACCAATTCATTGTGGCGATTGCCATCTTCGTGGCCATTGTTCCTGAAGGGCTGCCCATCATTCTCATCATCACGCTCTCGCTTGGTATGCGAAACATGGCCCGCCACCGCGCCATCATCCGTCAAATGAAAGCCGTCGAAACCCTTGGTTCAACCACGGTCATTTGTTCGGACAAAACAGGGACGTTGACCACGAATCAGATGACCGTGAAGGCCTTGGCCACCTACGACGCGACGTATGACGTCGGCGGTGAGGGGTACAAACCCACAGGCTCGCTTGAGTCAAACGGTGAAACCCTCGGAGAGGAAGCGATGGCTTCCCTCCAACGAGAGAAACCGTTCAGGTTGCTCGCCGCGGGCCTCTCGCTGTCCCACAATGCTGTCGTGCAGGAATCAGATGGCGTGTGGTCAGCCATCGGTGACCCCACCGACGCGGCCTGCGCTGTTGCAGGTTGGAAGTTGAACGGCGACGTGACCAAGTTCGCCTCGCTTCACCCACGCCTGCATGAGCAGGTCTTCGACAGCGTCCGCAAGCGCATGTCCACCGTTCATGAATACGAAGGCGAGCGCTGGCTTTTCGTCAAGGGTGCAACCTCCTCCGTGCTCCGGTTGTGCAGTCATCGCTTCGACGGCAACGATTCGGTCGCCTTTGGGGAAGAGGAAGCCCTCGGCTACCGTGACCGCGTTGGCGCCTTGGCGGACCGGGCCATGCGCGTCATCACCTTCGCCGCGAGGAAGTTGTCGGATGATGAGGCGTTGGATCCCGAGCTATCTCTGGAGCATGACTTGGTGCTCCTTGGTTCAGTGGGCATCATCGACCCGCCCCGCGCAGAGGTCGCGGATGCCATTGCGCGCTGCCACCGTGCAGGCATTGATGTGAAGATGATCACCGGTGATCAGCAAGCCACCGCCGAAGCCATCGCCAGCGATCTCGGTTGCGACGACGGCGCCAGCATCGGCGGCCGTGAACTCCGAGACATGGACGAGGAAGAACTGCGCCACCGCGTCGAAGGGGCGAGCATTTACTCCCGCGTCACCCCGATGGACAAAATGCGCATCGTGACTGCGCTCCAGGAGAAGGGTCACGTGGTCGCGATGACCGGCGATGGCGTCAACGATGCACCCGCGCTTGCCCAAGCCAACATCGGTGTGGCCATGGGCATTGCCGGCACGGACGTGGCCAAGGACGCCTCGGACATGATCCTGCAGGACGACAACTTCGCCAACATCGTCGAAGCGGTGGAGGAAGGAAGGAAGATTTACTCCAACATCAGAAATTTCGTGCGCTATCAAATTTCAACCAACGTCGCGGCGGTGCTGCTCCTCTTTGTCAGCACCCTGATCCTAGGTTGGGAGATCCCCCTCACGGCGACGCAAATCTTGGTCATCAACATCCTGATGGACGGCCCACCTGCGGTGGCCCTGGGCATGGAAAAGAAACACGGCGAGGTCATGGACAAGCCTCCTCGTCCGGTCGGAGAGCCGCTTCCAAACGTTCAGGACATTTCCCTCATCTTGTTCCTCGGTGCCGTGATGGTCACGGGAACCATGATCGTCTTTGGATTGGCTGGTGGTGAAGTCATTACAGGACCATGCCAAGGCATGGGCGCAGACTTTGATGTGGCCACATGCCTTGAACAGGAAGAGGCCGGCGAAGGGCCGCTCTACGACGCTTGGGATCAAGAATTGCGCCAATCCCGAACCATGGCGTTCTCTGTGTTCATCGTCTATCAGCTGTTTAACGTCGTCAATTGCCGGTCAGGCAATCGATCGGTCGTGTTCGACATCGGCATCTTCTCCAACCGTGCCATCAACATCGCCGTGATGATTTCCATGGGCCTGCTCTTGTTCTTCGTCCAGGGCGCAGACCTTGGATTGCCGTTTGGCGATGTTGTCGTGGGCGATTTGCTCAAGACCACGACCCTTGAATCAGGCGATTGGCTCGTGGTCGTGTTGGTGGCTTCGACGGTCTTGGTGATGGATGAATTCAGGAAGATCATTCGATTGGCCTTGACGAGGGCCGACGTGGCGTGAACACCACCTTGAAAGGTTCCGAGCCGGAGAAATTCGCATGGCGGCCGTCCGTGCGGAGCATCGTTCCGCCGGCGCAGATCCCGATTGGACCCAGCGCTTCCAGGATGCACTCGCTCAAACCACGTGGAGCGATGGCCTTGCCTCGGTTGTTGAGCGCCTGTCGTCTGGTGGGAGACTCAACCTCGAAGACGGCCTTCTCCTCTACCATCACCCTGACCTTGCAGAGCTCGGCCGCTTGGCTCACTTGGCCAAAGAGGCCCGCTTTGGCAACAGGGCCTTCTTCAACCACAACGTCCACATCAACCCCACAAATGTGTGTGCCCTGGCGTGCAGGTTTTGCGCGTTTCGTCGTTCAAAGCGGCAGGATGACGCGTACGCCTTCAGCACAGAAGCATACGTGGAAGACCTCGGGCGATATGCAGACCACGTGACGGAGGTCCACTCTGTTGGCGGCTTGCACCCCGATTGGGACGTGAGCACGTACGAAGCGATGTTTTCCGCCGCCAAATCGGCCTACCCGCATGTCTCGATCAAGGCCCTCACGGCCGTTGAGGTCAAGCACTTGGCCCAGCAATCGAACCTCTCGGTCAAGGACACGCTCCAGCGCCTGTTCGATGCAGGTTTGGACCAACTCCCTGGCGGCGGAGCAGAAATCCTCGACGATGAGGTCCGAGCGATCATTTGCAACGGCAAGGAAAGCAGTCAGGAGTACCTTGACATCCACACCACAGTGCACGAACTCGGCCATGTGAGCAACTGCACAATGCTGTTCGGAACGGTCGAGAGCCTCGAGCAACGTGTGGTCCACATGCTTCGCCTTCGGGACGTGGCCGACCAAACCGGAGGCTTCCAGTGCTTCGTGCCCTACCCCTTCCTGCCTGACGACACCCGCTTGCCAGAGGCACAACTTGCAACGGGTGCTGAGGTCCTGCGGACGATCGCCGTGTCGCGCCTGATGCTCGACAGCATTCCGCACATCAAGGCCTACCGTATGAACGTCGGCGACGGCCTTGGTGAACTCGCGCTCCGGTTCGGCGCAGACGACATTGACGGGACCGTGCACAAAGAATCCATCATGCACCTCGCCGGTTCCACCGCCCCGTTGGACGCTGATCGTCGCCAAATGGCCCGTCTCATCAACGACGCAGGGGCCGAGGCTTGGGAGCGAAATTCAGACTACACGTCCTTCACGCGATATGTGGCTCCTCCGTTGCCGAAGCGTCGCGGTCTGAAGATGGCCAGTGAATGAGGTGATTCGATGACGACGTGGACGCGAACCATCGGTCGAGTGGCCTTCATCAATTGTGACCCGCTCTTCACAGGACTGGACCCCTCGTGGTCCGTTCTTGCCGCACCACCGTCATGGTTGACCGGGCACGTGCTTCGCAGGGACTGCGTGCTTGCTCCCATTCCTGCGGCAGACTATGCAAAGCACCACGATGAGTTGGTGTTGGTCCCTGATGTCGGCATCAGTTCAGCAGGCGAGGTCGGCAGCGT
This sequence comes from Methanobacteriota archaeon, assembly GCA_002722135.1. GTDB lineage: Archaea > Thermoplasmatota > Poseidoniia > Poseidoniales > Poseidoniaceae > MGIIa-L3. The sequence continues at coordinate 96,516 of PBKJ01000027.1, read as the reverse complement.
CATTTTGTTTGGTGACGGACCTCTGGAGACCATGCAATCCATTGCGGTACCCACGGATTCTGCTTCGTCTGTTGCGCTTTTGCGCTGGTTGGTCGCCGAGCACGAACTCGACGTGACCTACACCCACATGGGGCCTGATCTCGACGGGATGCTCGAGGTGGCTGACGGTGCTTTGGTCATCGGGGACCGCGCCCTTGACGGCGCGGCCTTGCATCCTGAACTCGTTCAAATGGACCTGAGCCAAGCATGGGTGGAGCGCACGGGTCACCCCATGGTCTTCGGCGTCTTCGTCGCGCGGGCCGATACGCCACCAGAACTCGTCCGCGAAGCCCATGAAGCCCTGTTGGACCGCCTTGTTGACTTCGAAACCGTTGCCTCGGCTCGATCGGCCGTGCTGCAGCGGGCCCACGAACACACGGGGCTCCCCATGGATCGACTCGACCGCTACTTCGGAGAAGTCTTCAATCGCCTCGCTCCAGAAGATCACCACGGTCTGCACGCTTTCCTTGAACGCGCATGTGGCCTCACGGCCCGGCCTCGCTGGGCGTGGGAGACCGTCGCGCCGTTGGCGTGAGAGGTGGCTTCTTGAAGGGCGGGTCGGAGCCATGCCCATGACCGCAGACCTGCCAACAAACGATGCCGGCGAGAAGATTGTTCGCATCGGGCACTCTCCCGACCCCGATGACGCGTTCATGTTCCATGCCCTGACCACCGGCGCTTTCCCAACCCCTGGGTATGTGTTTGTGCACGAACTCCAAGACATCGAGACCCTGAACCACCGGGCCATGAACAGCGAGCTCGAGGTCTCCGCGGTGTCCATTCATGCGTTTCCCGACATCGCTGACCGCTATGCCCTCATGAATTGTGGAGCCTCCATGGGCGAGGGCTACGGCCCGATGATTATCGCAAAACCGGGCGTGACGGAGGAAGAAGCACGTGCATCGCCCATCGCCGTCCCTGGTCTCAAGACGAGCGCTTACCTCGGTCTTCGATTGGCGTGGGGAGACGTTCCCATCGAAGTCGTGCCTTTTGACGAAATCATGCCCGGTGTGATCGAAGGTCGCTACGTCTCTGGTCTCATCATCCATGAGGGACAGCTGACCTACAAGGACCACGAACTCAACGTCATCATCGACCTGGGCGTGTGGTGGAATGAGCGCACGGGCGGCTGGCCGATGCCGCTCGGTGGCAACGTGGTCCGGCGTGACCTTGGTCAGCAGGTGATGGAAGACATCACCCGATACACCAAGATGTCCATTGAACACGCCATCCGCGCTCCAGAGGCGGCGCTTGAGTTCGCGAAGGCATGGGGGCGAGGCATCGACGATGACACGAACGAAGCCTTCGTCGGCATGTACGTGAACGACCGCACCATCGACTACAAGCCCGAAGGCCGGGCATCGATTCGCAGGTTCCTCAGCGAAGGGATTGAAGCGGGTATGGTCGATTCTGGATTCGATGTCGAAGCGATGTCCTTCATCGGTGCCGTGGAGGAGTGAAGGTGACCAACGCCACGCCTCAGGTCAGTGATTTCGGTTCGGTTGACCCCGCGCCGCCTGCGACCAACGGGGATCACCAGGTTGTCCTTCAGGACGAAGATGCGCGAATGTTCCAACGCATGCGGGCCGTGTTTGCGTTGCGGAACGACGGCTCTGACCAAGCAGTTGATGCGCTCTGCGCCGCCTTTTCTTCCACCAGCGCCCTGTTGCGTCACGAGTTGGCTTACGTGCTTGGACAGATGCAAAACCCGCGTGCTCTCCCTACGCTCTGGGAGCGTCTGGCGGACGAGGATGAGCACGTCATGGTCCGCCATGAAGCGGCAGAAGCCATGGGCGCCATCGGCGATGCACGCTCTCGTTCCGTTTTGCAGCGGTTTCTCGAACACCCAGCGCCCGAGATTTCGGAATCTTGCGAAGTTGCGCTCGATTTGCTCGATTGGTGCGAACGGGCCGAATGGGAGAAACCTTGAGCGAAGCCTCAAAACCCGCGTCACTCAGCAGCACATGGAGGACCCAACATGCCCCACGATCACGTCCGCTTGGCGCAGGCCCCGAACGGCGAAATTGGTCCTCGATGCAGCATGTGCAACAAGCGCATGACCTTCGGTGCTGCGATGGTGCTCAACAACAACTACGTCTGCTGGCCGTGCTACGTCGAAGCAACCGGTGCCGACACCTCAACGGTGGTCGGCGAAACCGTTGAGCGCTTCTACGCCCGCTGAGGCATGGGTTCAAGCGGTGTCGTCACCGCCTGATGTACGATGGACGGCTGGGCGCGCGTTGCGCATCGTTTCAGCAGCTACTACCGTAGCGCTGAGCTTTGGCAACCGCCCCGCTTGTCAAGAAGGGAATGGATGTTCATCCCATTTGGCGAAGGTGCCCCACTTCGGCATCAATCGTTCTCGAAGATGGAGGACGTTCGCTCGTTTCTGCTTCAACGCCCAACGCACTCCTGTTTCTATTCAACCGCATATTGGAAACGGCCGTTTGAGGCGAAGATGGCCGACAAACAATGGCTTGGGGCCGACCTGATTTTCGACCTTGACGGCGACCACCTCCCGGGGGTATCAGACCGGGACTTCCCGGGGATGCTCGAGCTGATTCAAGAACAAGCATGGACCCTATGGTCTGACTTTTTGGAACCTGAATTTGGATTCAAAGAGGACCACCTCCACGTCACCTTCTCTGGGCACCGTGGCTTTCACTTGCACTACAGGGACCCAACCCTCGTCCACCTTGACTCGGATGCACGCCGGGAACTCGTGGCGCACATCCGAGGAGAAGGCGTTGACGTCGCTGGACGGTTTGGGATGTACCGTGACACCGACGCCCGAGGATGGAGCCGTCGTGTGCGGGACGGCGTCGCCACCACCGTCGAAACATTGCAGGGCATCATCAGCGGTAAAACCACGAAAGACGACATTGCGCGCCTCCACGATGGGGTCCAAAGACGGCGAGCACACGAAGGCCGCACCTCAGGCCCACATTCCGTTGCAGCCATACGGAAGTTGGCTGAAACGCTCTCGGATCCACGACGGGCAGAACGTTTGCTTGAAGGGAATTTCAACGTCCTCAAGGATGGACCCAAGATTCTCTTCGCCGACCTGGTGGCCACCGATGCTTCGATCGTGCTTGGCGCTGCAGGCGAAACCGACGAGGTGGTCACCATCGACACCCGACGGCAAATCCGATGGCCGACCAGCCTTCACGGCAAGTGTGGCATGCGTGTGTCGACCCTTCCGCTCTCCAGGCTGAATCCCGAGCAACCGGGCGCGTACGATGCTCTGAGCGAAGCCGTGGTGTTCGGTCGTGACGTGGACCGTAGAATGGAGATGACGGTTGACGATGCCGTTTTTGGACTCCACGGGAGGAGAATCGAGGCTTCAAGCGGTGAGGTCGTTGAGGTTTCTGAGGCAGAGGAAGTCTTCCTTTCCCTCAAGGGCTGGGCGCGAAAGGTAGCGTGAAGGTTGACCCGAACGCGACCCCGGCGTGAGGAACCTTGAAGGGGCACAGTGCGACGAAGGGTCGGGGTTCACCATGGGTCGTCGTCGACGCAAGGCCGCTGCAGCCGAGGCTCCTGCTGCTCCACCCCTTCCAGATTTGGCTCCTCTTCCGGCACTTGAGGCCCCTCCTCCTGCGCCATTGCCGGACTTGGCTCCGCTGCCAGAGCTTCCTCCAGCGGCACCGCTACCGGATCTTCCTGCGCCCGCAGAAGCACCTCAGCCCGTTCCCTCTGATGCTGATGCCTACTCGGAAATGTGGGCCAAGCGAACGGAAAAACCGCTTCAGCAGGTGTACGGCCACATCGATCGTCTCACGAACAAAGAAGCAGGTTCGCTGCTCGACCGATACGCCGATCGTTTCGGGCATGAACTGGACCGTGAAATCATCGTGCTCAGGAAGCAAATGCACGACGACCGGATTGCAGAAGTCAGGGATGCGCCCACGGTTGAACTCCTTGATGCAGAAACTGTGGAACCCGATCAACCCATGGACCGCTTGACGCAGGTCGAAAACCGTCTCCGCGAACTCAAGCCCCAGTACGAAGCGGCCAAGGCATCCGACGATGCCGCTACCCTGGAAGCCCTGCGGCCCGAACTCCGGGCCCTGATGGAAGAGCGCCGGGCTCTGCGGGGCGCTCCAGCAGCAGCGCCAGTGGCCGCAGCTGTGCCTGTCGAGGCAGCAGCCGTCGCCCAACCGGTGGCCGACGAATTCCCATCCTTCGTCGCCGTGGTCGACCATCTTCTTGGAACTGACCTGCCTGAGGCAGCGGTCGCCGCTTTCTTGGCAAGCCCTGAGTTTTCACTGTACCAGCGTGTCGGAACAAACCCGGCCGCCGCTTCACATGAGGACAGGGTGGCATTCTTCAGCATGGTTGACGCCTTGCTGGGCGACATGCCAGAATCGGCGATTTCGGCCTTCGTGGCCAGTCCAAACTTTGCACTTTACAGCCGCATTGGCGCAACATACAGCTGAGCGTGATCACCATGGGACTGCTTGACAAGGCCAACTCGACGACTCCAACCGCCCCCGCAGCCGTGCCCGTGGCTGCACCAGCAGCCGCTCCTGCGGCCGTGCCCGTCGCAGCCGTTGCGGCTCAACCGGTCGCACAGCCGGCCAAGGCGGCCAAAGCCAAGAAAGCGAAGAAGCCCAAGGCACGACCGAAGGGCCTTCCAAGCGAATTTGAGATTGCATCAGGTACCGCTCGGTTCACCGGTTCGTTGGCGAATTTCATCATCAACTACGGCATGTTGATTGGTGCAGCTTTCGTCGTGATTTTCGTCAATTCAACCGTGGCGAATTCTGCTTCAATCCTTGGCGCGATGGCACTCTACGCCCTGAACGTGTTCATCATTCCAGTCAGGTTTGGCCGCAACGTTGGACAGTTCGTGTCCCGAACCAAGTTCATCAGCGCATCAGGAAACCCACCAATCAAGATCCACGCCGTGCTCAACAGCATGATTGGCTTCCTGTTTTTGATTGGCGGGACATTGGTGATGTTCAACATGAGCGAACTCGGCAACGGCGGCGACACAAACGGCATCATTTGGTTCGGCGTTGGCGTGCTCATGATGTCGTTGATGATCATCGACCGCCAGTTTAAGCGCGCCAGCGAACTGAATCAGGGCATGTTTGACCGCGCCTTCTCCGCTTACCTGGTCAAGCACGTTCCAACCGCGAGCGAAGGCAACACGGGCTGGGCCCTCCGCCTCGAAAGCATGGGCGACTGGGGCGACCGCTTCGCACAACGGCAAGCCGACCGTGAGCAAAAGGCCGCAGAGAAGCGCGCCGCGAAGGCCGCCGAAGCCGCTGAGGCTGCGGCAGCAACCGAGGCGCCTGCTTCTGACGCTGATGCCGCTGACGAAGACGCTGCATGACGGATGTTGGCCAAGGCCTTGACCAGGCGCCTCCTCCAAGGCCCACCCAAATCAACGGCCCCGCTCGACGATCCGAATTGGCCATCAACCGTTCGCGAGGGGCCGCGTGCACCGTACAGGTTTCACGTGAACTTGCGTGAACAACCTGCACCAACGCTCGTTGCAGTCCACGGTTGGACGTCGGGTGTCGCGCATGCCCGTAACCGCACGCAAGCTCTTGCTGATGCGGGATTTCACGTGGTTCTCCTCGAATCGTTGGGCCATGGCTCGTCGACGTACAACGGCCCGTGGACAGCACATTGCGTCCTTGAGTGTCTTGAGGATCTGCTCGACGGTCTTTTTGGCGGCGATTTAGGAATGACCACAACCAAGCTCTTGTTGCACGGTCACTCCCTCGGGGCATACGTTGCCCTGCGGTTGTTGCACGGCCGACATGGCGACAGGGTCGAAGCCTTACTGCTCGAATCACCGATGACGTGCTATTCACCCATTTTCGATGAAATTTTTTCGGACCTTCGTTGGCCACGTTGGCTGCCAGGTTTTCGCTCTCGATTGACACGACGGTTGATGGATGAATGGAACACCATGCACCCGGGTGTTTCAATCAGCGACATGGCCGATGTGGACGTCCCCCGCTGGGGGAAACCAGAGGTTCCAACCTTCGTGATGCAGGCCGATCCTGACCTCCGATTGGGCCCAGTTCATCTCGACATGCTCCGGTCGTGCATGCCTGACGACCTTCTTGACGTCTGGAGCTCGACCACCTTGCGGCACAGTGGAACTTCGCTTCATCATGAACGAGATGCTGCGATGATGGCGTGGCTCGAATCAAAGGCCTTCATTCCTCACTGCTGAGGGCTGCCTGTTCACGTGCATACTCTCGCATGTCTTCCACTTCATCCAGTTCGTCCACGATTTCCTCACCAATCAAGGTCTCAAAGACGTCCTCCAGTGTGACGGCACCCTCGGTTCCGCCGAATTCATTGGTCACCAAGGCGAAATGTTGCTTCGATTCGAGGAAGTGGTCCAAGGCCTCCTCGACGCTTTGCTCCAGTCGAATACGGGTGATGGGTTGCATCAAATCGTTCATCGTCGCGCCGTGTTCGTCGTTGGAGGACGCACGCAATATGCGAGCACGGAGCACGAGACCGAGCACATCGTCCGTGCCCTCTCCGAGGACAGGCATGCGTGAAAAGCGAAGCACCGGCATGGATTCGGTCACTTCCAAGACCGTTGCGTCGGCGTTGACGGTTTGCATCACGGTCCGTGGCGTCATGACGTCCTTCACCATGATATCACGGAGACGCAACAGGTTGTGGATGATGGCTTCCTCGTCTTCGTTGAGCACGCCACGTTCCTCACCCAAATCTGCCAATGCCGCGACATCATCACGTGAGACGAGGTTCAATTCCCCCTTCGGCAGAATGCGCTTGAGGATCTGGATTGGCACGATGAGGACGGTCATGGACCACACCACAATCCGCAACAGGGACCCGCATGGTCGGGCCAATTGTTTCCAATACGCTGCTCCGATCGTCTTGGGAACAATTTCGGAAAGCAACAGCATGGCCAACGTCAGCAAGATGGAGGCCAGCGTCAGGGCGCCGTCGCCGTAGATGAGCTGGACCTGGGATCCCACGCCTGCAGCGCCCATGGTGTGAGAGATGGTGTTCAGCGTGAGAATGGCGGTCAGTGGGCCTACAGCGTCGTCTTCCTTGAGGGCCGCCCACAATTCTCCGGTCTTGCTTCCATTGTTTTTCTCCACGGCCACCCATGTTTGCGTGACGGAGAGGACGACCGCTTCGAGGATCGAACAAAGGAAGGAGATTCCCAAAGCGATGACGACATAGAAGGTCAGCAGGCGGACGTCTCCTGTCCCTGTGGCGTTGATGGCGGGTCCGGCCGCCGCGAGCGCTTCGAGCACCATGATGTGGAGAGCCCCTGTCAGAGACGTTCCTTGCAGAGGTTCAATGCTCATCAACATGACGGAGCGTGCTTGCGTCAAGAAGGCCTAAGTGATGTGGGCATGAGCCGCGGACCGATGGACGCCACCGAGCACGTGTTGATCTGCGTGGCGTGGCCCTATGCCAATGGGCCGCTCCATCTTGGTCACGTGGCGGGGTGCTATCTTCCACCCGACATTCAATTCAGGTATGAACGCGCCAAGGGCCGGAAAGTGCTGATGGTGTCTGGCTCGGATGAGCATGGAACCCCCATCACGGTCAGCGCAGAGCGGGAAGGAATTTCTCCGCAGGACGTGGTGAACCGATTTCATGCCATCAACACGCAGGCGCTTTCAGATCTGGGGTGCGCGTGGTTTGAGCACGTCGACCGCCGGGGCGTGGAATTTGGAGGAGCCCTCTTCAACCGGACCAGCGACCCCGCCCATGCTGATCGTGTTCAAGCCAACGTCTTGCGTTTGGATGAAGCAGGATTGTTTGAGCGGCGTTCGACGCCTCAGTTCTTCGAGGTTCACGAAGACGGTGGACGTTTCCTGCCCGACCGTTACGTTGAGGGCACCTGTCCATCGTGTGGCGCAGACGATGCCCGCGGAGACCAATGCGACACGTGTGGGGCAACCTACGAATCCGTCGAGTTGACCAACCCTCGCTCCAAGATGAACCCTGAACGCCAGATTGAGGTCAGGGAAACCGAACATCTGTTCTACCGGCTTGATGCCTTCCAAGGTGCCTTGGAATCCTTCGCCTCCAATTCCTCCAAACAGTGGAAATCCAACGTTCGTGCCATGACGAAGCAGTGGTTGGACATGGGCTTGCGCCCACGTGCCGTGACGCGTGACCTTGAGTGGGGGATTCCTGTTCCCTTTGCGGACGAAGACTGGGACGGCAAGTGCGTCTACGTTTGGTTTGAAGCCGTTCAAGGATATCTGACGTGCGCACAGATTTGGGCAGAACGGCATGCCAACGAACATCAGCTCGGCGAAGAGGCCTGGAGATCGTGGTGGTGCGTCGATGAGCACGGAAACAGTCCAAGGCATCTGTACTTCTTGGGCAAGGACAACATCCCGTTCCATACGGTCATCTGGCCTGCCATATTGCTTGGGTTGAACATGACCAAGCGTGGCGTGGACGACCCAGCGTTGCCTCAACCGGGGGACCTCGCGCTCCCGCACGATGTCCCAGCGATGGAGTACTTGATGCTGAGCGGTGGCCAATTTTCCAAATCAAGGAAGCATGCAGTGTGGCTTCCGTCCTTCCTCGAGCATCACGACCCTGACACGCTTCGATATTACCTGTCCATCAACATGCCCGAGAATCACGACACTGATTTCACTTGGGAAGACTTTGTCGAGAAAATCAACTCGGAACTGATTGCCGCATTCGGCAATTTTGCCCACCGCGTGTTGACCCTCACTGTGAAGTTGCGCCAAGCTGGCCTTGGCGAACTGGCGGATTGGGATCGGCCAGAGGCATGGTTGGAGGACGTCAAATCATGGCATGCTCAACACGACGCCGTCGGGGAATCGCTCGAACGCCATCGCTTCAAAGAAGCCTTGCGCGGCGTCATGAACATCGCTCAACAAGGCAACGGCGTGGTCCAACGGGCTGCGCCTTGGGTTGCCCTGAAACCGGACGCGGATGAATCGGTCAGGGTTCAATCCTTCGCGGGCCTTGCTTTGGCTGCGCGGATGCTGAAAGGCATCGCCATCACCATTCAACCCTTCCTGCCCGGAGCCGCACAGCGTCTGTGGGCCATGCAAGGGCATTCTGGTGACGTCAGTGAGGTGTCATGGGATGAAGCGGTCAACATGATGCCGACGATCTCGGCCTCAACCGATCAACCCGCACCGCTCTTTGCGCGCCTGGACCTCGAGGCCATCCTTGAACGCGAAGGAAACGTGGCCGAATCAGCACCAAAGACCACCGAGCCGTCAGTGGGTGGCGTCAAAGGAAGTCGACGGAACAAGAAAAAGGAGACGAAAGACATGGAACGAGAAGGAATCAGCACGATCGACTTCGATCAATTCGTGGCCGTTGACATGCGGATAGCCACGGTGACCTCTGTTGAAGAGCATCCAAACGCCGACCGCCTTTGGGTGGTTCAATTGGACGACGGTACTGCGGAGGGTCGAACCATTTGCGCTGGCCTTCGTGACATCTATTCGGCGGAGGATTTGATGGGCCTCCAAGTCGTTGTTGTCGCCAATCTGGCTCCGCGAAAGCTTCGCGGCGTGATGAGCGAAGGCATGATGTTGGCCGCCGACGATGAGGACGGGTGTGTGCGTCTTCTCACCGTGAGCGACGCGATCAGCAACGGATCTCGCGTGCGATAATCACAGCCGCGAGCGGACCGCGTCCATGCATGCTCGTCCAAGGTTTCGAATGTCTTCCTCCATCTTAGGAAGCGCAGCACGCATCGAACCACCCATGCTTTCAGGTAGGGCATTGAGGTTGATGAGAACGTTGAACACGGCCCCTTTGGCGGCAGCTGTGGCCATGAGAGAAGCCACCCCCGCATCGCTCGCTGCGTTGCTGTTTCCACGTTCAGCCATCGCGAGCACGTGGGGCAACAATCCACATGCTTGCTCTGCGGTTTCGAACGGCACCTCGGCAGCTCCTAGCGTTGCGGCACGGATTTCGTGCCTCCGGGCCTCTTTTTCTTCCTCCGTGGATTTTGGGAGTTTGAACGCCTCAACCACCGCATCGAAAGCGTGCGCGTCGGCATCGGCAAGGTGAGATGCGCGGGGCATGACGGCGGCGGCGGCGGCCTTCGCATCATGCGCGGCTTGGTGGGCGTCCGACCATCGATCCGAGGAGAGCGTCAAATCAGCCACCATTGAGAGGAGCGCCGCGGCTTGACCAAGAGCAACTGCGGCAACCGTACCTCCGCCCGGTGTGGGATCTGATGACTTCACGGCCGCTTCAAAATCGGTGAGTGTGGTGTTCGCCCAGGTCATGACATGGCCTCCTTCAGCGCCCATTCAATGATCCTGCTCTTTGGCTCGAAGGGCGCGAATGCGTCCAGCCCAAGACCAATGATGGCCGCTTCAACCAGCGCTTCATCCGTTGCCGCTTCTGGTGCATACCAGCGGCCGGCTTCGAGCATGGTTTCGAGCGGCACCAACCCCACCAACTCGCTTCCCGTGACGTTTAGTCCATGATCCGCTGCGAGACTCTTCACGGTCTCAAAAGCGTGCAGGAGTCCACATGACGCTGCGTCTGTGAGGTTCATGCTGACTTGTGACATGTTGTGTTTTTCGAGCGTGACGCCCATGCCTTGAACGCTTTCGAGCATGCCCGGTACACGCAATTTCGCATCATCGTGTCGAGCGACAATGCGCCCACTCCCTCGGATGACGGTGCCAATCATTTTGGCAACATTCGCGTTGACTTCAGGGACGTTGACGTTGTACGCGATCAAGACTGGGCGCGCCCCGTAGGTGCAGCCACCGCTTTTTGCCGCGATGTCGTTCCATGATGTCGGCCCAAAGTCTGGCCACCTGGTGTCTGTGTGGGACGTTGCTCCGTCGTGCCTCATCCTTTCTTGAAGGCCCTCATACTCGCCTTTCCTCAAACTGGAAAGTTTCGTTCGGGCAGGATGCGAAGCGCTGGCTCCATAGAGGAACGTCGGGGCGCCCGTCTTCTCTGCCACGGTTTGTGCGACGTTGGTCGCGAGGTCGGCACATGCCTCCATGTCAATCCCCTGAATCGGAATAAACGGGCACACGTCAACCACGCCGAGACGTGGATGTTCTCCGGCGTGCTCCCGCATGTCGATGCGCCGAATCGCTTCAACGCTCAACAAGGTCGCTGCTTCTGCAACGGCCTCAGGATCTCCCGCCAGCGTGATGACTGTCCTGTTGTAATCGGCATCGGGCTCGACGCTCAACACCGAGCAACCATCGACGCGAGCAGCATCGACGACCGTATGGATGAGCTCCAGGTTCCGGCCTTCGGAGATGTTCGGGACACACTCGACAACGGCATTCATGTCCGCGCGGTCCTCATCAGCCGTCCTTGAACGTTGGGCGTCTCAGGCGTACAGATGTGTCGGATCTTTCCGCGTTCCGGCGTGGGCGCGCTTTTCGGCGATTTTAGCGACCGCATCCTTCAGATCGGATTGTCGAACTTGTGTGCGTCCATCGCGGATGGCAATCATGCCGGCTTCAACACATGTGGCGGCCAATTCTGCGCCGGAGAACCCCTTGGTCGGCCCGACCATCGCGCCAACATCCACGCGACGGGTGGACATCGAGGAGAGATGCAAATCCAGGATGGCTTTGCGGCCTTCGTCCTTGGGGAGGCCGATTTCGATGACGCGATCGAAACGACCTGGACGGAGCAGGGCATCGTCAAGGATGTCCGGTCGATTGGTTGCGGCGATGATTTTCACGTCGTCCAATTGGTCGAAACCGTCGAGTTCGGCCAGCAATTGCATGAGGGTCCTCTGGACTTCGCGGTCACCGCTGGTGGAGCCGTCAAGTCGCTTGGCGCCGATGGCGTCAATTTCATCGAGGAAAATGATGCTAGGTGCCTTCTCCTTCGCCAACGCGAACAGCTCCCTCACCAAGCGGCCACCCTCGCCGATGTACTTCTGAGCAAGTTCGCTGCCCACCATGCGGATGAAGGTGGCTTCTGTGGAATTGGCGACTGCCTTGGCCAACAGCGTCTTGCCGCAACCGGGTGGCCCAACCAGAAGAACGCCTTTGGGTGGCGTCACGCCAACTTTGGTGAACAGGGCAGGATTTCGAAGCGGCAATTCGACGGCCTCTTTGACGAGCGTGATCTCCTCCTCCAGTCCGGCCACGTCGCCATACGAGACGTTTGGTGCTTCGATCATCTCCGCGCCGCTCACCATCGGGTCCCACGCGTCGTGGAGCAACTCAATGATGGCCAAGCTGTCTTGGTTCATCGCAACGCGAGCACCAGGCCGAAGTTTGTCCGCATCAAGCCGCTCGTTGACCGCCACTTGGAAGACGGTGCCGTTTGAAGATTTGACGATGGCCGTGCGAGGGCCAAGCATGTCTTGGAGGGTACCAATGATCATGGGTGGACTCTTGAGGTGGGCGATTTCATCCTCAAGCCTCGTCGCTTTCTTGCGCAAGGCTCGCACGTCGCCCTCCAAGGCGTGCCGTGCTTGATTCAGGTCCTTGGCTTGCTCCTGAAGCCGTCGGATGTTGCGCTCCATTTCCACGAGGTCGTCGGTCTTCCCGACGTCCGTCCGTGGGCTGGCATCCACTTCGGACATGAGCATGGACTCGCTCCACGGTATAAAAAATCGAAATGTTGAGCCGGAAGCCGTAAGGGCTCCCTGCCCATGGTCCAATTATGGGTGAGTGCGAAGTTTGCGGTGCCATGAACGTCGGGACACGCACCGTCCCGATGGGTAGGGCGAACGTCTCTGCGTGCCACCGCTGCGCTGAGCGTCTTGGTGCAGGGGATCGCAATGTTGCTCCCGGCTTGGCCCAAGCGGCGAGAAGAACGCCCGCCCCACGTCAACAAAAGAAGGCCGGCTTGATGCGGCGCTCCGAACGCGTCTTGGCGGATGATTTCGGCCAGCGCATCAGGAAAGCGCGATCTGGCAAGGGCTGGAGTCAGGAAGAACTTGCTCGGAAAATGGCCGAGAAAGTCAATGTCATCAAATCAAGCGAGTCCGGCCGACGGCCGACCGACGCTGTGATTTCAAAATTTGAGCGCGTGCTTTCCGTGACCCTCATGGAGGAGTATACGCCGGAAGAACATCGCCAAATTGGCGGTGGAAGTGGCGGCGGCTTCACCCTTGGTGATTACCTCAACGGAGCGCGATGATCCTTGACCGCCGTCTCCGTTCACGCGATTTGGCTGGCGCAGGACGACCCCAAGAAGAACACCGCCGTGCGTTCTTCGAAACGGGGCGACCTCATTCTTCACAAAGACCTCAAGCGCGTACCACGTCGAGGGATTCTTCTCGATCCGCTTTGTGGCAAAGTCTTCGGGCCAGAAGACCACCATCTCTTCGACACTGGGTCGCTCGTTGCGCTTGATTGCAGTTGGGCGCAAATCGATGCGTCCGTCGCATCGATTGACCGCCGAACACGCCTCAAGCACCGCATGCTCCCACTCCTCTTGGCGGCCAATCCTGTGAATTGGGGTAAACCAGGGCGACTCTCGACCGTTGAAGCGATTGCAGCGACCTTGGTGTTGGCGGGTCACGTCGCACAGGCGGAGGAGGTGCTCGGTTGCGTGCGATGGGGTGGGCGCTTTCTGGAACTCAACGCTGAACCGCTCGAGGCGTATGCTGGAGCAACATCGTCATCTGAATTGGTTGATCTCCAATTCGAATTTTTTGATATCGAACGGGAGCCCTCCACATGACGTCGACCCAACGGCTTCCGATTCTGAGACGTGACGGCTCCGGTTTTGTCCCCGGCGTTGATGACTTCGCCAACGAAGCCTATGTTGCGCTCACCACCGAAGCCGGTCACGAGGTCAGCGTTCTCGCCACGCCTCATGATCTCCGTGAGTTTGCCATTGGGCACGCTTTGTCGGAGGGATGGTGGAGCGGAGAGGGACCACTCCCTTTGGTGGAGGTCGAGCATCATGAGGACGGATACGCCTTGAGGATGAGTGGTGCGTCTTCGTGGGGCCCCCTCCGAGAATCTCGCCTCATTCAACCGTCGTGCGGTGGTTGCGGTGACGCCATGGCCTCACCCCCACTCGGCGTCCGCTTTGCTGGTCAATCAGCACTTGATTCCGCTCGACTGAGGTCCATCCTGCGCGAGATGAAAGCACTGCAACCCATGTTCGAGAAGACGGGCGGGGTTCATGCAGCAATGTTGGTCTCGCACGACGGGCATCATGTGCTCCGTGAGGACATCGGGCGGCACACGGCCGTCGACAAGGTCATCGGAGCATGGTTGGTCGATCATGACCAGCAGCGCCCCGCTGCTTTGCTCCTTTCCGGTCGGTGCGGTTGGGACCTCATGGCCAAAGCCGTTCGAACCGGAATTCAACAAGTGGCCTGTGTTGGGGCGATGTCCGGCCAAGCCGCTCAACTTGCTCGGAAACACGGCATCCTTGTGATGGGATTCGCGGCAGGTGAACATCCACAATTCGTGGGCCCATGGCCTTCAGCGGCCACAAAGTCTTGAATCAACGGCGCTGAGGGGCTCCCATGGGGAATCATCCAGGTCGAACACCGGATGACCACCGTCCACTCCACGTCAGCGCACCGAAAAAGCGAGCAGCAGGCATCCCTGCCGTCATCTCAAGCGCGCAACACGGCATCCGTCGAATGGGTGTTCGACGGACCTGGAAGACACTACGGACGGTCAACCAACAGGAGGGTTTTGACTGCCCTGGATGCGCTTGGCCTGATCCTGAACACCGCTCTGGATTCGAGTTTTGCGAAAACGGAGCGAAGGCGGTCGCAGAGGAAGCCATGTCCGCCCGCTTCACAGCCGAGCGCTTTGCTTCAAAGTCGATTGCTGACTGGTCACAAATGAGCGATTACGACCTTGGGGGGCTTGGTCGACTCACCCAACCAGTGCTCCGCCGTAAGGACCACGACCGCTACGAATCAATCTCGTGGGACGATGCTTTGGGCATGATCGGTGAGCGACTCAAGCGTCTTGACGACCCTGATCGTGCCGTGTTTTACACCTCTGGCCGGACGAGCAACGAAGCTGCCTTCCTGTACCAACTCATGGTCCGTAGTCTCGGGACCAACAACCTCCCCGACTGCTCGAACATGTGCCACGAGTCCAGCGGGAAAGCCCTCGGAAGCACCATTGGCATCGGCAAGGGCACGGTTCGCTTGTCGGACTTCGATGAGGCCGATGTGATTGTGGTCATCGGTCAGAACCCAGGCACCAACCATCCGAGGATGTTGACTTCCCTCCGAGATGCAAAGCGCAAAGGAGCACGCATCATCCACGTGAACCCGCTTCCTGAGGCTGGACTCGAGCGCTTCAAGCACCCGCAAGACTACATGCGCATGGACCTCTTTGACGATCAACTGGCCGATCTCCACCTTCCTGTCCGAATCGGCGGTGACGCCGCGCTCCTCCAAGCGCTGCAACACTTGGCCATCACGCACGGCGCTGTGGACACGTCCTTCATCGACGCGTCCACCAGCGGTTTCGATGCCTTGGCGGAAGCGCGGCAGGACATTGATTGGCAACGTATCACCGACGACACGGGTTTGGACCAAGCCATGATTGAATCGGCGGCGAAGATGCTGAACGAGAGCAAAGCGACCATCGCCTGTTGGGCCATGGGTTTGACGCAACATCGGAACGGTGTCGCGGTCATTCAAGAAGTGGTCAACCTCCTGCTCCTCGGTGGCCACATTGGCCGGCCGGGCGCCGGACTATGTCCTGTACGTGGCCACTCGAACGTCCAGGGCGACCGAACCGTCGGCATCTGGGAAGCCCCGACAGAGTCTTTCTTGGACAAGATGCAGGAAGGTACCGGCGTGGCCATGCCTCGGTCGCATGGATACGATGTCGTCCACGCCATTCGAGCGATGGAAGCAGGGGGCGTGGATGTGCTCATGGCCATGGGTGGAAATCTTGTTTCTGCAGCGCCAGACACGGAACGAACCGCCTCAGCCATCGGCGAGGTGGGGTTGGTGGTTCATGTCTCCACGAAACCGAACCGTTCGCACATGATACCCACCAACGGCGACGTCCTCATCCTGCCATGCCTCGGGCGCACCGAAATCGACCTCCAAGACGGGTCACCTCAGTTTGTGACCGTCGAGAATTCCATGGGCATCGTACACCGGTCTCAAGGTCGGCTCGATCCCGCATCCAAGGACCTGCGCTCTGAGCCTTGGATTGTCGCTGAAATCGCGGCGCGTTCGCTTGACGACGAATCCATTGACTGGCGAGGGCTGGCACAAAACTACGACGGAATTCGTGATTTGATTGAGGCCTCCATTCCGGGTTTTGATGCATACAACGAACGCGTTCGGTCCCCAAACGGCTTCGAGTTGCCGAATCCGCCCCGCGACAAGGCCAAGTTCAACACCGCGAGCGGTCTCGCCGAGTTCACACTCCATGCGTTGCCGGACTTGGTGCCTCAACACGGGGGCACACACATCATGATGACCTTGCGGTCTCACGACCAATACAACACCACGATTTACGGCTTGGAAGACCGTTACCGCGGCGTCAAGGGCAACCGTCGTGTCGTGTTCATGAACGCGGAAGAAATGGCCGAGCGTGGATGGAAGACCGGCCACCGTGTGGATTTGATTGGGCACTGGAAAGGTGAAGAGCGCCGTTCCGACGGCTGGCTGCTGGTGCCATACGCCATCCCCAAGGGAAACTTGGCCAGCTACTTTCCTGAGGCCAACGTGCTCGTCCCGTTGGACTCCACCGCGGCCGTGTCAAACACCCCGACCAGCAAATGGATCGAAGTCAGTTTGATTGGCGATGAAACGGTATCATCCGAAGAAGAATGATGCCCTCAAACCGCCAGACAACGCTCATGCAGGCATGCCGGTGGGTCGAACAAGCGTCGTTGATCCAAGTCGACCAAGTCCAACTGGAGCGTGCTCCCTTCACCTTCCAGTACGGTCACCACCGAGGACGTCGATGCAGGGAGGTAATCCATCCCTGTCGACGACAAGGTCAACCTCAACGTGTCTCCTGCTTGAACGTCAGCGTCGAGCGGCATGAATTCCATCAGTGCGGTGATGGTCTGAAGCGGCGCCGCCCAGGTCTGAATCTCGTCGCCACCGGCATGGTACCTGAGGTCCATGATGGCATGGCCGACGTGGATGCATGTGCCGTCGTTGCATGATTCGAGCAGGGCATAGAGCTGACCACCGACGGTCGCTGTGCGGACCTCGACGTGGAGTCGGGGCGTGCCGACAATCTGCATGTCCTCGGCCAGTGGTTCGGACGTCCATGTGGGGCCGGTTGTGGTGTCCGGCAGCACCGTCAAGCCACCGCTCTCAAGCGACAGTTCAGCCCCCAGCTGCATCACAACCTCTGTGGTGTCAGCAGGGGGATAGCGGTCTTCGATGCGCCATTGACCATGGTTGGATTGGACCTCAATCCACTGGCCAGGTTGTGGTCCGATGTCCTTGAGGTAGTAATCGAACCATTCGTGGAGGTCCTGCATCCAATCGTAGCGGACCATCTGGGGGAAGGCTTCACCTCCCCATCCACCGAGCTCACTGCGATCGTCGAGTTGCACGGGCCGATCGGGATAATCGTGGTCCCACTGTCCAAACAAACCCCTCGCTTCGATACCGGCATCGATCAACCGGTTCATCGTTGGCACGGCCATGTGTGGATCCACGTTCCAGTCGTGCATGCCTTGAATCAGGTACACGCTTCCTTCGTAGTTCTCAATCACGCGGTCCAAGAAATACCGTTCTGCCCAATAATCGCCGGCCACTTCGGAGCCGAAAAACCAAGCAGAAACGCCAGTACCCGGGCCAATAAGGTAGTCTGGACAGATGTTCTGGTAGTCCTCTTCATCGCCATCAAGGCCGTATGAACCGTACACGCCGTTGTGCATGATAGGCGCACGTGCTTCTGCAGAGCCGTTCCGCCACATGAGTTCCTTGACGCCAATCAATCCTGAAATGGGCACGATGGTCTTGAGGGCCTCGTTGCCGTACATGGCGGCTTGCCATGGCGTACTCCCATCGTACGACTTGCCGATCATGGCGACCGCGCCGTTGGACCAATTTTGTGCTCCAAGCCACGTGACGGCCGCATCCACGCCCTCTTGCTCTGCGAAGCCCATGAGGTCCATGCAGTGGTTTGAGCGCCCAGTCCCCGTGACGGAGACCTGAGCGAACGCATAGCCGTGGGGCAGCAGCTGATCGACGACCATTTGGCCAAGCCAGGACCCAGGCACTTCAATCGTCGGCGTTTCGACACTTGGCTCTTGGAAATAGGGTCCAAATTCCGCAATGACCGGCACTTGAACGCCTTCCGGAACGTCGGGGCGCCAGTACGCCAAGGAAATCACGGGTCCGGTTGCTGCTGCTCCCCCTTCGCTCAGGGGCAACTCGTATTCGACAAACACGTGGGTGGAATTCCACTCGTTCTGTGTCGCCAATGGCGTGTATGGTCCAAGTTCGAGCACGCTACCAAAATCTGAGGTCACGTCATACGGCAATCCGGCCCTTTCCCATACCGGTACGCGAAGCTCAGCGGTGGGATTGCTCTGCATTCCCTCCTCGACCAGCGGCGAAGCGATCATGGCAAGGAAAATCGCAACGATGGACACGGCGATGGTGGAACCGAGGATGGTTCCGGTGCTGAGCCTGTTGAGGCCCTGCTTCTCGTCCATGCGTCGTGGGTTCAATGGTCGTATTTCAAGTCTCAGCACCTCGTTTAGCATGGACAAACCACAAAGGTCGCGACGCAGAGCGTGATTCATGGGAGGAGGCGATTCATGGCAGGATGCCCTCCGCACGTCGATCCTCGAAGGCATCCCATCTGAGGTGCCTGCACCCAAAAGCCTCGACGATACGGTGGACCATGCACCTGCTCGGCCGATCGATTTGAGTCCATCAGAGCGTCGACTGGCGCTCGAAAACGCCCTCCGGTACCTGCCCGAAACTCATCACGATGAAGTGGCAGGTGAATTTCTCGAGGAGTTGGAGCATTACGGGCGCATCATCATGCACCGTTACAGGCCGACGGCCGTTCCCATGAAGGCGTACCCGATCGACGCATATCCTGCAAAGAGCAGGCAAGCCGCATCCATCATGCTGATGATCATGAACAACCTTGACCCGGCCGTCGCTCAATTCCCTCATGAGCTGATCACCTACGGCGGCAACGGCTCTGTCTTCCAGAATTGGGCGCAATATCGGTTGACGATGCGTTACCTCGCCACCATGACCGATGAACAGTGCCTCCCGATGTACTCCGGGCACCCCCTCGGCCTCTTCCCCTCCCATCCCGCAAGCCCGCGTGTGGTGGTGACCAACGGTATGGTCATCCCGAACCATTCGTCCCAGCACGACTTCGCCCGTATGAACGCACTCGGCGTCACGCAGTATGGCCAAATGACCGCGGGTTCGTACATGTACATCGGTCCACAGGGCATCGTCCATGGCACCACCATCACCCTGCTGAACGCGGCAAGATTGCACCTCGGCCTTGACCCAGAACAAGACCTCGGGGGCGTCACGTTCGTGACCAGCGGCCTCGGTGGCATGTCAGGGGCGCAAGCCAAAGCTGCGGTCATCACCGGTGCGGCTTGCTTGATCTGTGAAGTCAACCCACACGCGGCCTACAAACGCCATGAGCAAGGCTGGTTGAGTGAGGTTCACGACGACCTCGATCTGGCCATTGACCGCTTGGTTGAGGCGCGTGATGCACGCCTCGGCGTTTCGATTGGATATGTCGGAAACATTGTCGACGTCTGGGAACGATTGATCGAACGTGAAGTCAACATCGACCTCGGGAGCGACCAGACGAGCCTGCACAATCCCTTCGGCGGTGGCTATTGTCCCGTCGGCCGCCCTTACAAGGAGGCCATGGCCCTGATGGCAGAAGACCCAGACGCGTTCAGATCAGAAATTCAATTGACGCTGGTCCGTCATGCGGCGGCCATCGACACCATGGCCGAACGTGGCATGTATTTCTGGGATTATGGCAATGCCTTCTTGCTCGAGGCTTCGCGGGCGGGCGCGAACCTTTCCGATGGGAAAGGTGGGTTCCGATATCCGTCATATGTGGAAGACATCATGGGTCCGATGTGCTTTGATTTTGGATTTGGCCCCTACCGCTGGGTGTGCACATCAGGTTTGGATGAGGACCTCCTTGTCACGGACGCGATTGCCTCGCAGGTCATCCGCAACATGTTGGGCGATGCCCCTGACGAAATTCGTCAACAGTTGCTCGACAATCTGCGGTGGATTGAATCTGCCAATGATCATCAGATGGCCGTTGGGACCAGGGCCCGCATTCTGTATGCCGATGCCGTCGGACGAGCCGCGATTGCCACCGAAATGAATCGAGCCGTCGCCGACGGTCGACTCAAGGGTCCAATCGTCCTTGGTCGTGACCATCATGACGTCTCCGGCACGGACAGCCCCTACAGAGAAACCGCCAACATCCGCGACGGCTCCAGTTTCACTGCGGACATGGCGGTCCAGAACGTGATTGGAGATGCGTTTCGTGGCGCCACATGGGTCAGCATCCATAACGGCGGAGGCGTCGGTTGGGGTGAAGTCATCAACGGTGGATTTGGCCTCCTTCTGGACGGCTCTGAAGCGGCTGGAGCACGCGCGCAAGCGATGCTCACCTGGGACGTTGAGAACGGTGTTGCCCGTAGGGCATGGGCGAGGAATCCTGGTGCCATCAGCGCCATTGAGCGTGCCATGAGACGCCAACCCGACTTGGAAGTCACCCTCCCCGGCACGGTGGATCAGGACCGATTGGACCAATGGTTGGTGGGCGAAGAATGAGGACGGTGGTGTTGGACGGTCGGAGCCTGACCTCGGAAGCCGTGCTCGCCGTGGCAGAATCTCGCGCCAAGGTCGAATGCGCCCCCGACGCCTTGGAGCGTGTTCGACTGGCGCGTGCGGCGGTTGAAGGCATCATCGCACGGGGGGAGGTGGTCTACGGCATCAACACCGGTTTCGGAGCCTTGGTCAACACGCGCATTGATTCAGACGACCTTGAGACGCTCCAGTTGAATTTGATTCGATCCCACGCGACCGCCATTGGTGAACCAATGCCCGACGTTCAGGTTCGGGCGATGATGGTCGTTCGCCTCAATTCCCTTCTCGGTGGCCACTCAGGTGTCCATGAGGACCCGCTTCGTCAACTCCAAGCCTTCCTCAATTTGGGCATCACACCCGTTGTGCCAAGGCTGGGCAGTTTGGGTGCGTCAGGCGACTTGGCACCCCTTTCCCACGTCGCCCTCGCTCTGGTCGGTGAAGGGGAGGTACGGTTCGGCGATCACGTGCAACCGGCCATCGAAGTCCTGACCAACAACGGACTGATACCTTGTCCATTGCGAGCGAAGGACGGTTTGTCGTTGATCAACGGTACGAGCCAGATGACCGCGCTGCTGGCCCTTTCTGCAGAGCGGTTGCATACGTTGCTCCCGATGGCCGACGCCGTGCTGTGCATGTCCCTTGAAGCGCGCAGATGCACCGTTCGTCCGTTTTCCGCTGAAGTCCACAACGTGCGACCTCACATCGGACAACGCCACGTCGCTGATCGCGTGATTCGACTGATGCGCGGTTCTCCGAACCTTGCCGACCACGCTGACTGCGATCGTGTCCAGGATGCCTATTCCTTCCGGTGTTCCCCACAGGTTCACGGTGTGACCTACGAACGTGCCATGACCCTCCAAAGCGTGGTCGACATCGAACTGAACGCTGTGACAGACAATCCGTTGGTGTTCCCCGACCCGGCTAATCCTGGCCCGCATGAAGTGATCAGTCAGGGAAATTTCCATGGTGAAATCCTCGGCCAAACGGCCGACAACATGACCCTGGCGTTGTTTGAGCAGGCTTCCATGTGCGAGCGCAGGATGGACCAGATGTTGGATCCTGCCCGCTCCGGCGGACGCCCGTTCTTGGCCCGGCAATCTGGCCTTGAATCAGGCCTCATGATCGTGCATTATGTTGCAGGCGCAGCCTTGGCAGAACTGCATGGACACGTGATGCCACGCTCTGCCTTCAGCACAGTGACGTCAGGTGGACAAGAAGATCATGTGTCGATGGGCGCGACGGCTTGCATGAACCTCATGTCGGCCATCGATCGCTTTACTGACGTCCTGGCCGCGGAGTTGTTGATCGCTGCAGAAGCTGCCGAGGACTTGCCCGCTCCAATGGCAACCGCACTGAATCACCTTCATCGGTTGGTTCGGGTGCAGGTTCCTGCCCTGCAAACGGACCGTTCAACGGCTGAAGACCTGCGGCGCATCACCGAACATCTTCGTGATGGAGCATGGTGGTCTGAATTGGCTGCAACGACTGCGCTCATGGACGCGTGATGGACAATTCAAACGTGCTCGGATGAGAGTTTGGAGGCCACATCGTCCAAGCCAGTCAGTTGCCGGAGCCTGAATCGGCAATGTTCAACATCAGTCGCGGTAAGTTGGCCCGCGAATTGAGTCAATTGGCGGTCTAGGTCAATCGCTCTCCGCACGCGCGCTTCGACGTGGCGGTACATCTGTTCTCGTTCCTCCGCGTCCTGGACCAGTGCCGATTCAAGGTCAGAGACATCGAAGCCCATGCGTCGCCACTGGAGGATTCGTCGGCGGAGCGCATCGACTGAGAATCCAGCAGGGAGGCGTGTGAGGTGACGTAACCCGTTCGTATCGACGGAATCGTCGTTCACGGCTGGGGTCGTGTGCTGTGCGATGGTGGAAACGCCGTGAACCAACACATCCGAGGCTGTGCTGTGTTCGGATTGGGGGGAGAGCGTCGGTGTGATTGAGGACCATCTGGCAATGTCATGAGACGAATGCATGGATGTGTCGATCAGGATGTACACGTCGACGTCCGGATTGGTGCATGTGTCGTCGAGACGGAGGAGCCAGCGAGCAATGTCGTCCGAGGTAGGACCGAGCACATCGAGAACATCAATGACGTATGCTGTTGCTTTGGTCACGTTGTCTTGTACGTCTTGCACGACGGCATCAGCGGTATACGCAATCCTGTCCTGACCCGGGCGAGGCGTGCACCATCCCACATCAATGGACCAACCCTCGAGGATGAAATCCGCGTACCTGTCGGGATGTCGCGTGATGATGCGGAGCCTCTGAACACGATCACGTTCCTGCGATTCTCGTGTCAATTCGTCCTTGATGGCAGGAAGGGATGCGAGTCTTGGCCGACCGTCCACGTTCATGCCCCAACCTGTCAATGGCGTGTTGAGCCCCATGAATGATTATATCGTTCCTTGATAACCGGCGAATAGGGTTCTCCATGAGCGACGACTCAATGCAAATGGCCGCGTGTGGCGCCTGCCAAGCCATCATCCCACTGGATTCCAAAGTTTGCCCTGAATGCAACGCCCGATTGGCAGGCGAGGAGCAACGCTGGGAGTGTGGAGCCTGCGGTGAATTGTTTGACCATCAACCACGCTCCTGTACGGCCTGTGGCGTTGTGTTTGTGTCCGACGATGTGGTCGACGTTTTGCGAACGTGGATGAAGGAGAACAAAATGTCCGCGAAGGACATCTTCGGGCGCTTCGACACCAACGATGACAACGTCATTGATGCTCAAGAGCTCAGGGACGGTTTGCTGGCGTTGAACCTGGCAGCACTCCCACCCTCTGAGGTGGATCGTCTGGTGGAAACCATCGACGAAAACGGAGACGGTTCGGTTGATTTGGGAGAGCTCGAAGCCATTCTTTCGGACGCTTCGATGCAGTACTCAGAATCCGTCCTTGAGCGTGTCATGAACAAGCACGGCATTGACGATGCCGATGCATTTGTGCAATACGCGCGGTCTTTTGATGAAAACGAAAACCGGTATCTGGATCAGAAAGAACTCACCAAGGCCGCTGAAGCCTTTGTGAGTCAACCAGAACCAGGTGTGGTAGTGAAGCCTGTGGAGCACGCGGAAGACTCCGAAGCTCAACCGGCAGAAGACAAGGTCGAAGAGGAAGAATCCACAGTAGAAGAGGAGCAACAGGACATTGAGGTTGACGACGATCTCGAAGGAGACGCTGACGATGATGAGCTTGATGATGCCGTGGAAGAAGACATCGAAGCGGAAGACGATGATGTGGAGGACGAACTTGAGGAGTCTGACCACGTCGAGGAAGAAGATGATGACTTCGAGGAAGACGTTGATGTCGAAACAGAAGAACCCGTTGACCATGACGACCCCTTCGGAGCACTGCTGGATGCACTGGATGACCTCGACGTGACTCAGATGTTCCACGAGGTTGACACCGACGGTTCGCAAAGCATCACACACGACGAACTGAGCGAGGCCATTGCAACGTTCACTGGCGTGACCTTCACCGAACTGGACATCATTGCCATCGTTCAGCACCTGGATGCTGACAACGACGGCACCATTGACATGGTCGAATTTGTGCAAGCCATCGAACAGTACGATGGCCTTGTGGAACCCGTCGTGGCTCCGGCGAAAACGTTCCCTTCGCCGATGCAAAAGTCGATGATGTCCAAGCGCTGGAACGACGTCGTTTGGCCCCTGATTCACGCATCGTTTGCTTTGTTGCTCGTTCTTGTGTTGGTGAACGGCCTGATCGGACCCGTAAACGGCGAAGGCGGAAACGTCGAGCTTGCGATGACGAAGGCCCACACCGACGCCTTTGGCGAATCGTATTACGACGGGAACACGGGTGAAACCTACTTCACAGGTGACGTCTACGCCTGCGAGCCGTCTGTTCAAGAAGGCAAGTGCCGCAATTCACTCACACCGTTCGCCGGGACTTCTGATGGCGAGGGTGGCATCAAATCGATGCCCAAAGGATTCTACCCAGATGCTTACGCCTTCCTCGGATTATCCATCATTGGTTTGTTGGTGAGCCTGACGATGCACTACGTCATCGTCCCGGGATGGCGTACCCGTGTGAAGACCATGAAGCAACTTGAGCAGGATCATGAGGACGTGAGTTCTGATTTGGCCGACGAAGAACAGGACTCTGCGGATGTCGATGAGGAAGAGGACGACGAGGAGTACGATGACGAGGAGTACGACGACGAGGAGTACGACGACGAGGAGTACGACGACGAGGACGACGAGGATTATGACGATGAAGACGCCATCGACGTCGGCGATGAAGCCGGCGTTGTGATTGACGGCGAGGAATACTACGGCACCATCATTTCTTTTGACGATGAAGAGGGTACTGTGACCATCGAAGACGATGAAAGCGGCGAACAGGTCACCGGCGACCAGGATTCGATGTTCTTGGAGTGAACGTAGGATGGCCGACCCCCTCGGCGCCCTTGCCGCTGCTTCATACTGCCCAGTGTGCGGTTGCCTGTCTCCGGCTGGCGTGATTCGCTGTCCTGAATGCTCAACCTTCCATGCGGGGACGTACATGGAAGAACGCGAAGCGCCCACACATCCCACGCCGGCTCGCGCCATCGATCCAAGCCACTACTCCCTCTCTGGCGATGCTGGCGCGGACGGCGAATCGTTCGAAGAGAGTGAGGACATCCGTTCCTGGGAGGGTGGGAACACTGATTTTTCATTCGACGACGAAGATGATCCACCGACAAAGCTCGAGGATCCTGAGGAATACATGCGCAACATTCCGCGCCCCGAGGAACTGCTTGAAGAGTGAATATTGTTGCGCCCAACAGTCATTCTATCATTTGTCTATCGAATGACGAATAGACAGTTGTCACCCGGTAGGTGAAACGAGGTGGGCTCGGCCAGAATCGAACTGGCGATCTTCGCCATGTCAAGGCGACGTCATAACCCCTAGACCACGAGCCCTCGTCGTGTTGGCCACCGCGGGGGCCTATTTATCCACATCGGTATGCAGGTTTAACGGACGATTTTCGAGATCTTCCCTGTGCAACCTGTTTCGGAACAGAAGCCTGCCAATCGGACGCGGCCGTTCGCCATCTCGACTTCCTTGCCGTCTTTGATGACCCCATACGTTTTGCATTTGAGGCAAAAGCCCTGGATTGGACCGGTGGTCATGCTTCTTGGTCTGGGGCGACGTTCAAAGAAGTTCTGAGCAAAAACGAGGAAGTTTGGTGCTTCAACCCCCTCCTTTGCGTCGGAAACTCGGTATTCTTGTGATGTTGCGCAGCTTATGGCCAGAAAAACGGGGCACTGCAAGCCAAGGTTGGATTGCTGGGGGGCCCTCATCGTCCAAGGACTCCGGTGAATCGCGCATAATCCACCTTATGCGTCGTGAGGGTGCGCGGAAAAATCGTCATTTGGACCTTCGAAGGCTCCAACAAGCGGCGGGCCGGACAGGAGATGCTCGAATGCATCTTGCTCACCCATCGCTTTCTCCATTTGTTCGGCGATCCTCCTCCATGCAGCTTCGTCCTTGTACCAAGTTTGGACCAGAAACATCGGTTGACCGTCATGCGAGCGCGACACCCAAGATGCAACACACCCCTCTTGCCTGCGCTTGAAAGATGCCCGTGCCTCGAGCGCCCTGCGAAGTCTGGCGTCCTGACCTCGGCGCGCGGAACAGATAACCGTCTCAAACCACCCTCTTTTGACATCCGATTTACCCATGTTGCATCGCTCCTTGCATGAATCGTCTATTGAGCGACATGAAGAGAGTTTTCATGCTGCGTCACGTGGCCGTCGATCACCGTCCATTGAAACGGATCATGGCCAGGACTGAGGCACCACCCTTCCCATGATCCACCGGCAAGCACGTTGAGTGAACCCGCGGCGCCAGGTTCCAGCACGCCGTGCTTCACCCCGTCAGTACGAGGTACGCTCATGGCTGCAGTGCTGGTGACTGCGGCCAATGCAGCCTGCGGTGTAACGTCGGAGCGGTGAACGGCAAGTGACGCCGCAAACGGGAGGCTGAGTGATGGGCAGTTCGGGTTGAAATCCGAAGCGAGTGTGAACGGCCCCGGTGTTGCAGGAATGTTCGGCATGTCCATTCCAAGCATGTGGGGCGTACCTGGGAGATAGCCCGTGATCACTTCGGCGTCGGCCAGCGCTTGTCGACCCTCGTTTGAGGATTTCAACGTGTGATCGGCGGTCACAACACCGAGCTTTGCTGCCAAGGCAGCTCCGCCGCTGTCGACAAATTCGTCAATGTGCAGCCGACCTGAAAGCCCACGCGCCATGGCTTCGTTCATGATCCGTTCAGTGGAGTCGATGGAAAACCAGCCGGGTTCGCAAAACACGTCGACGCTCTCAGCGTAGCCTTGTTCAATGACAGATGGCAGTTGCTCTGAGAGCAACCGCTCCACCGTTTGCTCTTCAGTATGGCCTTGTGGTATGGCGTGGGCACCAAGCCACGTTGCATGGACTCCAGGCAAACCCTCGACGTTTCCAGTCTCATGAGCCGCTTGAATCTGGTTCAACTCAGCCTGAGTTTCGAGGCCGTACCCAGATTTTGCCTCAAGGTACGTCGTACCAGAACGCCGGGCGATGGAGGCTCGCTTGATGCCAATCTGCCGTAGTTCATCGACGGTCGCCTCGGCCGTCGCACGGACCGTTCGTCCAATGCCACCTCCCTGCGCAGCGATGTCATGGTAGGACATACCGGACAGACGCTTCCCGACCTCGTCGCTGCGATCACCAGCCCAGATGAGGTGTGTGTGAGCGTCAATCAATCCAGGAACAACGGACTTTCGCCCCACATCCAACACCTCGAGATTCGATGGTGCCATGCCGTCGGCGTCCAATTCTTGAACGAGTTCTTGTGAAGGTGCAATAGATGAAATGACGCCGGACTCTATGAGAATGTCCGCTCCATCGAGCAATAAAAGGTCATCAGCCAAGGCATGGGTCACGACCGTTCCGGTGGTGGTGACCAGAACGCGCATGTGTGGACCAGAAGGTGAGGGTTGATGAATCATCAACACGTCACGTAAGCATGGACGGTTGGGTGCTGGGGCTAGAGTCCACGGCCCACACGCTTTCGTTCGGAGCCGTACAAGGTGATGGCTCCACGCTTCCA
Organism: Methanobacteriota archaeon; assembly: GCA_002722135.1. GTDB lineage: Archaea > Thermoplasmatota > Poseidoniia > Poseidoniales > Poseidoniaceae > MGIIa-L3. Next base: position 68,605 of record PBKJ01000027.1, on the reverse strand, counting down.
GCGGCGATCGATACCATCCGTCCCACCGAAGGTGGCATTCACCCCCGGGAAGCTGCAGATCATCACCGCGATGTTGCACAAGGCTTGCTGAACACCTTCCTAGAACGTCATGCCCTCGACCTTTCAAACCTCAGCGGCGTCGCGTTTTCGCAAGGACCTGGCATGGGGCCTTGTCTGCAAGTGGGCGCGGGGATTGCCCGAGCGCTTGCGGCCGCGCATGATGTTCCACTCATCGGCGTCAATCACTGCGTGGCCCACATCGAAATCGGACGTTGGGAATGCGACTGTGATGATCCCGTTCTGCTGTACGTTTCAGGCGGGAACACCCAAGTGATCACCCGATTGGATGGCCGGTACCGCGTGCTCGGTGAAACCCTCGACATCGGCATTGGGAACATGCTTGACAAATTTGCCCGCAAATTTGGGCATCCTTTCCCAGGCGGCCCCGTCATTGAACAGCATGCCCGAGCCTACTTAGAAGCCAATCCCGACGCCAGCCTGCAGGGACTGGAACTGCCGTATGCGGTCCGGGGGATGGACATGGCGTTCTCAGGCCTCATGACTGCAGCCGTCGCGATGGTGCATCGCGGTGTCCCGTTTGATGCGGTCTGTTGGTCGCTTCAAGAACACGCCTTCGCTGCATGTGTTGAAGTTGCAGAACGCGCGATGGCGCATGCTGGAAAACACGAGCTCCTCCTCGGTGGCGGTGTCGCTTGCAATCAGCGCCTCCGTGACATGTGTGACATCATGGCCAGTGAGCGTGAAGGAAGCAGTCATGCACCACCTCGAATGTACTGCATCGACAACGGCACGATGATCGCCCAACTTGGTTGGCTTGAGTTGCAGTCTGGGAGGACAACCCCGTACCATGCGTCGGCCGTTGACCCCGGTCTTCGCACCGATGCGACCCCGATTGCCTGGTGATTCCTGCTGCCAATCCTTTTTATCCCGTGGTCAGGGGCAAAGAGTGAGGAAGCATCGTGCAGGGTCGAGGTGGTCGTGGTGGACGTCGTCGCGAACCCTTGAATCCATTTGCACAAAACGCAGGAGCGGAGCGACAGCGACGGCGTGAAGAGAACGCGAAGCGTGCTCGCGACGCCGAGGCCCAACAACAACGCACCGCGGCAGCTCGGACCGGGGCTCAACCTCAGGGCCAGAACGAACTCCTCAAGAAAGCCGCAGAAGCGCAAAAAGCGCTGAGCGACAAAGCAACCGGCACCGTCCAAGTGGAGTCCACAACGCCCACCACCACCCCGGCATCTGCGCACCCCGCTGAGCCGAAAGAAACCGAGCGTGAGCGCCTTGCTCGTCTTTCACAGGAGAACAAGGCTGCAGCACAATCCATCCTTCGGGCAAATTCTCCAGCACCCGAAGCCCCTGTCGTCATCTCCGAAGCCACGTCAACCGTCACGGCTGCCGCATCGACGGTGGAAGCCGTCACGGAATTGCCAGAGGAGCCTTCGGCCCCAGAGGCCCCCGAATCGGTGTCTGCAGGGACGCAGAACGTGTTCAAACAAATCGCCGTGAAATCCCCGGGTCGCACCACCGGACAGCGCCGCAAGGGCTCAAGAGAGAAGAAGGGCGGCGGCCGGCAAAAACAGGTCAAGAAGCTGAACCGGCAGAAGTACCTGGAATACAAGTACGCTGCACGAGACATGCTCGCTGACCCTGGGGTTGCTGAGGAGCACCGCTCGAACCTGCTTGGTCAAATTTGGGCCAAAGGCGAGCGGATCTCCTTTGAGGCCGCCATCGAATACATCGAACAAAAGGAGGCCGAGGGGATTCTCCCTCCGACCGTTGCAGCAGAATTGCAGCGGCTCATTCGTCGCATGGAAACAAGGAGATGACAGTATGGACACCATTCAGAACAACACCGTTGCATCCGTCCACTACACAGGCACGCTCCCAGACACGGGTGAAGTGTTCGATTCCAGCGAGGGACGGGACCCCTTGGTCTTCCTCGTCGGCCACCGCCAAATGATTCCGGGGTTCGAGGAAGAAATGCTCGGGGCCAAGGTCGGCGAGCGTCGAACGTTCACCTTGGAACCCGAACGTGCCTATGGGCAACGTGAGGAAGCCAACGTCACCACGTTCCCTCGTGCTCACTTCGCGGCCGTCGAAGCCGAGGTGCCGCTCGAAGTTGGAATGACCTTGGTCGCTGACATGATGGACGGCCCACGTCCCTTCTCTGTCGTCGCGGTCGAAGAGGACACGATCACCGCTGATTTCAACCACCAGCTTGCAGGAAAGAGCCTCACGTTCTCCGTTGAAGTGGTCGAGCTCCGTGCTGCTGAAGAAGGCGAAATTGCGCATGGGCACGTCCACGGGAAAGGCGGCGTGACCCACTGACGGGGACGAGGGTTCAAGGGGCGGTTCGGCTGCCTTATCGCCATGGACGAGCAAGCCCGCCACACGCTTGGCGGACTCCCCTTGGAATTGTTCAGCACCTCTGCGAGTGTTGCTGACGATCACCATGGGCAAGGTGAACCCGGCGTTGCTCCATACGCACGTGGGATTCACCGCACCATGTACACGCAACGCCGGTGGACCATGCGCCAGTACGCTGGCTTCTCCTCAGCAGCCGCGACAAACGAACGCTTCCGTTTGCTCCTCGAGCGGGGCCAGAAAGGGCTCTCAGTGGCGTTCGATCTTCCTACACAACTCGGATTGGATGCAGATGATCCGTTGTCCATGGGCGAAGTCGGACGGGTTGGTGTCTCGATTTCGACGCTCGAAGACATGCGCGAGTTGTTTCAACAGATACCGCTTGACAAAGTGTCGACGTCAATGACGATCAACGCTCCAGCGATGGTGCTTCTTGCGATGTACATCGTGGTGGCCGAAGAACAGGGTATTGCATCAGATGCGATTTCTGGTACGATTCAAAACGACATCCTGAAGGAATACATCGCCCGTGGGACCTACATTTTTCCACCAGAACCAAGCATGCGCCTGATCAGCGACATTTTCGAGTATTGCGCAGCACATGTGCCAAGATGGAACACCATCAGCATCTCAGGATACCACATTCGCGAGGCCGGTTCAACGGCAGCGCAGGAACTGGCGTTCACGCTGGCGAACGCGTTGCAGTATGTCGATGATGCCGTTTCACGAGGTCTCGACGTCGATGCCTTCGCCCCCCGCCTCTCCTTTTTCTTCAACTGCCACAACGACTTTTTCGAAGAGGTCGCCAAATTCAGGGCAGCCCGCGTCCTGTGGCACGATTTGATGATGGACCGATACGCACCGAAGAACCCGAAGTCATCGATGCTCAGGTTCCATACGCAAGTGGCAGGTGTGTCCCTCACCGCGCAGCAACCGCTCAACAACATCACCCGGGTCACCATCCAAGCGTTGGCGGCGGTTTGCGGGGGAACACAATCGTTGCACACAAACTCCTACGATGAAGCCCTGGGGCTACCAACCGAAGCCTCGGCCACCGTGGCCTTGCGGACGCAACAAATCATCGCAGAGGAATCGGGTGCGGCCGACGTGGTGGACCCGCTTGGTGGTTCGTACCACGTTGAGCGACTGACGTCGCTCATGATCGAGGAAGTCAAGGCGGAATTGGACAGGATTGCCAAGAAAGGTGGTGCGCTCAAAGCGGTGGAAGGTGGTTACCAGCAACGCGAAATTCACAAGGCTGCCTTTGCTCATCAAAGGGCATTGGAAACTGGAGAACGTTCCATCGTTGGCGTCAACGTCCACATGATGGACGAATCAACCTCGCCGCCAGTACAAACCATTGATGCTGATTTGGCGCGAGCACAAGAAGCAAGGCTCCACCAGGTTCGAGAACAGAGGGACGGTGAACGCACCAACCAAGCGTTGGCCGAGCTCGAGCGCGTCGCTGGAACGGAGGAGAACATCTTCCCAATGGTGCTTGAGTCCGTCCGGGCTGAGGCCACGGTTGGGGAAATTTGTGGCGTGCTGCGAAAGGTGTTCGGCGAATACACACCGCCAAGCGGATTCTGAGGGATGTGCATGAGCTTTGGACCCATCACACTTGATCACATCGGCATTGCAACCGAGAGTTTGGTGGATGACTCTCCGTTTTGGACCTTGATTGGGCTCACTCAAGGCGCAGATGATGAACGCGTCGAGGACCAAGGCGTGACCACACGATTCTTCGCCACCGATGAAGGCCAGCAGCGCCCCCCTGCGAAAATCGAACTTCTCGAACCCACCGGCCCCGATACGCCGATTGGACGATTTCTTGAACGTCGAGGCCCAGGGGTCCAGCAGGTGTGTTTCCGTGTTGGCGATCTCGAAGGCATGATTCAGCACCTCTTGGCCAACGGCGTACGCATGATCGATGAAACCCCGCGCAAGGGCGCTGGAGGAATGCGCATTGCCTTCGTGCACCCCAAGTCAACGGGCGGCGTCTTGGTTGAATTGGCCACAAAGGAAGAACACGCATGACGTCCAACGATGACCGTTCAGCACCCCTCGTCGCCTTGAGGGATGTGAACAAAATCTTCGGTGACGTTGTCGCCGTTGATGGCGTTACTGCGGACATTGAACGCTGCACCAGCACCGCCCTCATCGGCGGAAACGGAGCCGGAAAAACCACGCTGTTGAGGTTGCTGGCAGGCGTCTACCGTCCGACGGCCGGAACAGCCCAATTCGCTGACGGCGATTTGACGCTGCACAGAAAACGGATCGGCGTCATGACCGAGTCAACAGGCCTCCACCTTCGCCTGACGGCGTGGGAAAACATTCGATTCCATGCGCGTCTCTTCGGGATGCGTGACGATGTGTCGAGAAAAAAGAGCGAATCATTGGCGGTTCAATTGGGACTGGGGGGCGCATTGGACCGAAGAACAGAGGGATTTAGTCGTGGAATGCGCCAGAAAACAGCCCTGATACGTGCACTGGTCCATGAGCCAGAATTGCTCCTTTTGGATGAACCAACGGCGGGATTGGACATCACCAGCGCAAGGGCGGTCCGAGCGTTGATTGCATCCCTCGTCGATGAGGGGCGAGGCGTCGTTTGGTCAACACATGATCTTCGGGCTGCAGGCGTGTGTGAACGCGTCATGGTCATGCACAACGCTCGGCTTGTAGCGGATGGGCGTGTCGATGCGCTGCTCAAAGAACACGACACAGCGTCGATGGAGGAGCTCTACCTTGCGCTGACCAAGGAGGCGACGCCGGAATTCCAAGCCGGTATGGAGGCTGTGCCATGAACGCTCAGCGAAGGGTCCTCGCCATCGCTCAACGCGAATTGCTGGATTTCGTCAGGGATTGGCGCACGATCCTCACGATGGTGTTGGTGCCGTTGCTTCTGTTTCCGCTTCTTTTCATCGGACTTCCGCTCGTTATTGGCGGCGAGGCCCAAGAATTGGCGGCAACTGAGGTCGAGGTCTTGTTCAGGGGGGAAAACGTCCCGGATGATCTGGTTCGTGACCTGGAAAACCGGTCGGTCGTCGTGTCCTTGGCCGGTCCTGTGGACGACCGTACCGTGGATGACGCATCGGTTCGAAACGGCTCGGTGCACCTCGTGGTCCACTGGAACGAAACGGGAGATGTCTACGAGTTCCATCTTCGCCATCTGTCCACCTCGAGCCTCAGCGCCGATGCACGTCAGCGAGCCCTGCTTTCGTTGTCCGAATGGGAAGAGTCGGAGCGAAACCGGCGGGTCACAGAGGGTGGATTGAACGCATCAACGACCCTTGACCCGGTCCGTTACGATCCAACGTCCGAGGATTTGGCATCCCAAGGTGAGGTTCAGGGATGGTTGCTTTCATCCTTTATCCCACTCATCATCACCGTCTGGGTCGTGACGAGTGGCGTCCAACCGGCCATCGACATGACGGCCGGTGAACGTGAACGTGGTTCCATGGAGGCCTTACTTTGCGCTCCAGCACGGCGTTGGGAACTCCTGGCCGGCAAGTGGGCTGCGGTGTCCACCATTGTGCTGGTCGGCGTGGTGTTGCAGTTGGGTGGCCTCATGTTTGCGCTGACCTTCCTTGCAGGTCCGAGCCTTCTGTCCACGCCCGAAGTCGGTCTCGGAGCGCTTGTTCTGTTGTCGGTGGCCATCTTCGCGTATTCCGTCATGGTGGTGGCCAGTGAACTCGCCCTCGCCATTCGATCGAAATCCGTGAAAGAAGCAGGCGCATTGCTGGCTCCTGCGAGCCTTGCAGTGATCATCCCGGCCGTGGTGGTCCAGTTCATCAACCTCGATGGCGTTGAGACGTATTGGTTTGCAGTACCCGTGGTCAACGTCTTGTTGGCCATGCGCGAGCTGTTGTTGGATCAGGTGGATCCAGTCCATACCGTCGTGTGGTTGAGCACGACCATGATCTACACAGGTGCGGCCCTCTGGTTCGCTCAGCGTCAATTCAACCGGGAGGACCTGGTGCTCAGCCCTTCGTGAATAGCCTGCGAATACTCTAAGAATACAGGTGGGCAGCGCAATGCATGCCGAAGGTGTCACTCGACATGCCACTCGAGCTGAAAAGCGACCTTGAGCAGCACGTCGGCGATGATGGGAAATTCGTGAGCCTGGCCGATGCCATCCGTACCGCCTGCAGAAAGATGCTGGATCATTTGGATGATGTGGACATGCGTGCCGGGCGTCGAGGAGGCGATGCGTGATGGTCTCCCGCGATGAGGCCGAACTGGCTGTGCGAACGCTGCTCAACTACCTCGAGGGCGACGAAGGGCGCGAAGGAACGGACCGTACGCCAGAACGCGTGATTGAAGCGTGGGACGAAATTTTTGCAGGGTACAAGGGCGATGCCTCGTCCATCCTCACAGCCACCTTCAACGGCGAAGGCTACGACGGGATCGTGCTCCTGAGCAACATCGAATTCCACAGCACCTGTGAGCACCACCTGCAACCGTTTTCTGGTCACGCGCATGTGGCCTACATTCCGGTCGATCGCATTGTGGGCATCAGCAAGTTAGCTCGACTGGTCGATTTGCACGCACGTCGATTGCAGAATCAGGAGCGCATCACCAAATCCATTGCTGACGATCTCGAACACCACCTGCAACCCCTTGGATCAGCGGTCATTCTCGAAGCCCACCATGGTTGCATGCGCTGCCGTGGCGTGATGAAGCAAAACGCCACGATGACAACAAGCGCCATGCGGGGTGTGTTCTTCGATAAGGCGGAAGCGCGCTCCGAAGTCATGCAGCTCATCCGACGTGCACAGCCCTGAGGTGTCCGCAATGGTCACCTATCCGATCGTCGAAATCTTCCATTCGGTTCAAGGTGAAGGGTACCACGCGGGTATCCCACACGTCTTTGTCCGGTTTGGAAACTGCAACCTTCGCTGCTCGTGGTGCGACACTGATTTTCTGACCTATGAGGACATGGCACTCGATGACATCGTGGACCAGGTGCTTGGCTACGAATGCTCACGTGTCATATTCACCGGCGGCGAGCCTGCGCTTCAGGACCTTGCCCCGCTCGGGCGTGTGCTCAAGGAAGCGGGATGCTCACTGTCCATCGAAACGAACGGAACCGTTGAAGTTGACCCCATCATCGATTGGATCTGTGTCTCTCCGAAAGATCAGATGTATCCTGACGTCAAAATCCGACAAACGGTAGGTGACGAACTCAAGGTGGTCTACGTCGGCCAAGATCTAGCGATGTACGACGACCTCAAATCGGGATTCAATCACTTGTTCCTCCAACCTTGCTACATCGACACGGACACCGTTGAAGCAAACGGGCGTGCATTTGCCGCAGTGGAGGCGCTCGTGAAGCAAGCACAAGGATGGCGCCTTTCCCTACAAACGCACAAGTGGATGGGGGTGGATTGATGCTACCACCTGCTGTGATGGCCCTCTCAGGCGGCATGGATTCGACGTGCTTGTTGCTCCGGCTCCTGGCTGAAGGACACGCCGTCACAGCGCTCGGCATCGATTATGGCCAGCGGCATCGACGGGAACTCGAACTCGCTCAGCGGAACGTCGAGTTGCTTCAGAAGCATGGGCATGACGTCACCTACAACCTCGTTGATCTCAGAAGTGCCATGAGTGCCCTCGATTCATCCTTGACCAACCACGACGCAGCGATGCCAGAAGGCCACTATGCCGAGGAACAAATGAAGCAAACCGTGGTACCAAACAGAAACGCCATCTTCAGTTCACTGCTGTTTGCCACGGCCCTCAGCCTTTCAAAACAACACAAGGGCCACGCCAGGATTGCACTGGGGGTCCACAGCGGCGATCATGCGATTTACCCCGACTGTCGGCCAGCGTTCTACACCGCCATCGAACACGCGTTCAAGGTTGGGAATTGGGACGCAGAACACGTGAACTTCGATTTGCCTTACCTCCATACCGACAAGGCAGGCATCCTCCGAGACGGCCTCTCGTCCTGTGACGCATTAGGATTGGACTTTGACGCCGTTCTGTCGAACACGCTGACGTCCTATGCACCTGACCCTGACGGTCGATCGCTGGGTACGACGGGATCGGACGTGGAACGTATCCTGGCGTTCCATGAAATCGGCCGTGTGGATCCCATTCCATACGTTCGTCCTTGGCCAGATGTGCTCGAACACGCCCTTGCCCTTCAACGCGAGCATGAGGAGGGTCAACTGTGATCACGAAATCCGAAGAGGAATGGCGCGCGCTGCTCCCACCGTTGGTGTACCACGTCACGCGCGAAGCAGGCACCGAACGGCCGTACACCGGTGCCTTGCTGAACGAATCAAGGAAGGGCACGTACCGATGTGTGTGTTGTGGGCGAGTTCTGTTCACCTCTGTCTCCAAATTCCACAGCGGATGCGGCTGGCCTGCATTCCACACCGAAGCAGATGAGGCGAACATCGTGCGCATCGAGGATCGCTCGCATGGCATGGTACGAACAGAAGTCCGGTGCTCCGGTTGTGATGCTCATTTGGGGCATGTCTTCAACGATGGGCCACGACAGCATGGAGGAGAACGGTATTGCATCAATTCCGTGTGCCTGACCTTTGAGGAGGATGAATCATGACGACCACCATACGCCGTTGGGTCGAAACCGACACCGGCCACCGTGTGCCAAACCACAGCAGCAAGTGTGCCCATCTCCATGGACACAGATACCGATTCGAGGCCGAAATCAGTGGCGAATTGGTCGGGGATCCCCAGGCCCCAGATGACGGCATGGTCCTCGATTTCAGCGATGTATCCCGCATCCTCACCGAAGAAATTCATGATGTCGTTGATCACGCGTTCCTCATCCAAGATACAGATGCCGCGGGACGAGCGGCGTGCGAAGCGATGGGGCCTGATCACCGCACGGTGATCCTTCCCTTTCCTCCAACGGCCGAGCATCTGGCGGCCTGGGCCTACGCTCGGGTTGCCAAGGCGTTGCACGAAAGCTACGGCGACCGCCTTCGGTTGGAAGCACTGCATGTCCGGGAAACGCCGAAGTCTTGGGCGACGTACCGTCCCTAATCTTCGTCCTGCCGGGATGGAAGTCGACGGCGGCGATGCTTCGACCAGGCCTCATCGCCGGACACGCGCTGCAAGGCGGTGGTCGCATCCAAATACGCCCCAAGAAGCCGTGTCATCTCATCGTCCGATACGGCTGAACGAGCGGCCATTCGGTTCAGGGCTTGACGAACGCTGACGCGTCGCTCTTCGAGACCAGGAAGGACCTCAGAGAATTGTTCGACGCTGTCACGGAACGCTTGCCTGATTTGCGGGTTGGTACGAACTTCAAGCGGAACGACGTTTGGCAAAGCAGGATCTTGACCTTGCCGCTGCAACACCCGAGTTCGATGGAGTTCGTAGAGAAAAATCGTCACGGCATGGCTGAGGTTTGCAATCGGGTAACCTTCCCAGGTCGGAAGGGTGGCCAGCACGTCACAACGCTCCAGGTCTTCATGTGAGAGGCCCTTTCCTTCCTCTCCAAACACGAGCGCAACATGCCCTTCGCCCCCTTCAATTCGGCTCGCGAGGTCCCACGGGTACATGAAGTGGCGAAACACCGTTTTCCTCCCAAGCTCCCGCTTGCCGGACGTGCCCACCACCAAGGTGGCGTCCGACACGGCCTCGTCAAGCGTGCTGTAGATCTCGGCATCGTCGAGGATACGACCCGCATGTTTCGCTCGGTTCCGCGCCTCGTCGTCGATGTCGCATTGTGGATGGACCAGTCGGAGGCGATCAAAGCCATGATTCAGCATCCCGCGGCACACGGCACCGAGGTTACCTGCATGCGATGTTCCGACGAGAACCACCGTAAACCGGTATGGATCGGTGGGCAGAGGTATGTCGCTCCGCTGACCCATTCAAGCGACCTCCTCGATGGCCGCCGCCAGCACCCGGGGATCGATGGGAGCGTACAGAAAAGCCACGAATCCGCCGTTTTCGTGATCGGGCATTGGAATGGACCGCTTCTTGAGGCCGTGCTGTTCACGGAGGATTGCAAAGAGTTGGTTCAGCAGATCAACCGATTCGGCGTGAAGGCTGACAGGATCCTGCGCCCAATCGACGCGGATGTGGTGGGTCATGGACCGACCTCAGTCGGTTCGTCGCTGGCGGTACCGCGTGACGTAGCCGGCAATCCAATTGCGGAGCTTCTTGGAGTCGACGTCGGTCAACTGCTGCACCATGCGCTTGTTGTGGTCGAAGTCTTCGGTGAACTTCTCGCCGTGTTGCTCGACGAGCGCGATGGCGCGGATTTTGATGAAACTCGGTCGGATGTTGCCCATGCGAATCACTCCTGTGCGAGGGTTACCTCAATTGGGAAGTCAGGCTCGTCGTGACGGGTCACTTGGAGCTTGATTTTGCGAGGTGGGTTCTCGATGCCTCGTGCCCAGATGTGCTCGTTCACAGAGGGGTCGATGTAGATCTCTTCCTCTGGGGTCACCTTGAGGTGTCGAATGACTTCATTCCGAATGATTTGGATGGCGCGGGGCGCGCGCTTGTATCGGGTGATGTTCCACGCGTTGCGCAAAGGAACTGTGAGTTCAGAAACTGCTGCACGAACCATGAAAACACCTCATCGCTGGAGCTTGCTGCGGCGCCAGTGATGGCGCTTTGGGTGACTGACCGTCTTCCGGTTGGTCTTGAGCATCACCCAAACGGGAACGCGGCGGTTCTGCTTGCCGACCTTCATGAGGCGGGCTTTCTTTGCAGTGGGCTTGATCTTGGACATGATTTCACCTCAGTACTTGTCGAGGCCCGGGTAGGCCTCCAGGGCTTGCGGAAGGACAGCATGGGCGACTTCGTCCATGATTTTCTGGCCGGCTCCGGTGATGACGCGGCCCTTGTAGAGCATCTGTTCGCCGTCCACGCTCTCGGTGGGCTTGAGCTCGACCAATTCGACCAAGCCCGCTGCTTCGAGCTGCTGCATCGCGGTGCGAATGACGTGTCGCGAACCGGCCGCTGGCGTGTTGGGCATGGATCCGTTGTCCTTGTAGCCACCAAAGGATTGTGAGAGCGCGGTGATGCCGATGGGGCCTCGTCGGGCCACTTTGCGAAGCACCGCGGCCGCGCGGAGGTGCCACCAGTTCTCTTGCGTGGGGGGCCGTTCACGCGTCACTCCGGTCTTGACGTACGCGGCCCATTCTGGGGCCACGATGGCCTCGACGTCCCCCAGCCGGTCGGCCAGAGCGGGGATGAACATGTCCGCGGGAACGTCGTGATACGTCGTCATAGGAACACCGAGCATTCGGGCGACCGAACGCCCCTATATGAAAGCGACGGGACAAGACCCGCGAGCGTCGCCCCTGTTCTGTGGCGTTGTGAACATGTTCTTGAACGGTGGGGAAGACCAAAACAGCATGAGGAAGGCGCTGGCTCAAAACCCGAACCTCCTGCGCACCCTTCTCGGCCTATCATTCACCCTCATTTTCATGCTCTCGTACGCCGTTTACGCCAACACCATTGACACGGCGTATTACACGTACACCACCGAAGCGACGTCCACGACCCAATCCAGCGACGATGGGATGAGCTTCGAGCGCGAGTACGACGAAGAGGATTCCACCACCACATGGTCCTCGAACGTGACCATCGATCGCAACAACCTCACATGGGTTAACGTCACGGCGCAGGAACTGGCGCCTGGTGCGACGTTGACCGTGTTCGATGCAGCTGGCCTTTGGACGCATTCGTTGCTGGGCGCCGAAGATGCCACCGATTTCTCCTGCTCCGAAGATTGCCAACGCAATGAAAGCACAACGTTGGACGAACAAGACGGTGATGCCGTGTATCGCGGCCTCGCCGTAACGGAACCCGGTGCCCGCTCCAACGGAACGGTTGTGGCTGAAAGCCAGGAACAAGCAGAGGAGATGGCCGCCGAGATCGTGAACAACCGGCACGGCTCAGCGGTGCTTCGTGTGACCATCGTTGAACCCGGCAACCGCAGCACAACGCCGACGCTGACCATCGAAATGGTCAACGAAGAACTCGGGCCTGTGGTTCCGTTCACCGTCGATGTGGCATCGGAGTTTGTATGGGCGCTGACCGCTGTTTTTGCCTGCTTCGCCATCGTGCTTCTCCCTGCCTTTGCCATCTATGCCGTGTCCCGGCGCCGTGAGCGAGCGGACGAGGCTAAATTGGCTGAAGCCGAAGCAGCAGACGTGGTTGAATCCTGACTGCTTTGGCAAAAATGAGCCTCGAAAATCGCCGCGCCCGATAAATAGGTCAGCGGTGTTCTCAGGTCATGCGGCAACGGTTGACGGCCACCGTCCTCATGTGTCTGCTGTTGGCCGCATCAGCCCCATTGACACAAGCCACAGAGGGCCGTTCCAGTGGCGTGGACCTGTCGGTTGGAGATCTTGCGTTTTCCTACTCCACGTCCGCGGATGAGGGGAAGTATCGGATGTTTTCCTCCAACCATCCAATTCCTGGGTTCAATCGACCTGCAAGCCTGTACGTGATCGATGGCGTGGTCAACGTGCCCATCGAACTTGACGTGTCCATCGAAAACAAAGGGACAACATCCTCACCGGTGACCGATGTGCGGCTCCTCGTGCTTCACGATGAATACGAGCGGTTTGAAATCGTGAACATGACGGAACCGCTCAACAGCGTGTCTGGCGCATCAAGCGGCACCGTCAAGTTCCAATTCACCCCAACCTACGCGGGCAATCACTCCCTCCAAGTGAACATCTTGTCGGCCACACCGGACGACAATCCAAGCAACGACGAAAGAAACAGCAGGATGACGGTCGGCGCGTCGTATTGGAACTGCGATACGCTCCAAAATTGGACGGCCACCGGTGAATGGTCGCTCAGCACAGATACGTCGATTTCTTTCGGCACCTCGTGTCACGTTGGAAACGGTGACGCGTCCACATACAGCGCCAACTCCATTTCGAGGTTGACCAGCCCGACGCTCAACTTTGCCGATGGCCTCACGTTTGGGACCCGCACGATGGGCCTCAGTTTCTTTTACACCGGGAGCGTTGTGGCTCCTGATCGAGTGTCCGTTGAGGCAAAAACGTCAACCGGCGCATGGGAAGAGCTCATCGGATACTCTGGCACCGTGGATCAGGATTTCCTGACCGACGGGGCGAGTTGGAACACGTTTAGCATCGAATCTGGCGGTCACGTTAGCCCGGTCATCCCACTTGCACCGGCACGCCATCTCCACGCGAACTCAGCGTTCCGGTGGACGCTCAACACGGACGCGAGCGTTCAGGACATCGGCTTGTGGATGGACGAGGTCGTCATTCTCTACGACCAAGCCGCGCGGTCCGAAGCCTATGGCGTTCAGGTCCAAGGACTGGGAACAACGGGAGCCGTACCAGGTGCATGGGGCAGCGTTGATCTGCGAATCCTCAACGACGGCAACATCTCAACCGACATCGTTCCGGGCGTGGAAGGCCTGCCAGCGGGGTGGGACACATACACCACGTTCATGGACGGAAGCTCAGTTCCTGCCTCTGGATTCAACCTCCTCCCCGGGACATCGATGGACGTCTCTGTCCGGATTAAGCCAGACGCCAACGCCACGGTTGGGCTGGTCCCGATGACCTTCAACGCCACCACCGATCACCCAGACGTCTACGCGACTGGGCCAGTCGGTTTCACGGTCTTGGCAGACCGCTTGCCCGTTCTGCAGGAACCAGAATCGAGACCTTCGTGCCCCGCTCAACAATCCTGCCCATTTGTTGTAACACTCGGAAACCAAGGCGGTGCCTCTGACGTGTTTGACCTGTCGATTGACACCGCGCTCCTTCCAACCGGTTGGGATGTCGCCTTCGCATGGTCTCAAGCGTCCAGCATGCTTGTCCGACCAGGCGAAGAAGTGGAAATCGACTTGTTGCTGACCGTGCCGGCAGGAGCCCAACCGGACACCGTGCACACGTCCACCCTCACAGCAACCGCACAAAACGACACCACCAGATCGGACACCATCGATGTTGATGTGGCGGCATCGATGGTGACTGAACTCGACTTCACCTTGTCCAGCGGATTTACCCCTGTGGAGGCCGGCACAACGACCGTTCTGACGGTCGACGTCCAAAATTTGGCCGACCGCCCAGATATATTGTCCGTTACGGCTGAACTCTCAGACGATTCAACGGAGTGGACGATTGAGTCGTTGAGCCGCACATCTGCGGTGATGACGGCTGGTGCAACGGTCAGCGTGTCCATCACGCTTCGGGCACCTGCTGGCCTTCTGGCCAATGACGTTGCCCCAGACGTACGACTCGTGATGGAATCGGATCGGAGTGGCATGTCCGTACAATCGCCGTGGTGGGTCGGGCCTGACGTGGTCGAAGTTCGCGAGATTGACATGACGGCAGATGTGGAGATGTTGCGCCTGATGCCAGGGGTGGCGACGGGCGTTCACGTCAACGTGACGAACCTCGGGAACGCTGACGTGGACCTTGATCTGATCGTCGATGGATTGCCCTCATCGTGGAGCACATGGTGGCGCGTGAACGAGGAGAACATCTCCATGCCGGTTCAGTTGACCACACTGCAACATGCCGACCAACCCTTGTCGCTGGAACTGATGCTCCTTGCTCCAACGAACGCGCCCGCTGGTTCGCCGGTCACTCTTGGCCTTCAGGCCTTGGACGGGAGCGAAGAACAGAGCCGTCACGACTTCGAGGTGCTGGTGCTGCCTGTGAGAAAACCCGGATTGGAACTCGAGAGCACCATGACGGCCGTGAGAGCAGGTGACACCGTTTCAATCAACGGAACGGTGATGAATTTGGGGAATGCGCCTGATTCGGACGTGTTCATCGAAGTCACCGTTCGGTCCACCCAGGATTTGACGGAGATGGTGACTTTCCTCAGCATTGACGACGGTTCAGGCTTGGCCCTTGATACACCCCACGTGATCGGATTAGGAACCGGAAGTGAACGCACCTTCCAGCTGGACCTTCAGGTGCCAGCTGCCGCTCCCCTTGGCACAAGAATCGTGGTCGAAGTGAAGGTCCAGGGCGGACTCGACGATGAAAACCGGCCGTATACCCTCGAGATGAGTCATCTGGTCGAAGTGGATCAGCGCCGCGAGGTGGGTGTGAATTGGATTGTTCCCAACGCACAAGCAGCCCTCGGAGGATCGCATCAGCTTACGGTTGAATACGCATCATCTTCCTCGTTTGAGGAGAACCTCTCGATGACCTTCTCGTATCCACCTGAATGGGCTGTGGTCTGCGATGGAATTGGCGCACTGGGGCCTGAAACTGCCGCATACGTGAGCCTTGAAGCGGGGCACATCGTGACGGTCGAGCGGAACATCGGGTGCACCGTCGTCCAAAATGGCGGGCCAGCCATGGGCGAGATTGCTGTCACCGTCGTGACGGATGACGGGGTCGAACTCGTCACAACGCCCACCACGCTTTCATGGGAGGAGCCTGTGGAACCTGAAGGATTCAATGGAACCGTGATCGCGTTTGGCGGTGGAGGCCTCCTCCTCTTGGCAGCCGGTATTACCGTACTCCTGATGCGTCGGAAGCATGACCAACACCTCGGGGAGGATGGGTCCGAACCAACGCCGTCCGGCCCTCCTGTGTCTGCGTCCGGCCCACCTGCAACCGTCGCGCAAACGGTGCATGCAGAACACCCTGTGCAGCAACATCGTGGACCACCGCTCCCAGAAACGGGTTTGCCAGAAGGCTGGACGATGGAGCAGTGGGAGCATTACGGCCCGCAATGGCTGGCACAGCAACAACCCGACAACCAGTGAACTGGAGTCCCTGCAATGTCTGAAGAAACGACATGGGCTTTTCTGATGACCTCGGTGGGTGTCTTTGGTACCCTGACCTGGTGGTTGGACCGTCTCGAGGGCCGGCGGGGGTTGGTTCGACTTTCTGCGGCCGCTGGAATCGTGTCCATGCTTGCACTGCTCTATTGGACGTGGAAGCCATGACGGTCGACGTGGTCGTTCCTGAGGAGCATCCGTTGAACGGACTCCACCCCGTACGAACACCCGTTTGGTGGGGATGGAAAGGGGACGTTGGAAAACGATGTGATGTCGAGGTGCACACAGGCCGCAACGTCGTGCTCAGGATCGAGAAGCGATTCAATCGATTTGAGCGTCTCCTTGCGAAGATTCTCAGAGCCCCGAATGAAGTGAGGAGGCCGCTCGATCCGATGAACAGCCTGATTTGGGAGTTGTCGGACGGAACGCGTGACTTCCAGACCATCGTTCACCACCTCAACGCCGCATACGAAGAGGAAGCCACACCCGTGGTCGAACGCAGCACAGCCGCCATCCGTGGCTTTGTTGCGCTCGGCGTGATGAAACTCCTCCCAAGCTCAGGAGATGTCCCGTGGTCAACCGAACCGGGCGCCGTGCCGCCTGAACAGAACCTCGAACGACGAGAAGCGGACATGGATCAGTGGTCATGAGGTTGCCATGCCAAACGGAAACCAAAACCGTCCTTGCGGGCAGATGGAGAGGCGCTGTGCCGGGATGCGCAACGTGTGGAATCTGATTCCATGTACCATGCACCTCCGCGCAAAACACCGCGCTCATCCGATGTCAACACCGGTGCTTGTCGGCCGTGGCGTTCGTCAAGAGAGGGAGCATAACCGTCTGCACACCACTCAGCAACGTTTCCTGCCATGTCTTGGAACCCCCAAGGGTTCGCACCCTTTTGCCCGACTTCACGGGTGACGCCGCCGGCGTTTCCTGCATGCCATGCATAGCCGTCAAGATCTGTGTCTGCATCTCCGAACCACCACCGGCCTTGGGTTCCTGCCCGTGCGGCATATTCCCACTCGGCCTCGCTTGGGAGGCGGTATTCCCCTTTCCGGTCACCCAACATGCCTGCCGTTGCTGCGTTGAGACGGGCAACAAATGAAGCGACATCGTCCCGCGATACGGAGTCGACAGGCCGAAGGCCGGCCGTCCAGCCGTCGGTAAACTTTGACGGATTGTGCCCCATGACCAGTTCCCATTGCTGCTGAGTGACCGGCCTTGCGCTCAGCGCGTATGGTTCATGGATCGCGCACGGCTTGGGTGGGCCCTCGTCACGACGGCCCTGCGAGGGCGGACAACCGCGGAGATAATCGCCCGGGAGAAGGTCGATGAAATACAGACCATGCGGCCCGGGCAGTTCGACCATGCTTGCGGATAGGGCCATGATTGAGGAACCCTCCGACTCGACCACAAAGCAACAATCCTTATCCTCGGAACGAACAGGAAGCACACGATGACGGAGTCTGAAGTGGTCGTTGAAGCGCCCGACGTCAGCGATTTGTTGAGGGAAGGCGAAGCCTTGTCCCGTGGCAGGAAATACGGTGAGGCCCTCGACCGCTTCAACCGGGCCATCGCGATGGACCCCTCAAGTTCCATGGCATGGTACAACCGAGGCGTGCTGCTCGAGGGCCAAAGGGATGCAAAGGGAGCAAAGCAGTCGTTTACGATTTGTTTGGACCTTGAACCGGACCATGCACCAGCCACGGCGAACTTGGCCGTGTTGCTGGAGCGGATGGGCGATGCCGAAGGTGCCGGCGCAATGGCGACCAGGGCGTTGACCCACTACCCAGATCACCCGGAACTGCTCGACATTCGACGACGCTGTCAGACCGGGCAAACCGTGGAGCCAGACTTGCCTGTCCAGCGTCCGACACCCACCGCGACGTGGGAAGATGAACATCTCACGAAGGCCATGGACAAAGCGGGCGTGACGGACGCCCAAGCTGTGCTGGAAGAATCGTCGCACCACGACACGGACGGTGACGGAGTCCTCGACCAGGAAGAGCTGGAGCGGGCTGCGAGCGTGGTCGCCGCTCAACAACACGTGCAGGAAACCATGGTGGAGGACGATGCGGACGCTACGCCTTCACCGGTTGAAGCACCACCCATCGTCGCAGAACCTGAACACCATCAGCCAACGCTGGAGGATCTCGTCAACCAAGCGAAGGGTGAACTCGACGCCGGTCATCCGAAAGCCGCCATCGGGCTGCTGCGAGATCGACTCAGAACGGACGGTGCAGAAGACATCGAGGCGTGGATTACGGCAGCGACCGCCATGCATCGATTGAACCTGGAGGATCACGCGCTTGGCGCAGCGCAACACAGCATCCGCATCGATGACCAACGCCCTGAAGGTTGGGTGCTGGTGGGTGACGTGCACGCTGCAAAGGGAGAAACCAATGCCGCCATCGAAGCCTACACGAAGGCCCTCGAATGCGGTGCTAGCGACGAAGTCGCTGCGCGACGCTGGCCCCTGTTGAGCCGAAATGAACATCCAGATGTGTGGTTCGAAGAAGCCATGACGCGACTTGGACCGGAGGCGCAGACAGATGACCGCGTTGCGTTGGCTGCATGGATGCTCGACCTTGGCGAAGGGGAAGTGACGGCCCTCGAGCACCTCCCGGACCAGCCACCGACGCTACCAGAAGCCCCAGAACTCGGTGCGCAAGTCATTCTGCTCTTGGCCAACGACGCTCCTCGGCTGAGGGCCCGGGCCCACAGTTTGCAACTTCAGCACCTCGAAGCCATCGGCTTGTGGAAGGCAGAAGTGACGAAGGACAGTGCGGACGGGTCCGCTTGGACCGGGATGGCCAGAGCCCTCGAAGCGGCGGGCGAATTGGAGAAAGCCGCAAAGTGCCATGCACGAGCCCAACAGATGACGACCTCAAGCACGGAGCAGAGCATGACGCCAGTGGCCGACGAGCCATCGACCGAAGATGCAGCGACGCCCGGGGTCATCGATCTGACCCCCGCACCAGAATTCCAAAGCTCAACCGAAAATGAAGCGTCGGAAGACATTGACTCTGCCGCATCCTTGCTGCTCGCGGCGCCCGTCCCCGAGCCAATGCAAACTGAGCCAACACTGAACCCAGAGGTGGACCTTGCTGCCGCCGCATTGGAGGCCACCTCAAACATCGCCGCTCCGTCAAGGACCACTACGCCGGAGCAGGATGCACAACAAGGCCGAGAGTGGTTTAATCGTGGCACACAACTCCTTGAGGACAAGAAATACCGCGAGGCGCTCTCATGTTTCGACAAATCACTGAGTTTGTTGGCCGATGATGAAGAGAAAGTGATCCTCGTGCTCAACGCGAGAGGCAATTGCTACTACTACATGGAAGACTATCCGAAGTGCGTGGACGCCTACTACCAAGCGATGATGATTCGACCGGCACAAGTTCGAGGCCAGACCCTCTACAACATGGGCGTTGCCTACGCTGAAATGGAGCGCTACGATGACGCCATCAAGTGCTTCGAACAAGGCGAATCCCGTGGGTTGACCCCAGATGAAATAGCGCTTGCAAAAGAGCAAATTCGACGTTGCAAGATCCTTCGCAAGGAGAAGGAAAAGCGTGCGGCGAAACGCCGTTGACGCCACAGGTTGATGAACGAGGACCGTTTGGCCCCACCATGGACTGTGGAACGTGTGACTCAGCGCCCGCCGTTGTTGTGGAGGCCCCGGCCCCCGTCAACGTCAGCCTCACCATCACCGACAAAGCACGCGCCATGCTGAGTGATGCTTTTGGCGACACTGAGGGGCAATCGCTTCTCGTGGGCGTCCTTTCTGGCGGTTGCTCGGGCTACATGTACGACCTGCAAATCATCGAGGGATCGGAACCTGACTGCCAGAGCTTGGAGATCATGGGCATCAACGTCCAGGTCCCCAATGCATCGAGCCACCTCTTGGACGGCATCGAAATCGATTACGAAGACCGGTTGATGGGTGGCGGGTTCAAGATCAACAATCCAAATGCAGGAAGCACATGCGGCTGTGGCGAATCCTTCGGCTGATTCAGGATGTCATTCAGCCATTTCCGCCCCGATGTTGGCGTCCTTTTCGTACGAGGCCGTGATGCCGTTTCGTTCATTGATGGCCTGAGCACCAATCACATCCCGAACACTCCCGGCACGGCATTACGGACCGTGTTCACCGATCGGGCGGCGAAGGTAATCGCGGTCGCCACGGTGATGGTCCGGGAAGAGGGCATTGTGCTCTTGGTTCACCGTGAACGCTGGCAGGCCCTGCTCGACCACCTGACGCCACGACAACTTGGTCAAGACGTGGCCATGCTGGATTTGAGCGACAGGAATCACGTGGTGTACCGCACGGGATCACGTGGACCACCCTCTGGGACATGGTACACGGAGGAAGGGGTCACCAGCGCGCGTGTTCATGACGACTTGACCATCTTGGTTGTCGCTGGATCAAGCAAAGTGGCTCATGCGCAAAACCCCGATGCGTGGACCGCGTGGCGGGTCGCCAACCGGTGGCCGGAGGTGGGGTTCGAAATCACGTCGAAGCACCACCCCTACGCATGCGGATTGGAATCCTTGGTGCATGAAAACAAAGGGTGCTACCTCGGCCAAGAAGTCCTGACACGCATGCGAAGCAGGGGAAAAACAGGTTGGGTTTTGGTCCAGGGGTCAACCGAGGACCTTCCGGAGGACCGCATCACAACCTCACACGAAGGGAGGTCCCTGGCCATCGTCCGCACACGTGAGGTTCAGTAACCCAACACATCGGTCAGCTGACCCTTGTAGAAATTTCCTGATGTTTGCAAGGATTCCAGTTCATGGTCGAGCAAGTCGAGCTCAAAGATCTGCTCAACACCGTTGGCACCGACGATGCACGGCACGCCGATGTAGACGTTGTCGAGCCCGTACTGGCCGGTCAGATGGCATGAGGCAGGAATGAGGCGACGACGGTCGTTGAGCACGGCTTCGGCCATGATGGCCGCAGCGGACCCAGGCGCGTAGAAGGCTGAGCCTTTTTCCAGGAGGGCGACAATTTCACCGCCGCCCTTCGCCGTGCGCTCGGAAATCGCGGCGATCCTGTCTTCCGGCATCAGTTGGGTGATCGGGATGCCACCCACGGTGGTGTAGCGTGGCAGTGGAACCATGGTGTCGCCGTGGCCACCGAGCACCATGGGGGAAACGTCCTCCTCCGCACAGTTCAATTCGAGCGCGATGAAGTGAGCCATTCGAGCAGAATCCAAAACGCCGGCTTGGCCAATCACGCGCTCGTGGGGGAATCCTGTGACCTTCTGCATGTGGTACGTCATGAGGTCCAGAGGGTTGGTGACCACGATGACCACGGCATCGGGTGCATGGTCGCGAATGCCCGCACCCACCTGGCTGATGATGTCTGCGTTCTTCCCGATGAGATCCTCACGGGTCATCCCCGGCTTGCGAGGGAAGCCAGACGTGACGACCACCACGTCAGAGCCGGCGATGTCTTCGTAGGATGCGGTGCCGGTGATGCGTCCGTCGTAGTTGAGCACGGTAGCGTTCTCTGACATGTCCAGAGCCTTTCCCTTCGCGAAGCCTTCGAAGATGTCAAGCAGCACGATATCGGCGATTTTCATCTGTGCAAGAACGAAGGCGCACGTCGCTCCAACATTTCCTGCTCCAATGACCGCAATTTTCCTTCGCCCGTTCGCCATGTGCTCGACCTAAACCACCGTTCGGGACACGACCCATAAAGTCGCGGTCACGACACCTCAAGCGCGTTCCGTGGTGTTGAAGAACCCGCTTCCGTTGGGTTGAATCACCGCTCCAGCGGAGGTGCTCCAAATGCGCATTGGTGTCGTCAAAGAATCGGACCAAGAAACACGTGTGGCCATTGTGCCGTCGAGCCTACGTAAACTGACCAAGGCAGGCTTTGAGGTCGTCGTGGAGAGCGGTGCTGGGCTTGCATCAAGCCACGACGATCAGGCCTACATCGACGCCGGTGCGAGCATCGGTAGCCGCGATGAGGTGCTCGCATGTCCGCACATCCTCGCCGTTGGATTCCCGGGCATCGATGGGCTTGCAGCGGGTACGAATGTGGTCTGTGTTGCGGACCCCTTCCGTCATCCAGACCGCGTCAAGGCCTGCATGGACGCAGGCGTGACCCTCATGTCCATGGACATGATTCCACGCAGGCTCTCGCGCGCACAGTCGATGGACGTGAACTCAAGCCAAGACAACCTTGCGGGATACAAAGCCGTCCTCCTCGGCGCTGCTCACGTGCCAAAGGGCATCCCCATGATGACCACGTCAGCCGGGACCGTCCGTCCCGCAAAAGTCGTCGTGATGGGGTCCGGCGTAGCCGGCCTCCAAGCCATCGCGACCGCCAAGCGGCTCGGTGCTGTTGTGTATGCCTCTGACGTGCGCAAGTCAGCCGCAGAGCAGATTGAGTCCGTCGGAGGTCGGTTCATCGAAGTCGACGGCATGGACGACTTCGAAGACGCATCCGGGTACGCAAAGCCGCTCACCCCTGAATTCATTCAGAAGGTCAACGACACGGTCTGCGGTGTGGCCGCGGATGCCGACATCGTGATCACAACGGCACGCATCTTTGGCCGACCGGCCCCCATCACCGTTCCCGCTTCTGCAGTTGCGAACTTCAAGCGAGGTTCGGTGATTGTTGACATGAACGCCGATGTCGGTGGGAACTGTGAGTCCACCGTCGCCGGTGATGTCGTGACCACGGACAACGGCGTCATTGTCGTGGGCACGAGCAACCTTCCAGGCACCTTGGCGACCACGGCCTCGATGCTCTACTCGAACAACCTGACCACGTTCATGTGTTCGTTGGTCAGCGAAGGCGAGGTGGTGGTGTCCGAAGAAGATGACATCCTCGTCGGTGCTCCTGATGGAAGCGATTTCCACGTTCCCGGCATGGGTGGCGTGCTCATTTGCAAAGATGGGGCCATTCATCCAAAACAAAGCCGGCTCGCGGAGGTGGTCGCATGACGCCTGAAACCCTCATTGCCAGCATCACCTTGTTTGTCCTCTCGATTTTCCTTGGGTTTGAGCTCATCACCAAGGTGCCTGCCACCTTGCACACACCGCTGATGTCCGGCGCGAACGCCATCTCTGGCATCAGCATCGTCGGCGCCCTCATCGGGGCAAACGTCGCGTTCGACGGCGGAAACACGGCGGTGTCGGGTCTTCTTGCCTTTGTGGCGCTCACCCTTGCGATGATCAACGTCGTTGGTGGCTTCGCGGTCACCAACAGGATGCTGAGCATGATTGCTGGAAAGAAGCGAGGAGGTGCCTGAAATGGAGCCTTGGATTGACCTCGGGTCCTCCGCAGCGTGGATCAACCTCGGGTACGTGGTCTCCGCTGCGCTGTTTATTTTCGGCCTGAAGAAACTCGGACATCCGCGCACGGCTCCCACTGGGAACCTCTACGGCGCCATGGGGATGCTCGTTGCTGTCCTCACGACGGTGTTGCAGATGGGGTTCACCACCGGGATCGAGTGGGCGCTCATCGCCGGCGGCATCCTCCTCGGCGGTGGTATTGGATACATCATGGCCGTGCGCGTTGAAATGACCGGTATGCCGGAAATGGTGGCGCTGTTCAACGGGTTTGGCGGAGCAGCGTCCGCGCTCGTGGCGCTGTCCGAGACATGGCGCTGGCTGGATGACGCAAGCACCGTCCCTGACGGACTTGAACTGCAAGTGACGGTCCTCGCCGCCGGTCTCTCGGCGCTGGTCGGTTGGGTGACCTTGACGGGGAGCATCTTGGCGATGTACAAACTGAAGGGAGGCATCGAACTCTTCGGAAAGTGGATCCGCACGCCCACGTGGGGGCCATCTTGGCTCAACGGCGTCAAGGTGCTCATGCTCATCGGTGTGTTTGCGTTGATTTTCCTCCAACTTGGAGAACCGACCAACACGAACTACCTTTGGGGTGTCATCGGTTTGTCTTGCCTCCTTGGCATCGTTCTCGTGTTGCCCATTGGCGGTGCGGACATGCCCGTGGTGGTCAGCCTCCTGAACTCCCTCTCAGGCATTGCAGCAGCGTTCACTGGGTTCATCATCGGCAACAGCGTGCTCATCGTCGCCGGTTCGCTCGTGGGTGCCAGCGGCCTCATCCTGACCTTCATCATGTGCAAGGCGATGAACCGCACCCTCGCGAACGTCCTCTTCACGTCCTTTGGCGGAACCGACAAAGAAACCGTGACGCGAACGAAGGTCGGTTCGGATGCCGATGAAGTGGCGATGATGATCGACGGTGCCCAGAAGGTCATCATCGTCCCTGGCTACGGCATGGCCGTGTCCCAGTGTCAGCATCAAGTCAAGGAATTCGCTGACCTTGTCGCTGAGAAGTACGACACGGAGGTCAAGTACGCCATCCACCCGGTCGCCGGTCGAATGCCCGGTCACATGAACGTCCTGCTCGCCGAAGCCAACGTCCCCTACGAACAGCTCATCGAGATGGACGAGATCAACTCCGAATTCCCCGAAGCCGACGTGGCCTTGGTCATCGGTGCCAACGACACCACGAACCCCGCCGCACGCTCCGACGAAGGGCCGCTGGCTGGCATGCCAATCTTGGACGTTGACATGGCGCGCACCATCGTCATCGTCAAGCGGTCTTTGTCTGTGGGCTACGCAGGAGTCGACAACGACCTGTTTTACATGGACAAAACCATGATGCTGTTCGGCGACGGGAAGAAAATGATGACCGAGTTGAACA
Source organism: Methanobacteriota archaeon (assembly GCA_002722135.1). Lineage (GTDB taxonomy): Archaea > Thermoplasmatota > Poseidoniia > Poseidoniales > Poseidoniaceae > MGIIa-L3. Next base: position 43,793 of record PBKJ01000027.1, on the reverse strand, counting down.
ACGCCATCAAGGAGTCCTGAGTCGCTGCACTGCGACGATGCTTGAAGCAACGTTGAAAGGTCGAGGGCCACGACGACGAAACAGGGGTGCAACGATGGGTCGAGCGTTCAATCGGGGCCTTGTCCTTCTGCTGGTCGCGATGCTCGTGGCCATGCCCGCACTGGCCAACCCGAACGGCCCACCTTGGGAGAACGGCGGCGGCCTCACCGTCGAGTCCGGTTGCACCTGCCACGGGGACGGGGATCCTTCGACCGCTGTGGTCGTTTCCATCTCCGGGGTGCCGCGCTCCTACGCGGTTGGTGCAGAATATTCGTTCACCATCAGCCTTGGACACGCCGAGTACGGGGAGGGCGGATACATGCTCTGGGACTACGGCGCAGGCACCCTCACCGCGGGTGAGGGCAGCATCCAGGTTGCTGAAGAACCCGGAGCCGTGTCGCAAGGTGCGGTTGGGAACGATTGGACCATCACGTGGACGGCGCCCGCCGAGGACATCGGACCGGTCCGATTCCAGCTGGTTGGCAACGCCGTCGACGGGAACGGGGAGCCAAATGCCAACGATGCTTGGAACGTCTTGTCCTTCATGATCAGCGAGCCGGGCTCAACCGTCGACGATGATGTCAACGATCGTGACCTCCGAACCATCAGTGTCGGTGACTACGAGAGCCTCTTCGTGGCTGAAGAAGACCCTGAGGCCATCGAAGCTGCGGAACAAGCGAAACTCGCGGAATCCTTCTTTGAAAACGGCAACGTGTACTATTGGGCCACCCTTTCCATCTTCATCGTTGGTGCTGTCGTTCAAGGTGAATTCTACGAGCGCCGTTTCGGCGGTGGTCCGAAGCATCTTGACCGCCGTTTGGCCGTCCCACAAGGCATCCGCCGAGGCCTCCTCGCGGCAGGCCTTGGACTTGGATTCGCATGGGCGGTCGACAGCAACCAACCGTGGGGCTACGCGCTCCTGCTCGGGATGCTGACCCTCTGGGCCGCGTATGGCGTCTACAGGACGATTGTGCAAGCACGTGCCGACCCTGTCAGCAAGGACCTCGTCTGAAGGTGACGCCAGGTGGCCGACCTTCGGCTCGAATCCGACCGCGATGTCAGCATCATCGGTCATTTGGAGGAATTCTCCGCTCGGGTCGCCCTCGTTTTGATCGTCATCGTTGGCTTCACAGCGGCCCTTTCCCTTCGAACAGATGCGTTGTTGATGTGGTGGCTCGGTGAACTCTCGCCATGCAAGGATTGCATGGTCGTCTTTGAACCCGGAGCGTGGATTGGTCTACGATGGACCATGGCGATTGTGTGTGCAGCCGTGCTGAGCATCCCGATCGTGGTGCATCAATCGGTGACCTTCGCCTCACCGGGCCTTCTGCCCATGGAACGAAAACGGCTGCGTAACGGGATGGTGGCCACATCGACGCTCGGCGTATGCATTGCCTTGTGGTTCGGCTGGAGTGGAGCGCCATGGCTGTACGAACGCGCGATGGTCACGGTTGACGCGACAGGCCTCGTGCTCGCCCTGGATTCCGTCACATTGGTCGAATTGACCCTTGCCATCATGTGGATTCTGGCCTTGTTGGGAGCGACCGCCGGAGCAGGTTTCGGGGCGGGTCTCCTCGGTCGTTTAGACCAAGAGAGGGTCGTTGCATGGCGCTGGCGCGTGTCGCTGCCCGTCGTGCTGTTGATCGTGACCTCAACATGGACCACGACGCACGACCTCCGATGGCCGTTGGCCATCATGAGTGCGATCGTGCTGGAGCTGCCCCTCCTCCCTTGGCGGACCATGCCACCTCGTGGCCTTCCAACGGTACTCGATGGAGAAGGAGCACGACGTCGGCTCCTCGTCGTGGATTGTGCGTGCGAAGGAGCATTTGGCACACCAACACATCCACCGGAGGCCGACCTCGGCCATCACGTTGCACGAGGCTTGTGCGTGCGTTATCAGGAGCGAACGTCCTTGCTCGAACGCATACAAGATGGACGAGCCTCGGATGTGATCATTGTGGGTTGCTCGGCCGAGCCTCTGCCGCTGAAATTCAAGGAAGCCATCCAATCCACTGGAGCCTCTTTGCGTGGATTGGACCTGCGCTCCATCGAACATCGAAGGCCGAGCATCGAGCCGGCTTCGATGACCGCCCAACGTGATCTTGCGTTGGCTGCGTTGGTCGATCCATGGTCTGAATCTGCTGCTCGTCAGCGAACAAAGGTCTGCGTGGAAGGCCTTGACCGGCACATTGTCGATGGCCCGCGACCGGCAACCTTGCATCCAGATCATCTTTGGTTGCAGCGTGACCCGCGGTGAAGGAGCATTGAAACCTCATGCGAGGGACCTTGACCCGTGCAACGGATGCTGACGGTCCTCGTCGCGCTCGTCCTATTGGGGGGCGGAGCAGCGCTGACGCAGAGCGACGGCTGGTTCAACCGCTGGACCCCAGAGCCACAAAGTGGTGAGGAAGAGGCCGTCCTGTCGTGGCAGCAAGGCAAGGAACATTGGTTGGTGGTGGTCGTTGATTTCGATGACGCCACAACCCAGTCAACAGGCCTAGGAGTTGAGCAAGCGTCCACGCTGGTGGAAGGCGAGATCACAGATTACCTCAGCCTCATGGCCGGGGACGACAGCGTGAATTTCACGGTCGTCCCCGTGGTCATTCGTGCAGCGTCTCCTTCAACGCTCTATGGAGCAGACAGCGCCGCAGGCAGGGACTTTGCAGCTGATGGCACGTTCATGCCAAGTCTGTTGGTCGATGAAGTCATCTCCGCAATCGAGGACGATGTGGATTGGCATGCGCATGATTTGGACGATGACGGCACCGTCGATCGCCTGCTCGTGCTTCACACCAGCCGTGGCCAAGAGAGCGGCGCGGGTGGTTCGGACCGCATCTGGTCCCATTTCACTCACCTGATGGAACCTGTCAGCGTCGCATCTGGTTTGGAGGTTGCACATTATGCCATGGCCACCCTTCGAGGCGGAACAGGAGCCACAGGTACCATCCTGCATGAGATGCTCCATCAGCTCGGTGCCATCGATCTGTATCCTGTTCATGACCCGGCTTGGTCCGGCACGTGGCAAGGCGTCGGCGATTGGGACATCATGGCGTCAGGAAACTGGAACGGTGCGGGCGTCTGGCCCGCCTTGCCAACGGCCGCTTCCATGGAACGCATTGGCCTCGACACCAGCGTGAACGTTGACCTCGATTTCCCCGTCCAACGCGAGGGAGCATGCCTGGGGCCGACGCTGGATCTTTCACCCCGGCACGAAGGTGGCAACGCGCTTCGAATTGACCTCACCAAAGAACAACGGGTGTTCATCGAACTCAAAGGTGGCAACACCTACGACGACAGGTTACCAGGGCAAGGGGTCCTCGTCACCTTGCTCGACGAAGCTGCTGGAGACCCGGAAGAAAACGAAGTCAATGTGGACCCGGGACGACCTTGGCTCAAGGTCATCGAAGCCGACGGTGATGACGGTTTGCTGAACGGGCAAGACGACGGGAGTGCTGGAGACGCGTTCCAACTCGGTGACACCTTCGGAGCGGAAGGCGTGGTGATTCGCGACCATCGAGGCCTCAAGGTCCCGTGGACGGCAGAAATTGTGCAAGGAACGGACGGGAACGGTACGGCCGTTGCATTCAGCGCCCCCAATTGTGGGCAGGGCCTCTCGCTCGATGTGCCCGCTTACGGGCTTCGCATCACTGCGAACGAGGGGCTGTTTATCACCCTCAACAACATGGATGCACCGTGCACGCTGCAAGGCTCGCTTCGAATGGATCTGGGTGGCATGGTCACCTTCCCTTCGACCTTGCTTGTTGAAGGTGAACATCGCGTTGAATTGGAACCGCAATCGGCGTTGACCGGTGACGTCGTCGATCGATTGTCCGGGACGTTGACGTGCGGTGGCACCGACATGGACCTTGACATTCCTGTGACGGTGCTCAATCGAAGACCTGAAGGAGGTACACACGAGGCTTCAATCGCCGTCAACGACATAGACACCGTGTTGATCGACCTTCTGAGCAGCGGGCACGGATCTTCCACGTATACCGTCCTCATCGAAGGTCCACTGTCCCGCGTGGCAGATGCACCAAAGCGTGTCACGCTGGACCAAGATCTCGTCACCCTGGCCCTCGACATCGACCCTTCGGGCTTGCTCGAGGATGGAATGCTGGTGCGTGGTGAGGTCCATCTGGTCGATCTCGATGGCGGCCGTACCGTCATTCCAGTGACGCTTACGGCTGAAGATGAGATCAGCGGCTTGGACCAGATACGCCAGCCTGAAATCGCGCTCGGTTTGTGTTTCATGCTGGTCGGATTGTCCCTGCTTTGGCCGCGAAACATGGGCGTGAAGACCACTGCGTCTCCAGCTGCCGTGGACCAGACGCCAACGTCCGACATCAGGATGGATCCGTGGGGCCGTCCGCTCGACGCTCATGACGAGGCTGGGCAGGTCGACCGGGGAGTGCACGACGGACCGCCAACCATTGACCGTTGACCTCCGTCACCCAGATTTTGTTGACGCCCTCGGCAAGCCGAACGGCGAGGCAGACCTCTTGCCATCGATCGGGCCGCTGGTCTTCGGTTTGGACCAACCATGGAGCATGAGCAACATCAATCTCGTTGTCGTAAGCACGCCATCGACAGCCGTACTTGAAGCCGGGTCGAAGCATCACACCCGCGTCCATGAGGCGTTGGGCCTTTGCAGAAATTGGCGTGAGGGCAGTTCCCTCGACCAAATGAGCCATGATCGCGGATTCCTCGGCGTTGAGCTGTCGGGCAGAGGCATGGGTGGTTCCCACTTGAGTCCAGGGCCAAGAGCCATCGATCATTGGGAGCCGGTATCCATCTCCGCATGGGACTTTGACCGACCAAGCATGGCGGAGGCCATCGCGTTGTTGTTCCTCAAGCTGCGACCAGGGAGTGAGGGCACCAGAGAAGGCCACCGGGTGAACGTGATACATGGTGACATCAAACTCCTCATCGATGATGTACCATTCACTGAGGCGACCTTCAGCATCGTCAAGATGAGCGTCCGAAAGGAGGGTCGACCAATCGACGTTTGCTGCAGCCGTGGACCAATCTGCCACGGCTTCGGCAGGGGCAGGTGGCTTTGCATGACGGGACCACCGCAGGCCCCAGCGAGGCGTGTCAGCGTCATTGATGACGAGGATTTCCCCCCCGGAGCGAGCCACGTCAAGAATGACAGCACGTTGGAGGAGGTTCGGATCACCCTCCAGTTCCTCTTCGAGCCACGCCTCCGATGGTAGGGAAACGTGGCGGTTCCAATGGCAAAACAGCACCTCTTCTGATGACAGGACGAGGTTGCCATCGCCGTCGAGCCGGCCCAACTTGCTCTTTTCGTACAAGCGCTGGCCGAGTTTCGCGGGGACAGCCCAGCCTCCTTGGTGCGGCACAGGAGGAGCCCAACGGTCACGTGGACCCTCGGGGCGATGTCCGAGCGGGCGCTGTGGACGGGGGCGTGGTCGAAGGTCACGACCCGCCATGTCCACGCCTGACGGCCCACCCACATAGACGAAACGGAGGAAGATTCCTATGCCAGCAAGGAGCCATGCGACCATGGGAGAGACCGTCGAAGGCCTTCCAGTGCTCCAGCGGTTGCTCTTGCACCTCCACCATGTGGACCCTGCAGGTCGCGGTTCTTCGCCCGAACATCAAACCCAAGTGGGCATTTCAACCGCCATCGGCATTCAGCGGAAGCACGTTCCACGCGCCCTTCGCCGTTTGGTGGAAGAAGGGTGGATTGCGCTTGAGCTCAAACGCGTCGATGGCCATCGCCAACGCCTCCGTGTGTACGTGGTCTCTGCGACGGGTCAGGAGGAAATCAAGCGCCTCCGTGTGGCACTCCAAAACACCACCATGAACACGATGAATGGTCCAGAGAAGGTGCTGGACCTGGTTGATGCGGGTCGAATTGGGGACCTCCACACGTCCACTACTCGAGAACATCTGCAGGAAGGGAAGGAGACGAACGCGTTTCCCCTCAAACTCGCAGCGCGTTTGCTCGGTTGTTCGCCGGGTGACCTCCATATGATCACCGAACAAAGCCAGAACATCACCTCGCCGGACACGGCAACGCTCGACGGCGCCGAAGCCGTGTTTCTGTCGTGCCTGGAAATGGCCCTCACTGACGGCGTGATCACGGACGACGAAGAGGCCTTGCTCACCACCTTACGCACAGAACTCGGACCGTTTGGGGCATCCTTGAACGCCCACGTGGCAACGGTCCTCCACGACATGATGAAATGATGTGGGCGCAGGACGTTCACTATGGGAATGACGGATTCGGAAATGGATGCTCATGACCGTTTGACCGGCATCATTGCGACCCTCGCCAACTTGCCGTCCACGAACGTCGTTCTCGTAGGCGACATCATGATGGATCGCTACATTCACGGATTCGCTGACAACCTGAACACCAGAGCTCCGGTCCCTGTGCTCAAGGAAACACGTCGAGAGGAGGCCGTTGGAGCAGCGGCGCACGTGGCCCGCGGCTTGGTGTCCTTGGGACTGAATCCGTGCCTCTTCGGCGTGGTCGGAGACGACGGGGCAGGCGTGAGCGTCCTGGAATACCTCAGCGAAGAAGGCGTCAACACCGACACCATCAGCATCGTCGAAGGCCGAACAACCACTGTGAAGACGAGGTTGTTGGCCACCCGCCAGAACCTCGTTCGCGATGAACAATTGATGCTCAGGTGGGACATTGAAGCCGATGAACCCATGCCATCCGGGGCACTGGATGCGATGTATGACTTGGCGTGTGAACAAGTGGACGGAGCCGCTGCTGTCATTCTTTCTGACTATGGACAGGGCGTGGTGACCGACGAAGGTGCTGCTCGATTGATCGAACGCGCCAAGGCAGCAGGCGTACCCGTGATCGCAGATCCGAAGCTGACCGGCTTCCATCGCACCCAAGGCGTAGAATGGGTCGTGATGCAATCGCAAGGCCTGGAATTGATGCGACGAAGGCTCGGCGCAGACAACCCCGCTCAAGCCGCACATGGTCTCCTCGCCGAGCATGGCTGGGGTCATCTCCTTGTGCTTGAAGGCTCGACTGGAGTGACGATTTACAGCCGTGAGGGCGAAGACGCTCATGTGGATTGCACGCTGACTGAACTCAAGCAGATGATTGGTCTCATCGATGCGGCCGCCGTGGCCATCACCGCGGCTGTGGCCACTGGACTGGACGTACAAGCCACCGCCCTCCTTGCCAACGCCGCTTCCGAATGCATCCTCGGCGCGGATCGGACTGAGCGGTTCGTTTTGACCAGGGACGATCTCATCGAGCGCATGAGGGAAACCGCTTGGAACCTGCAAATTTCGAAGCGGTGAGCACGTGAGCCACTGGATTTGGCCGACCACGGCAGACCTCGGCCTACGCGCGATGGCGCCAACCAAAGAGCGCGTTTTTGCAGAGGCCGGACTCGGGCTTTTGGGAGCCATGGACGTGACCGGGACGCCAACATCGCGCCTCATGCATGGCGAGTGGAATGCGGTGTTGGAAACCAAGGGTGGACGCGTGGACGATGACGTGCTCCTGCTCGCTTGGCTTGACGAAGTGCTGTATCAAGCCCAAACACAAGGGCGATGGATGCTCAGTGCAGAAATCCAACTGACGAGGGACACGGAACATGCCGGTGTGCATGCCATGGTCACGTACGTGGCCGCTGACGAACTCGAACGCGGCTTGGAAGTCAAGGCGGTTAGCAGCCACGGCCTCACCTTGTCGTCTCTTGGAGCGGGTGAGGTATTGCCTGGACGGGGAGAGGGCATGCCGGAACTGCAGGGCCCGGCATGGTACGCCGATGTCTTGCTCGATGTGTGAGGTGGGCGCGCCCCGGGTGGACGCTCGTCCCCATGGCCCTGGTCCACTCGCTTCCTCCATCCCGGGTCCCCACAGCACCCATGGCCCCAGGTAGGGCTGCTCCGTTCCCGGCCTGACCTGTTCCCCCGGTTATCCGATTCCCGTCTCCCTCCGGAGACGGTTCATGGCACCCGGGTCATGTGGGGGCGAGACATCAACGTCCGCAAGCGGGAGACCACGGGTCGGGTTCGCCGCCCCGGGGCATTCGGTCCGCCATAACGACGATGTGCGGTACAGGGTACGCCGAGCCCCCCACCTATCCCGATGGCGGGTCATGCTGACTCTATTTCAATCAGTCGTCGTTTCTTCTTCGTACTTCGAAGGGCAAGATGTCTTGATCGTCGTCGCTTCAAGCACCCAACCTCCCTCGGTTTTCTTGAGGGTGCCCTCGGCATACACGGTGCGGTTGTCCCCCAAGCCGTTGGAAACGGTCGCGTCGAGGAAGGAGATGGTCAGCGTCGTCGACTCGCCTTCCAAAACGAAGGTCGACGTCCCGTTGTCGATGCTGCCGTCCAACACCTCGCCTCGCACAGCGACATCACGGCCGTCCCTGGCCTCCGCGAGCAGATCGTCCACGGTCATGGTGGGCGCGGGTGCATCAACCAACAGCGTGGCAAAAAGGCCCACGGTGATGGCCGCCCCGACGAGGAGCAATTTGACCCGGCGGGTCAGCATGTTCTACGGTCGAAGATGCCCGCTATCAAAGCGACGTTTTTGCCAGACCGTCCACGACGTTGCGGACCAAGGAGGGCCCTTCGAACACAAACGCCGAATACGCCTGCAGGAGCGTAGCACCCGCCTCCAATTTCTCCCGGGCGTCCGCCGCGGTCGAGATGCCCCCAACACCGATGATGGGCCACGTCCCATTGGTGTGCTCATGCACCGCGCGGATCATCGCCGTGCTGCGGTCTTTCAGCGGAGCTCCAGAGAGACCCCCGGCTTCCGCCAAAAATTCGGCTTGGGCAGGATGCGTTGGAGCGTCCCTCTGCACGGTCGTGTTGGTCAACACCACGCCATCCGCACCGGCAGCCCGAGCAACATCCACCATGCGAAGCAGGGCGTCTTCGGCAAGGTCCGGTGCGAATTTGACCAGCATGGGCCGGGGGGTGGAGTGGCCGCTGTTCAAGCCGTCCAACCGGAGGGCGAGGCCCTCCAACAATCCCTTCAACGCCTCCTCATGTTGAAGATCACGTAGGTTCGGTGTGTTCGGCGAAGAAACATTCACCACGAAGCCATCAACGACGTCATGCAACCGTTCCATCGACGTCGCGTAATCCACCAGGGCATCTTCGTTTGGCGTGATTTTGGATTTCCCGAGGTTCGCCAGCACTGGACAAGGCAACGGGCCTTTCCGGCGAATGTGGTGACGGATGCGCTCAGCCACCGCCTCAGACCCGTCGTTGTTGAAGCCCATCCGGTTGATGAGTGAGCGTGAGCGGTCGTCCCGGAACATGCGAGGCTTCGGGTTCCCTGCTTGCGCGTGCATGGTCACGCCACCGATCTCAATGAAGCCAAACCCGATGCTGGACCACCCACGAAGGGCTTCAGCACGTTTGTCCATGCCTGCAGCAAGGCCGAATCTGTTTGGGAATTCCAAGCCCCACACCTGAACGGCCTCGCCTTTCTTTGGCCTGTAGAGCAAGCGAAGCATGGCTCGTCCCGGTGCCGTCGCGGAGGCAATCCTGAGCATCCGCAGGGCCCGACCATGCGCTCCTTCACTGGACTGGAGGCGCTGAATTGGCCGCACGAAGGTACGGTAGGGCCAACCCATGAGCACCCTCGTCCACGGGCATCCTTCAAGCCTTACGGGCTTGTCGTGGTGATATGCGCCCAGATGACGTGCGATGGCCGGCGGTCAGAGAGGCTGCACGGCGCATTCTGCGCACGCGGAAGGTGGTCATGGACGTCAATGAAAACGACATGGACACAGCGCATCGTTTGGTCTCAGCGATCAGCGACGCAAACCCTGCTCAGTTGATGCTTCCCGAAGTCCGTGCAGCGCACACCACCCTGGTTTGGAACGCGGAAGAGGAATGGCCCCTCGTGGCGTGGGAGTCATCCGATGATGTACGGACGTTGTTGTTCCAATCGGAAGGAGCACTCAGCGTGAGTTTTCATGACGTTGCAACCATGGCGCTCTCGCTCCTTGAGGCGGGATATCCGGGCTGCTTGGGATGCGGTGGACCCGGGTTGGAAGATGATTGGGACGAGGAGGCTTGGCGGAGTCGGCAGGTCACAACATCGTTCAAGTAGGCTCGACGGGGCCGACCCACTCATGACCGTCATCGTCATCGCGGAGAAACCCAGCGTTGCCGATGACATCGCCAAGGTGCTTGGCGCGACAAAAAAAGCCGACGACGCGTGGTTGGGCGACGAACTCGTTGTCACGTGGGCCATCGGCCATCTCGTCGAACAGAAGTTCCCGGAAGACTATGATCCGGAATTCAAGAATTGGAGGAAGACCATCGACAGGCTTCCCATCGTCCCGGATCCTTTCGAGTACAAGGCAAAGGGTGGCCGAAACCGGAAGGTCCTCTCCGCCATCAAGAAGCGCGTTTCCGCCAAAGACGTCACCGAGATCGTCAACGCCTGTGACGCCGCCCGGGAGGGTGAGCTCATTTTCAGGAGCATCATCGAGCACACAAAGGCCAAGGCACCCACGTCAAGGATGTGGCTTCAATCCATGACCGCTGGTGCCATCAAAACGGCGTGGGAAGGACGCCAACCAAGCGGGACATACGACAACCTTGGGGCCGCTGCGCGTTCACGTTCCGAAGCCGATTGGATCATCGGCATGAACGGCTCACGTGTCGGGAACACCTTCCTGAAAGGGCGACGTGAACGCACCACCATTAGCCTGGGCCGAGTCCAAACCGCTACCCTGGCCATGATTGCTGACGAAGAGAAGAAAATTCTCAGCTACGTGCCCGAGCCCTTCTGGAACATCACCGCTGACGTCCACGTTGGCGATTCGGTATGGTCGGCGCGCTGGATTCGTCGCGATCACAAGTCGGATGAAAACCGGCCTGAATACAAGGCCAATCGCATCCTCGACGTGGAAGAGAAAGATGCCGTCGAAGCGGACATCGCGGCAGCCAAATCCGTCACCGTCACCGTGGAGGAGCGGCCAAAGCATGAGCGCGTCCCACTCAATTTTGATCTCACAAGTTTGCAGCGTGTGGCCAACAGCCTCTGGTCGTGGCCCTCACGCAGGACGCTCAGCGTCGCTCAGGACCTCTACGACCGGTACAAGGTCACCACATACCCCCGTACGGATTCCCAATACCTGCCTTCTGACATGACGGACAAGGTGAACGAGATCATCGAAACGCTGGCTGGCATCAAGGAGTACACAACACACGTCAACCGTTTGCAATCTGAGGGTCTTCGAAACACGGACCGCAATTTCAATGACGCGAAGGTGAGTGACCACTACGCGATCGTCCCCACTGGCGTGCTGCCAAGCGAGGCACTGCCGGCGGACCATGCCAAGCTGTTCGACCTGATTTCCCGGCGTTTTCTTGCCTCATGGTCCGACCGCTCAACCTGGCGGGTCGAAACGCGGACCGCAACGGCGGGATCCCAAGACTTCGTCAAGAGCGTGGAACACCTCGTGGATCCTGGCTTCCGCCACATCGAAACCAAAAAGGAAAGCATCCCTGAGCAGTGGGGCAATGTCTCGAATGGAGCAGAAGGAAGCCTCGATGAGGTGACCTTCCACGAAGAGATGTCCAAACCGCCCAGTCGCCTCAAGGAAGCCCGTTTGCTCTCTCTCATGGAAAATGCTGGTCGTCACGTCGAGGACGACGATTTCTCAGAAGCGCTCAAGGACACGGGGCTTGGAACGCCCGCCACCAGGGCTGAAACCATCGAGAAACTCATCGATCGGAATTACATCAGGCGCGCACGCAGCGGCCAACTCAGCGCCACCGCGATTGGCATGCGCCTGATTGACATGCTCCGTCGAATCGGTGTGGATTGGATCACCTCGCCAGAGTTGACAGGAGAGATGGAACACCGCTTGCTGCAGGTTCAGCGGGGCGAAGTCGAACGTAGCGCGTACATGAACGACATCATCGAGCGAACCACCACCATGGTGCATCGCATCAAAGACCACGACAGGTCTGTGTTGTATGCGGATGAAGAGGACATCGCTGCCTGCCCTTCCTGCAATGAGCCGGTTCGCGAGACCACCTTGGCCTACCAGTGCGTGGCCAATCTGGGTGCGGATGAAGGATGCAACTTCATCTTCTGGAAAGACACCTCCGGCCGATGGTTCGATCGAGGCACGGCCGCTCGTCTCATCGAATCCAAGGCCATCGACGACCTTCACGGATTCTTCAGCCGTACAGGCGAGGAGTACGCCGCGTCGGTGACGCTGAGCGACGCAGGGAAGGTCACCACGAAAGGCAACGGCGCGGGCAGCGTTGAGATCACCGATGAACCGATCGCAGCTTGTCCAGTCTGCGAATCAGGCACCGTTCGACAAGGTCACGACGGGTATGCATGCGACAGCGAGGAGTGCACGTTCCGCGGCATTCGGGCTGAAATGTGCCAGCGGCCCATCACGGTCGAAGAAGCACGAGCCATCTTGACGGAAGGACGATCTGCCTTGCTGGAAGGATTCATTTCTCGTCGTGGAAAACCATTCAGCGCCTATCTGGTTTTGAACGGGAAGAAAATCGAATACGACTTCCCGCCGCGCCAGGCCGCAGCAGACGCAACGAAGTTTGACGTGACCCCCGGCGTCGTTGCGGTTTGTCCCAAGACCAACGCCGCGATTGTGGAAACACCAACGCATTACCAACCCAAAGAAGCCGGGACCGGATGCAAGATTCAGATCGCCCGTGAAATCTCAAAGCGCGAGTTGACGCGTGAGGAAGCGGCCACGTTGATCACCGAAGGGCAAGTTGGACCCTTTTCCGACCTCATCTCAAAGAAGGGCAATCCGTTTACTGCCATCCTCTACCTGAACAAAGCACAACAGGTGCGTTACCGCTTCGCGAAGAAGGAATGAAGCGTATGCTTCATGGGGTACGCCCCCCGGAATCACACCATGGACCACGACGTCATCGTCGTCGGAGCCGGGCCCGTCGGTGCACGGTTGGCCACCGTTCTTGCTGAACGGGGCGTCGATGTCCTGCTGATGGAAGAGCACGCGTCCATCGGCCGACCTTTCCAGTGCGCGGGCTTGGTCAATCCCTGGTCCATGGCTCAAGTGGGATTGCAACACACCGTGTTGCAAGAGATCGATGGCGCCACCATCCACGGACCACACCGGGCTTCCGTCTCCGTGGGCGTCCCTGGTGAGGTCCGCACCAGTGCCGTCTGCAGAAACAGGTTCGATGAGGGCGTCGTCCAACAGGCCATCAAGGCTGGAAGCAGCTTGCTGCTTTCGACGAAAGCGACTGGAATTTTGCCGGTTGAAGGCGAGGGTTGGCGCGTTCATCACCAACAAGGGGCGTCCACCGGGACCACCACCTGCCGCCTGCTGGTGGGCGCAGACGGCGCCCACAGCCGTGTCCGTCACTGGTTACGCAGCGGAAGGCCAAAGGAAATCATGATCGGAAACCAAGTCGAGGTCACGGGGTTCAACACCGACGAACGCTGGCTCGAGATGTTCACAGGCGAATCGATTGCTCCAGGGTTCTTTGCATGGGCCATTCCGACCGGGTTCGGCACGCATCGGATTGGACTTTGGTCGTCACCTGACCGTCTTGAGCATGCATCCCCGGAAGCGCTGTTGCACGGCCTCATGCATACATCACGGCATGCCAACCGGTTCGTGAACTGCCAAATCGTCGCACGGTATTGCGGCCCCATTCCCGGCGGCATGGTCCGACGGCCAGTCCGGGAACGTGCCATGCTGTTCGGCGATGCGGCTGGCTTGGCGAAGCCGACGACAGGAGGCGGCATCGGACCCGGCTTCAAGCAGGTCAGCATGGTGGCTGACCGCTTGGCTGAAGCCATCCACGCCGACCTCCTCTGTGAGACCTCGCTGAAGAAAATCGCTCGGCCTTGGGACGAATTGAAGCGCCATCAAACGCGCGCAAGAGCCCTCAGAAACCTCTTCCTGACCGAAAGCGATGACGACACGCTGGAGCGGCACGTCGCCGTGTTTGCGCAACCCGAGGTGACAGCGATGATCAACAGGCTTGGTGACATCGAGCACCCAGTCCCTCTCGGAATTGAGATGCTCCGCAAGGTTCCGTCCTTCCGGCCGCTGGCCCTTCGGGCCGGCTGGGCCATGTTAACGGCATGAGGTGAAGACATGGAAGAGGTGTATCGCCATCCGCCGTTCGACCCCCGAAGGCTGAAACCGACCGAACTCGACCCTGTCATTGGCCCCATCGATCGCGCCTTTGGATCGGACTTTCGAATTGAAACCGCAGAAGGTTGGTACGTCGAGCGGCGTGGACTTGGCGACGTCGAGGGCGAATCCATTGAATCGAGGCCTTTTCCCAGCGTCGTCAAAGCTCAGCGAACCGGGTGGTTTCTCGAGCCCCGCCCTCTCCACCGACGGCTCCGTCGTATGGTGGATGGCGTGGCCATCGTGATGCTGCTTACGCTGCTTTACCTCGCGCTTGCACCGGGTTTCGACGCCCTGAACATCCCGACCTTCGGGACGAACAGTGTCCGCTTAGGCCTCCTTGATTACCCCCTTCTCGGGCTGATTGTTGTCCCGCTGATCCTGACGCCTCTGATTTTGCGATTGACCGTCAACGTGGGCGATCTTCGCAGGCAAACCAACATCATGGCGGATGAGCGGCTTCGGCTTGAGGTCGACGTTGATCACGTCGACAGTGAAGGGACGACCCGCATCAAGATCGACGGACTTGCATCTGAGCACGCCGTGTTTGCTAGCCTCCAATGTGGCGTGTTGGCGCCAAGAAGGCACCACATCCTCAATGCCCTCAGTCGAAATCCGAGCGGTCAACCTCCTCCCGGGATGACCACGGCCTTGGAAGGCATGGAACCCGCGATGGGCGACGGCACGGGGTTAGGAGAAGAATCGCCGATGGGCCGACACGACTGGCCGGGTGACGTCTACCTTCGACCGATGAGGTTGGCCTCTCGGGGAGCATGGACGTCGGTCGCTGGCCGCGACGTCGAGATCGAGGCACCAGAGGGGCCATGGCCCGGCACGATGTACGACGCACTCATCAGGATTCACTGGGAAATCATCGTGGCATGCGACCACCCAGAGCATGGCCGACTCCTCCACGTGACGCCAGTTCGAGCCCGATGGCCACAAGGGCCAATTCCAAAGTTGACCGTCAAGTTGACCGACGGGCGTGCCGAACACGCAGAACCCGCACCGACACGTTGAGGTCCTTTGCCGCGCATTGCCGGTCATGCGGAGACCATTGACGGCCGTGACCTTGGTCCTGACCATGCTGATGGCCGGATGTTTGGGGATTGGCGAGGAGATCGTCGAACCGGAACCCGTTGAAACAAAGACGCCCACGCTGGCCACCGGGAACTGGGAACTCAACTCGGCATCGTCCATTCGTAATCCAGTTGCTGGAGACCTTCTCATCTTCGAGGTCGAAGGCATTCCGCTCCAGTACCTCGAGAGCGTCGCCGTCGGCGACGTGCGAACCACGCACGACATGGGTGTACCAGAGGTTGTGCGTGACGTGGCCGTCTCACGCACCGATGTGCTCGTCGTGGCCATCATGGCCCCGTCAACCGGGGTGGTTCAGGTCAGCATCGACCTGATGCCTGAGGACGATGTGTTGTTCGATGGAGGGCCGTTCACACTCGAGACGACCCTTCACATTGGGCAGGCAGGCATTCGCCTCGTCCTCCCCGTCGCCGCCGTTGCGGATGAGGGCACCATCTCGATTCAAGGCGAGGTTGCCCCACTCAGGGACCGTCCTGATCAGGATCTCGCTTCGGTGTCGTGCACCGTGCTGATGGACCTCGGCCCCGAATCAGACAGCGAGGAGGTCATGCTCGATGACGCCCGCTCGTTCACCATCAACAGGGCGGAAGAGGGCCTCCCCCCTGCTCTTGTGTTCACGGCAACATGTGTTGGTCCTGTCGACACGGCAACCGACGAACGAAGCGTTCGCCTCATCCTGAGTGAGGTTGTGGTTGACGCCGACGGAGACGGCGTGCACGACGATCTTGATCTTTGCCCGAACGGTGTGGGCGAAACGGAAGGCTGGACGAGCAAAGCGTCCACAGACCACGATGGAGACGGTTGCAGGGACCGCGATGAAGACGAAGATGACGACAACGATGGAATCAGCGATGCCTTGGACGGATGCCTTTCGGAGCCCGGGTGGACGTCAAGCACGCTTGAGGATCATGACAACGATGGATGCCGTGATGCAAGCGAGGATGACGACGACGACAACGACGGACGTCGGGACGTGGAGGATGCGTGTCCACAAGGCATGACGGGATGGATCAGCTTGCGGTCACTCGATTGGGATCTGGACGGTTGCAACGACAACGAGGAAGACGATGACGACGATTCCGACACGGTCCTCGACGTTGACGATGCGTGCCCAAAGGGTGAATCCGCGTGGCTTCAAGATAATTCAACAGACTGGGACCGGGATGGATGCTTGGACCTCACCGAAGACGAGGACGATGACAACGATGGCGTCGACGACATGGATTTGAACGGCACCATGCTGGACCTCTGCCCACAATCAACCATCGGAGCAGCCGTGGACGAGTTCGGTTGTGCCGCCGATCAGCGCGACACCGACGGTGACGGGGTCGTGGATGCCACGGACCTCTGCCCGGGCACACCGCCATCCACCTCAACCGATGCACAGGGCTGCGAAGACGTGGACGGTGATGGGGTTCATCTGCAAAACGACCGGTGTCCATCCAGTCCCATACGTTGGACCATCGATGAGCACGGTTGCGCCGTGGTCCAATTGCCCGTGCCTTGGACCAGCACGCAGGGAGCACCCACGGTGTCCGGCCCATTCCAGACCGTGGGTGAATTCTCTGTCCCGACCCTGTCAGGAACCCTGACGTTCTCAGACCTCTGGGACGGCAACAGCACGTACCTGTTCATTTTGATGAAAACCACCAGCAGTGGGTCGAGCGCCTCGACCTTCACCATGAATCCAGGGACACTGACCCGGAACCTCCCGGACGACACGCATCTGGTGTACGGATCATACGACAGCTCCTACAGGTCCCAAGTCACGGACCGAAAGGCGGACGTTGAGCAACGGCTCAACGCCGATGAGGAAGAAGCATGGGAAGGCCGCATCCACTACCTTGATCTCGACTTGAGTGGGGCAACCGGCGACCTTGGTGAAGCGCTCTCCGCCCTTGGCGAGCCGACGACCTTCGGCATTGATCGCTTCCAGCGGTTGCGGCAAACCGGTTCGACGTACACTTGGGGGACTTCCAGCACCACCTACGACCCACAGCACATGTCCCATGAGGCATGGATGTGGCATGCAGAGCACCCGGTGGAAATTCGACGCTCAGATCCAGCCGTTGAAGCGGTCGATTTGATGTTTGAAGATCAGCATCAAGGTGGCTGGGGCGGAGGCTTCACGACCGCCATGAACGCGACCTTCGACCTCAACCACGATCTGGCGACCTATGACACCCTCGAAATGTTTCACGAGCACGCATGCTCTGAACGGCGCGACCGTTACCAGACCTCTTCGGGAGGCTATGCGGGATGCCACGAGTGGGATTACGAGGCAAACCTCCGCATTTGTGATCGTGATAACGCGTCCAAATGTGGTACAGAATTTGCGCGGTGGATCACCACCTATGGCCGAGAAGGACGTTGGTTAACGGACCTCTCACCTTACCTGTTCATGCTCGATGACGGCGAAGACCGTCGGTTCACCTACCGAGGCGCAAACGGAGGGAGCTTGACCATCACCTTGCTCTTTTCGAGGTGGGGCGAGAGCACCGTCGACCATCGCCCCTCTTCAGCGACCTTCGCCTTCACTGGAGGCCAGTTCAACGGGAGTTACAACGACCCAGCCCTCTACGAAAGGGAACGAACCCTCACCATTCCAGCGGACGCCTCGCGGGTCCGTATCGTTGCCACCATCACAGGTCACGGCTTCCAGAAGGACGATGCCAATTGTGCCGAGTTCTGTGATCATGAGCACCATTTCACCATTGGTAGCAACACGGCGTACGAATGGCATCCTATCGTGTACAGCAACACAGGGTGCGAGCAGGAAGTCCCGCGAGGCGTCGTGGCCAACCAATTTGGCTCGTGGCCCTATGGACGAGCGGGATGGTGTGCGGGTCAGGACGTGAAGCAATGGACCTATGACATCACGGATTGGGTCACGCCTGGCGCGACAGAAACGCTGAGTTACCGCGGCCTGTTCAACGGCGCAGAGTATCAACCGACCGGGGAATCGGCCACAGGTGGTCGAAACATCCACGCTGAAATTTGGGTGGTCTATGACGTGCCGTTGCCCGAGCGGTCCTAAGCCAGGGCAGGCACCGGAGCCGCAAGGTCCTCGCTGTCACCGTGTGGGGTATCGAGCAACTCGTATCGGCTGTTCCGACGGCGAGGCGTCAGCCCAGCACGTCGGATCAAGCGTTGGAGCTCACGTTCGCTGGCCGAGATTTTGGAGGTGCCTGATGCAGAGACGACGTTTTCTTCCATCATGGTGGAACCGATGTCGTCCGCCCCACCGAGGAGGGCCATCTGCGCCACATCGACCCCCATCGTAGGCCACGACGCTTGGATGTGATCGACCACGTCGAGCATGAGACGAGCGACGGCCACGTGACGAAGGTATTCCGACGGTCCAGCACCAAGTTCCACACGGTTTTGTCCTCGGTTCCGTCGACCGAAGGAATTCGTCTCAAGTTGGACCGGCCAGGCGATGAACGACGTAAACGGGCGCTCACCACGCGCGATGGCCTCATCCTGCATGTCACGCACGCGGACAAGGTGCTCAACCCGCTCCATGGCGCCCTCGCCGAATCCAAACACGTTGGTCGCGCTGGTGATGAGGTCGAGGGACTGCGCTTCACGCATGATTCGAATCCATTGTTCTGGCCCACCCTTCTTTGGCGAAACATCGCGACGTACCCCTTCCACAAGCATCTCAGCGCCACCACCCGGCAAGCCGTGCATCCCCGCGTCCTTCAGCGCATGAAGGACGTCGAGGGTACTCAATCCAGTGATGTCAGACATCCCTTGAATCTCGATTGGGCTAAAGCAATCAAGGTCGATGGAGGGGTGACGAACACGGAGTTCCCGGAGGACATTGGTGTACCACGAAAAGGGCAGGTCGGGATTCACGCCGCCCTGCATGAGCACGCGAACACCACCGATGGCCTCCAACTCTGACAACCGTTGTGAGATTTCGTCGATGGTCTGCGTGTAGACTTCATCATGACCGATGGGCCGGTAGAAGGAACAAAACTGGCAGTTGATGGTGCATGCATTGGTGTAATTCACGTTCCTGTCAATGAGGTACGTGACCTCGCCACCGGGAACCTGTTGCTGCCGTCGAAGCAGAGCCGAACTCATCAGCGCATGAAGCGGCGCTGTTTCGTACAGGATCACAGCGTCCTCTGGCGACAAGCGCACGGCCGTGGGATCCTCAGGCGTCCACTGCGCCTGACGCTCGAGAATGGCCGACCACACAACGTCACGCTCCGACAATGCCCTCGAGGTCAGCCAACTCCTTTGGACATGCGTCTGAGAGCACCACAGGACCGGCCTCGGTCACCAGGACGTCGTCTTCGATCCTGATGCCAATGTCGGCATAGCGGGGCGGGCACGACACGTCAGGCCGCCATGCAGCGAAGTACAAACCCGGTTCCACCGTGAGCACCATGCCGGGCTCCAGGAGGCGTGGTTCGCCGTTGGGCCGGTACACGCCGACATCATGGACATCAAGCCCCAGCCAATGTCCAGTGTTGTGCATGTACCACCAGCGTAGTTCACCTGTTTCTGGGTCGAGTGCCTCATCCAGGCTTTGCTTGATGACACCAAGTTGGATGAGCCCTTCGGCGAGAACGCGACGTGCGGTATCGTGGGGAGCGTTGTAGGGTTGTCCTACGCGGCATACGTCTATCGCAGCCTTTTGTGCGTCAAGAACGACCGTGTACAGTTCACGTTGAGCTTCTGAAAACTGACCACCGACGGGCCATGAGCGGGTGATGTCGGAGGCGTAGCCGCGATATTCTGTCCCAGCATCGATCAACACCACGTCACCGACGTTGCAAGGGGCATTGTTCACGGTGTAGTGAAGGATGGTGGCGTTCACGCCCGAACCGACGATGGAAGGGTACGCCCAACCGTCGCCACCGCCATAAACAAAACCGCCTTCAATCGCCGCTTGGATGTGGCGTTCGTTAAGCCCCGCCGAAGGCAGCTTCATGGCAGCGACGTGAGCGCGGGCAGAAATCTCGGCAGCATGACGCATCATGGCCACTTCCTCGTTCGATTTCCTGAGGCGGAGTTCGGCAATGCGGGCGCTCGGGTCTTCGAGGACCACTGGACCGGTTCCGAACTGCTGGCGTGGGCGTGAGCGCTCCGTCATTGCGACGCGAACCAACTCGTCCAGCGAAGCATCGATGCCTTGCCTGAGGAGAACACGGCTGGTGTGTTGAAGCAAGTCGCGGACCACACCATCGCGTTCGTGTATGCTGTGGGTGCGGTCGACCATCCCGAGCGCGAGGACGCCTTCGGTGCCGAGGCGTCGCCCCTCCCAGATTTCCTTGAGGGTATCCTTCGGTTGGACGCAGAGGCCCCAGACCCAAGCACTTCCATCGTGGTACGCGTACCCCATGGATTCCGGTTCAGACCAATCGGTCAGGTACATCAGATCGGATGAGGACCTGTAGCGGTAATGGACGTCGTTCGATCGGGTGGACTCATGGGGCGCAGGGAGCAGAATGAGGGTATCCGTCGACAACCCAGAGGTCAACCTCGCTTGCCGGGCCCGGACCTCTGCGTTGGTGAACGCGTCCGGTGCGGCGGGCAGGTCGTCGAAGACCCCGTTGAACATGATGAGAGCAGGGGCCGACATGATATCAAGCGTTGCACGCATGTTCAGGTTTCACCCTCACCTGGCCACGTGGGGATGCTCGTGCTGTCCTTTCTTTGGCGGAAGAGGAAGACACCCACGAGGGCCACGCCGATGAGCAAGATGACAACAGGCCCAACGACCACCGCATCTCCGAGTGGTGCAGCGGGGTCCACGACTTCAAGCGTGAACACGAGTTCAGACGCAGCGCCGTCGTCATCGACAACCTCCATGCGGACGTCGAAGGTGCCGGTTTTCTGGAAGCGATCCTCGGTCAGACGCTCGACGCCAGACAACCGCACGTCGTCGCCAATCCACCAGACGTGGTTGAGGTCCAGGACATCGCTGGCCGTATCGCTTGACGTGGAGGCATCGAGGAGCAAAGGCTGCCCAAGTTTCACCTGGAAGGCATCTCCATTTTCGACCATTGCCCCGTTCAGCCTGACGCCAGCCACGGGAGGGAGATTGGAAACCTGCATCACATGGCTGGCCGTTTGGGACAACCCCGCACCATCGCGAACGGTGACGTGAACGGTCCAAGATCCCGAGCTGTCGGGCTGAACGGTAAATTCTGAATCGTTCACAGCTGCATCCAACACGGTCACACGGCCGTCGGGCGACGTGGCCCGAAGTTCCACCAATTCAACGAGGTCACTGGTGCTGTCTGTTGCGTTGACCACCACCAAGACGAGGTCTGATTCGTTGGCGCTGGATGCCGATTCAATGGACACTTCAGGCGGGGTCAAGTCATGCAAGACATGCCATTGCACCGAATCGGAACGTGCAAGCACGTTGTCGATCACCACCAGGGATGGCACAGACCAGTGCCCTTCGGGGCTCCAGTCGAGCGGGTTCAGGACGACCGTCGTGGACAAGCCATCGGTGACGAGTGGAAAGGTCGCAAGCGTTGGAGGTGACTTGCACACTCCGGTGCTGCTCGCGGGACAGCGCTCCACCTCCAGCACCGAACCGTTTTCACGACCGGGGGCCAAAACGATTGGGAGGTCCACGGTGCGGTTGTCCGCATCCGTGAACACCACGTCACCGATGGGCTGCGTCAGCCAAACGGGTGACCACGACATGCCGCTACCGAGGAACACCACCAGTTCATGCCGCTGTAGGTCAGGAGCACCAAGGTTCACCACGAACCTGCAGGAGCACCCTGAGTCGACCAAGGAAAGGTTGTGCGACCACGACCACGAACCGTCGGCGTTTGGTGCAACGCTGTCCAAGTAGGTCCCGGTGAGCAAAGCGGCGCCTGTTGATGCATCGATGAGTTCCCACGTGAGGTCGTTGAGCGGCAGCGTTGACGAACCCGTCAATTCGACCGATCCGTCAGGATGGGTCTCTCCGTGGTCGTGGTTGAACACGAACGCTTCATCCGTTGCCCCATCCGCGGCGGCAACTGGAACACAAGGCAAGAGAAGAACGGCAATGAGCACGATGACCCGAGGATGGACCATCATGACGCCGCCTGCTCACTCAGCGAACGGGTCGCACAATTGACCCTGACCGGGGAACGACAAGGGGTTCCTTGGGTTCGTGTCCCACTTGTATTCACAATAGTTGACGTGACCGTCACCGTCGGTGTCCACCATGCGGTCTGCTGCGTCGTAAGGATCGAATTCGAAGTGGTATTCCCAGCCCGTTGCCATCCCGTCGTCGTCGTGGTCCTGGTAGTAGACCTCCGGTCCGTCGTTCCATTCGTCACCGTCGGTGTCGTTCGTGACCGGATCCGTGCCGTTTTGGAATTCCTCGAAATTCGTGTAATTCTCCAGGTTGTCGTAGAAACGAACGCCATCGGGGGTGTCGGGGTTGATGTGACACTGGCTGTTGGTGGGATCCTCATAGCCAGGACAGTATTTCTTGACCAAACCGCTGCGGTTCAGTCCGTCACGGTCAGGGTCCTCCTGTCCGTCAGGAATACCGTCGAGGTCGCTGTCTTCCATCGAGGGGTCCATCACGCCACGAGCGCCTGAAGAAGCGATCGACAGGTTGTCGACAAGACCGCGCTCAAGCGCGAGTTGACTGTAGAGCACCTCCCAGCCGTCGGGCAACATGTCTTGATCCGTGTCGTCGTCCACGGGGTTGGTGTTCCAGCGGTCCGGAGCCTCTGCGGAGTTCATCAGCGAATCGTTGTCGACGTCATAATTCGCATCGGCCAGAGAGTCGAGCGAGGGGTCGAGGGCCCAGCGACCGGAGCATCCATCACACAACGGGTTGGCAGGCACGGTGAAACCGCTGAGGTTCATCTCCCACACCTCGTACTTGGCCTCGAGCACAAAGCCACCAAGGAAATTCTGCCACACGTAGCCACCAGGCTCCATCAGGCAGTTGTTGGTCTGGGTGGATTCACATCCGGGCCTTGACCATGAGCTTGCAGCGACCCAGAGGCTGTGCGAGTTCGTGTTGTCTTCGGCCGACTTGACCTGCATCTCCCAACCGTCGAGCATGCCGTCGGCGTCGGTGTCGTTGATGAGTGGGTTCGTGGCCTTTTGGAAGGGACGAGGCACGAAGAGGACCTCATTGCCGTCTTTCAAGCCGTCATCGTCGGTGTCAGAGTTGTTGGCGTGGGTCAGGAAGTTGTCCTGACCTGCGATGACTTCCTCGCCGTCTTCCAGACCGTCGTTGTCGGTATCGAACATACACGCGTCGGTAAAGTAAGACTCGCCTTCCCACGTGAATCCAGAAAGAGCCTCGGCCTGATCACCGAGACCGTCACCGTCCGTGTCGGGGTTCGAGGCGTTGGAACCGGTGTCGCACAGTTCACTGAATTCAATGAAGTCAGACAGGCCATCGGCGTCGGTGTCGTAGAGACCGGGATCGCTGGTCACCATGATGCGCTGGACTCCGACGTTGACGACAAGGATCTCCCAACCCATGACTTCGATGCCATCGCGGAGACCGTCGCCGTCTGTATCGGCGACCAATGGGTCGGTTGAACGTCCGTCGGCCAAACCGTCGCCGTCGCGGTCACGCGCGTTGTATTCCATCAGGTTGGTGAATTGCTCCTCAGGTTCGACGATGTCCATCCAGACGTCAAGCCGGGATTCGATCACATCGCCGACCGCAACGTGAATGTCGTAGACGTAGCCGTCAACGGGTGAGCCAAGCGAAACGGTTTGCTTGTTGCCGCCAGCGAGGGTGATTTGCCCGCGCGCAACGGTTTGATTCGCAATGACCCAGTCGTCCAGTTCCACATCGACACCAATGACCGTCACGCTGTTGACCAGCTCTGCGTAGACCACCGCGCCGTCACCGTCAGCGTCCCAACCGTCTCGGTCAGGGTCTTCATCGCCGTTGGTACCGTCACGTGGGTGGAGACCATTGCTCGATTCCCAGCCGTCGGGCATTTGATCCAAGTCGGTATCAATGCGCCACGGGGAGGTAAAGTTGCTCGGTCCGAAGGATTCAGCGACGAGGTATTCTTCGAGGTTGTTCAACCCGTCTTCGTCCCAGTCACCGTATGCATCGGAGGCGTTGGCCGGGTCAAGGAGCATGGAGCTGTCAAGGCCTTGATTGACCGCAATCTCGTCGCTAAGGTCGGTGAGGTGAGAGTAGCAGTACTCGAAACCGTCCGGCATGCCGTCACCGTCTGTGTCCCAGTCCGATGGACCGTTGAGCAAGCCGTCACCGTCCATGTCGCCGAGGAACCATGCATCCTCCTTGGTCTGGAACGGAGCCACCCTGTCGATGGATTGGACGAGGGCAACGTTGCACTCTTCGCCGGTTCCGACGAAGATGTTCACGAGTTGAGTGGAGACCTCGACGATGTCGTCAATGAGGTCCTGGTCGGAGTCCCGAGACGTGGGGTCCGTTCCGTATTGTTCCTCCAACCAGTTGGGCAGGCCGTCCTCGTCCGTGTCGAGCACGCTGTCGCAGGAATGCTTGCCCTCGGAGTTGGCCAAGTCGTCCCAGCTGGGGTTGGCGGGATCTTCCTCGTTGGCGTCGTCGTAGTAGTCCTCCAAAGCCTGCTCTGTGCCTGCGTCAAGGAGGAGGCAGTCCCAATTTCCACGGAGGGGATCGAACAGCGTCACGTCGCCGCCGACCGTGGTCACGACCGTTGAGTAGAGCGACTCCCAACGGTCGTTCAAGCCGTCGTTGTCGGTGTCCGCACGCTGAGGATCGGTGCCCAGGTCCTGCTCGACGGTGTTGGTCAAACCGTCCCGATCGGGGTCACCGTTCGGGCCTTGGTTGGGGTCTGGCCAGGCATCAGTTTCGTTCTTCTTCGTGGCGTCTTCCGTGTCCGCTTCGCTCGGATCAAGCGTCACGTCATCGGATTCACCGTTGTCGAGGGGGTTCAGGCCGTGAGCGACTTCCCAGCCGTCCGACATGCCGTCACCGTCGGTGTCCGGGTCGTTGATGAGCGTCCCGTATTGGGTTTGTTCGAGCGTGTCCGGAAGTCCATCGCCGTCGGAGTCCAAGGTCTCAGCAGACTCAGTGCCTTCACCGTAGATGTCCTCTTCGGCAGCGCTTTCGAAGTCGCCGATGCGTTCGTTGGTTTGCCAGAATCCGCTGATTCCAACGAACAACGAGCCGAAAATGAGCGTCGTGATGATGGCGACGTATGCCATCTGGTTGTGATTCATGGCCATGGCTAAGACCCCGGTTTTTCCGGTCCCTCGCGCCGGTTATAGAACTTCACGTGATTTGTTCGACGGAAATCGTCGCACAGCGCCACGTTCAGAGTCGCTTCATCGAGGCCTGCCCACGCCCGAAAATCGCTCAGACCTCCGGGTGTTCATCGGCGCACCTCGACCGGCCATGTCCAAGTCGGAAACCGAGAGACGACGAGGTGGCCCACCGCTGACGCTGCCGCCGAGTTTCTGCTTCAGACCCTCGGCCGCTGCGCGACCCCTGTAGGCGGATGGCCCAATCAGCGCGTCAAGGGCAGGGCCGCCGTCGGTCGGATCCTCTCGCTTGAGCCACCATCCACGGCCAAGCGGCTTGGTCCGAGGGGATTTTGCCCGTTCCATCTTTGCTGCCCTTCGCTTGAGGCGGGCTTGGAGGGAACGGTCCGAGACCTCTTCGTTTCTGGCCGTCAACCAAGCCGGCAAACCAATGTCAAGCACGACACCGTTGACGGTCAGCAAAAGACCCGTCAAGATGAGATGGGTCCCAATCGGTGTGTTGGTGTCCGTTGGAACGGCCTTCTTTCGCTTCAACCGTCGACCGAGTTCAATCATCATGCGCTGGTCCCGCTGCTTCACCACGTGGCGTTGCTGTTGGAGCAGCCGGATGTACATCACATGCAAGCCTCCGAACGCCAAGGCCGCACCCAAACCGACGGTGGTTCCTCGCAAGGTGGCCAGATAGGCGGCTCCCATGCCCCAGAGGGGGAGAACAAGCCCAAGGTGAATCAGGTACGTGAGCGCCGAGGTTCGGTGACCTGGGGCGACCGCCCGCCTGACCGCTTCGTGGGCGACGATGAGGGCGTTGGCGGTCAAGGCCTCATCCAAACCTCCCCTGATGAGGGCCCCTGCCATGGGGTTGATGGGGGCTTCGTCGAGGTAATTCCGTCCTTTTGCCCGAGGCTCCATGGCCATCGCCACTTCAAATTCGTCCATGTCGGGATGGTGTCCCATGAGCGCCATGAGGCTCTTCACACGCGGGTCGCTTGGATCGCTTGCGTTCAACTCATCAAGCACGGTTCTGGCCTCATGCCAGCGGCCTTGATCCACGAGGCAAAGGGCAACTGCAACCCGTGGACGTACGCCTGTTGGATCAGCTCGAACGCAGTCAAGGGCGAGTTCGAGTGCCTCCTTGTGGCGACGCTGGGCTCGCAGCAGGGCCACACGTGAGATGCGACCGATGCGCGACAAGCGGTCGTCATGCCGGTTCATGGTGTCTGGATTTGGGTCCCACGATTCGAGCATCTTCATGATGTCCTGGAGGTGGTCAATGGTGGAGTTGTTCTCCCAATCCCACAGGTCATCCTCGTCCACGCGACCGTGCCAAGGGTCCAGCCATTCGCACAAGAACGAAATCAACTCAGGTTCGTCATATCCTTCCGGTTGCTCAAGGCCGTACAGTGCCTCACGCGCTGCGTCCAAACGACGGCTGGCGAGGTAGGAAGCGGCCAGGAGCAGGCGAGACTCATCATCGTCTCCACCTGATTGTGCAAGCACCTTTTTCGCCTCTTCTGAGGCTTGAGGCCAAAGACCTCGAAGGGCCAGTTCCCACATCTTCGCGCGTGCCTTCTCGTGACGAATCAGGGCTTCATCGTCCGTGAATTCAGCAGACTGCAGGCGGCGCAGCATGTCCAAATCATCGTTCTGAGCCGCCTTGTCGATCATCATCCGAAGGTTGTTGCCTTCGGTGAGCATGACCGCACCGTCCCTTCGTTGATCTGGATCGATGTCGAAACGAAGGCCTCGGAGACGACCGAACTGGCTGATGGAGGCGAGCCACGTGAGCATGAAAATGGCCTGACCAACCGCGATGAACATCCACGTGGTCAGCAGACGCATTTCTTCGTCAAAGGCCTGCGCGGCCAGCCAATCGGTGTATGGCATCACGTCACCAAATTCCTTGTAGCACACAAGCAGCAACAGAAGCACGGTGTAGCCCGAGAAGCCAGCAAAGCAAAACGCCACGAGTTTCCCACGCACGCCAACCTCGCTCCGGATGTCACGCGGTGGAGCCAACTGCACACCGAACGACCCGCCAAACGACTGTCCACCGAGGAGCAGGTTCCTCGTGAGTTCGAAAATGAAGGCCAAACCCACGATGGCGACGTTGAGCGAGAGGTACAAGGAAAGAACCTGCGGGAGGCTCTTCAGGACCTCCAACTGGCCGACGATTTCCATGATGAGATCGATGTTGGAGTAGATGGAATAACCAATGATGCCCCCGTAGTTGAGCATGGCCTCCGTGTTCGTGGGCTCCACGGAAACGACGTAAATCACCGTGACGATGCCGTTCAAGGCCGTCAAAGGCATGGTGAACAGAAACAGGACGAGGATGATCGCGACCAAGCGATTCACGAAGCGTGGCTGTTCAGGGTCAATCGGCGTGGTTTGGCCTCGGAAGGACCTCCACTTGTTGAGCAACAACACGTTCCACGACGCCCCCATGATTCGACCGTAGGCGATGATGGTCGGACCCATGAAGACCAGCAGAGAAATGGCGATCCACTCAGGCGTGAGCGTGCCCTCGAGTTGAAGGCCGAGAAACACCGTGCCCACCAAAGCCGCCAACAGGAGAGGCAGGGTGGTAATCCGACTCAACCTCGAAGCAAAGCCCGCTTTCACCTTGGAGGTTCCAACACCGATGAGTTGTGCGTTGAGGGTCTCCCAAGGCGATACGATGATGGGCAAGCCGACGAGCAGCGCGATGATGTACAGATTCGGCAGATAGAAGGTGTTCGGATCGAACATCAGCTCCGCAATGAGGAGCAAAATTCCGGTCATGCCCATCAGGTAGAGGATCGCTCCCCGACTGACGGAACGTTCACTGAGGAGCTCACGGGCTTCCCCCACCGTCTTTGAAATCCTGTGAACTTCGTACAAATCATCGTCGATTTCAAAGGCCACTTGGAGCGATGCAAGTTGTCGCGGCACGAACCAACGCCACAGCAACAGCGCCGCGACAATGGCGATGCTGAAGGGAATGGCGAGTTCCGCGCTTGGCTCACTCGGCTGAACAATGACCACTTGGGCCGCTGCCGCAGGGACGAGCCAAACCACGCCCAGCATGATTGCTAGAGCACGGTTCATGGCCGCATGGGGTCAGGACCTGCTCAAGAATCCATCTCCAACTTGGTCCCGTTTCGATGCCGGATGAGGAAGCGTTCGATGCGGTCAAAAGCTTCGTCCAAGACTGCAACGTCGGCCAAGTACACCAACCGCACATGGCCTTGGCCTCGGTCAGGACTGAATCCACTTCCGTGCACCAACAAGACGTGTTCTTCGTGGAGCAAATCCAACACGAACTGCTTGTCGTTGTTGGCCCAAGCATCATCGGTCAAGCGAATGAACATGTAGAACGCTCCACCTGGCGCCTCAACCTCAAGACCGTCGATGGTGGCAATGCGATCCAAGCACCTCTGCCGTTGTGCTTGGACCCGCTCGAGGTAAGGACCCAACCAGGCACGGTCTCCGGTGAGTCCCGCCAAATAGCCGTGTTGGGCTGGCGTCGATGCGCAAAGCCGTGAACGAAGCAGGCGCTCAAGCGCCTCCCGAACCTGACCCATGGTCCCGGAAGGGTCGTGAAGACCGAACCAACCGATGCGCCAACCTGGCGCAAAGAAGACCTTTGACACGCCGTTGAGGGTCACGACCGGGACGTCGCTTGAACGGCTCGCGACAGAGACATGATGGCCCGTGAAGTCCAATCCGTCGTAAATCTCGTCGGCGATGATCATGCACTGAGGCCAAGCCTTGACGATACGAAGCATGGCGTCCACCTCATCTGGCGTGGCCACATTTCCTGTCGGGTTGTTCGGGTTGATGAGCACCACAAATCGGACGTGCTCGCTCATCTTTGCCTCGAGATCTGCAAGATCAACCTTCCAACCGTCATTGGAATCCAGACGGTATTCGATTGTCGTCGCACCGTACATCTGGGGATACGCCATGTATGGAGGATAATGCGGACCGGGCGCCAGCACGACATCGCCCTCTTCGAGCACCGCTGCAAAGAGCAACTGCAGCGCTTCCGTCACGCCGTGGCAGACGTAAATGTCGTCAGGCCTTGCGGGCCAACCTTTGCTCCGTTCCTCTTCGGCCACCGCTTCGCGCAGCGCGGGAAGGCCGTACGACGGCGAGTATCCGTTGTTCCCGCGCTGAACGGCCTCAACATAGGCGTCAACCATGTGTTGAGGGGTCGGAAGGCCGGGGTAGGCGATGGGGTCGCCGATGTTCAGTTTGATGATCTCATGGCCTTCGGCTTCGAGGGCCGTGGCCGGAACCACGACGTCACGAATGGCGTACTCGATGGACAAGGCCCTGGCCGCAGCACGAACCTCATCGTGCGCCATGTTCATGCCTCCATCATGGCATCCACGTCAAATCCAGCCAGCGAGAGCACACGCCGGAAGTGGTGTTCTTCCACGGGTTGGATCGACAAACGTTGACCGCGGCGGATCAGAAGCATCCCCTCGAAGGCCGGGTCAGACTTGATGGCCTCCAGAGACACAACCTCCGGACAAGCCGCCACGGGTGCGAGGTCCACCATGCTCCAACGTGGGTTTTCAGCGGTGGCTTTCGCGTCGAAGTACTTGGAATTCGGATCCAATGCGGTGTGGTCTGGATAGCCCTCACGAACCACCCGCGCAAGCCCTGCGACGTGCGGAGGCTTGGTGTTGGAGTGGTAATAGAGCACGAGATCGCCGACCTTCATCTGGTCGCGCATCATGTTCCTTGCCTGGTAATTCCGCACCCCGTCCCAGTGCGTCCTGCCGTCAGCCACGAGGTCCTCGTAGGAATAGACGTGGGGCTCGGACTTCATGAGCCAGAGGGATCTCATGGTTGGCGGGGAGCCCCCACGGTCATTGAATCCTCGCTTCACCACGCGTCGCCGGTGCGCTCCACGATGACGGCATCGTAGACCACGTCCTCGACTGGAGCGGCCTTGCGACCGAGGCCAAGTTTGTTCGCCAGACCGGAGTGGCCACCCACCGTCGTCACACCGGCCTTCTCCAAGGCCACGAAGATGGCAGGCAGCAACACCAGGGCCCCTGCAGCAGCCACCCACAGCAAGATCAAAATCACGGTGAGGAAGGGTTTGATTTCTGGAATCGGAATTTGGTAGGCCGTCATCATGCCTAAACTCGTGACGGTGGCCGCTTCAGCGAGCGACATACCGGTCCCGACCGCAGCGGTGCGGATCGCTTCAATCCCACCGCCGAGTTCACGAATGCGGTTCGCGATGTGGATCGAAAAGTCCACACCGACGCCCACGAGAATGGACCCAATCATCACGGTCACCAACGACAGCGGAACGTCGAGTTGCCACATCACCAACCACTGCAGAGCGACCGTGGCGATCACTGGAGAGGTGGTCAACAGAGAGTAGCGGACGTCGCGGAACACAATCGCGAGCGTGATGATGGTCAACACCACAGCGAAACCGAGCGACTGCCATTGGGATCCGACGATCAACTGGTTCACTTCAATGGCCGTTGCGGCCACGCCGGTGATGTCTTCTGCATACTCGCCCTTTGGACCGGCAAAGGCGGCCGCTTGGATGTTGATTTCATCGACGCTGACGGAGGTGTCCGCCACTGGAATGAAGGGCATGTCCACAAGGATGAGCGTCCGGTCGTAATTCTCGTTGATGAACACCTGCAAGGTCTCCTCGGTGATGGAAGCATAGAAGACGTTCAGCAGGAAAATCTGTGATTGGCGATCACCGGGCATGTTGTATTGCGACGGATTGGTCAAGACGTCCCAAAACGATGCGTCCGCGATGATTTCTTGATTCAACAAGGCGGTCGCGGTTTCCTTGACTTCATCTGGGATGCCGGGAGTCTCGTCAATGAATTCCGCGATGGGGGCTCCCGTGATGGACACCGCTACTCCCGTGGCTTTCATCAAGAAAACAATCGACACGGCCGAGGCGTTGTCAACCTCGTTGATCTTGGTCTCGAGCACCTCGATTTGTTCGAGGATGGCTGCCGGGTCATCGTTGCTCGAATCTTCGTCATTGATGTTCCCGGTCACGTTTGCGTGCACCAAAACCATGCCGACTTGGCCGGCATTGAATTCGTCGCTGTATTGTTTCATCTTGATGACCGAAAGCTCGTCCTCCGGCGCCATACCAAGCAAGTCAATGTTCTCCTCGACGTTGGCTTGGCCCACCGTCGCTGAAACGAGAATGAACACAAAGAACACCACCAACACCCAACTGGAGCGGCGGATTGGAACTTCGACGACGACGTTGAAGGCGGAGAGCGGTGGGTGCTTGGGCTTCTCAAGATCGAGCAGAAGCGTGAGGTTCGGCACCATGAACATGGTCAGGATATACACGACAACGATGCCACCCGACAGCGCGATGCCAACGGTTTGGATGGGCGCCATCGGTGTAAAAACAAGCGACACGAAGCCGATCACGGTGGTCACGGCAGACAGGAAGACGGCCCGACCGGTAGAGGACATGGCCGCACGAATCTTCTCTTGCTTCGTCCCTGTCTCCTCCGCGTAACGGTTGGTGATGTGAAGACCGTACGAAACACCAAGCGCGAGCAAAATCGGCCCGACAATAATGACGGTCATGGTCACCTCAAAATTCGTCCAACCTAAGATGCCCATCGTCCAAAAGACGGCACACAAGGTCGGTAGACCTGCAATGCTGACCACCTTGATGCCCTGCAAGGGGCGGATGCCGGTCAGTCCAGTCTGAAGCAAATCGCAGTGGAAGACAAACAAGCCAAGGGCGACAAGGACGACGGCCATCGGGAAGATGTCCCAAAAGAGCTGGAAGGAAAACTCAGTGACCGCGTTGGTGATGGGAACGGGCCCGGTCAGGGTCATGTTCAGCCCCAAATCATCCCATGTGCACAGTCCTGCTTCTGCGTTCGGATCCCCGTTTTCGTCGTACAGGCAAGGGCGATTTTTCGTCGAAATCTCGTCCAACTGACCTTGGGTTTCCTCAATGATTTGCTTTGCAGGTTTGTTCTCGGTGACCGCGATGGCCATCACGGCACGGTCGAGGAGCGAATCCTCGTCGTTGTCGCACTGCCCGCCTGCAAGGGTGCACGGGTTGGTGTTACGTGCGAGTTTGTCCAAGCCAGGCGTCGGTGATCCATCGTCTTCGTACATTTCACGCACGATGAGATCGATGGTGCCCTGCGTCGGAATGGCGCGTGCACCGACGTCGGTTGATGCAAGGATTTCGTTCAAGGCCTGCGCGGCGGTTCTGCTGGCGCAATCGTCCGTGTCTGGCGGGCATGCAGACTCGCCAAGTTCCTCGATGAGGGCCGTGCGGACACGAGGCGCACTGGAATTGACCTCTTTGATGACCGTCGAGAGGGACAGGATGTAGATCACGTCGTCGAGTTCGTCGTCTGAAATGTAGGGATTCAGGGTCTCTTCGACGTAACTGATCTCCTGGAGGATCCGTTGATCGGTGATGTTGTTTTTGTTCGACTCGATGTAGATGACCATCACGTCGGTGGTCCAGTCTTCCTCAACTTTCGCGATGAGCGCACTGACGTCGGACCCGTCTGGCAAGTACACCTCCATGTCCCCGTTGACGTTGAGCGCGGGGTTGTCTGGATCTCGATCCAGCCCGGTGTTGTCAAGGAAACCCGAATGCGAAACGAAGAACAGGGTCATGGCGAAGAAAGCGAGGACGGTCAGCAGCGGGAATCGAGTGATGGCCCCAATCGCGCCGGTGCGTTGCCATTCGCGACGAAGGCTCGAGGGGGCCTCCAACATGGCGTCAACCGCGGACTTCGCATCGAAATTCTTGACCGCACCGCTGACTTCTGAAGCCCGTCGGGACATCGAAGCGCGGCCTGCACGACGCAAGGCGGAAAGCCGACCTTCCGAGGCGGCTTCGCCGCCGGTCAACCCTTCGTCCTTGCCCATCCGGTTGTTGGTCCGCGCACGCCGTTTGAAAGTCTGTTGCCGGTGCGTGTCCGTTCACGGCAAACACCGATGGGATGGGATGGCTTGAAGAGATGCGACCCGAGGCCACACCGCCCTCTGGGCAAGGTGACCGCGATGCCCACCCCACGACTCAACGAGAAGCGGTGGAGCATCGACTTGGAAAAGCGCATCCAAGAAGAGCATTACAGCGACCCAGATGCCTACAATGCGAGGTATGCCTTCAACCCCCAAAGCGAACGCGAGCCTTTCGTCATCGACACCCCGCCGCCCTACCCCTCAGGCACGTGGCACATCGGTGCTGTCGCGCAATACTCCATGATTGACGTCATCGCGAGGAGCCAACGCCTGCTTGGCAAGGAAGTCTACTTCCCGTGGGGCGTCGACCGCAACGGGATTAACATCGAATTCACCGTGGAAAAGAACACGAAACGCAAGATGCGAACGTACGACCGCGGCGAGTTCCTGGACTTGTGCGCCTCGACCATTGAAACCTTCACGCAAGCCATGCGAACCACAGCGAAGCGCGTTGGCTTGTCCTGTGATTTTGACCGAGAGTACCTCACCGATGCCCCAGATTACCGCAGCGTCACGCAGGCCATTTTCATCGATTTGTTCGAACAAGGTGCCGTGATCGAGGACCTTCGCCCGAACATCTACGACCCGGTTGAAGGCACGACCATCGCCGATGCCGAAGTTGAGCGGGTCACGCGCAAAACCAAGTTAGTGGACGTCCGCTGGCACACAAAAGACGGGGAAGAAGTGGTCATCTCGACCACCCGACCAGAGATGATCTGTGCGTGCGGTGTGGTCGTGGTTCACCCTGACGATGACCGGTACCGCAACCTCGTCGGTCAAACCCTCGCCCTGCCCATGCCGACAGACGGTCGTGAGGCCGTGGTCGAAGTGCGCACGCACCCCTCGGTGAAGATGGAGTTCGGTTCAGGTGTCCTGATGGTCTGCTCTTTTGGCGACCAAAACGACGTCGCTGTCTTCCGGGAGTTGGGACTGGACCCCTTCCAAGCCATCGACCTTGAAGGTCGCATGACCGCCCTCGCTGGGCCGCTCGCCGGCATGACGGTGCTCGAGGCCCGTGCGGCCGCCATCGAGCACTTGGAATCGACCGGGAACATCGCCAACGTGGTCGAGAAAGACCAGGAAGTTCCCGTTTCTGAGCGCGGCAAGAACCCTGTTGAAATCATCCTGCTGAAGGAATGGTACGTCCGGCAAACGCACATGCAAGACCGCTTGAAGGAGCTCGTCGAAGAGGTGGAGTTCCATCCGCCCCGTAACCGTCAATTCCTGCTGGATTGGATGGACAACATCTCCATCGACTGGCCCATTTCCCGACGCCGGTGGTACCACACCGAAATTCCTGTCTGGTATGCGGATTCGGGGACGAAGGTCATCGTCCCACCGAAGGGAACCTACGTGCAACCCTGGCGCGAGGACCCACCTTCTGGAAGCCGTGTCCTCGACCGAAACGACCGAACCTTCCTCGGCACCTGGGACGACCTCGCTTCTGAACTCAGTGACGTCGTTGGTGAGGAGAAGGTGTTCGACACGTGGATGGATTCCTCGAATTCCAACCTCTTCGTCAGCGGCCTGCTCGAGGACGACGACCGTTTCGAGCGGTGTTTCCCGACCGCACTGCGACCGCAAGGGAAGGAGATTGTGCGCACGTGGTTGTACTACACCATGCTCAAGAGCGCGCTTCTCCTTGACCGACCCGCGTTCAAACACGTCTGGATTGACGGTTTGGGCATGGATCCTTGGGGAAGGAAAATGTCGAAATCGCTTGGCAACGGCATCGATGCGGATTCCGTCATCGAGTGTGGAGCCGGTGGCCGAACGGGCAGCTGGCGCATCAAGGGACCCGACGGCTCCGTGGCCCTCAAGGCCAACAAGATTGGAAGCGAATGTTTCCGCTTGTGGAAGGCCTGCGACGCCCAAGTCGGCGATGATTTTCAAATCAATCCTGAGGACATCGAGCAGAAGTACTTCGGCGTGCTGACCAAGGTCTACAACGTCGCACGCTTCGCCTCACAGTTCGACGTGCCTGAGGACCTCGAGGTTGCTCCTTCACATCTTGAGCCCGAAGACCGATGGATCCTTGCTGAGCACCACAAGGTGATGGCCACGGCGCGTGAGGCGTGGGCGACCTTGGACATCTACACCGCCACGCAAGCGCTGAAGAATTTCCTGACGGGCGTGCTCCCAAGCCACTGGCTCGAGATGGTCAAAACGCGACTCTACGACGAGGACACCACGGCGGCTTGGGTGCTCCACCGCGTCGTTCGAGACACGCTGACCGCGTTCACGCCGGTCTGCCCCTTCTTCACCCACCACATCACCACCACCGTGTACGGCGCCTCGTGCGTTGACGCGAGGGCCTACCCCGCTCACGTCGACGATGGACTCGGCGAAGGGCAGGAGGAAGGCGATGCGCTGCGTCAGTTGACCGGTGATTTGACCACGTTCAACAGCCTGGTGTGGTCGACGAAGCGGGAGCAAGGCATCGCGTTGAACCAACCCCTCGAGGGCATGGACCTTCCCGGTTCACTCGAGGCCTTCCGACCCGTCCTCACGTCCATGCACCGACTCGCTTGAGGACGCCTTGAACCGCTCAAGGGTCACCTGGCGCGTTGGAGGGTCCTCCAAATCCCCGAGGCGGAAGCCGACCAAACGGACGGGTCGTTCGCGCTCGAGGCTCGTGGCAAACAACCGCGTAGCGAGGCTCCTGAACACCGAAGGGTCGTCCATGGCCACAGGTATCGAGCGTCGATGCGTGCGCGTGTCAAAGCCCTTGTAGCGCAATTTGACCTCGCCCAAGCGCCCAACGACACCCAATTCGGAGGCGCGTCCCATGACCCGCTCGACCAAGGTAAGCAGGTGCTCAAGGACCTGCTCTTCGTCGTGCTGATCGCGCTCGAACGTGGTCTCTTTTCCGATGGACTTTCGAGAGCGCAAGACGCTCACATCATCGCTGGTGCGCTCTTCGACCACCGCCATCAACCAAGCAGCGAACCGTGGCCCGACCATGCGGGCCAAAGCCAACTCCCCGAGGCCATAGGCTTCGTCCACCGTCTGAACGCCCCATTCTTGCATGGTGGTGGCTGTCGCGGGACCGATACCGGGGATTTCCCGCAACGATCGTCCTTCGAAGAACGCAGATGCGTCACCTGGCATGAGGCGAAAGAGGCCCTGTGGTTTCCGCTCCTCGCTGCTCATTTTGGCCAGCAGGCGCGTCGGGCCAAGCCCGAAGGAGGCCGTCAGGCCCGTCGCGTCAACAATCTCACGTTGCAGGCCCTCGCACAAAGCCAAGGCCTTGTCCCAATCGGCCCCTGTGACTTCGGTCACGTCGAGGTAGGCTTCGTCGATGCTCGCTTGTTCGAAGGGGCCGCCGACCGCGCGGAGCACGGTCATCACACGGCGAGAGGCACGTGCGTAGAGCCGGTGTGATCCACGCACGTACGTCGCAGGTCCGACAGGCGCTGCTGGACAACGCCTCCACGCTTCGCTGATCGGCATGGCTGAGCGGACACCGAAGGCGCGAGCGGCGTAATTGCAGGTGCTGACGATGCCTCGACCGCGCCCGGAATTCGGATCTGCACCGATGATCAGCGGAACGCTTGGATCAAGCCCGCGGTGAAGTGTTTCAACGGCCGCATAGAAGGCGTCCAAATCACAGTGGACCAGGATCTTGCCTCCTTCGTCCACACCCTTGCTTCCGCGTCGAAGGTGTTTGAGGCCTGCGC
This sequence comes from Methanobacteriota archaeon, assembly GCA_002722135.1. Taxonomy (GTDB): domain Archaea; phylum Thermoplasmatota; class Poseidoniia; order Poseidoniales; family Poseidoniaceae; genus MGIIa-L3. The sequence continues at coordinate 6,607 of PBKJ01000027.1, read as the reverse complement.
TTCACTTCCGACGACGGGTCGTCGACAGCCTTCAGCACCCTCTCGGGTGGACGCAAAGGTCCGGTGAGATCATGCATCCAGCATCCCCGCTTCGCTCGCATGCCGCAGCTGAATTTCGCCCCCGCCAACCAGGCGTCCACGTGCTGATGGGCGACGGGCGGCATGGAAGGCGAGCGCGCCCTGTGGCGGAAGCATGGGTGGCCCTCGCCTTGGCCAGCGGCCACGTCGTTCACTGGATTGACGGAGCATGCCGGCTTGATCCTGGACGCTTTTCACCCTGGCTCGCGCAACTGGGCGTCGGACCGCGTGCCCTTCGTTCGTTACGTGTGGCGCGAGGGTTCACCGCGCACCAGTGTGCGGCCATGGTGGCCCGGCTCCCCAACGAAGTGCAGAGCAGCGGTTCACGGCTCGTCGTGGTCGATGCTCCCATGGCCATGTTCGACGACGACGAACTCCGTGCACGCGAACGACGCGACATGGTGCGCCACCTCTGCGGTGATCTGGAACAGACGGTACACGCCAACGCCACCACGGTCGTCGTGATTCATGGCCGTCATGGGCCCAAGGCCCACCGGTGGCGAACGCAACGGCTGGCCCACATGGCACGAAGCCTCGTGGAGGTGACCGCAGGGCGCGATGGAAGGTTGAGGATTCGGCGCGGGCAAGCGCCGTGGCGTCTCCTCCAACCGCTGCGGTCACGTCACGTTTCGGACCACCGGCAACCGACCTTGGCCGAGTGGTCGCCGGAGCGGCTCCAAGTCCCAACCGAACGGTGCGAGCAGCGACCATGCCGCGCGGTCGAGGCGACGGACGTGAACGTCGAGGGCAGGTCGGAAGCGTGTTGAGGCTCCATCGTCCAACTCGGCCGCCAACACGACGCCGTCTTCGTTGCCCTCGACCTCCACAAAACGCAGCCTCGACCCAAGAGCAACCGGCCATCCCAAGCGGGAGGAACGGGTCATGGCGCGCTGCAACACCGTGTTGACGGTGCGCTCCTCCAGACCGCGCTCGACCCGCTGGGCAACGAGAAGATCGACCAAGGGGACGTGGCCGCTCATCAACGACGTCCGAGCACGGTCGTGGGCCTCAAGCAGCAACGCTTCGAGGGCTTCCACGTCCACCCCATGGGTCAGCACATGGTGGCGCAAAGTCTCCAGCGTCTCCTTTTGGAAGCGCTTGACGAAAGGACTCGTCGAGTGTTGCCTCGCCTCGATGCCGCGAACCTTGACCCCGTCGAGGCCGCAGCCCCAGTACTTCGTCAACGCGCCTGCCCCATCGGAGCGACGAGGGAGGATGGCCAACACGGGGTAACGCCCTTCGACTTCGAGAGGAATGCCGGTCGTGGCTCCGAGGCGGTCCGCCAAACGTTGCGCCGCCACCGCCCGCTCGTCGTTGGAACGCCCGGACACGTCGGTGATCCACAAACTGTCGACGATCCCGTGGACCACGTCCCATCCGTCGGCTCGGGCCGCTTCGATGCCTTCCAGCATGACGTCGCGAGCCCATGCACAAATCGCTTCGTGGGCCTCGATGCGGCCGAAGCGGGCGTTGCGGTAACCGGTGTATCCGAAACAGGTCACAAGCAGCCACTTCAGGGCCAATTGACGCCGGTCTGCATCGTCGCGAGGCCCGGTCCGCTGAGCTTTGAGTTCGGAACGACGGCGGATGAGGGGGGCCACGACCCGGCCAAGCAAACCGTGGTGCTGAAGGCAGGTGTGCAGATCAAGTCCGGGAACGCTCAACGCCGCTGGGGATGAACCGGGAGCAGGATCGAGCCGCAGACTGACATCCCGCTTCCGAAACCACCGCTTCGCTTCGTCGGGGTCAAGCGGGACGAACGAGGCTTGACCGCTGCCTGCACAACAGGTGCATCCAAGGGTCTCAGGAGAGATGTTTCGCGTGGCGATGAGGCTTGGGAAGAGGCTGGCAAAATCCAACTCAAACACGTCCACATGAATCCCTGGTCTTGGATCGAGGTGCAGACCACCGCGATCCGCGTGCAACAGTTCCCATCCCGTCGTGGTGTCCTCGGGACGGTTCTTCCGCCACGGGATCAACACACCGTCTTGCATGGCCGTGCGCACCTGAATCGCGCTGATGACCGCGCCCGGGGAGCGCCGAGCCACCGCATCGAGCGGGCGGCCGGAAGCCTGCGACAATTCGATCAGCCCAGGCAATCCTGCCTCACGTCCGAGGAAACTCGTGGCCAGGTCGATGTGCACGCGGCCCTCGAGCCGGTGGTGTCCACCTCGTCGCAACAAGCGACCGTAGGATCGAACGGTGGTGCGTCGCGTGGGCGTCGGCAGGACAGACGATGACCTCCCGAGACGGAGATGAACGCCCCATGCTTCAGCCCGCTGACGCAGCGCAGGCAGCAGGTGGGCATCGCCGCCTTCCGTCAGCACGACGTCTGGATCATGGCGGTCGAAGGCCTCCATCATGCGCTCCATTCCGTCTGGACCCGCAAGCGGGAGCGCGTCGCTTGGACCAACGGCCTCCAAACCGACGGCCTCGACCGGCGTCAAACGCACCGCCAACAAGCGTCCATCGTGCAACGGACCGTCCCATTCGGCCGCCATGCGAAGGACGCGCACGTCGTCCATGACGTCCGAAAAGGGACGTGGCATGAGGGCGTCCTCAACGACCTGCACGCCGCCGAAAAGTTCGACACCGTGCGAGGTCAGCCACGCTTGCACCGGATCGACGTCAACCGACAACAAGGTGTGGTGACGATGGAGACCACGGTCGTCGATGGTGCGGGCCAGACGAAGACGGTCGCGTGGACGGCGAAGCGTCACCTCAAGCACCGGGTGCATCGGACCGCCGAGCGCCACGGGAGCTTCGATGGCGTCGCTCGAAAGGACGCCATGATGCAACCGAACTTCGGGTTGATCAAGCCAAATCTGGAGCGCCCGGAGCCGTTCAGGGGCGGCCGTGATGTGGAGCAAGCAGGGGGTGACAAAGCGCAACGCGCGAGCCGGCCCCGCCGCTTGGCGCACCCATGCCGTGAGCACGCCCGTGCCTTCGTCGTGCACGTCGAGCAACCAACTAGGCCGCATCCCGTCCCTCCAAGGCATCCTCCAAGGAACGAAGACGGACCCAGGCTTCGAGCAGGGCCGTCAGGAGCAAGGGCGTCCAAGGGTCATGGGCAGGAAGCATGCCGGCAACACCGCGGCGCTGCCGCAAATGCGCAAGCAGGTCATCGAACACCGCCTGTTCATCGTGAGGCAGCAACCGGCGATACGGGGCCAAGGCTTGCAATTCTTGATCCACGCGCACGCGCCACGTCGGTACACTTCGTCCCATGCCACGGCCACGCCACCCGGGATGGAGGAGGCCACGGAGGGAGGGGGGCCTGAAGGTGAAGTGATCAGAGCACGTCGCGGTTCACCACAGTCGGACAGGACCCCGTGTCAAGGGTCTCAAGCACCGCGGACGCGATGTCCATCCCGACGCGTCGTTGGGCTTCGTGCGTGGACGCGCCGATGTGTGGCGTCCCGCTGAAACGCGCGTGTTCAACCAGCGGATGACCTGCGCCAACCGGTTCTTCTTCGAACACGTCGAGGGCCAAGCTCGCGAGCGTCCCGTTGCCCAAGGCCTCGGATGCAGCTGACTCGTCAACCAGACCACCGCGTGCACAGTTGACCAAATGGGCCCCGCAGGCCACGCCGTCAGCACCGGTCTGGGGCATCAGGTTCAGCCGACGAGCATCGACCATGTGATGGGTTTCCGGCGTGAGGCCGCAATGCAGGCTGATGTGGGTGCATGAACGGAACAGATCGTCCAACGCTGCATGGAGGGTGGTGGCAGGCGCGATGTCCACGCCCTCGGGGAGGTAGGGATCGTACGCGTGCACCTCCATGCCCAAGGCCACGGCCACGGCAGCCACGCCGCGGGCGATGCGACCGTAGCCGACCAAACCGAGCCGCTTGCCGGACAATTCGGTGCCCTTCGCGTCCTTCTTGATCCAATGACCTTCCCGCATGGCGCGGTCAGAAGGGCCGAGGAACCGAACGGAGCCAAGCAAGTGGGCCATGGTCAACTCCACCACGGAGTGGGTGGACGCACGCGGAGCGTTAACGACGCGAACGCCCGCGGCCGTTGCGGCCTCAAGGTCGATGTTGTCCACCCCAACACCCGCACGGCCCACGACCTTCAGTTTCGGCAAGGAGGCCAGCACGTCAGCGGTCACCTTGGTGCGGCTTCGCACAATGAGCGCCGTGATGGGATTTCCGCCGTCGGACCCAAGAGATTCAGGCTCGAGTTCGACCACCTCACCCCCGCATTCGGCCCGAAGTTTGGCGATGGCGTCAGGGTGCAAGCCGTCCGTGATGGCGATGCGCATGGTGGTGGCCTATTCCGACGGAACAAGAAGGTTGCATCCGATGCATTCAGAGGGAGAAGGGTTGTGAGCGCCACGTGGCCACCGAGCCGGGCATCGACGCCCTCGCTTCTGCACTGGGCATTTTGCTCATCCCGGTGCTCCTTGCGCTTCCCCTTCGCATCGCGTGGCAACTTCGCGTTGGCTCCTCCATTGACAACATGAGCTACCGTGCCGACGTACGTCGTATTTTGCACGCCGGGATGCCGTTGGAAGCCTTCCGCGTGGCCCTCAACGACCGGGCCAGGGAGGCGGGTATCAGCCCACAACGTCAGCGGCTTCTCGAAGCGGACACGATCTACCCCCTTGGGCTCGGCCATTTCATCCTCCTTCCCGCCTTGTTCGTCTTCCCGATTGCGCTCCTGCTTGCTGCACCGGTCATCCTGCTGGCTTTCCCCGTGTTCATGGCCACGGAATTCCTGCTCATCCGGCGCAACCTCCTCGCCACGGCGCTGAACATCTTGCGCCGAGTCACCAATTGGCAGATCATCCACATTCCACGCACCTTGGACACCGGTGAGGTGTCGCGAGAACACGTGATGGAACTCTCGCATCACCTGCGCCACTTCCAGCGTGCGCCGCGTCTTGCTTTCTTGGGTCTCTTCGCATGGCTGGTTGTGCTGTGGACCTTCCGCATCGATTCAACCGGCATCCAAGCGCTCCTTGCGATCCTGCTCTACGTGGTGCTGCTCGCGCTGGTTGGCGTGCTCGGGGCGGCGTTCGAAACGGACCTCGTCTTCGCCGACCCGGCCAACGCTTCCCTGACGCCCATCGACCTGTGGCTTGATTCTTTGCTGAAACCCGTGGTCGGATTTGGCTTGGTGCTCCTGCTGGTTCGGGCGATGATGGAGGAAACGCGAAACGGCAACCCTGTGCTCTTCTCCGCGGTCGTCATTGCCGTGCTCTACGGTGCGGCTTTGGTGGGCTTCGCCTACCAGTGGGGCTATGCCCTGGTCCGAGGGAAGTCGGTCCGAGACGTGTTTGAAACCCAAGCGATGGACCAATTCGCACCGCTGATTTCCTACGACCTGACACGCGCCGAGGGGCGTCTGGTGTTTGGCGCAAAGATGTCGATGGCCGAACGCAAGGAGCAATCCAAAGAATTGGTCAGCGGCGGCATGTCCTTTGCGGAACTTGAGGCCCTGCCCCGCTCGGACACGGCCGGTGAGATTCCCAAGCGGCCCTCCATCTGAACCCTTCAGATCCGACCGTCCACAGCACGCGCTGTCGTGCAGTGGGTACTCTTGTTTAGGACTCACTGCGAACCCATTTGGATGGACGACATGATGAAAGGGGGCTTGTTGGGAAACCCTTGTGAACATATGTTATTGGTTTATCCACTCCTTACACAATTTATACCGATGCGAAGCGATGTGTAGGGGGACTGCGACCCCATGTGTTCGTTTGCAATACTTACAATATTCTCGAATTGATCCGCTTCTTTCCTGATAGAATTAATTGCCCTCTTTTTGTAGCACAGGCATGGCACAGTCCCAAAAAGGCGACTTAGAAGGAATTGACGCTTTCGACGTTTCATTCACAAATTTAGTTATCCAGCACTATCCGAAACTTAGTCTACCAAATTATCAAAGGAGTTTCGTATGGGATAAATTGAAGATTACCACCTTTCTTCAAGACCTCACCAAAAACGATGAAGCTCCAGGGATACCAAACATGTTTGCGGGAAGCGTCCTTATGCTACGTGAAAATCACGAGAGTATTGACTTCCAGAAGTTAACCCCGAAAAAATTGTCAGAAATGGATTTAGACAAGTTGAACAAGATTGTGAGCGATGATCTCCATCTACCCAAAAAACGAACAATGAAATCGGCAATAACTGCAATAGAAAAAGCCAGACCATCCTCAAAGATAATTGATGGTCAACAGAGAATCACAACGTGCTTCATACTAGCGATCATTCTTCGTGGAAAAATTTCAGAGTATACTGGAACGAAGCAATTGAAGCAGAGGCTAGATGGATTGCTACAGACTGAAGATAAAAAAATTAGACTGGAATTGATAGACAAAGACAACGACGACTTGAAGGCAATTTTCTCACAACACAAACCAGCAAAACCCCTCCCATTCGATAAGAAAGACCCTGTTTGGTCTCAACGCGGCGCAGGGAATGCCAAAAATCCAATTTGTGATGCTTACCGATACATAAACAACTGGATAGATGAGCAATTAGTGCTAATTACCTCCAAAGCAAAAAAGAAGCAATGG
>PBKJ01000026.1 GCA_002722135.1 Methanobacteriota archaeon | reverse complement strand
GCATGGTCTTCACCCACCCCATGGCGGAATGGCTCGGCTTCTCCATCGACCGCGACTGGCTGGAGGCCAACGTCCGCTGGAAGGACTTCGGCACCGGCGTCCGCCTCGGTAAACTGAACCGGGAAGACGCCACCTCCCTCGTGCTGTACGACGCCGACAGCGAGGTCACCGTTGACGCCTTCATGCCCCACAGCCACCCTGGCGGTGAGTGCTACGTCGTGCTCGAAGGCGAAGTCTGGGACGAAGACGGCACCTACCCGGCCGGCTCCATCGTGTGGATGGACCGCGAGACGACCCACACGCCGAAGACCCGCGGCAAGACCCTGATTCTGGTGCTCTGGCCCGAGGGCGTCAAGACCGCGTGAGCGATTCCTCAAGGGCGAACAGGCCCTGCTCCAAGCGCCGGTCAAACCACCACGCACCCCCGGGGATCGAGGCTGCAATGAATCCGGCCGGCACGCACCGCCAGTCCCACCACCGGCCCACGCCGAGCATGAGGGCGAAGACGTAGAGCATGAACAGAACGCCGTGAATGGGGCCGAGGACCTCGACCATGTGCGGCGCGTCCATGAGGTACTTCACCGGGGTCGCGATGCACATCAGCAGGACCGCTGAGAGGCCCTCAATCCAGCCGAGCCAGACGACCCAACGCATGTGTGAATGGAGGCGGCGCCCCTTGATGAGGCCTGCCGTCAGGCATCGGAGGTGGACCGAAGCTCACCGGCGATGAAGAGCGAGGCAACGATGAGGGCGATTTGAATCAGCAAGCGCACCACGTGCCAGACGTTGGCGTAGGTCTTCCCGTCCAGCGGCACGTTCTCGACCCACATGTACAGGTTGGCCCAGTAGAGCACGACCAGCAGAGCGGCGCACGCAAGCCCGCCGTAGGCACGCGTGGCCGGCACGATCAGCGCAAGGCCCACCGCAATTTCTGCCACCCCGCTGGCCAGCACCCAGAACCGTGGCGCGCCAAGGACCGCGGGCACGATCGGTTCGAACCAGGCAGGATCGACAAAATGTTGGACGCCAATCCAGACGAAGGCCGCACCAAGCGCCAAGGCCGCGACCGTTCGGCCCAGGACAAGGACCTCCATGCTCACGCCTCAACCATGGGTCGGGAGGAGCCGCACGCGGGGCATTCCTGTTCGGTGTCGTTGTCGTACACGTACTTGCACGCCGGACAAACGCCGGCCAGCACCAGTTCTCCGCCGACGTCGATGGTCTCGCCAATCAGGGTCAGTCGACCGGGCTCAAGTTCAGCCACGGTGTACCCGCCCGAGCCGCCCAAGCGCAGCAGGATGTCGGGCGGCAGCGTGACCGTGCCGATGTCGTCGACCAACAGTTCGCGGCCCACTTCGAGCCGTTCGATGTTGAGGTCGCTGCCGTGCTCGGCCACGAAGCGGCCGTCGCGCAACTCGAGGCTTCGGTCGCAGAAGGCCGCGACTTCCTTCGAGTGGGTCACGATGAGGAAGGACACGCCGTCCTCCTCGTGCAGTTCCTTGAACAGCGCCAGCACTTCACGGCTGGTCACGGGATCGAGGGCGCCCGTGGGTTCGTCGGCCAGGATCAGCCGCGGTTCGGTGATGAGGGCACGGGCGATGGCCACACGCTGCTGTTCACCGCCGGAGAGCATCATGGGCAAGGCCATGGCGCGGTGGCCCATCTGCAGCCGCTCAAGCAGGTCGAGCGCCTTGCGCTTGGCGACGCGGGAGCGCACGCCTTGGTTGATGAGCGGCTGCGCGACGTTGTCGCGGGCGTTGAGGTCGTTGAGCAGGTTTCCTTCCTGGAAGATGAAGGAGACCGTTTGCTGGCGGAGCTTGACCAGTTCTTGGCCGGTCAGGCGGGTCATGTTGCGTCCGTCGAGGCTGACGGAGCCCGCGCTGGGCTTCATCAGGCCGCCAAGGCACTTCATGAGGGTCGATTTTCCAGAACCAGAGGGGCCGACCACAGCGACGGCTTCGCCGCTGCGCATGGCGATGTTCAAGCCACGAAGGGCGACGACGTTGCCGTCTTCGGCCTTTGATTCGTAGACGTGGTAGACCGCGTCCGCTTCGAGGATGATGTCGGCTTGCTTGGTGTCGGTCTCGCTCATCGTCACTCCCCCTTCAGGACGCTGGCAAGGTCAGCGGCCAGCGTACGCCGCGTGGTCACGAGCAGGGCCAGAACGACCGCACCGAACACGGACGCCGACACCAAGGCCAGCGAACCCCATGGATAGACCAAGGTCCGTGTGATGGTCGTTGAACTCCCTCCAAAGATTTGGAAGATGAATCCGAAGACTTCGAAGAAGCCGTTGAAGGACAGCGCCAGTCCGATGCCCAAGCCTACGCCGAGCACCATCGACATCAGCACGATGGAGAGGATCTCGAAGAGCACGAGCCGGATGATTTGGCCCGGTGCAGCGCCGATGGCCTGCAGGATGGCCAATTCCTTCTGCCGCTGGTTGAGCACGAGCGAGAGGAACACGAAGGACGAGGCCACGGCGGCAAGGCTGGCCACCACGAACTGCAGCGACAGCAGGCCTTGCGTTCCGAAGATCAGGCCACCGTTACGCTCCACCGCTTCGTGGGCGGTGGTCCAATCCGAGGCGCTCCCGACGCGCGCGTCGGCTTCGATGCTGGCCCGCAGCCCCTTGAGGTCGTCCCCGTCGACATCGGGCAGCGCAAAGGTCCACGTCGTCGCCGTGTGGTTGTCGGCCACATCGTCGCCGATGAAGCCGCGCCAGGTGCCCTCGCCGATGATGAGCGATGAGGGCAGCGTGGCCGCCGGCACGCCAGGAATGAATTCGTGGGTGCCGACATAGCGCAGGTCGAGGTCGTGTGGGATGACGGTGATGTTTACCGCACCGGGCGTGATGAACAGCGGTGCAATCGCCGGAGGCGGAATTTGGCTGAAGCCGTTCGCACAGCCGCTCTCGTCAGCCAACACGCCGTCCGGACAGATGGCGCCGGTCAGGTCGGCCGTGGTGTTCAGGTCCATGCCGGTCAGGTCGAGGCCGAACAGACCGGTGAGGTCAGCACCCGAAAGGTTGGCACCGGTGAAGCCGAGCGTGGGCGTCTCAAAGGGACTGAGGACGGGCGCCCACACCGCGCCAGAAAGGTCCGCACCGGACAGGTCGGCGCCGGAAAGGTCGGTGCCGATCATCAGTGCGCCAGAGAGGTTGGCGCCGGTCAAGTCGGCCCCGGAGAGGTTTGTGCGCGACAAGTCGGTCACGCCAAAGTCGCGCTCGGACAGGTCGCTGTCGGACAAATCGACGTAGGACAGGTCCAGCGCAAGGGTCACGCGGTAGGCTTCCAGCAGCACGTTCAGGTCGGGCAGGCCGCCGGCGTCGTCGGTGTTGACGGTGATGTTCACCTCTTCGTAGGTGAAGCGTCGCACCTCTGAGCGGTCATCGCCGGCTTCGAGCAGGTCGTCGCCACGGTCGGAACGTCCGTCGCGCCCGCTGCCCCACAGATCGAGGGAGAAGGCCGCGTCTTCACCGACCGAGAAGGTCCCGTTGGCCAAGACGCCAAGGCTCGTGCCGACGTCGTCGCCAGGCAGCGATTGCTCGCCCCACCGAAGCACGTCTTCTGAACCGTTCATGACGATCCACGTCTGGTAGGCGTCGCCGTCGCTGGAGCGCAGGAACAGGCTTGGCGTGGTCGTTGCGGACACCGCGAGGTCTTGACCACCGACGTCCCGAAGCACCTCGATGGAGGTGCTCATGTTGACCGGCGTTTCGAAGTTCACCTGCAGATCACCGCCCACCTGTGCATCCGCGGTGCGCTCGTCCACGAGGGTCCCCGTGTAGCCCTGCACCGCAGCGAGGGTCACGATGGACAGCGTGAGCAGCATGATGACCGCCAAGCGGTTGACCGATTCGGTCGAGCCCGAACCCTTCAGCCCACGGCGCACGTCCTTGAGCAGCGGCGTGCGTCCAAGCAGCAGCTGCATCAGTTGAGGTCCAAGGGCGCCCAAGCGACCAAGCAGCAGGGCGCCGCCGATCCACAGCAGGAAGGGCCCGAAAATGCCGAGCAGCCCTTCGAGGAAGAAGTTCGAGTAGAGGCCGTCACCGCCGGTTTGCAGTTCAAGCCAGGTGTCGAGGGTGCCGATGCCACCGACGCCGAAACAGAGGGCATGGAGCCACGTCTTGGGCTTCGCGGCCTCGCTCGTGCGGCGCACACCTTCCTCGATTTCCATCTCAAGGAAGCGACGGGAGCGGCTGCGACCGAACAGCAGCGCGAGGCCGATGGTGGCCAGCGCCGTCACGATGGTCGAGGCCAATCCGAGGGCGGGATTGACGTTCACGCCAGAGGGCTCGAAGGCCATGAATCCGACCGCAGAGAGCACGCCCGGCACGGCCGCCAAGGCCAGCACGTAGCCGGCCAACCACGCCACGAGCGACATGACCCCAAGCTCGACCAGTACCATTCGCTGCAGGCGGTCGGCGTCGGCGCCGATCACCCGATGAATCGAAATTTCACGGCGCCGTTGCTCGAGGGAAAGCACCAGTCCGTACACGAGCACGGAAAGGGACAGGATGACGATGGGGACCATGATGATGTAATCGAAGGTCTGAATGAGCCCGAGGAAGATGTTCAGGAAGCTGATGGTGCCGCCAATGATGTCGATGTACACCAGCGAAATGCCGGCATCGGTGTAGTTGCCTTGGCCCACGCGACGCTGCACGTCGTCCAGCCATTCGGCCGCATCCGCCGTCGAAGAGGTGGGGAGCGCGGCTCGGTCCACGGCCACCGCGAGGTAGACGTGATCGTTGTTCATCAGGGCCTGACGCTGCGCTTCCTCCAGCACGTCGAGGTGAAGGATGAGGGCGTTGGCAGGGATCGTCGGATTGGCCAAGGGCGCCTCTTCGTACACGCCGGCCACGGTGAGGTTGTTGACGGTCACCAGCATGCGGCAGTAGACCATGCCGTTCTCGCTTGGCTTGATGTCGCCGCCTTGGCAATCGGCTTCAGCAATCCCACCTTCCACCGCCAGGTTGCGGTCCACGACCATCGCAAAGGTCAGCGATTCCAGCGTGTCGCCCACCTCAGCGCGTGCGTCAGAGGCAACGCTGGCGGGCAGCATGATGCTGCGCTGGTCCACGGCCGTGGAGGCGTTGGGCCACGCACCAAGACCGGTGATGACGGTGTCCTTGACGCGGTCTGCAAAGACGCCGTCAAAGCCGCTGTCGTCGATGAAGCGCACCGCACGGACCGTTGAACTGGGTGGACCGGCGTCGGCCAATTCTGGATACTCGAACACGTCGGACGTCCAATTGAGGTTGGTGTCGTCGACCACTTCGAGGATTTCGAGAGGTTGCGCGTACGCGAATTCCTCAGAGAAGAACGACGTCGTGTGGAGGCCTTGCCGCCCGAGGACGATCATGCAGTCCTCGAATTCATCGAATCCGTCCAGCAGTTCACCGCAGACGTCCTGCAGGACCGTGGTGTTGTTCGTCCATCCGGACGACCCCTCAGCGGGGGCACGACGGAACTCCACCTTGGCGTCGTACACCTCGGTTTCAAGCGATTCTTGGAAGAAAATCTGGGACAGCCCCACACCGTAGGACAGCACCGTGGTGATCACGAGGCTGGCCAGGAACACGCCAGCAACCACGGCCAGACCTCGCTCGCGCCCGCGCCATGCGGATTGCGTGGCCAAGCGCAGCGCGTTGGGCGCGTCTTGGAGCGAGGCGAGGCGCTCCTTCATGCGGGCCATGCGGCCTTCGTCGCTCATTCTTCCTCACCGTCCTCGTCGAGTCCCCAGGCGCTCCTGATGTCGGAGGCCACAGTCTGGCCGTCACGCAGCAACAGCATCCGATCGGCTTTCGAGGCCAAATCAGGGTCGTGCGTGACCATGAGGATGGACATGGACTTCGATTCGTCCGCGCACAGCGACTTGAACAGGTCGAGCACTTCGGCGGCACTGGCGATGTCGAGGTTGCCCGTTGGCTCGTCAGCGAGCAACAAACGTCGGTCGCCGGCGATGGCGCGGGCGATGGCCACGCGCTGCTGCTGACCGCCCGAGAGTTGTTCCGGCACGAACTGCATGCGGTCGCCAAGTCCGACGCGCTCAAGCGCCTCGATGGCGCGCTGCTCAGCCTCCTTGGAGGACACGCCGGCGACTTCGAGGGCAAACGCCACGTTGTCGATGGCCGACAAACCGTCGATGAGGTGGAAATCTTGGAAGATCCATCCGACCTGGTTTCGACGCACGTCAACCACGCTGGCCGGGCCTTTGAGGCCGTAGGTGCGGTCGTCCAGGGCGATGCTCCCTGCATCGGCGGCCAGCAGGCCACCGATGATGTTCAGCAGGGTCGATTTCCCAGAACCAGACGGCCCCATGAGGGCGACCATCTCGCCTTCTTCGATGGTCATGTCCACGCCTTTCAGGACGTGGAGTTTGTTGGCTCCAGACCCGAATGCCTTCGTGAGGTTGGTGATGTTGAGCATGTCGCCCTCTCCAGTTCTTTTTCAAAAGTTGAACTTATCAATGCCTGTTTTCGAAACCTCAGTCGGCCTTCGCGCTTGGCTGCTGCAGCAACAAGCGGAAGACGGGCCAGAGCATAGCGTGCAATGCAGTTCCTTCTGCATTGGTTTCTGCGTCCACCACGCGTGAGATGATGATGCCGTAGAGCACATCGCCCACGCTGTCAATCACCTCATAGAGCGTGTCCACAGAAAGGTCGTTGCGAACCAGTCCCCAGTCTTGACCGATCTTTAACCGATGTTTCCAATGGTCTTCCACTGGTTTCGCGCACCGTTTCAAGCGTTCGTACATGGGATGATTTCGAGGGAATTGCTCTCCTATCATCGCAGCGATGCCAACGAATTCGTGCGAACCCCACAATTCCTCCTCAAGCACCCTTCCACTGCGAAGATAGGCCCAGAACTCCTCTTTGTCCGAAGGGACGGTTTGCGCCTCCAACTCCGCCACGTTGAGCTCGAAAAATTGGCCAAGGATCGTCAGAAAAAGATCCGCTTTGTCCTCGAACCAATAGTAGAATTGGCCTTTCGAAATGTCGAGTTCTCTGAGCAGGAGATTGAGGGACATTCGGTCGTAACCGTGCTCAGCAAATTGGTGCTTTGCGACACGAAGAATGCCGTCCTTCTGCTCATCGGGGAGCGCAAGAAACCTGTTGAGCGGAATCTCGGCACCTCAGACCGCCGGTTTGACCACCGGTATATCAATCCGTCTTCAACCTGAGTGCCCGGTTGAGCATGATCACTTGCGCCAGCGAAGCCAGCGGGGCAGGAAGCGGATGCCGTTGCGGTGAACCTGACGGTCGAGCACGTCGGTCACGTAGAGGTCAAGCCAAGGATCCCTCATGCCTTCACCCCCGTGCGGCTGCTGATCCGGTGCGTACCACCGTACCGCAGCGCAGGGCATCCAAGGAGGGAGCGGGTGAGCTTGCGCATCCGCTGTCCAAAAATGCCGTTCCTGTGGACCTGGCGGTCCATCGCGTCGTTCACAAAGCGTTCCAGGTAAATGTCCATGCGTGTGTTCCTCACCACTAAGTTGGTGCCGGTCCGATATAAATGAGTGGTAAAGTGAGGCACACCGATGATGCAATTTCTGCACCGGTGTGGAAATTCAACCGTTTTTCAGACCCTCGGCCAAGCGCTTCATGTCGGCATAACTCGCTTGCAAACGGTGGTCGTCATCGACCACCGTGAGCGTGGCCTTGGGGTTCGCGTCCAGGGCCTTCTGGCTGTGCGACAGCGGCACCACGACGTCGTTTGAGCCGTGCAGGATGGCCGTTGGATGCGGCAAGCTGGGCCACGCCAGCGGCTTCGCTGCCTCCACGAAGGACCACGGCATCACGACCGGCTCCTCCCAGCCGGGCGGGTGGAAGGTGTGCGCTCCCGACGCTTCCCAGGCCGCCATGCCCGCTTCACCGAGGTCGGCACGAAGCAGGTCGAGGTAGCCAAAGGCCGGAGCGAGCAGCACCAAACGAAGGTCAAGCTCGGGCCGCTGCGCCGCGGCATTGGCGGTGGCAAGACCACCGAAGGACGACCCGATCAGCACGTCGAAGGGCCCCATCTCGTCGATGGCCTCGAGCACGACGCGCGTTTGACTCGCTTGATCCCAGCCGTGCTTGCGCATGTCGAGCGCGTGGACCTCCCAGCCGTGCGAACGCAGCCATTCGGCCTTGCCGCTGTCGGGGCTGCTCCACAGGCCGTGAGCGAAGGTGGCGCGCATGAAAGGAAGAGAAGGTGACCTGTTTTGAGGATGGCAGTCGACGGAAGCAACGGTGATATAGAGAACTATATTCTTAGGGCCATGACGACGGCTCAAAACGACGTGCTGCCGACCAACGACGTCGTACCCATTGAGTACCGGAAGCTCCAGGTGACCGGGGGCTCGACGTTCATCGTATCCTTGCCGAAGCCTTGGATCCGTGACCATGGACTCGAACGAGGCACGGTGGTCGGTGTGCAATCCCTCCCGACGGGGGAACTGCGGATCACGCCCACGGAAGTCAAACCTGTGCGCAGATCTGCCGTGGTCGATTTGGACCATCTTCCAGGCCACGCCTTGTACGACTTCCTCATCGGTTTGTACGTTTCAGGAGCGGACGCGATTTCTGTCAGGAAGCGCAAGGGCATGGGGCCACAGGAGCGGCGAATCATTCGGTCCTTCCTCCGAGACACGCGTGGCATGGAGGTCGGCGAAGACAGCGAGGACGGGATGGACATCCTCTCCCTGCTGAAACCAAGTGAGCTCTCGCTTCAAGTGTCGCTGAACCGCATGTATCTCCTGGTGACGTCCATCGTGGAAGATGCTGCGACCTACCTCAACGACGGCATCGAGGAGCCCCTTGACGACCTTGAGGAGCGAGAGCGGCAAATCGACGCTCGTCGCTTGCTCATCGATCGACAAGTGGCCATGGCCTTGGAATCTCCGAACATCGAACGCACCCTTGGCGTGACGCGCCTTCAAGCCGTGGAACACCTCGCCATGGCGAGGGCGCTCGAGCGCATGGGTGACCACGCGAGATCCTTTGCCAACATCGTGCTCAACCATCGAGAAGGGCTCAATCCAGCGTTGATTTCCGAACCCCGCCGGCATTTGGACGTCTGGCTTGGTTCCCTTCGCACGGTCATTAGGAACATCTACGTCAAGGACGTCAATCACGTCATCGACGCAAAACGGGAGCTCGAGCAGTCGATTGAGGCCTTGGAAGCGTTTGAAGAAGGCATCATTGAGCACGGCAAAGGAAACCAGAACAACAGCGTCATCCTGTTTCGCTTTACGGAAAAGATACGCCGCCTCTGTGCCTACACCATCGACCTCTCAGAGACCCAGATCAACATGGTGATGGGCGCGTTGGTCGGCATCGACGCTTCTCGCTCCGAAACATTATGAGCCCCCAAAATCCATAGTCTATATAGTCTATATTGGGTTAGAAGGAATACCCATTCCTTCTCCGGAGAACATGGAGCCTGCCACCACCCTGTTGCTGATTGTCGCGCTCGCGGTCTGCGCCTACATGGCCTGGAACATCGGTGCGAACGACGTGGCGAACGCCATGGGAACCAGCGTCGGTTCACGAGCGCTGACCCTGAAGCAAGCGGTCATCATCGCGGCCGTGTTTGAGTTCGCAGGCGCGTTCTTTGCCGGCGACGCGGTGACGGAAACCGTCCGAAAAGGCATCTTGACGGTCAATTTCGAACTCGAGATGTCCGATCCGGACAAGTTCTACGAGTTGTCGCAATCCCTTGCCCTCGGTTTCGTGGCTGCCATGATGGCTGCTGCGGTCTGGTTGACGGTCGCCACGCGCATGGGTTTGCCCGTCTCGACCACCCACTCCATCATTGGCGGCATCATCGGCGTTGGCCTCATTCTCGAGGTGCAATTCGGGGAGGAACTCATCGATTGGGGCGTTGTTCGTAAGGTGGTGATGTCGTGGGTGGCTTCGCCGTTGATCGGCGGCATCCTCGCCTTCCTGTCCTTTGCCGTCGTCAGAGCGACGATTTTGGACGCGGAGAATCCAACACAACGGGCGAAAATACTCGCCCCTCTCCTGGCACTGCCCACCTTCTTCGTGTTGGGCCTCGCCCTCCTCTTCAAGGCCCTCAAGGGCTTCTTCGGGCGCTTGGAAAGCAGCGGCATCATCGCCGACAAGTACGCATGGTTGCCGGTGAAGGAAAATGGGAGTTTCAATCCCTTTGCCGAAAACGCATGGTTCCCCATCAACGCCCTTCTCTTCGCCCTGGCCGTGGGCGTCATCGCCTCGATCACCCTTCACCTCGTCCTGCAGCGGGTCGACCTTGAGGCTGAAACCAGGGGATTCAAGGGCGTCGAGCGGATTTTCGTTTGGCTGCAAATCATCACCGCGGCTTACGTCGCCTTCGCCCATGGCGCCAACGACCGTTCCAACGCCATCGGCCCAATGGCCGCGGTGTACCAAGTGCTCTCCAGCGAAACCGGGATGCTGGCGGCAAAAGCCGACATCCCGCTCTGGCTCATCCTCATCGGCAGCGCCGGCATCGCCATCGGTGTCGTGACGTGGGGATGGCGCGTGATGGAGACCATTGGCAGCAAAATCACCGACATCACGCCAACCCGTGGATTCGCGGCTGAATTTGGTGCTGCTACAACCATCCTGGCCTTTTCCATGCCCTTCCTTGCCGTCCCCGTTTCGACCACGCACACCCTCGTGGGTGCCGTGGTGGGCGTTGGACTCGCAGGCGGTGCAAAGGCGGTGGACTTCCGCGTCTTTGGGAAGATCGCGGCTTCATGGGTCGCCTCCCTGCCTGCTGCAGCCTTCGGATCGGTGGTCCTGCTGGTGCTGTCTGGAGGCGATTTCCTCACCATGGTCGTGCTCGTCACGCTGGCCTTCGTCGGTGTTGCCACGGTCATGTGGCGGACCAAGGACAACGAAATCCACGTCGAGGAAGCGCTGGCCGACATCGGAGGCGACGGCGCCGCCGTGACGCCCTTGGAAATCTTCCGCGAGCACGCCACGGCCGTGACCACGACCGTGGACTGCATGCTCGAAGCCGTTGACCTCGCCATCGAGGGTGACGAGAAACTCGACGAGGCCGTCAAGGCGACCAGCGAAGCAGAACACAAGGCCGACCAACTCAAGGCCACGTTGCGTGAAGCGCTTTCGACGCCGAGTGTCCGCCTCATTGCGAGCACCGAAGAGAAGCTGCACATGATCACGCGCCAAGACCGCATTGCAGACTACGCCGAAAACGTGGCTGAACAGTTGTCCTTCCGGCCTTTGTTCGACGACGAGACAGCAAAGGAGAACCTGCAGGAGATGGCCCAAGCGGTCCGTGCCTGTGTCGGCGCCTACGAAGAAACCGTGCGTGCCTTGCGCGACTACGGGCTGTCTGGCGAGACCAGGAAGGGAGCCAACGACGTTCGCGAACTGATTCGAAAGGTCAACCTCCTCGAGCACGAAGCGGATTTGATCGAAGCCAAGGCAGCGGCCCATGTGTTCAGCGAAGGCGGCGACGACCCACTCGCTGCGGTGCACATGTACCGCGTGTTGCAGCGGATGGACGACGTGGCCAACGCCTGTGAAAAGGCGGCCAACGCCTTCCTGCCGCTCGTCAACCGTTGAGCCGACCGATTGAAGAAGTCAAGCACGGCCCTTGGTCCGCCCGAGTCCGCCCCGACCGGCCATGCCGACCGTGGGCCTGGCACTCAGGGAGGCGAAGGCCATGGGCATGGATCCGGCACTGAAAGCAACCTTGCAGAAGCAACGCTACCACATCGTCGGCGAGCACGGCGGCGTGAAGACCTGCCACTGGACCAAGGAGTCCCTTCTTCGCGACCGCGCGTGCTACAAGGGCACCTTCTACGGCGTCAAGAGCCACACCTGCATGCAAATGTCGCCCGTGGTCGATCAATGCAACCTGGCCTGCACCTACTGCTGGCGTGAACCGCATATGGACACCCTGGAGTTGACCGACCAAGACCCGCTTGACCTGCTCTACGAATCCGTCCGCGCCCAGCGCCGTCTGCTGACCGGTTACGGCGGCAACGACAAGGTGAACCCCGAGAAGTTCGCCGAAGCCCAAGACCCCAAGCACGTCGCCATTTCCCTCAACGGTGAGCCGACCCTCTACACCCGTCTGGCCGAATACATGGACCTCTGCCACCAGCACGGCATGACCACGATGCTCGTCACCAACGGCACCCTGCCCAAGGTGCTCGAGAAGTTGGACACGCTGCCCACGCAACTCTACGTCTCCGTGGACGCGCCCAACAAGCAGGTCTTCGACGACGTCTGCCGTCCAAAGTGGAACAGCGGCGCATGGGAGCAATTCGAGAAGACCATCGACCTGCTGCCCTCTTTGGACACCCGCATCGTCTGCCGTCACACCCTGATGAAAGGCGTCAACATGAGCGAGAACCACATCCGTGAATTCGCCGCGATCGACCGCCGCGCCGACCCGGATTGGATCGAAGCCAAGGGTTACGTGTACGTCGGTCACAGCCGCGAGCACCTGAGCATCGACAACATGCCCTCCCACGAGGACATCCTGACCTTCTCCGAGTCCCTCGCGCCACAGGTCGACATGCGCATCTTGTCCGAGAGCCGACCGAGCCGCGTGGCGCTGATCGGCAACGAGATGATTCCCATTCCGATCCCCGAGGCCACGATGCACTTCCCCGAGGACCTGGGCACCGCGCCGCCGGTCAAGAAGCTCAAACTCGCTGACCTCAGCTGAACGCCTTGGTTCAACCAAGGCGCGTGAAGCTGCCGTCGGGCATCATCTGCCACCGCGTTCCATCGGGCTGGATGTAGATCGTCACTCGGACTCATCGAGGGCCGCATCGCGTTTGCGTCCAGACGGTGCAAGCAACCAGAGGACGGGGAGCAGCAAGAGCAGGACCACGGAAGGTCCGAACCGAAGGGACAGCGTGGAGTCGAACTTGACGTAGGAGGCCGCGTCTTTCGTGCCGGGCTCAGGCGGCGCTTCACGCACGCTGGAGCGGTTGTCCTCTTCGACCAAACCAAGATCGTACCCGGCGTACATCATGGACACCTCAAACCCGCCGAGACGCAATCCAACCCCAAAGTCGGTCTCTTCGTGAACGAAGGCGCCTTGCTCGTCGCTCTCGGTCTGCTCGGCCTCCTCAGGCGCCGAATTCGGCGTGGAGCCTGGGTTGGCGAAGTTGGGATTGTCACCGATGAAGGCGAGTGGCAGCATCACGAGGAAGGCCAGGAGAACAGCAAGGAAGCCTGCGGACCGGAACCAGCCGCTGATGCCCACGAAGGTGACCAACACCTCAAGGAGAATCAGCAGGCCAACGGTGACCTGAATCCACGTCCTTGCCCGGTCCAAACGGTTGACCGATTCCTCTTCGGAGGCAGCAGGCGCGTCGCTGGAGGTGTCGTCGCCTCCGCCGTCATCGCTGCTGTCCTCCTCCGGACCCACATCATCACGGATCAGCTGGTAGACCAACAAGCGCGTGCTGTTTTCGATGCTGACGTCGATCATCGTGTATTCGTCGTCCACCCCGGCCAGGACGTGGAAGCGTGCGGGCGAGGGTGGGCCCTCGGTGTATTGGCCCTCGAATTCCGCAATGAGCCAGACCGAGACCGCCGCGTTGAGCGCGATCAACACGACGAGGGTGGCCCGTGCCCACGCCACCGCAGGGTGGCGACGCAGCGAGCCAATCCGGCTCAACGCACCCTCACGCATGAGGGGCGAGGTCCTGCTCATTCCTCATCTCGGTTGCGCTGGGCGGCGACGATGCCGGCCAAGGCCAGCACCGCAACGGTGGCGAAGCCCGAGACCGAGGGCAAGCCAAAGCCGCCCTCTTCGATGAGTTCCTCCGCGGTGGCCGGGGGCTCCTCGTCGGAGGAACTGTCGTCAGTGCTGCCATCGGTTTGGGTGTCCTCTTCGTCGATGCCCACGTCCGCGGGGTCAACGCCCGCATCTTCGAGCACCTGAGCGAGGTCGCCCATGCCCTCAGCGTGCGCCGAGGTGTCCGCGATGTCGTCCACCGACTGTGCGTCCTCGACGACCTCGGCTGCCTCTTCAGCGGCGCTGCCGATGTAGTAGGTCAGGCCGATGGTTGCCGGCGGAGTGGAGGGCGAGTAGTTGATCTCGTCGTTGTACATCTCGACGACTTCAGGCCCAACAAGGGTGTACCACGTGTCCATGTTGTCCGACACCGCGAGGGAGACGCCGACGACCGTGTGGTGCGATGGGCTCCACAACATGACGAAATTGGCGCCGGTGTAGGCGATGTCCTCGGTGATGCTGCCGAGGCGGTCCTCGAGGTTCTCACCAAAGGCTTCCAAGGTCGATTCAAAGTTCGACTCGCCAAAGGCTTCGCCGATGGTCTGCAGCGTCTGGAGGAACTCCGGCAGTTCTTCGACGGTCATGCAGTCTTCGCTTTCGTAGGTGTCCACGGTCACGCCCTGCGCGTCAACGAGTTCGAAGGTCCCGCAGTACTCACCGGCATCCAAGCCGTCAGCGAGGTACATGGATTCCTGAACAGAAAAGACGCGGTCATCGCTCGTTGGCGCGACGTCCATCTGGCTTGCCGCCTCGATGTTGCCCATCTCGTCCAGCAACTCGAATTCAAGGGTGTAGTCTGCTGGGTCTTGGTACGCTGCATCAAACGAGACGCTGACCTGAAGCCAGTCGTCGTCGGTCCACATGTTTCCATGGCTGATGAGACGCTTGACTGCCCCATCGCTTTCGATCGTTGGGCTGGAGGCCACAAGGCCAGTCGACTGAATGTCGGTCACGGAGGCACCCCAGCAGCCCGAGGACGGGACGCCGTACTGGTGGATGGCACCATCAACGGCATAGCCACGGTAGGTGAGGTCGTCGACGTTGCCAAGGTCCACCGATTCAAAGCCCCAACCCGTGCCCTTCAGCAGGTGAGTGGAGGATGAGCCGTCGTCGCCGCTCACGGTCACTTCGGCCACGTAACAGTGGTCGTCGGTGCCGTCATCGTCGACGTCTTGCTCGTTGAATCCACCGGCGTTCACGGTTGCAAGGACCACGCGCTCCAGCGCACCTTCTGCATCGGGAAGTTCATCCGAGCCGTCGTCACAATCGTTCCAACCGTTCTCAAGGCTCCATTCCGAGACTTCGCCAACGCCGTCTGCGCACACGTAGAAGGTCCCGACGCCGACGCTGGCGTGATCCATCCACAAGACACCTTCATCCGAAGCATCGGAGCAATCCTCGGTCCCGTCGTTGACCTGATGGAGGTGGATGCCTTCGAGGCCCTGCCCCCAATCATTGCACACAAAGTAGGTCTCATTGGGCGTCTCGTCGGACCAGTCGCCGCAGTCGTCCTCGCCGTTCCCGATTTTCCAGGAGTCGTAGGTCTCGATGACGCCACCGTTGTCGCAAGTGAACGGCATCTCGCCACCCCCGGTGTCTTCAGAGCCACCGAGGTCGAATTCCTCGCTGATCTCCTCGATGGCTTCGCTGAGCTCATCCTCGAAGGTGCCGCCGA
Organism: Methanobacteriota archaeon; assembly: GCA_002722135.1. Lineage (GTDB taxonomy): Archaea > Thermoplasmatota > Poseidoniia > Poseidoniales > Poseidoniaceae > MGIIa-L3. The sequence continues at coordinate 7,598 of PBKJ01000026.1, read as the reverse complement.
GTTCCTCGGCCGCGTCTTCGGCGAAGGCCTCGGCGATTTGGGCGAGCATCGTGCCCAGCATCAGGAACATGATGGGGTTGGCCGTGCCGCAGTTGCATGACACGACGTCGACGGCCGAACCGCCCTCTTCGATGATGATGCTCGCATCGGCATCGCCGCCGAATCCTGCTGAGTCACCGTCGTCATCGTCATCTTCATCGTGGCTGTGATGGTAGTCGCCGTCCTCGTGTGTTTCGGTTCCATCACTGTCATCATGGTCGTGATGGACGTCGCCGTCGCCGTGGTCATGGAGGCCAGGCTCGTCGTCGTGATGGTTGTAATCGTCGTCACCGAGGAAGTCCTCCATCACAGTCTCGAAAGAGCCGGTCGAACTGATCTGGTCGGAGATGGAAAGGTCGAGCAGGCCCGAGTCCAGACCGAAATTCTCGGTGGGCACGTCGGCCAAGTCGACGCTGAAACCGGTGGACACCGTGTAGTCGCCTTCCATCATGCCGCACTCAATGCCGATGTCGGCCTCCGTGCCGCTGGTGGTGATGAAGGCGTTCTCGGTGCACTCGGCGTGCACGGATTCGTAGGTGGAGAGCGCTGAGAGAACCGGCGTTTCGTGGCCAAGGCGCCACTCCGCGCTCGACGAAGGAACGTCGAAGTCGAACGCGGTCCCGAAGGTCACGCCGAAACCGAAGTCTTCGCCGCCGCCTTCAACGCCAACGTCCATCATGTACTCGACCGAGACCTCAGAGGCCAAGGAGAAGTCCATGTCCACACCGTAGAGGTTGTAGTCGTCGTCGAGGTACTCGACCATGTTGACGTCCACGGCCACGGCATTCTCCGAGTCAACGCTCAGGTAGCCGTCAAAGCCTGCTGGGTCAGCGCCTGAAGCGTCCACCCACTCGGTGATGAGAGCCGAATCGAAGAGCACGGCGTGACGGATGGTCACGTCGGTCATGCGCATCCACACGTCGTGCACGTCGCCATCAAGGTCGATGGTGGTGGGCGTGCGGTCTTCGGCGGACTCGACGAAGATGTTGCTGGAACCGGTCGAGAGTTGGGCCACCGTCAGGTTCAGGCCCGCATCGCTGGCGGCGAGCATGGTCCGCGAGAGGATTTCGTTGAGGTTGATTCCGGTGAGGGAATCGATGTCCTCGTCGAGGTTGGACCAGTCGTACTCAACGCCGTACGCGAAGTCATTTTGGATGGGATCAACTTGGGCACTGACGGTCATCGGAAGGGTCGCAAGGCAAAGCAGCAGGGCGGCCAAAAGGGCGTTCGCTCGGGGTTGCATGGGGAGGTACCAGCACCGTCACTGCATAACCCTACTGCCGACTTTTGCCGCTTCGCCAAAACAGGCATCGGCACGGCAAGTTTGAATCGGTCTTCACCGAGGCTCGACCATGAGGGCGCAATTCCACGTTGCTGTCCTCATCATGCTCCTGATGATGCTCCCGGGTTGCCTCAGCACGTCCGAGGAGACGCTTGGAGGGGTTGGAACCTACGAGGTCGAAGCCACGTGGACCACGGTTGAACTCGAAACCAAAACCGCGTTCTATGCTGACGATGAATCCGTGACCTGGTCGGTGCTCGACGGCGAGATTGACCAGCAGATCGAGGACGCCGGTGGCCATGTCGTGGGCCTCGTGCTCGCCATGAGCTATCCGACTGACGACGAAACGCCGGGCGGACTGTGCACCGGGCAGGAAACCGACGTGCCGGACATCGTGTCAGGCACCGCCACCAAGGGCGAATGGACCCTCGAGGCATCCGACAGCGGATTCGGCGGGCATGTGGTCAACCTGACCTGGCACGACCAGGCCATCCTCGACGCCGGCGTCGCCACCAACCTTTCCGAACAAGAGGTGCTGGACCGCTTTGTCTTCGGCGACGAAGCCCGTGGCGCCTTCGACCTGACCGTGCTGGTGGATGCGCAGGCCCACAACAGCGCCTTGTGCAGCCACAGCGACGACGGCGAGGAGGTCACCACCGTGGCCAGCCTGCTCGTGATTGACCTGACCGTCACGCCCGCGGGCATGGACGACGAAAGCAGCAGCGCGTTGGCGGTCGGCACCGGCGCGATTCCGAGCGTGATCTTCGCCCCCGTCTTCATCGCCATGGTGGCCTTGGTGGCTTTTGTCACCCGCCATCAGGACCGGTTCCAGCTCCGCTTTGTGCTCGAAGAAGAGGAGGAAGAGCTCGAGGGCGAGTCCACGTCCGAAGGCGTCACGATGACCGACAGTTATCGGGCTCGCGTCATCACGCTCTGCGCCCTGTACGTCGCTCAGGGCATCCCGTGGGGCTTCATCACGGTCACCTTCGTGACCTTCCTGGCCGCGCGCGGCGTCGGTGCAAGCGAATTGGCGCTGTTGCTCACCCTCGGCACCCTGCCTTGGTCGGTCAAGTTCCTCTGGGGTCCGGTCATCGACCGCTACCAAATCCCGGCCTACGGCCGGCGACGGCCGTGGATCCTGCTCGCCCAGACCGGGATGATGCTCATGCTCGGCGCGATGCTCTTCGTTCCGGACCCGACGAACAACGTCCGCACCATCGCCATCATGTTCCTCGTCTACAACATCTTCACGTCGCTCCAGGACGTCAGCACCGACGCCCTCGCCGTGGACGTGCTGCAGCCGCACGAGGTCGAGAAGGTCAACTCGTACATGTTCACCTCCAAAACGGTCGGTGGCGCCATCGGCGGAGCAGGCCTTGGGACCATCATCGTCTTCACCGGCCTGAAGGGCGCGATTCTGCTCCAGATTCCCATCTTGGCCGGCTTGATGATCGCGCCGATGATGATGACTGAACGTCCTGGCGAGCGCCGCTTCCCGTGGGAAAAGAATGCCGAAGCAGGGTCTGAAGAAGAGGACGACGTGGAGGCCGCGAACCAGAATTTCGCCGACATCTTTGCCAAAATCCGCACCGCGCTCAGCCTGCGCTCGGCCTACCTCAGCATCGTGCTGAGCCTCACGGTTTCGCTGCACTTCCTGCTCATCCCGGTGTTGCCGCTGCTCTTCGTGCGCGAGTTGGGCTGGACGGAAGCCGGATTCAACGCCACGAACGGCGGCTGGATCCTCGCCCTGACGGTGCTCGGCTACCTCGTGGGCGGACAGCTCGGACGACGCTTTGGTGGGAAGAAGATCATCATCTACGCCGCCCTCGGTACGGCCTTCGTGACGGCCCTGTGGGGCGTTTCTGGCCAACTGTGGGGCAGCACCATCTGGATGGTCGGCGTCTGGTCGCTGAAGAATTTCGGCTGGTCGGTGGTGATGATCAACATCTACTCGCTGATGATGAAGGTCACCTGGGGCGAGGTGGGTGGCACGCAGTTCACCGGCTATATGGCGATGATGAACCTCTCTGCCATCATCGGCTACCAGTTGACCGGGCCGCTGGCCGAGCGCTTCGACTACCCCACGCTCTTCCTCATCGGCGCGGCCTTGCAGACCTTGGTCATCCTCGCCGTGCTCTGGATCGACCCCGACCAGACCCGCCGAGAACTCGAATCGCCGGTACCTGCCGAAGCCCCTGCCTCGGTTCCTATGACCGCGTGACCATAGACAGAAGCATAGCATCGGATGTCATCGCGTACCCATGGACCCAAGACCGGGCCTCGGTGATCTTGCCCGGAGGTTCCTTGGCCTTGGGTGCATTGCTTTCGGTGGCCCAGTGGCCCATTTGGCCCATTTCCAATCTCGATTCGTTGAGGACGAGAAATGGATGGATGAAAGCACCTTTGCGGACCTGGTTGCGCTCTGTCAATCGTTGCCGGGACCTTCGTCATCTCAAACCTGCTTTGCCATCGGCGTGCTGCAGCGTGGGTGGGTCGGTGGCTTGGTCTCGTGGGGATGCTTCATCCTCCCGTCTGCGTTGCTCATGACCGGTTTGGCAGCAGGGCTGACCGTGCTGACGAACCTCGATGTGGGCCTTCTACACGGTCTGGCCGTGGCCGCGATTGCGGTCATCCTCAATGCGATGTTCGGACTTGCAGGGCGGTTGACCCCCGACGGACCCACACGAGGCTTGGCGCTCTTGGCCGCCAGTGTGTTGCTGGTGCTCCCGCTCCTCGCTCCACAACTGACCGCGGTGACCACGCTGGGTGCCGTGGTGCTCTGCGGCCTGCTCGGCTCCCGCATGCGCAGCGCCGATGCACAGACGTCCACGCGTGTCGAATGCAGCACGGTCAGCAGCAGGGTTGCACGCATGGCCTTCGCGCTGTTCCTCGCCGCAGCGGTCCTGCCGGGCGTCCTGCAGACCCTCGGCGTCGGGGGCATCGACCCTGCAGCCGGTTTGCTCCGTTCTGGGGCGTTCGTGTTCGGGGGAGGGCACGTCGTCCTCCCCCTGCTCCAAGCCGAGGTGGTCGACCCCGGCTGGGTGGATCAAGCCACCTTCCTCGCGGGGTACGGTGGAGCAAATGCTGTGCCGGGGCCGATGTTCTCCTTCGGGGCCTTCCTTGGCGGGGTGATGGACGCCGACGGCTGGCCCACATCGGCCGGTGGAATCGGCGGTGTGTTGCTCGGCGCGCTGTGTGGTGTCGTCGCCCTCAACCTGCCTGGCCTTGCTGTGGTGGTGGCATGCCTACCCTTCTGGGAAGATGTGCGACACCGGCCAGCGGTCCGCTCCACGCTGCGTGGAATCAACGCCGGGGTGGTCGGATTGCTTGGGGCTGCCCTGCTGTTGGCGGCGGTGGCTGTCTTCGAAGTCAGTCTGGCCCGAGGGGCAGGCTGGATCATGTTCGATGCGGTGCTCGTTGCGGTAGGGTTCACCCTGTTGAGCACCAAACGTGCACCTGCTTGGGCGGTCGTTCTCGGAACTGGAAGCCTCGTGGCCACCGTGCTGACCTTGACTTAAGTGGCCTCGTCAACGCATCTTCGTAAGGTAGTCATCCCTTTCCCTCACCGCACGGTGACGTGTTCCGACCTTGATATACTCTCGAGGGTGAACGCCCTCATGGACAGCACTGCGTTTGCACAAAACACGCCCCCACGGGTGCTGCTGGTCGGTGCCGGAGGCATCGGCTCACACCTGACCGACCTGCTGTGCCGTGGCCTTCACGGACACGGCCTCGACCTGACCCTGATGGACGGAGACGTCGTCGAGGAGCGCAACCTCGCGCACCAGCGTTTCCCAACGTGGTCGATTGGTCGTCCCAAAACCGATGTGCTCGCACAGAGGCACGCCAGCGAAGGACACCTCCTCACGGCCGTCGCCGAAAACCTGCGCTCGGCCGAACAGCTGAGCGGCTACGACCTCATCGTGGTGGCCGTTGACCGCCCTGAGCCACGTCGCCTCGTTCACGCCACCGACGTGCCGTGGATCGACCTGCGTTCCACCGGCCGTGGGATGCTCGTCCTGACGCACCTCGATGCACCGGAACGCATCGCCTCCCAAACCCCCGATCACGCGCCGGCATCGTGCCAGGCCGACGGCGTGCTTGAGGCCGGCTTCGTGCAGGTCGGCTTCGCCCTCGCCGCTGCGGTGGGTGCGCAGTGGGTCATCGACCACGTGGTGCACGGCCGCAGCCCGGCCAAGGCGATGATGATGGACGCGGCCTATGGTGGACTTTCCTTCGGCCCAACCCCGGAGGTGAGCGCATGAGGGACGACCTGCTGATTCGCGTGGCGCACTCCGTGGAACCCGAATCCTTCGGCTCCACGACCGAGGCGTGGGCTGCGGCCATGAACGCCGCATGGGACGGTGACGTGGACACTCCCGAGGTCCTCGAAGTCCAGCAGGCCGCCGCCTCGGCGGGCGCTTGGAACGCCGTGTACGTGCTCTCGGCCGTGGCCGGTCTGGAAACCTCGGTGCTCATCGACGCAGAGGGCTCGGTGTTCATCGATTGGGGCTCACCCGGCCTCGTGCCGCTTCGCGCCCACGTTGGCGCGATGGCGCCCTTCCAGGTGTGGGTGCACACCCATCCTCGCTTTGACGCCTACTGGTCCGGCACCGACCGCCAGAGCCTGGCCAACGGGACCGGCGTCCTGCGCGAAGCCCTCGTTCTGGGATACAACGGCGTCAAGCGCGCCAGGAACCTCGGCGAAGACGAGCCAGAAACCGAGCGCATCGCGGGCGTTCCTGCCCTCAACGCGTGGTCGCAAGAAACGCCCACGCCCTGGCCCGCCGCGTGGCCCGTTGAGGTGAGCGCATGAGCGTCCGTGCCCCGAAAGACGACGAAGAGGCCCGTCGGGCTCGTCTCAAGGTCGCGCTTGGCGGTGGACGGAGCATCGCCGACGTGATCGAGGAAATCACCGGAGACGCCCCTGAGGACGGCCTTGTGGAGACCGTGAAAGAACGCCTCAAGGCAGCGACCGTCGACGGTGAGGCCTTCGATTTGGCCGCCTTTCTTCGCGAGCACGCGGCGTGGCAGGAGGCATGGCAATGAACACCATCCAGGTTCAGGACATGGTCGCTGAAGTGGAGGCCGTCATGCACGGCATTCCTGAGGACGAGCGCCTCATCAACGACCAGCGCTACGACGCGGAGCAGATTGGGTTGAACCTGTTCGAGTCGGTCTTGACGAATTCGAAGCACTGGAAGGTAAACGGCATGGGCGTGACGATGGAACATCCCGCCGGCGTTCGGCTTGACCTGGACGTGATGGGCTCCATGCTCATGGCGGTGCAAGAAGACGAACACCATCTGGTCATCTCCGTGGACGGCCAACCCATCTGCGTCGCCGGAGAAGGCATCTTCCATGACGTCCCAATGTCGGATCACCTGACCACGGTGGTGCTGCTCGGCGAGGCCGGCTTTCCGGTCTCGCACACCCCCGACACGCTCTACATGCTCCATTCGCCCACGCACCTGCTCAAGGTCATGGGCGGCGATCACCTCAGCCTGAAGGAGCGGGTCTCGGCGGCGAAGATGCTGGTGGCGTACGTGCACGAAGAGGAGGGAACTGGTCTCATTTCGAACCAAGCCTTCGACCTCGCAGAGACGGGAAATTTGCCCCCGCAGGTGGAGATGGAATTGGCCCACTCCGATTTGTTGCCACGCTTCCTGCCCACGCTTGGCGGCGGCGGCGAGACCATGGTCAACCAATTCATCGACCTGCTCGTCCGCTTGACCCGCCACCGGCCCGGACACCAATCGGACGTGCTCCAGCGCTTTGTTGACGTGCACGCACAGGCCATGCGTCGCAAGGACCAGGAGCGCCTGCGCGACCAATTGCTCGCGCTGTGTGAAACCTCACGCCCAGACCTGTACCCGCTCTACGAGACCGCGGATGCCGTGCACCAAGACGCACGGGAATTCGACGCATACCACGAGCTGCACCAAGAGATCGTCTACCTGCCACCGCACCTTCGTGCGGAGCATTACGGCGCTCCGGCGGACGCGTATGAGAACGTCCACGACGTTGAGGACATCATGGATTTCTGATCAGGCACCCGTGTAGGACGCTCGCCGTCCTTCGATGAGGGCCGAGAGCCCTTCGAGCGCGTCGTCGGTGGAGAAGATGGTTTCCAAACCGTCGAGTTCCATCTGCAGCCCGGCCGCCAAGGACGTGCCTTCCGTGGCGTCGATCAGGTCGCTCGCCATCTTCAGACCGACCGGTGCAACGCGCGAGAGGAACTTCATCTGACGAGCCACCTGCTTGTCTTCGGGATCCT
>PBKJ01000025.1 GCA_002722135.1 Methanobacteriota archaeon | reverse complement strand
CGCGTTGGTGAGCGTCGCTTTGGTCGTCGTTCGTCCCCGTCAAGCGTGACGGGTGGTCACAACACAGATTCATACCCCAACGCACCAAGGTCACCCCATGGACGACGGCCAACCTCTTCCGTTGTTCGTCCTCCCCATGACCCTCATGCCCGGTGAGGTCACGCAATTGCGGGTGTTCGAACCCAGGTACAAGCAGATGCTCGACACGTGTATCCTCGACGAACGTCCATTTGGCCTCGTCCTGAACGATCCTTTCCAACCGGTTCGCGGTTGGGACGGACCAAGGACCACAGGAACGCTCGCTTACATCGAGCATCACGAAGAAGCCGGCAGCAACCACATGCTGGTGGTGCGCGGCGGGGAGCGCTTTGACGTGGTTGAGGTGATCGAACCAGCTCTGCCACCTTTCTCTGACCCCGCCGTGAGCGACCTGGTCGGCGAGGACGGTTTTTTTCCGGACCAAGAGGCCCTGATGGCTCGTGCCGATGAACTCGGTCGCGCCGATCTTCCGCTCCACATCAGTGCCAGCGTGCGCATCCGTCCTTCGTTCGAACCCGACGAGGGAGCCTCCACGACGGTGTTCAACCTCGTGCGCAGCACGATGACCGCCATCGCCGGCGCGATGGGCATCGATGAAGACACGGCTGGCCCATGGGTTCAGTCCCGCATCGAGGAGGTTGAGACGTCTGGACCTGATGGCGTGTTCTTGGCCGCTTCCATGGTGCTTCCTGACCTTGAGAGCCGCCAACTCGTGCTGGCCAGTTCAACGCTTCAGGAAGCCGTAGCCGAATTTGAAATCGGACTTCGTGACCTTCGCAGGGATCTCGGTCTAGAAGAAGAGTGATCTCAGAAAAGCGGAGGTTGAAAACCTCCACACCGAACCTCCAGTCATGGCACGTTGGACCCCAGACCAGATGCCTTCTCCAGCAGGGCTCCGTGTGGTGATCACCGGATCAAACACCGGCATTGGGTACGAAGCCGCGCGTCTCTTTGCTCATGCAGGAGCGGACGTGACCCTTGCGTGCCGCAACATGGAGAAAGCAGAAGCGGCCATTCAGAGGATCCGCGAGAGCACCCAACACGGCTCGCTCGAAGCCCGCCATCTCGACCTTGCAGACCTGGAGAGCGTGACGGCCTTTGCCAAAGATGTCCTGACCGCTCACGACCGCTTGGACCGCCTGGTGCTCAACGCCGGCCTCATGGTGCCGCCCCTTGGTCGAACCGTACAGGGCTTTGAGCAACAGTTCGGCGTCAACCATCTCGGTCATTTTGCGTTGACGTGCCATTTGCATCCCCTTCTGCTTCAAACCGAAGGTTCTCGCGTGACCTCAATCACCAGTGTAGCGGGCGACGTGGGACGCATGTGGTGGGACGATCCAAATTGGGAATCCACGCGTTACGTGCGTTGGCAGGCGTACGGGCAGAGTAAATTGGCGAACCAACTCTTCATCCGGGGCTTGGCCGCAAGGGTGCCGTACGACACCACCCTCGCACACCCCGGCTGGTCGCGCACGCGTTTGCAGCGCCATTCCATTGGAGCGACGTTTGGCAACGTCGTGCTGCGACCTTTCAACATGAGCGCTGAGCGAGGGTCATGGCCCACGCTCCGTGCGGCGATGGAGCCTGACGTTGCCCCCGCCGCCTATTTTGGCGCAAAGGGCCTGACGCAACTTGCAGGGCCCCCAAAACCCCGCCGTCATGCCCGCAGAGCGAGAAAGGACGAGGACGTCGAGCGCTTGTGGGCCCTGAGCGAGCAATTGACTGGGCAACACCTCACCCCGGCGTGATGCTTTACATCGAGAGCAACACTTTCCCGACGTTTTTCCCGTTGTGCATGTGGTGGTGCGCAGCCACGGCTTCCTCAAGAGGGAAAACCGAGTCGATCACCGGATCCAAGTGACCCTCCACAACACCCTGGATCAACCGACCCATCTGCTCGAGGATCACGTCCTGACGCGACCATGTGCCCATGTGAACCCCAAACAAAGCACGGTTCCGGGTCATCAGGCGAAGCGGGTCAATTTCTGTGCGCCGCAGCCATGCAAGCGCGGTTCGAATCGGTCGTCGCTTTCCTGTCGGGGCAAAAGTGGACATGCCGAAGGTGTACACCTTCCCGCCTTCACGGCACGCCGAGAGGCTGCGCACGAGGTGATCTCCACCGATGGGGTCCAGAACGTGATCCACCCCAGACCCGTCCGTTGCCTTTCGGATGACGTCAACGAAGTCCTCCGTGTGGCGGTCGATGGGCGTTCCACCGAAGGAGCGGATGATGTCGGCCTTTCCTGCGGACGCGGTGGCCCAGACGCGCTCGACGCCTGCCCACCGACACAGCTGCAGTGCAGCGGTTCCTACGCCCCCACCCCCTCCATGAATGAGTACCGAATCTTCGGAGGACAGGTGCCCGAGATGATGCAGCATGTGGTGCGCAGTCAGGTAGGTCACCGGCATGGCGGCCGCGGCCTCCAACCCCATACCTTCAGGAATGCGGATGACGCGATCGGCCGCGCACATCAGACGACTCGTGTGCGCGCCGGTGCCCGGCACGGCGATGACCCGATCACCCACGCTGAGGTGCTTGACGCCATCCCCGAGAGCCGCGACGGTCCCGGAAGCCTCGTATCCGGGCGTGAAAGGGTACGGCGGCCGAGGATTGTACAAACCAAGCCGTTGCAGCAAATCGGCGAAGTTGATGCCAGCATAGGCCACGTCAACGGCCACCTCACCCGGACCTGGCGCGGATGCCTCGAAGGCGTCCACCCGCATCGTTTCGGGCGCCCCGGCTTTGGTGAACACCAGTCGCTTGGGCATAGGGAAGGGTTGGGGCACGCCCGTTTGAAGCCGCCGTCGAACTGCGCATGGCTCCGTCAGAATGGCTTTGAACGGGCGCGACAAGAGGTAAACGATGAGCACCTCATCCCATCAAACCGCCAAGCGCGTGCTGGACGCCGTTGACCAAAGCGGAGCGCACTATGGCTCCGGCTTCCCCATGATCGCCAGCGAGAACGTGATCTCCCCGATGGTACGTCGCGCTTGCGACAGCGATTTGCACGGTCGGTACGCGGAAGGCTTGCCGGGGAAGCGGTACTACCAAGGGTGCGACGATTTCGACACCATCGAAACCATCGGCATTGACCTGGCCAAGAAAGTGTTCAACGCCAACTTCGCCAACATTCAGCCGATTTCGGGCACCGTCGCCAACATCGCCGCGCTCAAGGCCATGGTGAAGCCGGGCGATCGTATTACAGCGGTCTCGACCGCGGATGGCGGTCATATTTCACACGCGCAGATGGGTGCTGTGGGGCTGCGTGGCCTTGACCTTCACACCTATCCGTGGAACGAAGATCGCATGGAGCCGGACATTGACGCAGCGGCGGCCATGATCCGCGAGACAAAACCCGCCCTTGCCCTGTTTGGAGCCTCGGTGTTCCTCTTCCCAACGCCCCTGCAAGAGCTCGCCGACGCCGCACACGAGGTCGGAGCGCGCGTGATGTACGACGGCGCGCACGTGCTGGGCCTCATCGCCGGTGGCGTGTTCCAAGACCCGCTCCGCGAGGGAGCGGACATCATGACCGGGTCCTCGCACAAGACCTTCCCCGGGCCACAAGGCGGATTTCTGCTCTCCAACACGGACGATGAGAAGATGCAGCGGCGCCTCAACAACGCGGTGTTCCCTGGAACGAATTCTTCCTACCACCTCCATCACGTGGCCGGAAAAGCGGTCGCGTTGGCTGAGTTCGAGGCCTTTGGTGCCGCTTATGCTCAGGACACCGTCACCAACGCGAAAGCGTTGGCAGAGGCACTGGCCGCGGAAGGCTTCGACGTGCTGGCCGAAGAACGTGGGTACACCGCCAGCCATCAGGTGTTGACTCGCCATGGCGAAACGGACTCAGGTGCCGGACGAACCGCAGCCGCTCTCCTCGAAGAAGCCGGGATCATCACGAACATGAACATGCTTCCCGGCGACACCCGCGCCCTTTCACCGTCAGGCTTGCGTCTTGGCGTACAGGAATTGACCCGTCACGGCATGGGCCCAGATCAGATGCAAGACGTCGCCACGTGCTTCCGACGGGTGTTGCTCGACGGCGTGAACCCTGCGCAGGTCAAAGGCGAGGTGGCGGCCCTGCGCGAAGGCTTCACCGACGTTCAGTACTGCTTCTGAGCAGTCTTCCACATCACGTCAGTTTGAAGGGAGAGCAGCCAGCTTCTGCGCCATCCATCGCTTCCAAAGTGGTGAAAACAAGGCGGGCCAGAAGGTCCCGTAATACCCGCTGAACATGTCTGGTGCCCCGTCGTAGGGCTGGAGGTCCCACCACCCTTCGCTGGCTTTCAGGTGGTGCGCCGGGTGAAGGCTGAGGTTGAACAGGGTCCAACATGACCACCGCCGCTCGGATTGCCAGCTGTGCATTTTGCTCTGCCGCTCCCCTTTCCCCCGACGCAGACCGTAGTGCTGAACGTAGTTGATGTACTCGAGCAAAAAGACGGCCACCGCCGCTTGCCCAACGAAGACCAAGGCCGCGGCCGGCGCCAAAGCAGCCAAAGCAGCGACCAACACCACCTCAAAGGCCGCCACGCGAACGACACGGTTTCGCCATCCTCGAGCCCCACGCTTGGCGTGGATGGCGTAGGCGTCCCTGAACTGCTTTGGAACGGTTCTGGCCACAAAACCCCAGACCGTTTCTCCCTCATCTGCGGAGGCCGGATCGGCCGTGGTCGCCACGTGCTTGTGGTGGGTGACGTTGTGCTCTTCGGTGAAGTGCCCGTACAGCACGAGAAGCATGTTCATCCTGGCCAGTCTCGCCGAGATGGACTTTGGTCGCGTGTGACCAAGTTCGTGCGCGACGATGACGCCGCTGACGCCCGAGCAGATGCCGGTGGACACCACGGCGGCCGCCAGCCAGTACCATTCAGCGCCGAGCGCCGCCAATTGCACCAAGGTCGCAATGGCGCACACGTGCAAGACGGTGTGCAGGTAAAGGAGCGCCTTGAACGGCGTGCCAGAGGTTGGTTTGCCTTGAGCTCGTGGCCTCGAACCGAGCACGCGGTCAAGCACCGGGCCGACGCCCAACATCCACACCGCACCCATCGCCGTGGCCGGTCCACCCAACACGTTGCCGGCGATGACCACGCCCGGATTGATGAGCCCCAGCAGGTGCGGAGCAAAGGGCGTTGGGCGCTCACCCATGTGTGTACCACGTCCGGTACAGATTCAAGCCTTGTTCCCGAGCCTTCAGACGAACTCACGCCTCATCCAATTCAGGTTCCCCCTTGCGGGGAATGAGCACGGCCACCACGCAGGCGATGGTGAGCGTCTCAACCAATCCAAAGGGAACCGGCATCGATTCAAGCACCGTGTCGTCCTTGCCGTCAGCGCCTGCATCTCCGCTGTGTTGAGGCAAGGCAGGATAGTCGTCTTCCATGATCATGAACCAATCCAGGTCACGCGGGAGGTCTTCTGTCAGCGGTTCATGACCGTCGACATCCACCAGGTAATCGTCTTCGATGCGAATGCCGAACCAGTCTTCGATGTAGATGCCTGGCTCAATGGTGATGGCATCTATCGGCGTCAGGGGTTCATTGTTGAAATTCAGGCCAAACAACGGCTCGTCAAGGCCGCTAGAGAGCAACGGCGGCTCGTGAACGCAAACACCGAATCCATGACCAAGGCTGTGGATGAAATACTCTCCATACCCCTTTTCTTCGATGTAGGTGCGAGCCACGTCATCCAACACCCATGCCGGGGTTCCGGATTCAATCAGGGGAAAGGTCAGGTTTTGCGCATCGTGCACGGTCATGTAGGCGTCGATGATGGTCTCGTTGTCGGTTCCACCGATAACGTACGATCGCGTCACATCACTGACCCAGTCCTGCACCCGCGCACCAAGGTCCACCACGACCACATCCCCGGGCTGCACGATGCGCGGGCCTGCACCATGGTGCTCCGGATCACCGTGCGGAATGGCGCCGTTTGGTCCGCTGGCCACGATGGTCTCGAAGCTTGGCCAGATCGGGTTTGAACCGTTCCGTATCATTGAGCGGTCAATTTCGTCCGCAATTTCCGCTTCGGTGAATTCTTCCCCCATCAACACACGCCAAAGCATCCACCGGGCGGTCTCTTGACCAAACTCCGCGATGGTGGTGGCTTCGCGAATGGCAGCGTCCTTCGCAGGGCTAAGGCCTTCGGGCGAGGGGGCCTCCCCGTCGATGAGCCGCGCCACTTCGGTTTCGCACGCCGAAGCAGCCGGAGCGAGCAGCAGCATGAGGAGGACCCCCATCGGCAGCATGCGGCGCATGCCTTTCGCTGGACCCACCTGCTCATCAAATCGACGCAGGCTCTTGAGTGCGAATCATTGAAGACGGCCGCGCAGGGGTTCACCCTCATGGCGGCCAAGCCTCCTGCGAAGAAGAAAGGGCGACGACGACGCAAGATGCGTTTGACGCTCAAGCAGAAGAAGATGGACACTGCGGCTGATTCCTACACCGACAGCCTTGGCTGGTCGACCGCAGTGGGCCGAACCCTCGACGACGCACCCAAGGCTGCGGAACCCGAGTTCATCACCGTCCAATGTGAGATGTGTGGCATCATGATGAAGGCACGTAAACCACGCAAGTCCCGCTACACCATCACGTGCGATTACGAATCGTGCGGACACACGATGGATTTCAGCTGAGGGCAAGACATGCGGGCCCTGCTCGCGGTGCTGCTCGTTGCGTTGATGCTCTCACCGGGGTGCGTCACCCCCGACGAGGACAGGATGATCCTTGCCACCACCACCTCGATGCGCGATTCTGGGCTCCTCAACGTGCTGCTTCCTGCCTTCACCAACGCCACCGGGCACGACGTCGACGTGGTCGCGGTTGGAACGGGGGCGGCGCTGAACCTTGGACGAAGTGGCGATGCAGATGTGCTCATCGTTCATGCCCCCGAAGCGGAAGCCGCTTTCCTCGAAGAAGGACACGGCACGTCGCGCACGGTCTTTGCGTGGAACACCTTCGTGCTCCTGACCCCCGAACCCATGAACGGAACGCTGTTCGACGTCTTGGACGCCGTGGTGGAGGAGGAACGGTGCTTTGTCTCCCGGGGCGATGCTTCTGGGACGCACATGAAGGAACAGGCCTTGTGGCAGGCATGGTCTGAGGATGGCCGGGGCGATGTGATCGAGGACGATTCAGGCGTCCATCCCGAAGGCGACTGGTACCTTTCCATCGGACAAGGCATGGGCGCAGCCATCACGATGGCCGATGAAAAGCGGTGCGTCACCCTCAGTGATTTGGGCACGGCCTTGTTCCGTGCGGACACGGTGACCTTGGAGCTCCAACGCTACGACGACGAGGTCATGCTCAACCCGTACAGCATCATCCCCCTCGACGGCCCGCATGCCGAGCAAGCCGAAGCGCTTCGTGCGTTTTTGTTAGATGAAGCCAGCACCCTCATCGAGGCGCACACGGTTTCCGGTGAACCGATGTTTACACCAGGTCAACCCTGAACTTCTCCAAGCATCATGGCCGCCGTCTCACTGTCCTCATGAACAGAGCGGCCAGCAGCCAGCAGCAAGCGACGGTCAGCCAGCCTGCGGGCTTGAGCGAGGTCGTGGGTGGCCAAGACCACCACCGCCCCTTCGGTTGCGACCCTGCGGACCACCTCCTCCACGGCGAGGGTGGTGGAGAGGTCCAAGCCCGAAGTGAATTCATCGAGGATGAGCGCTGAGGGCTGCAAGGCGAGGGCACGGGCGAGGCTGACCCGCTGACGCTCCCCGCCGGACAACACGGCCGCTTGGCGCATGGCCACGTCAACCAGCCCTACGGTTTCGAGCAGGCCAAGTCGTGCCGGATCCACCAATTCGATTTCGGCCACCGCGTGCGGCGTAAGCATCACGGGGTTCTGGGCCACGCGACCGACACCACCTGGGCCCCGTTTGACCGGCAGACCTTCGACGTCAGGCAACAAGCCCGCCATGGCCCGGAGCAGCGTTGATTTTCCCGCTCCCGAGGCGCCCATGACAACCAAGATTTCACCGCCTCGGACTTCAACGGCCTCAAGATCCAGCACGTTGACGCCATCCCGCTCGACACTGATCGTGGCCCACGCGTGTCCTTGGTGCGCAACGGCCAGTGGCCCGGAGGCTTCAGGGGACGTCCACGCGCTGCCGTTGCGTGGGCGCATCAGGCGCACGCCTTCGACGGTGAACATCGCCGCCAAGGCAATCACCAACAGCAAGCCGCCCTGGGTCACGGCGGCTCCAAGGTCACCACGGCTCGTTTCGAGGACGATGCTGGTGGTCAAAACACGCGTTTGACCGGCGATGTTGCCGCCGACCATCAGCACTGAACCGACCTCAGCGATCGCACGGCCGAAACCGAGGGCCACGCCATTGAGCACGCCACGCCAGACCAGTCCCACTTCGATGCGGAGCCGCTGTGCTGCCTCAAGGCCCAACACGTCCAGCGCTTCACGGTGGTCGTTGGTGATGGCGTCGAAGGCCGACCACGTGCCGCCCCAAATCAGCGGCAGAACGAGGAGGGTTTGTGCCAGGATCATGGCCGGCACGGTGAACAACAAGTCGAGCTCGGACAGCGGCCCTCGGTTGGACAACATGAGGTAGACGAGCACACCGACCACCACGGGCGGCAGCCCGTAGAGCGTCCGAACGAGCACCCGTAAGCCGTCAAGCCCATCCCGGCGAGCGCATTTCGCACCGAGGGGGATGCCGATCATCGAGGCGAGCAGCGTTGCAGAACCGCTCGTGAGCAGGGTGGTCACGACGATGGATGCCATGGCGCCCCCCTTCTTGCCTGCACCCTCTCCGCCATGATGGTGACGGCGGCTCCACCATCATCCTCAAGCGCGACGGTGCTTCCCTTGAGGCATGGACGTGCCGTACTTCGTGGAAGTGGACGAGGCCCGCCGCATCGCAGCAGAGGCCCTGAGTGTGCTGCCCTTGCCTGCGCCTGTTGAGGTCACGCTCAGCGCCGCTCATGGCCGCATCCTTGCCACCGACCTCCACTCGTTGGTCGACGACCCGCCGTTCGACAATTCGGCGATGGACGGCTTTGCCATGCGCGAATCAGACGTGCCCACCGTGCCGACCATACTCCCGATTCAGAGCACGGTGGCCGCGGCTGCGCACGATGACATGGCCCCGCTCGAGCCAGGGCATGCCGTGCGCATCATGACCGGCGCTCCGATGCCGCCTGGCGCTGACGCCATCCTTCCCATCGAGCGCTGCGAAGTCGGGGATGGCGAGGTGACCTTGACCGCACCCGTTCGTACAGGATTCGTTCGGAAGCAAGGCGAGAACTTGCGCAAAGGGGCCGCAGGCTTGTTTGCCGGAGCCCACCTCACGCCTGCGAAGGTCGGCCTCTGCGCCACCATGGGCCATCCGACCGTCCCGGTACGGGCACGCCTCCGTGTCGCCGTCATCCCCACCGGCGACGAACTCCGTCCCGCAGGTGAACCGCTTCGGCACGGCGAAGTGTACGAGTCCAATTCCCATGGCTTGGTGGGGCTGGTTCGCGGCATGGGTCACGAACCATACCACCATCCTGCGGTGGAGGACACGCTCGACGGCTTGCGCAAGGCATTGGACGCTGCAGCCGAGGCTTCGGACATGATCGTGACGTCGGGTGGCGTGTCGATGGGCGAGTGGGACCTTGTGCGCCGCCTCATGGAAGAAGAAGGCGACCTTCGTTACTGGCGCGTGAAAATACGCCCAGGATCGCCCCCTCTCTTCGGGTTGTGGAAAGGAACCCCACTGTTTGGTTTGCCAGGAAACCCTGTGAGCAGCCACGTGGTGTTCCGATTGCTGGTGGCCGATGCGATGCGCGCATGGACGGGCGCCACAGGACCGATCGAGACCACGGTGCGCGCCCGGCTGTTGGACCCGGTCAAGAGCACGAACGATTGCTTGACCCTCCGACGGGTCACGGTGAGGCTCGAAGACGGCGAGATGGTGGCCCGTCAGCCGCGCCATCAAGGCTCGGGCAACCTCGAAAGCCTCGCCAGCGCCGATGCGTTGACCCTCCTTCCCGCTGGCGCTTCGGGAGCGGTCGGCGAAATCATCGATGTCATGTTGCTTTGAGTGGAAACCGTTCTTTGCGGGGCCATAGCATGAAAGCCGCGGTGGCTGACAAGGCCACATGGACCCCACCCAATCGTTTGGGTCCACCCAAACACAGGCCCTCACAGTTCCAAAAACGTCCTCAGAGCGCCGCCATGACCTTGACTGGCTCCGCGTGATTTTGTTCGGGCTGCTGATTTGGTTCCATCTTGGCGTGTTCACCTTCTGGTTGTTCGAAGACGGTGACGTTCCGCTCACCGTGTTCTTCGTGGTGGACGTGATGCATCAGTGGCGCTTGGCCGCCCTCTTCCTGATCTCAGGAATGGGCACAGCCTTTGCCTTCCGTCGAAGGGACCTCAAGACCTTCCTCAACGAGCGCGTGGTCCGGCTTGGCGTTCCCCTGTTGTTTGCCACCTACATCCTGCTCGGTGGACTAATCGCACCCGTCGAGACGCTGTGGTTGATGCTGGTCCCCTTCCCGGGCGCCGATGCCATGCCGTACGCCCACCTCTGGTTTCTCCGAAACCTGCTGCTCTATTCGGTCCTGCTCGCGCCGCTGTTTGCGTACGTTCGAACCAATCCAGACGCTGGGCCCGTTCGCGCCGCACGTTGGACCGTTCAGGCCGGTGGAGGTTTGGCCCTCATGACCGTCCCCGCACTGATCCTCGGCGCGTCAGCGATCCTCACCAAACCGTGGCATTACGGCGAAGTCGGCATGTGGTGGGAGTTTCCTCACTACTTCCTGTTCACTTTGTTTGGTTACTTGGCCATCCAGACCGGCGCCATGTGGTTCGAACGCATCGAAGCCCTGCGTTGGTGGCTGTTGGCGACGACCCTCCCACTGAGCTTGGTCTGGTTTTCCCTCAAACACGACGGCCCGGTGGGATTGATGGAAGGGGGTTGGGCGATGTGGGGAAGGGCCCCCTTCTCCCCCTTAACGGCAGGAGCCACGCTCCTGCAAACGCTCCATGCGTGGATGTGGTGTCTGCTGGTGTTCGCATGGGGCGCGCGGCTGTTGAACCGGAAAAGCCGCGCCTTGGCGTGGCTGAACGAAGCCGTTTACCCGACCTACATCATGCACTTCCACATCACCTTCCCCTGGATGGCGTTCGCTGGAATCATCGGCATGAGTTGGTGGACGTCAACGGCCCTTGGTACACCCTTCGTGGTGGCTGGCGTGCTGGTGTGCTTCGTGTTGTTTCGGCGGACGGCTTACCTGCGGCCTTTCGTAGGACTGCGTGGGGGTCGGGAGGAAGCCGAGAAACTCTGGCCTTTCACGGCCGTTGACGAACCAGGCCCGAAAATTCTCCTCCACTTGACGGCCCACGCCGTCACGGGCATGCTTCTGCTCGTGTTGATGGTGCTCGCGGTGCTGACCGAATTCGTGGACCTGTGAGGATCAGTTGCACCACGACTCCGTGCTGCAGGACCAGCATTCGTAGGTCACTTCCTTCCCGTGCTCCAACCCCTGTCCCCTGAGGCCTTCCCTGTAGGTTGTCCCATGGCAAGAGGTGCACCTTGCGCCGTGGTAATCGGTCGCTCTGCTGTACAAGGCCACCGGGTCGAGCATCGTCTGAAGCACCGAGGCAAGCCCGAGGCCGTAGGAGAGTGCATCGTCCTCAACACCCATGCAGATTTGCTCCATTTGCCCCGGCACGAACTTGTGTGAGGCCGACGGGCCGTGGCGTGCGTCCAGTGCGGCGATGATCCTTGGTGGGACGTTCCAGTCTGAGGTGACGTCAACGTGCCACCACCTGCAGGTGACGTCCACGTCCTCCAACACCCTCGCCGTTCCATGAGCATCGGTCACCGTGATTGTGTTGCCCTTTACGGCGATGCTGGGGTGCCTATGCACGAGGTGGCACGCTGAGAGCCATCCTGGGCGATGGATTTCTGACACGCGCCCAATCATGTCGGTGGGCCAATCCGGCCACGTGTTCCATGGTCCGTTCGGCGGAAGGTGGCGGTTGAAACACGCCGCCAAGTGAACCATCCATTCGAAGGACTCGAAGTCCAAGCCCCAATCAACGTCAATCCATGCCTCCTCGTGTGTCATTGCAGTTCCTCCTTTGTGTCGTGAGTGGAAGGGGCACCGGGAATCGAACCCGGATCTGCAGCTTCGCAGCCTGCTGTGCTCTCCATTACACCATGCCCCCCTGAAGTGAAGGCCACGGCATCCCAGGATGGTCTTGGCCTTCTGTGGGTGTCGCCCAGCAGGGGCGACGCATCGACGTCAATCGAAACGACGACGATGCCACGGACCAAACACCGTCCTCAGCACGTGGTGCTGAGGTTCTGTGGGTTGTTTGGCCATGGTTCATCTCCTGTCCGGGCGGACAGAAGCATTCTCCGGCGAGATTATTTCAACATTAAGTGAAATCATGCACACCGGTTTGCACCGGATGCCTCATCCCCAATGCCACGATGTCCATGCATGCCGGGCACAGAGGCGCAGGACGGCGAGGTCCTCCTCGACGCCCTTCGGCGCATCCACCCCGACAGTTCGACCGGTACCCTTCGGCGCATGCTGACCCAGGGCCGTGTTCAGGTGGACGGCGCGACCGTTCACGCCGCGAAGGCCGATCTCACACCGGGGCAGCGTGTTGAAGTGGTGGCGCGCGTCACGGCCGCAGACGAGCACCCCGCACCCTCCAAGAAACAGAAAGGACCCAAACTCGACGTGCTTTTCGAGGACGAAACCATCCTGGTGGTCAACAAGCCTCCGGGCCTGCTTTCTGTCGCGACGAACAAGATGGAGGACGACACGCTTCACAGCCGCTGCGTGGCTCACGTTCGTGCCAACCACGGTGAGCGCGCTTGGGTGCACGTCGTGCACCGCTTGGATCGCGAAACCTCTGGCGTCATGGTCTTCGCCCGCCACGCCCGTCACAAGGATGACCTGCAACGGCAATTTGCGGACCGCAACGTGCACCGCATCTACCGTGCCTTGACCGAAGGCTGTCCCGAGGCCGAACACGGCACGGTCGTCGCACATCTGGTGGAAGACAGCCATCTGAACGTGCGGGAGGTCAAGTCAGGATTCCGCGGCGCACGTGAAGCCATCACGCACTACCGCGTCCTCGATGAAGACGGTTTGGTGGCCGATGTGGAATTGCTCATCGAAACCGGACGCCGTCACCAAATCCGGATGGCGATGCGGAAATTGGGCTGCCCCATCGTCGGCGACGCTTTGCATGGAGCGACGGCGGATCCACTGGGGCGCGTCGCCCTGCATGCCTTCGCCTTGGAATTCCTCCATCCTGAGTCGGAAGAACCCGTTCGTTTCGAAGCCCCCGTTCCCTTCGTGACCTGAGCGATAGGCAGGGATTCAAGAACCGTTGACCAGAACCTCGCTCGAGGACCATGTCCAATCCCGGCGATGCAGGATGGATTGAGGTCCGTGGGGCACGGACGCATAACCTGCAAGATGTTGACGTACGCCTCCCACGCGGCTGCTTCGTCGTCGTGAGCGGCGTTTCTGGCTCGGGAAAATCCTCCTTGGCCTTCGACACGCTGTATGCTGAGGGGCAGCGTCGGTACGTGGAATCGCTTTCCTCCTACGCACGGCAATTCATCGGGCAGATGAAGAAAGCCGACTGCGACGGCATCGAGGGGCTCTCTCCGGCCATCTCCATCGATCAAAAGCAGGGTTCGCACAACCCTCGCTCCACCGTGGCCACGGTCACGGAGATTCAGGATTACCTCCGCCTGCTTTGGGCCCGCGTGGGCAAGCCCCACTGCCCAGAATGTGGGCGCGAAGTGGCGCGGCGCACCGTTCAGGAGATCGTGGACGACGTCCTCTGGCACTTGGAGGGTCACGCTGTGGCGGTGTGGAGTCCCGTGGTGCGTGCA
The DNA here is from genome assembly GCA_002722135.1 of Methanobacteriota archaeon. GTDB lineage: Archaea > Thermoplasmatota > Poseidoniia > Poseidoniales > Poseidoniaceae > MGIIa-L3. The sequence continues at coordinate 32,620 of PBKJ01000025.1, read as the reverse complement.
CGAAAAGGCACCCATGCGGACCTCTTCCGCCAACTCGTCGAACAGGGGCTGTTGGCTGGACGGGTCAACGGTCACGAGGCCGATTTCGAAGCCCCGCCGACCTTGGACAAGGCCTACCGCCACGACGTCGACGTGCGCATCGATCGACTTCGCTGCACCCGCGACCGACGTCAGCGCTTGACCGAAGCGGTCGAACAAGCACTCCGTCTGGGCTCAGGCAGCGTGCAGGTGGAGAGCCTCGAGGCTCCAGATGACGATGCCGAATTGAGCGAAGGCAGCCGTGCGCGCTCAACACCCGCCGGCGAGACCATCGCATGGTCGGAAGATTTCGCGTGTCCAGAACACGGGGCCTTCATGCCCGAACTTTCCCCCCGCGTCTTTTCGTTCAATTCGCCGCTCGGCGCGTGCCCCGATTGCCAAGGCATTGGCGTGCAGCGACGTTTCAGCGAAGACCTGGTGGTGGACGGCACCCTGACCATCGAGCAAGGTGCCGTGCTCCCATGGCGTCAATCGATGTCGCCGGCCTGGTACAAGCGCCTCATGATTCAGGTCGCTGAACACTACGGCATCCCGACGCGGACGCCGTTCGACTTGCTCGACGAGGACCATCGGGACATTTTGCTACACGGCTCGGGCTCCACGGTCATCCACTTCCACTTCGAGTCGGACAACGGCTCGGTCTACCAGATGAACCGGCCCTGGGAGGGCATCATCGCTCGCCTCGAGAAGACCTACACCGAGACCACGTCCGAGCGCACTCGAGCGCGCCTCATCGCGTGCATGACCGACCTCCCATGCCCGTCATGCCATGGAGAGAAGCTCAACCCGGCGGCGCGGAGCGTCACGGTGGGCGGCCTTCGTTTGCCGGAAATTTCCATGGCTGCGGTTCACGAAGCGCTGGCCTTGGTCCGCGCGTGGTGGCCCGATGCTGAAGCAGGTCCACCCGAAGCGTGGGCCGACAGCGCCGAAGTGCTCGATGAGCGTAGCCTGTTCATCGGACGCGAGATCCTCAAGGAGATCGAGTCACGTCTCAGTTTCTTGGACAGCGTTGGGCTCGATTACCTGACCTTGGACCGACGCGCGAACACCTTGTCGGGCGGTGAAAGCCAGCGGATCCGACTGGCCACCCAAATCGGCTCGCGTCTGACGGGTGTGATGTACGTGCTTGACGAACCGTCCATCGGTCTGCACCAACGCGACAACGAGCGCTTGCTCGAAACGCTGCGGGAATTGTCCGACCTCGGCAACACCCTCGTGGTGGTCGAACACGACGAAGACACGCTCCGCCAAGCCGATTGGCTGTGCGACCTCGGCCCGGGAGCTGGCCTTGAGGGCGGGGCCATCGTGGCCAACGGTCCACCCGAGGAGGTCATGGCCACGGAAGGGTCGGTGACCGGCGACTACCTGGCCGGCCGACGAAGCATCGAGGTCCCAGAGAAGCGGACGAAAGCAAAGCGCGGCCATCGTTTGCGCATCAAGGGTGCCGCCCACAACAACCTCCAGAGCATCGATGTGGACGTCCCCCTCGGTCTTCTGACCACGGTGACCGGCGTGTCAGGGTCCGGTAAGTCCTCCTTGATTTCAGGCATCCTCGCCCCTGCCCTCCAACGGCACCTGCACAACGCAGAAGCCGTGCCGGGGAAGCACAAGGCCATCGAAGGACTCGAAAAAGTGGACAAAGCCATCATCATCGACCAGTCGCCCATCGGTCGCACGCCCCGCTCCAATCCAGCCACCTACACGAAGGTCTTCGATGAGATTCGAAGCCTCTTCTCCAAGACCACCTTGGCCAAGGAGCGTGGGTACACGCCTGGGACCTTCTCGTTCAACGTGAAGGGAGGCCGCTGCGAGGCGTGCAAGGGCGGAGGCTCGATCAAACTCGAGATGAACTTCCTTCCAGACGTCTGGATCACCTGCGACAACTGCGAAGGCAAGCGGTACACCAGGGAATGCCTCGAAGTCACGTGGAAAGGCAAGACCATTCACGACGTGCTGCAGATGCCTGTCGGTGAAGCAGTGGAGTTCTTCGCCAACCACCGCAAGATCCATCGGACCCTCGCGACGCTCTCGGCCGTCGGTTTGGATTACATTCGCCTCGGCCAACCCGCCACGACCCTCTCGGGCGGCGAAGCGCAGCGGGTGAAGCTGGCCAGCGAATTGCGCCGTCCACCCAATCGGCACACCGTCTACATCCTTGACGAGCCGACCACCGGCCTCTCGTTCAGTGACGTGCAGAAACTCGTGGACGTGCTGCTTGAATTGCGTGGGAAAGGCCACACCGTGGTCGTCATCGAACACCATCTCGACGTGGTGAAGTGCGCCGACCACGTCATCGATCTCGGACCAGAAGGGGGGGGAAGGGGAGGAACCGTGGTCGCCACGGGCACGCCCGAAGACATCGCAGCGACCCCGTCCAGCTACACCGGCCAATTCCTTGCCGGGCTGCTGTCCTGAGCGAACATTTAGGCCGGTGCGGTTGACGTGGCAGACCACCGTTGACGGCGCCGAGGAAAGGTGGAACCGCACCATCCAACCCGGAGTGGAGTGGACCATCTGGGAAGCCAATCCCGCCTTCATCCAGTACAACGAAGCCCACCGATCTACGGTGGCGTGGAACGTGTCGTGGAGCATGACCGCATCCCATGAACTGGGCCCTGTCACCGTCCTCCACGAAGGAACGTTCGCATTCACTCCGCCTGTCGTGGACGACGAAAGCCAATCCTCCGCAGACGACGCACCCGAGGGCACGTTCCGCGACGCACTCGACTTCGTCCTCATTGTGGGACTGGTGGTGTTCTTGGGCATCGGCTCGCTCATGTTGACCCTGCGCGTGGCGGCACGACAAGCCGAGGAACGGGGGGATGACGATGAGCCCGAGCAACCCACTCTCGTTTCTGAGACGATGGAAACCCCTTCTGCACAAGACCCCGAAGCCCTCGCGTACCATGCAAACCTCATCGAGCAGGGTTACAGCGACGAAGACGCCGCGACGTACACGCGGAAGTATTTCCCAGAATTTTGAGCCATACGCGACCGCTGGTTTTGATCCGAGGACAAGGTCGTCCAACAACGGAGGCCACTGGAAGGTTCAGCAACAGCCTTCTTCACGGGTCGGCGCGGCCACAAAGGCCACGCGGTCCACACCTTCGAGGCGGCGCAACCCTTCCACGGCATCCCGAATGGTTCCAACTTTCCCTGACAAATGGAGGGTGTCCACGCACGTGTGGCTGTCGGTCATGCACGCGTGTGTCGAGGAGATGAGGCTGATGTCCGAATGGTGGCGAAAATCAGGGAGCTTTTCGGCGACGGTGTGTTGGTAGTACAACACCAACGTCCCTTCCACCGACTCTTCCGCTGGGCGATCGACAAGATCTCCGCTCGACAAAACCTCAGCATAGTGCGTGGCGGCGTCCCTCAAGAAGCGGCTGCGGTTCCGATAACCTGCCTTTTGGACCAACCCTTCCATGTCCAAATCATCGTCGACGCTGAAGGAGAGGACCTTCGCCATGACCCGCGGACGGGCTTCTGATTAATAGGCGAATGTCCGAACAGCGAGAGCCCACTGGACAGATTCGGCCCACATAACCACCCCGGGCCTGGCCGCTGAGCGAACGCCAGAATCAAACGGAGCCTCAAGACGCCCGTTGTTTAATAACAATCCACTTAAGCATAATTACGGCGCTTGCACCATGTTTGGTGCGGCGCTGCTGTTTGCAGTGCTCACCCTCATCGTCGGCCTTCTTGGCGGACTTCTTCCAAGTTCGCTGAACTTGGCCAGCCACCAACCCCGCCTCCGTGCTGCGACCGCGGTAGCGGCCGGCCTCTTGCTCGCCTCAGCCTTGCTTGTCGTCATCCCCGAAGGCTTCCACTCCGCAAGCGGCGGACACGCCCACGGGAGTGGGGACGACCTCGCCGGTCCAGTGGCGTTGGTCATGCTCGAGTACAACGACGGAGCCATCACGGCGGGAACGGCGATGAGCGAGATTCGCTCCATCGTTCACGGCGACGGCCACGGGGAGCACAGCGACCACGAGCACGGGGAAGAGGCCACCTTTGAGGACCGTCTCAAACACATCATTGCGCAATACGACGGAGGAAGGGTCAACGCCACCACGGCGATCAACGACATCCGCGCTTTGTTGGACGACGTGGACCATCACCACCACGACGACGAGGACAATGAGTTGAGCGCCGTGGTGATGGGCGGTGCACTGGCGCTTGGTTTTGTGTCCATGCTCCTCTTCCAGACCTTTGGTCCCGGCCATGAGCATCACGGCCATGGCCATGCGCACGGAACAGGTTCGTCCCGGTCTGCCGTGATTGGAATTACGATTCACGCGGCCACGGACGGACTGGCCATCGGTGCCGCGACGGCGACCGGAGATCTGGCGGCCGGTTTGCTGATCGTGTTCGCCGTGGTCATCCACAAGTTCCCCGAGGCCTTCACCCTGGGTGTGTTCAGCCTCAACGACCACGCCGACGAACGGAAAGTGTTCAGAGACGTCGGTATTTTTGCAGCATCAACACCCGTGATGATCGTCTTGGCCTACTTCCTGCTTTCCGGCCTTCCCAGCGCATGGATTGGTTTGGCCATGCTCTTTGCCGGAGGAACCTTGCTTTCCGTCGCTGCATTGGACACCCTCCCCGACGTCCATGATGCCGAAACCGGTTCCACCGACTTGCTGTTGGTGCTGGCTGGCGTCGGAGGCATGGTGGTGCTCCTTCTCTTGGCCGAGGTGTTGGGAATCGGCCACGCCCACTGATCAGTGCGTTCGCTTTGGTTGCCACGGAACAAAAGCGGTGTACAGCAAACCATCGCAGGCACCACACCAGACTTGTTTGATGGCGTCCGCACCTTTGTTGAGCGGATCTGCAGGGTTTCGGATGCTGGCCAAGGTCCACCGCGGCCAATCGGCGGTGTGCTCAGGCACCACCTCTCGTTTCCCCCGAGGCTCGGCTTCTCGCCCGGTCATGACATGGAGGCAATGCGGGCAAACGATGCCGCCGTCTTCGGGACGCTTTGGGTGCATGATTCAGGGCGCTTTTTCTCCATCTTTGAACGCCTGTCGCGAGCCAGCCGGTTCACGTGCCCGGTCAAAGTGTTCAAGGAGCGTGCTCAGCGCCTGAGGATTGCACCGAGGGAACATCATGCACGACGTCCGCGTTGAGGTGACTCCGAGGCTTGACGGCCAAGCCGTTGACGTGCGCGGGAACGTGGTCAAGGCGCGTCTTTTGCAAGACTTGAACCTCGACGTGGCGCGGGTGCGCTCCATTTGCGGATTTGTGGTCCGCAGCCCGATGGACGCCGCCGCGCTCGGCGAGCGCGTTGACGACCTGTTTGTGGACCCGATAATCGAGCTCGGGCGACTGGGTTCGGCCTGGTTGGCCGACGCCGCCCTGTTTCCTGACGCCCCCGACCTCGTGATCACGATCGGCTTCAAGCCCGGTGTGACGGACAACGCAGGAAGCGCAGCACTCGACGGATTGCGCACGCTCTTCCCCGAGGCCCGCGTTGAGGGCGCAGGCGTAGCTACCGACTTGACGTACGCCTTCTACGGCCTCCCTGCTGGCGCGGACGGCGCCGACATCGCAGCCTCCCTCCACAACCCACTCATCGAACGGGCTCTGATTCAGACGGGGCCAGGTTCCGATGGATGGACCCTGTTGGGCTATCCTGAGCGTCCGGCCGTGGAAGCACAACCGCCGGCGACCGTCGACCTCGAAGTTGACGATGAAACCCTCATCCGGCTTTCCGAGGATGGCTTGCTCGCCCTCAACTTGGAAGAGATGCAAACCATCCGTGACCACTACAGGGATCCTGCCGTGCAAGCGTCACGCACCGCCCTCGGGTTGCCTCCACACGCTCCGACGGACGTGGAATTGGAGTGTTTGGCACAAACGTGGAGCGAGCATTGCAAGCACAAGATCTTCGCCGCGCACATCCACCATCGGGACGAGGTGACCGGTGAGGACTCTGAGATCGATTCGCTGTTCAAGACCCACATCATGCGCCCCACCCTTGACATGCAGGAGGAGATGCCGTGGCTGCTGTCGGTCTTCCACGACAATTCAGGGGTGATTGCTTGGGACGACGCGTGGAGCGTCTGCATGAAGGCAGAGACCCACAATTCACCCTCGGCCCTTGACCCGTACGGCGGTGCAATGACGGGCATCGTGGGCGTCAACCGCGATATCCTCGGGACCGGTTTGGGCGCTCGCCCCATCGCGAACACCGATGTGTTCTGCTTCGGCCCACCCGATTGGGAGGGTGACCTCCCCTCCAACCTCTTCCACCCGAGCCGCGTGTTGCGTGGCGTCCATGCCGGCGTGCGTGTGGGCGGCAACGAATCGGGCATCCCGACGGTCAACGGGGCCATCGTGTTCGACGACCGCTACATCGGCAAGCCGCTGGTGTACTGCGGCACGGTTGGTTTGATGCCTGCGACGCTTCCCGACGGCCGCCCGGGTCACGCAAAAACCGCTGAACCCGGTGACTTGGTGTACATGGTCGGCGGGCGAATTGGCGCCGACGGCATCCACGGAGCGACCTTTTCCTCGCTGGAGTTGACCGAAGACTCCCCATCGAGCGCCGTGCAGATCGGCGACCCTATCACGCAGAAGAAGATGCTCGACATGCTGCTGGAAGCACGTGACGCCGGCTTGATTGCCAGCATCACCGACAACGGCGCAGGCGGGATTTCGTCCTCCATCGGCGAAATGGCGGAGCAAACCGGAGGCGTTGAGATCGACCTCGCGGCCGCGCCGCTCAAGCAGGTCGGGCTTTCCCCATGGGAGATCCTCGTCTCAGAATCCCAAGAGCGGATGACGGTGGCCGTGCATCCTCACCATGCCGAGGCTTTCGAAGCGATGGCAACAGTTCACGAGGTCGAGGCCACCGTGGTGGCGACGTTCACCGACGACGGGCGCTTCTTGGTGCGCCACGGCGAGGAGGTTGTGGCCCTCCTCCCGCTCGAATTCCTGCACGACGGCGTACCCCAATTACGCCTGGAGAGCGTATGGTCGCCGCCTGAGCACCCTGCCTTTGTTCCCCCAGAAGATGCGGACCACAACGCGTTGCTGCTGCGCCTTCTCGCACGGCCGAACGTGGCCAGCAAGGAGGATTGGGTGCGGCAATACGACCACGAAGTGATCGCCCAAACCGCAGTCAAGCCCTTCGTTGGCGTTGAGCGCGACGGGCCTGCTGATGCCGCCGTGATCGCTCCACTGCACGGCTCCAGCCGCGGACTGGTGATCAGCAACGGGATTGTGCCACGTTACGCGGACATCGATGCGGGCGCCATGGTTGTCGCTGCCGTGGACGAAGCGGTGCGAAACGCGGTCTGCGTGGGCGTGGACGTCGACAGGATGGCGGGGCTCGACAACTTCTGCTGGCCCGATCCAATCGTGTCCGAAAAGACCCCCGACGGGCGGTTCAAACTCGCCCAACTCGTTCGCGCCAACCGTGAACTGGAGCGCATGTGCCGAGCTTACCGCGTGCCGTGCGTGTCGGGCAAGGATTCGATGAAGAACGACTACGGGACGGGGCCGGACAAGATTTCCATCCCCCCAACCATGCTGTTCTCGCTCTTTGGCGACCATCCCGACGTGCGCATGACGGCCACTTCGGATCTCAAACGAGAAGGCGAACGCCTCTACCTCTTCGGCCGCTGCCGCCAGGAGCTGGGGGCCTCGGAAGTCGCCAGCATGCTCAGCGAAGCGGGCGAAGCAGCGGGCATCGGCGGCACCGTGCCGTCCATGGACGACCCTGTGGCGCAGCGCGAAGCCTACGCCGCCCTTTCCGCTGAGATCGCCGCTGGGCGCATCCGAACCGCGCACGACTGTTCCGAAGGCGGCCTTGGCGTGGCCTTGGCCGAGATGTGCATTGGCGGCCGCCGTGGCGCGATGGTTGACCTTGACGGCCTCGGCCTCGATGGCGCGGACACCTTCGGCCAGCTGTGGGGCGAGTCCCTTGGTCGCATTGTCATCGGGGTGGAAGCCCTTCACGAAGCCGAGGTGTGTCAAGCCCTCGAACAGCACGGGCTGACCCTCATCGGACTCGTGGTCAGCGGAGGTCGCCTCGTGGTGGAAGACGGCTTTGACGTGCTCATCGACCTTGAGGTCGAGGAGATGGTTGAGGCGTGGAAGGCGCCATTGGCCCTCCCCGTTGGAGGTGGCCGCTGATGTCTGATGTGCGCGTGGCCGTGCTGTTTGGCTTTGGCATCAATTGCGATCATGAAACGGCCGCCGTGTTCCGGCTTGTCGGAGCAGAAGCAGACCGGCTTCACGTCAACCGCCTCATCGAATCTCCAGAGGTGCTTGCGACCTACGACATTCTGGCCATTCCTGGCGGATTTTCCTTTGGCGACCATCTTGGGAGCGGACGCTTGCTTGGCAACCGCCTCAGGTTTGCCCTTCGAGATCCGCTGCGTGATTTCGTGGCCAATGGCGGCCCTGTGATTGGCATCTGCAACGGCTTCCAAGTGCTGGTGAAGACAGGCCTCCTCCCCGGCCCGCCCGCCGGCGGAGACGTGACGCCAGATTTCGAGCAGCGCGCCTCCCTTGCCCTGAACGAAAGCGGGCGCTACGAGGACAGATGGGTGACCCTCGAGTTTGATCCTGAGAGCCCGTGCGTGTGGACCAAGGGGCTGACGCGCATCGACTGTCCCGTACGCCACGGCGAGGGGCGCTTCGTGGTTGAAGACGAGAGCGTCCTTGACCGGATGGACGAGGCCCACCAATTGACGGTGCGTTACGTGGATCCCGCAAGCCCGAAGGGCGAAGGGCGAACCGACGCACTCCTCCCTTACCCGATTTCGCCGAATGGATCGGCGCGCAACATCGCGGGCGTATGCGACGCCACCGGCCTGGTGTTCGGCCTCATGCCCCACCCCGAAGCCATCTACGCGAAGTGGCTTCACCCAGACCACACCCGTTACACCGCTCCAGAGGCCGAAGCCAGCGTGCCGGTGGAGGAGCGGAGTCTTGGCGAATGGGAGGGCGAAGGACTGCAGATCTTCCGCAACGCGGTGGAGCACGTCCGAGCTCGTTCAGGTTGAGGTGGTGCCCTGTCCTCGGCGCCCGACACCGCCCGTCGCGACGACATTGACGCCCTCCGCGGCCTTGCCGTGTTGCTGATGGTCATGGTGCACGTGGCGGCAACGGCACCGCCGCCATCGATCGGTTCCACCTCAGCCCTCGGCTACGTCGTGGCTGGCCTCGGCGGTTTGGCCGCCCCACTCTTCGTCGTGCTGGCCGGTTGGGGGGCCGCGGGGAAACCCCGGCCGTGGCGTTCCCGGTGTGCGCGAGCAGGCCTGCTTCTTGCAGCCCAAGTGTTGGTGAACCTCTGTGCGCCCCACCTGTATGGCCCGTTCACGCCTGGCGTGCTTTCCTTGTTCGCGCTCTTGGCGCTCATACCGTGGACGCACCCCTCCCAAGCGGTCCAGCGCGGGGTTCGGGCGACAGCAGCGATGTTGCCCGCAGTGGTGCTGCTGGCCCCCACACTTCAGGGCCCCTCAGCGTGGGATGAACGCGTGCTGGTGAGGGGAGTTCAGGACCTGGTGTCGCATCTGATGCTGACAGGACTCTACCCCCTCATCCCTTGGTGTGGATTGGCGTGGCTCGGTGTCATGCTGCGCACGCATGGGGATGCCATGCGCCGGCCGAGCATCGCTTGGTGCTTGTGCGGCGTGATGGTCTGTGGCCTCTTGTTGTACCGTGCCGGCCAAACCGGAGTGCCGTGGGCCGCTCCCACCAGCCCCGACGGACGCGCACTCCTCACCTTCTTCCCAGCCAATGCCCCCTTCCTCCTCGCGGCCAGCACGGGCGTGTTGATCCTCTGGGCCACTGGCGCATCGCTGGCTCGAGCGCCTGGCCTTCCTGCCCTTGGGCGCCTCAGCCTCACCGTGTACGTGGCACATACACCCATGCTGTGGCTCCTCCATCGGGCCGTCGAAGCACCGAGCGCTACCCTTTCCGCCGGCCTGGTCATCGTGCTGACCTTGATGTGGTGGCCAATCGCAGCACTATGGCCGGAATCTGGGCGCAGATGGACCTTTGAAGGGGCGCTCACCAAGGTTTGAGACGCCTCATCGCGATCCGGTTTGCACCGACCAAAGCCGGTGGTAGAGCCCTTCTGCAGCGAGCAATTCCTCGTGCGAACCTGCCTCGACCACATCTCCGCCCTCGAGGACCAAAATGCGGTCGGCGTGTCGTACTGTTGACAGGCGATGGGCGATGATGACCGTGGTTCGCCCCTCGGCGATGCGGTGCAAGGAGCGTTGGATGGCCGCTTCGGTTTCGTTGTCAACCGCTGAGGTTGCTTCGTCGAGGATGAGCACGGGGGCGTCTTTCAGCACAGCCCGGGCCAGGGCCAAGCGTTGCCGCTGGCCGCCGGACAAGCGGTGCCCTCCTTCGCCCACCAGCGTGGCATAGCCGTCGGGGAAGGACCGGATGAAGGCGTCAGCCTCGGCCGCCTTTGCGGCCGCCTCAACCTCGTCATCGTTCGCATCCGGTCGACCGTATCGGATGTTCTCCATCACGCTGGTGGGAAACAGGGTCACGTGTTGGTCCACCAAGGCCATGTTTGAGCGGAGGGAGGTCGTGGACCACTCACGAAGGTCGTGCCCACACCAGGTGACGGCCCCCTCGCTCGGGTCGATGAACCGCATCAACAGACGGATGAGCGTGGTCTTCCCAGATCCGGTCGAGCCTACGATGCCCACGGTGGTTTGCGCTTCGATGTCGACGCTGATGCCGTCGAGGACGGTCTCCCGGCCCGGGTGAGCAAAGGTCACGTTCTCCAGGCGCAGCGTGGACGCACTCGCCTCCTCGCGGGTGGGGGCCACGTCACCGTCCACCAAACTGTCTGGTGCTTCGATGAGGTCGAGGATTCGAGCGGTTGAGGCCATGGCCCGCTGGTACAGGTCGAAGGTTTCCCCGAGGCGAGTGAGCGGCCACAGCAAGCGTTGCGTCATGAACACCAGCACCGAATACGCCCCGACTTCAAGGGCCCCTTCGAGGGTGAACCAGCCACCGAGCAGCAAGGTGCCGGTGAACCCGACAAGGATGGCCATGCGGATCAGCGGGACGAAGCCCGCCGACAACCGGATCGCCTCACGGTTTCGTGCCCGGTAGGCCTCGCTGAGATCGGTCAACCGGCCGGCTTCGATGCGTTCCGCGGTGAAGGATTGGATGGTGGTCATGCCGCCAATGTCGTTTTCGAGCAACGCGTTCAGGTCACCTGCCGCGTCACGGACGCTCAGGTACTTCGGTTCCAACGCGCGCTGGTACCGGAAGGAACCCCACAGGATGAGCGGGACAGGCATGAAGGCCAGCAAGGCCACTTCCCAAGCGATGGCAAAGAAAATCGCGCCAACGACGATGACGGTGGTTCCCACCTGCAACAGGTCGTTTGCACCCTTGTCGAGGAAGCGTTCGAGCTGATTGACGTCGTCGTTGAGGACCGCCAACAGGTCGCCCTTTCGCCGTTCATCAAACCACGATGGGGCGTGACCCAGCACGCGTTCGAAGGTCGCCATGCGCACGTCGTGCTGGACGCTCTGGGCGAGGTTTCGCCACAAGACGCCGTACCAGTATTCGAACAGGGATTCGAGCGCCCAGATGGCGACGGTGACCGCTGCGAGCACCAGCAGCTGATGCCAAGGGTCAATGATGCCGAAGGAAGCGAGCAAGGAGTCCTCTTGCGTCACCACCACGTCAACGGCGACACCGATCAGCAACGGCGGCGCAAGGTCCCAGATTTTGTTGAGGATGGAACATAAGACGGCCAAACGGATGGTGGCGGCCCGGTGCGCCACGTGGCCCATGAGGCGCCGCAGCGGACCCCGTTCGTCCATGGTGGTCGCTGGTGCCATCCGGTTTCATGGTGGTGGTTGGCTCGGCAACGGCTATCGTCCTCTGTCCCGTGGTCAAACCGGTCGAGATGCGTTCAGAGCACGGCGATGTGTTGGCTCACGTGACGGCAAAGGTCGGTCCACGCCATGCGCTGCTGATCGATCCCGGCAAGCAAGAGGTGGAGCTGGCCGCTCGCCGGGCCTTGGTGGCCGTCGAGCGCGGCACGCGCCTCATCCTCGTCGGTGGGTCCACAGACACCCCTGACGACGTGGTCCACGCCACGTGCACGGCGATTCAAGACGCGCTCGATCTCGCGGCCATGGCCGCGTCCCAGAATCCCGAAGGCGACGAAGACCAATGGCATGTCCCTGTGGTGCTCTTCCCCGGTGGCGCGCACGCGCTTTCCCCCGCCGCCGACGGCATCCTGTTCATGATGCTCATGAACAGCACCGACCCGCGTTTCCTCATCTCGGAGCAGGTCCGGGGCGCTCCTTACATTGACCAATTTGACATCGATACGGTGCCAACAGGATACCTCGTCATCGCTCCTGGTGGGGAAGTCGGTCGCGTTGGCAAAGCCGATCTGGTCCAGCCCGATGACATCGGACGCGTCAGGGCCAATGCCTTGACCGCCTCGATGTACGGCTTCCGTTTGCTGTACCTTGAAGCAGGGTCAGGTGCTGATGCGCCGGTCACTTCTGAGCTGATCCGCGCAGCGCGGGACGTACCCGGTCTGACCCTCATGGTGGGCGGCGGGTTGCGCGACGGCACGTCTGTAGGGCGGGCGGTCGAGGCAGGAGCCGACTGGGTGGTGACCGGGACGCTGATCGAAGAAACGGCCGACACCGAGGCCTTGGTGCATGCTTTGGACGACGTGTTGAGCGGGTTGTCCGCTCAGTCTTCGTCGTAGACGACCGGGTCGCCTTTCCCGCCCGGTGTCGGCGGTCGGTCCTCTTCGACCTCCTCGCCCACGGGAACGGGCGTCACGTCCACGGCAAGATCGATTTCCTCACCCTCAGCCAAGCGCTCGATGTCCTCAACGGTCGGCGCACTGATGCGGCGTTCAACGTCTGGTGCGTCCGCGTACGCAGCACGCGCCGCCTCACGCTGGTCGTGACCTCGAACCAAACCGAGCGTGTCGGAGAAGGCTTTGCCGACCACTTCACGGGTACGCTCGCCGCGGCGCTGACGCTCGACTTCGCCCTCTGCATCCGCCGCACGGGTCTCGAGGTCGCGCAACTCGGCGGTCCGGTCCTGCAGGGCCGCCTCAAGATCGGTCATCGTCAGCGTCATCTGAGCAAGGCGCTCATCACGCTCGAAGACGTCGTTGTGCAGACGGCGTTCTCGCCTCCGTAGAGATTCATACTCGCGGTTTCGCTCAAGGAGCCGGCGCTTGAGGTCCTCGATTTGCTCGACGAGGTAATCGTGTTCAGCCGAGATGGACTTGGGGCCGCTCATGACGCGCTCCACTTGATCCTCGAGTTCGGCAAGGCGCTGATCGCGGACGTCGATGAGGCCACGAAGTCGGTCGGCGATGTCGCGCAAACGCTGACGCTCTTCCTCGAGGCTCTTGACGCTGGCCTGTTCGCCGGCCAACGCGCTTTGCGCTTCGTCGTTGAGTTGCTTGAGGCGACGGACCTCGTCCGCCGTGACCGAGGTCAGGCCCGCATCAGCAGCGCGTTCCAGCGCCACGACCATACGCTCCACGCGTTCTTCCATTTCGCCAATGACTTCGTCTTGGCTTTCACAGAGCGCACCGAGCCGTTCCACTTCGCTGGACAAACGCTTGCGCTCCTCAGCAGAGGCGGACGCTGCGTGCATGGCCGCTTCTTCTCGCGCGTCTTCCAGCAAACGCTCGAGGTGAACGATGCGGGCTTGTGCATCGCTTGCGACCTGCTCGATTTCCTTGAGCCGCTTGACTTCAGGAGCGACTTCGTCAGCACGTTCTGCGAGGTCCAGTTCCATGACGCGGAGCCGCTGTTTGGCTTCCACGACCTCGTCGTTGCGCTCTGCGAGCTCTTCCCACGCCGTCATGACCTCCTCGACCAACTGTTCCACGGGATACCCGCGGAGCATACCTTCGAGGGCGGCCCGTTCCTCACGAGCATTGGAGGTCCCACGAGTCGAAGCGGCTTCGCTGGACGACATGTGAGCGTGAAGCCCGTCGAACCGCACTTGAACCTTCCTTCAATCGAGCCCCTGAGGGCCTGCGTTGTCGGAGCAAAACGGCCGCGCCGTCACTCGATGGAGGTGAACATGTCTTCAGGCATGTCTTGGGCGAGGGCGACGGCACCGACGGCCACCTTGTCGATGGGGTCTTCGACGCAGCGCACGGCCACGTTTCCGATGTCGGCGATCTCCGCCGCCAAGCGCTCGGCGATGCCCTCGATCAGCGAGCCGCCGCCGGAGAGGATGATGTTCTGGCGGAAGGTTTCCTGGTACTCCGGGTCAGCCCCAGCCACGGTCTTCTTGATGCCGTTGCCGAGGAGGGGCACGAGCGCATCGCAGGCTTCACCGATGAGGTCGCCAATGTCCACGCGCTGCTGCTTTCCTTCGACAGAGAGGTCGACGAGCACTTCACGCACGTCGCCGCCGACGTAGGACGAGGCTTCCTTCCAGCGGCGGACCATGTCCTTGGTCACCTGAGCGCCGGTGTACTTCTTGCGGATGAGGTCCATCAGGTGGAGGTCAAGCCAGTCACCGGCTTCGGCGATGCTGAGCTGGTCGTCATCGCTTGGGAAGGTGCCGTAGAGGCGGGCGATGTCGGTGGTTCCCGCACCGATGTCGACGACGATGGTGCCGTGGAATTCGCCGATGCCATAGGCGGTAGCGAACGGTTCGCTGACGACCATGATGGCGTTGACCTGACCGCGAAGGGTGGCCACGAGGTTGGACTTGTCCGTGAAGGAGACGTGGGAGGGCGAGCAGACCACGCCAACCACTTCGTCGTACTCTTCGGGATCCATGGTCTCGATGAGGTGGCCCATGAAGGCCTTGGCCGCCGCGAGGTTGGCTTCATCGTCTTGCGTGACCCCTTTCGCCATGGGGCGGTACAGGTCACAGGACATCTTGTGCTTCAGCGCTTCAGCGCCAAACAAGACGTCGCGCTTGAGCATGTTTCGGGCCACGGGGTCCTTGGGACGACCGACGACGGTTTCCACGGTGTGGATGGTGCCGGAGCTCGAGGCGATGGTCGATTGGTACGTGCCGAGGTCAATGCCGATGTACAGTCGTTCGCTCATTGGGTCCAACGTCCTATGACCCCTCGACTGCGCGTCCGGACTTCAAGGTTCACCCTGACGAATGGGGGCCTCATCACCCTCAAAATCCCGCCGAGACGTGTCCACAAAGGGATCACGAAGCGCCGCAGCCCCCCGTTCAGGAGGGCCACGCGCTCGGAGAAGGAGACCGATGAGCAACAGGAGGAGCAGCGCGTTGGCCACCGGCCGGAGCGAGAGGCTTGATTCAACGCCTGTGTCCGTGACAGGAGGGTCGAGCACAAGCGAGCGAACGGGCGACCCTGGCATCACGATTTCAGCGGTGGCTTCCGGCGAGGCGTTGGACGTTTCAAAGGTCAAGATGACGTCCACAGCGGAGCCGTTGCTCACCCAGGGCGTGGCCCACACCGATGCATTCCACGTCACTTGGAACGGCCCAGTTCCGTTTTGGCTGGAGCGGCTGACCGGCAGAGGGATGCCGTCAACCACCAAGGATGCGGTGAGGCGACCTCCGTCTCCGTCCTCGTCCATGACGGTGACCACGACCACAATGTCCTCGTTTGGAAGCACTTCAGGCCGAAGAAGAACGACCTCCAGAGCGGGCACGGCGTCAACCGGCCGACATCCGTCGACCTTCACAGGCCATGCGGGATCAAAGGAGGTGTCTGGACATGCGTCGAGGTGGTCGGACACGCCGTCTCCGTCAAGATCGTCCAAACATCCGTCTTGATTGCCATCGGCGGGCCGAGCATCTTCGTCTGGACATGCGTCAACGACATCGTCAACACCGTCGCCATCCCGATCGTCCGGGCAGCCGTCGCGGTCCGTGTCGAAGGAACCCCCCGCCTCATCCACACATGCGTCCACGTCATCCATGATGCCGTCCTCGTCCTGGTCTTGAGGGCCCGGTGCGGCCCGTTGAACACCCATCACGGCGAGGGCGAAACCGATGCGGTCTCCATCCGCGCCCAAGTGGCCTTGGAGGTTGCCGGGCACCACGTGGCGCGCGACCACTTCAACGGTGATCGACGAGACGTTGTCCAACGCGCTGCTGTCGATGCGGATGCCACGGAGGGTCTCGTTCGACCGTTCAGGCGAAGCAACCGTTGTGCTCAACACCGACGAGCCAGCAAAGTCAACGCCAGAGGTGGCCGAGCGACCGTCGTCGAGATGAACACGCACCACAAGGTCGTCAACGGCCTGCCCTCCAATGGAAGGATAGGCCAATCGCACCTCAAGGTCGCTTCCGGGCTGCACCTCAAAGGTCTGCACGAAACGCTCTCCTTCAGCGAGGAAAGGCCCCACGGCCCCGGTGCCGTTCCAAGGCGCCTCACTGAGGCGCGAGGTCGCCCCGGCCTCAGTCAGCCGTGTGTGGAGGAGGTCCACCGGCGTCGTGTCCACCAGCCTGTAGGCGTCATGGAGGACAACGTGCGGCGCCATATCCCATGCACCTTCAACGAGCGCCGGTGCCAACAGACGCTCGAGCCGTGGCTGACCCCAACCGTCGTGCGGGTTGCTCAATCCAGCGGGACCCGCGCCGTCGTTGGCGTGTGCGGCAGGCAGCGGTTCTGCGCTCAGGGCCAACGTTGCTCGGAGCATCGGGCCTGAGGGCGTCCACCCTTCGGCCACCCACGCCATGCCCGCTTGCGCAGGGTTGGCCCACAGCGGCGCGGTCGCACTCAAATTCAGGCTTGCTTCGCTCGTTGAACCGCCGTGGAGCCACCCTTGCTCGATCATCTGTTGGACCACGCCTGCGGCCGCGGCAGCCATGGGCGTGGCCATGCTCGTCCCGCTTGACCCCCGCCAATCGCCGTTCATGCTGGTGGCCTCGCCATCGGCCTTTGCGGAGACGATGTGTGCGCCAGGTGCCAACAACCCGATGCCGTCGTTCTCGAACACGGTGGGCCCATCGGGTGAGCCGACCCACCGCTGGCCGGGTGTGGCCACGGTCGTGGCCCCGACAGCAACCGCGTTGAGGGCGTTGGCGGGCTCAAGCACTTGCCCACCGTTGCCCGGCGCGATGAAGGCTAAGGTCCAGGGATGCTCCAAAGACCAGCGGTCAAGGGTTTCACTGCGCGCCGTGTAGTCCGTGGTGGCGTCACCCCACGAATGCGCATGCACCACAGCGCCGTGCAAGGCTGCCTCAGAAAGGAGGGCGTCGAAGGAGGGAGGCACCCAGCCCGTTTCGTCCACGATGTCCGCAACCACCAACGATGAGCCATGCGCCAGCGAGACCCCTTGTCCGGGAGCCTCTGAACGGTTCCAATCCACAGGCTCGCAACCGAGCGTACCCGCGGTGTGCGTGCCGTGACGGTAATCGGAATGCCCCGGCGTGTCCCCGTCGTGGAGGGTGGTGTTGAGCAGGCGAATTTTCCGATGGTCTGGGCCCGGGACGCCGATGTCGTTCAGACCTGCACGGAAGCACGCGTGATCGAGGTCCAATCCACTGTCGGCGGTCGCCAACACCACGCCGCTTCCGTTGAGCCCAATCTCCCACAACGGCATGTGGTTCTGGTCGCCGGATTGCAGCAAGCCAGCACCCCGGTCGTTTCGTGCTTCCGTGACGAGCACGGGCTCAATCCGTTGCACGCCAGGCCAGTGCTGTTGGTCTGGATGAAAGGTCGTGGCAATGGTCTGCGTCGAGCGCAGATTCGGCACGACCTCAGGCGGTCCGCCCACCTCAACCAACCGAGCGACCGCATCCGCTGGAAGGCGGGGTTCGAAGATCAGCCGAACGTCTTGACCCAAACGAAGATCGCTCACGTCCGGTCGGGCAGCGTCGAGAAGGTGGAACCCATGGGGCGCCTCCATGTGTCCGTCGTGCCAAATCACGGCTTGCGTCCATGACGACAGCCGAAGCAAGCTCCACCCGTCCGCTGAGAGTTCCGTCCAAGCGGCTTGGGTCCACACCCCTTCCTCGATTTCGAGCACCGCTAGCCCGGACGCGTCTTCTGGCGCGGCCATCGGGCCAAGTCCTGCTCCGAGGAGCAGCATGAGCATCAGGGCGGTGCGCACGTCTTCTGCACGGGCATGGCCCCTATCAACCCCCGGCGGACCTGCGCCGCCGCGTTTAAGACGGAACGGCCGGTCGGCGGGCTCATGAAGGCCTTTCGCGTGACCGGCACCGCGCCTTTCGGACAGCAGCGCCAAGCGTTTTCCATGGACCTCCCCGCCGCTGACGCGGCCGATGCGGAACACCGCGTCTATTCGATCATGGGATCCCGGCACAACGTCACCCGTCGCTCCATGGACCTCCAATCCGTGACGGAGATTGACCCCCGCACGTCCCAAGAGCCCGCCGTGCTCCACCATTTCCGCGAGGACATCGCCGCTGCTGGCGGCCCCATCGCTCTCGCGGAAGAAGAATGACCGTCGCGGCATTCATCAAGGGCGGCCGACCACGCTCGGTCGGTGTCATCTGAACCACGTGCTGAGTTGCAGCGGCTTGCCCGCATCGTGGAGCGCAGCCGCCAGCGTTTGGAGGAGCTTGACCGCCGCAAACAAAGCGTCCTGGAGGTCGTGGAAGATCATCGACGCACGGGGGCGGTTTTGACCTCCCTCATCGAATCCGCTGAGGCCGGAACCGCCAGCGGCCACGTGGGCATCGGAGCCGGCGTCAGCCTGCCCTTGGCTCCGTCTGACGCCGAGGGCCGCTCCATCGTCGATTTAGGAAGCGGCGTGTACGGCGAGCGAACCTGGAGCGGCGCCCTCGAGGTGACCCTCCAACGGCAGAAAGACCTGCAGAGCATCGTCGATGAATTGGAGGGCCGCATGAGCGAGCTCGAGGAAGAGATTGCTCAAAACGCGGTGGCCTTCAACACCATGGCCGAACGCATCGAGGCGGACGCCAAGGCCGAGACGCCACCGGCTTCACCTGTCGAGGATGCCCCGGAGCAGCCAGAACCAACCGCTCCACGGCCCGCGCCCCGCCGCCGCCGATTCGGGTCCGAATTGACCCTCGACGACTGAGGTGACATCATGGGGCTGTTCAACCGATTTCGCCGCCGTGTCAAGGAAACGGTGGACGCTTCTGACGCTGAGGGCATGCTGGCTGACGAGGGTTCAGACGAAGCCAACGCTGCCCTGCAAGCACGCGAAGCGGCACAGGAACAATCTGCAACCCCACCACCGACCCCCTCTTCTGACGACGATTGGGACGACCCAGAGGACGACCTTGAGCCTGCGGCTGAGGACGACTGGGACGAGCCAGAAGACGACTGGGAATTACCCGAGGAAGAGGAGACACCTGCCCCTGCACCGGTGCCCAAACCCCGTCGGAAAGCACCGGTGGCGTCGAAGGTTGAACTTCGCATGATGCGCTCGACCACCGGTCGACAATTGGTAGAGGTCGCTCAAGCGCCTCGCGGCTCGACTGTTGAGGCGAACCTCACCACAGAATCCGGTAGCGACATTCGCATCGACCTTGGTGGCGGTGTCGTCAGCGAGGGCGGGCGCGTCATCAAAGCCAGCAAGGCGCTCGACGACCTTCTCGAAGAACTCGAGTGGGCTTTGCTCGAGTCCGACGTGTCTTCCGATGCCGTCAGTGGCGTGGTTGACGCGCTACGCGACCAGCTGATCGGCGCCCGTCTGCGACGTGGCGCCGACCTTTCGAAAGTGCTCGAGGCCAGCCTGAAGCGTGCACTTCGCTCACTGCTTGAGGCCGGCTACTGGGACTTCGACGCGACGGTGTCCAAAGCGCTCGAGGCCGGGGATACACCGGTCGTCATCATGCTCGTGGGCGTCAATGGAACAGGAAAGACGACGACGACGGCGAAGCTGGCGCACCGGTTGTTGTCACAGGGCCACTCGGTCATCGCTGCGGCTGGCGACACCTTCCGAGCCGGCGCCATCCAGCAGTTGGAACAGCACTGCGACAACCTCGGCGTGCGGTGCATCTCGAGCCAACGCGGCGGTGACAGCGCAGCCATTGCTCGGGACGCCATCGCTTCAGCGAAGGCCAAGAACATCGACGTCGTGTTGGTCGACACCGCTGGAAGAATGCAGAACAAAACGAACCTCATGAACGAGCTGGCCAAGGTCCGACGCGTTGCAGACCCTCACCTGACGCTTTTTGTCGGCGACAGCCTGGCGGGCAACGATGCCGTTGAACAAGCACGCATGTTCCAGTCCATGCTCCAGTTCGACGGAGCGGTGTTGACCAAGCTTGACACCGACGCCAAAGGTGGTGCTGGACTTTCCATTGCGTTCGCCACGGGACGGCCGATCGTCTTCGCCGGCATGGGCCAGGGTTACGAAGACCTCACGCCCTTCGATCCAGATTGGCTGATTGAGGAAATTTTCGAGTGAGGTGCTGGCCATGGACACCGTCTTCCCCGACGAAGCCACGGAACGGCTCTTTCAGTTGATTCACATGCTTCAGCGGACCGCGCTGTTGAACCTCGGCCACCTTCCGCACCCCGAGGGCGGATTCCAGTTCAATCTGCCCGAGGCCAAGGAGGCCATCGACCTGATTGGGGCGTTGCAGACCACGACGAAGGGCAATCTGGACGCAAAATCTCAGGCCCTGCTCGATGGACTGCTCTCCGAATTACGCCTCCAATTTGTCAAAGCACCCGGCCGGAAGCGGCAACTCGAGGAAGAGGAGCAGGACGCTGAGACCGTGAAGCAGACCTTCGCCTCACCGAGGGACGGTCCGTCTGAGGCACTTTGAGTCCGAACCGGCGCATCCTTCATGTCCGGCGATGCGGTGGAGCGAGCCATGACCGCCCCGGACGTCGTCCCGACCGTCCTGGTGGTTGACTCGAATCCGATGAACGTCCTTCGCTTGACGGAACTCTTGCAGGGGCGCGGTTTCGAGGTCAGCGTCTGCGAGGACGGGGACCTTGCCGTTGACGAATACATCCGGCTGGATCCCGAACTGGTCGTGCTCGCCCTCGATTTGCCCTCGTTGGACGGGCACCTCGCTGCTTTGGAAATGCGTGAGCACGGCGGTGACGAACGGATCATGTTCGTCGCACCCCGCAGAATGTTGGCCCTTGCGAAGGACGCGGGATTCAGCGCCGGGGCCGTGGCGGTGTTGGAGAAGCCCGTGACCCGCAGCGCGCTTGACGCCGTTTGGGCGGCCGTTGAGGGGCCGGTCCCTGCTGCCCCCGGACTCGATGACCTCGAAGAGCTCTACCCGGATCGGACGCCTCCGCCCCTCGACCTCCCCCTTCCAGACCTTCCACTACCGCCCTTGCCCGCCGTGGTCGTTGATGCGGAATTGCCACCGCTCCCTGCGGTTGCAAACGCAAAGCCGCAGGTGTACACCGAGGATGAATTGCGTGCGGTCTTCACGGAAATTGACACGGACAACTCGGGCGACATCGACTTCGAGGAACTCAAGGTGGCGCTCAACGGCATGAGCGCGGTCGGATCAGCGATGTCGGATGCCGAGGTGAAGAAGATGCTCAACCTTGGCGACACCGATGGAGATTCCCGGGTGTCGTTTGAAGAGTTCAAGAAAATCGTGAACGGAGAGGTCACGCCACCGAAGAAAAAGCGTCGCTGGGGCCGGCGCCTGTTCGCACTCGTGGTGCTTGCAGCCCTTGGTGGCGCAGGATATGCCTACCAAACCGGCATGATCGTCATTTGAAGGGCGGCTGTGGCCCGAGTTCCATCAGGCGCCCGGGTTGAATCGTGGAGCCCGCCGGTGCCCGAACGACCTCCTCAATGTCCAGGTTGGCGTCGTCGAACAGCGACATGTCTCCCGCGGCCAACCGAGCATCGAGCGCACGGTCCCGTCGCGCGGCCGCTCGAACCATCCACACGATGGCCGCAATGGACAGCGCCGCCAACATCCAACCGATGAGGTCCACGGCGTCCATCAGACTCCGCTCCGCTCGAGCAAGGCGTGCCAAGAGGCGTCAGCGTAGGCCTTTGCGGCCGCGACGGGATCCTCGGCCTTGTGGATGCCAGAACCGACGATGATGGCGTCCGATCCTGCCAAGACAGCGTCACGGGGATGCCCGTACCGCTGCCCCATCAAGCCGTCACCAACGGCAAGGTTCACCCCGGGAGTCCAAATCATGCGTCCTTCACCAACACGTCCGCGCAAGTCGCGCAACTCTTCCGGGCGACTCCCGTTGCCGATGAAGCCCATGACCCCATCGTGCTCGCGCCCGTGAGCGACGACAGCGTCGGAATATGCGCCTGCGAGGAGGTTGCCGCGGCTGGACATCTGGGCCAGCAGGAGCACACCACCGCTTCGCCCGACGTCGGCCCACGCGGCCATGCACCCGTCCACAATATCGGGTCCAGAAATGAGGTGCGCGGTCACGAGATCGGCCCAGCTCGCGATGCCGTACATGCCATGCATCTGCTTCTGCGTGATGCCACCGATGTCCGCGAACTTCCGGTCTTCGAAGAGCAGCAAGTCCACGTCATCCGCCGCCGCACGGACCTCCTTCCATCCTTCATCGGTCCAGTCCTCGACCACGTCGACGTGGGTCTTCAGGGCCGCCAAGAAGGGGCCAACGCTACGAACGAGCGTGAGAAGGTCGCTCATGCGGGATTTGTCCGCAGCAAGGCACACCAGGCTGTTGGAGCGCGCCGCCGTGGTCATGTATTGACGCGCGATGGGCGTGGCCATGGCGCGCCAACGCTCACCCCAGACCGTCTCCGGCTCCATGATTGGTGTGCCGTGGTGAACCCCTCAAGGGTTCCGGCTCAGAGGTCGTCCAACAACCCCTCAATTCCGCTTCGGAAAGCGGCCACTGACCGACGGTGGTCGACCATTTTCGTGTGCTGGTGCGCCAGATCGCCGTAGCGCTCGCGGTCGACATAGACCGCTTGTAGGGCGTCGATCACCGCTTCGGCATCGTGTCCGTCCGGGACCAAAATGCCCCCCTCGCCTAAGGCCTCCCGCTGTGAGCCAACGTCGGAGGTCACGCTCGGCACCCCGAACAAACCGGCTTCCCCGATGACGCGGCCCCACGAACCCGTCGTTTCGAAGAGGATGAGGTGCACATCGATGCCGGCAAAGAAGGACGCAGCATCCACGTGACCCAGGATTCGGGCGTTTGGGTGGTGGGCCAGTTCCTGCGGGTAGACGCTTCCCCCCGCGATGTGCACTTCGGCTTCAGGCCAGCGTTTCAGGAGCCTTGGGAGCAGGTGCTGATACATCCGAAGGCCCTTTTCGGGTGTGACGACCATGATTCCGATGACGGGAGGGGCGTTCTTTCCGCGCTTTGATTGAACTTCGGCGCGCAACGCACGCACCTTGTCCATGCTCCCGAAGCGCCCTCCAAAGTCAACGGGAAGGGGCACGCTGTGCGCGCGTTGAACGGTGAAGCGCGATTGGATGTCGCCGAGCAACCCTTCTCCGGCCGCACAGATCAGCGCAGCGCCCTCCATGACCGGGCGAAACCGTTCTTCCAAACGGAACACGGTATCGTCTCGGACGAACATGATGTAAGGCACGCTGCGCGAACGGAAGGCTTGCGCTGCCCCCGGGGCCCACTCGAGCTGCGTCAAGCCAATCCCGCCGGCATGATCCATGCCGTCCAGCCAGGCACCGACGTGTTTCGCGAATTGAGCGCTTCGACGCGCAATGTGCCGGTCGTGCGCCCACTTCCTTCTGCGACGCTCGCCTCCGCGCTCCCGAAGCCCCCACGCGACCTTCGACCAGAATCCTTCGATGGAGAGATCTGTGCTGCTGATGCTGACCCCTGAATCGAGCAAGCCGATTGGCTCACCCCGGTCTTGGCTCGCAAAGGCGTGCACCGACCATGCCGGGTGGGTTTGAGCCTCCTCTGCAGGCATCATCGGGGTGTATGGTGGAGCCGTTTCAAGCGTCGGACCCGGCGCGGCAAGCCCGTTGAGCAGGGCCGCAAGTGAACGCTCTGCGCCCCCGCCCGGGGGGTCGAGGTCACGCACTGCGGCAAAGAGGCGGCGGGTGCTCACGCCCTTGCCTTCGCTTCGACCCCTTTGAGCGTGGTGGGGCTCGACGTCAGAAATCCACCATCATGCCGCCTTCGGAAGGAAGGCGTGGTCGACGTGCTCGAGGACAGGAACCTCAGCTTCAGGCCACAACCCTTCCGACTGCAGGCGTTCGCGCAAGGCCTCGGGCACGCTCGGATAGTGCAGGTCTGATCGGAGGTCTCGGTAGTAGGACCAATGGCGGTTGAAATGATCGTTCTGAATCCCTGCACCCAGGTAGATGGAATACTTTGGACCCCGCGTTCGTCCTCCACAATGCAGCACACGGTGGTCAAAGATGACCACATCACCGGGCTCTGTGGCGATCCAACGGGCACGGGCGAAGGCCAGCCCTTGCCCCATCACCATCCGACGAACGGTCGAGAACCGAGGTGCTCGGCGCTCCCAGCGAACCAGGCGAGACTCGCGACGATGCGAGCCGGGGATCAACCCGAATTTGAACCCAGATTCAGCGTGGGTTTGGAGGTACAACGCGATGCGTGCACATCGGTACGGCGTGGTCGACTCGTCCCAGTCTTCACCTTGACCGAAGGTGCGGTGGACGTTGTCGCGATGCCATCCCGGCGAGGAGTAGCCTGCATGCAAATCGTTGTGATGCAAATACACGGCCTCGGGTCCGAGCACCTCACGCGCGAGGCCAACGAGGCGCTCATCGACGAGCAAATGCTGGAAGGCCGGCACCTGAGCCACGCCGGCAGGCGAGGTCCACTTCCGAGGAACGCCGTCCTCCACATCGTCGAAATCAGCGTCCGTCACCCCAGAGTGTTCAACGAGCCGCTGACGCAACGCCATGGCCTCCTCGACCTCGAGCAGACCACGAACCACGACGAAACCATCGCGACGGTAGGCTTCCCGTAGGCCTTCGAACATGCCTGACATGCAACCGAAGACCCCCTCAACGCGTTCATCAAGGCTTGGGTCGCTATAAGCAGAAAGCGTCTCGTGACGTTGGGGAGACGATGCGCGTACTCGTGGTCGCCGGGGAAGCCCCAACCAACCGCCAACACGTCACCACCGTGCTCGACGCCCTGAACGAAGCCGGCGACGACGCCCTGCTGGTCATCGGCGCCTCGATGCCCGGCCCCTATGCCTACGAGGCGCGAACGAAACTTGGCCGGATGATCAACGGCTTTCTGTGGGCGCGCCTCGGTTGGGCGAGAAACCGCTACAGCGCCAGCGCCTGGCGCTGGGAAGGGCCATCAGGTGACGAGTTGGACCCGAGCAACGCGGCGTGGACCACGCCATTCCCGCCAAGCCGAGGGCGCTTGCCGTGGCGCCCAGACGTCATCATCGTCGTGACGCCAAACCAAGGGTGGACCAAGCACCAGGTCGTGCCTTGGGCGCGGCGTGAATCGATTCCCGTGTTGTCCATCGATCACGGCTCACCGACGCTGACGTGGCCTTGGCTTGGGTACCGAGGCAGCATGATGGGATGCGACGCCAATGCGGTGTGGTCGGAGGTATGCCGGGACATCAACGTCGGCGTCGGCGCTCCGGCTGAACGTCAAATCATCACGGGCTCGCCCTCGCTGGACGGTTTGGAGGCGGCCAGCAACGTCGACGTCCACGCGGCCTTAGGCCTAGATCCAAACCGAAAAATCGTGTTGATGCTCGGCTCGCACCGGGGCCCCGTCAAAGGTCCGGCTGACGCGCTCTTTCAGCACGCGATGAACCAACACGGCGGGCGTGATGACGTGGTGTTCGTTCACAAGCCACACCCGGTCGAGGTCAGCCAAGGCACGGCTCTCGCCATGCCGGGGGGCGTCGTGACCACCATGGATCAGGACCTCTACCTCCCGCTGGTGCGCCATGCGACCGTCGTGATTTCACCCGCGACCTCGGTCGTGATTCCCGCGCTCGCCTTCCGGACACCGTTCATCAACACCATCCAACCCTCGGATGGAGGCGCACCCTCTGACGAGGTGACGGCGCTCCTGAGCCTGCTTGAGGGGGCGGTGTTCACCGAAAACGACCTCGACGCCATCCTGGACGGCGAACTTCGTCCAGAGGAAGCCGCCTGCGAACGGGCTTTTGCTCGCCTCGGTTACCGTGCCGACGGCAAAAATGGGGCCCGCGTGGCTGCCTTGGCGCGGTGGTTGGCGGAAGGGCGAGCACCTCACGCATGGACCGACGCTGAGTGAGTGACCTCCGGTCCACAGGCTGATAACCTCGGGTCCGGTGCCGTGGTGCATGGCCATCAGCGACATCGCCGAAGCCGTCGCCGCAGGGCAGACCTACATCATCGCAGAGATTGGTCAAAACCATCAGGGCGACATGGAGATTGCAAAGCAGTTGATCGATACCGCCGCAGACGCAGGCGTGAACGCCATCAAGAGCCAGAAGCGCCACACGCGGACCCTCCTGACGCCGGATCAGTACGACCGACCCTACGATTCACCCAACGCCTTCGCAGACACCTACGGTGCCCACCGTGATGCCCTCGAACTTTCGGTCGAGCAGCACATGGAATTGAAGGCTCACGCCGAAGACCGTGGCGTGGCTTACTTCGTCTCCGCGTGGGATCCGGTGAGCGCCGCGCAGATGGCTGAAGCCGGCATTCCGATGTTCAAGATCGCCAGCGCCAGCATCACCGACGAAGAAACGGTTCGCGCCATGCTCGCGGCTGACGTGCCGATGATGATGTCCACCGGTATGAGCACCGAGGAGGAGATCCACGTCTGCGCCGAGTGGCTTCGCACCTCGTCGCAACCAAAGGTGATGTTCCACTGCACGTCCACCTATCCTGCGAAGTTCGAGCAGCTCAACCTCGCCTACATGGCCACCCTGCAGGAGCGCTATCCCGACTTCATTCTCGGCTTCTCAGGGCACCATCAAGGCATCGCCATGGACGTCGCGGCCGTGGCGATGGGCGCCAAAGTGCTCGAGCGCCACTTCACCCTTGACCGTGCCATGCGCGGCAGCGACCACGCGGCCAGCCTCGAAGTCCCCGGCCTCCAGAAGTTGGTGCGCGACGTTCGCGCCTTCGAAGTGGCCCTCGGTGACGGCATCAAGCGGGTCTACGAAGAAGAAGTGCCCATGCGGGCGAAACTCCGCCGCGTCCAGTGAGGGTTCTCCGTGTCCGTCGTGGCCATCATTTGTGCACGCGGCGGTTCCAAGGGCATCCCGCGAAAGAACATCCGCGCTTTTGCGGGCCACCCCCTCATCGCTTGGACCATCCGTGCTGCGATTGCGGCCGATGGCATCGAGCACGTCGTGCTGTCCAGCGACGACGACGACATTCTCGCCGTCGCCGAAGCTCACGGTGCGCTCCCGCACCGCCGCCCCGATGCGTTGGCGACCGACGAAGCAGCGACCGAGCCGGTGGTTCTCGACGTGCTACAGCAGCATCCAATCGGGCAACAGGCCACAACCGTGGTGCTCATGCAGGCCACGTCTCCGTTGACCCGGCCCGCCGACCTCGACGCGGCCCTGCACCAGATGGAAGCGGGGCATCTTGACAGCCTGCTCTCTGTGGTTGAGAGTCACGTGTTCCAATGGTCCCTCGGACAGGACGGAACGGCCACGCCGCTGAATTACGACCCCCAACACCGCCCCCGCCGGCAAGACATACCGGATCGTGTTGCTGAAAACGGCGCCTTCTACATCGCCTCTCGTGAGGTGTGGGATGCAGAGGCCTGCCGCCTCGGTGGGCGAACGGGCGCCTACGTCATGCAGCCGTGGCAGGCCTGGGAAATCGACACCGAAGACGACTGGTTCCGCCTTGAACAGGTCGTGGCCGAGCGCAACCTCTCCCCGGCGTAATCAGGACAAGAGGCCGGCCATGGGCCCTCGTCCCTTGGCTGCACGGATGATTTCGGCCAATTCCCGCACGGCTTCTTGGCCGCCGCGACGGCACAGCACCAGGTCCGCGGCCGCCTTGACGGCAGGATGAGCGTTGGCTGGAGCGATGCACAGGTCCGCTTCTTGGAAGGCGGCAAGGTCTGGGAGATCGTCGCCGACGAAGGCGATGGTCCCTTCGCCCAATCCGTGCCTGACGCGGATGTCGGCCACGACCACGGCCTTGTCGTTGGCTCCCACGTGAATTTCGGGCATGCGCAGCTTTTCCATGCGCGCACGGGTGATGGCTGAGTCTTCGCGGCTGACGACGCCGACAATCATTCCGTCGTCACGAAGCATGCCAAGTCCGTGCCCGTCAATGACCGAGAAGCGGCGCGCTTCCGTGCCGTCCGCCCCGCGCAACACCGTCCCGTCGGTGAGGACACCGTCAACGTCGAGGAGCAGCATGTCCAAACGGGACAAACGAGCGACAAGTTCCGCCGAGGGGCGAACCCAATCGCTCGGCCACATCATCTCAGGCACCTTCTTCGCCGTTGCTTCGTGACGCTGCAGATTGACGGGCTGCTTCCACTGCCCCGTCTGGGAGGAAGGTGAATTCGGGCACGGGCATGCCGAGGCGGTCGTCAAGTTCGGTCACCATCCGCTCAAACACCTCCAATTCCGGCATGGAGGCCAGCCACCGTTCCATCCACTCCGCTTGCACTTGGATGCGCTCGTCATCGGGGTGCATGGTCCTCATCATCTCCGACAATTGACCGATGATGATCGCGTCACGGGGGGTCAGAAGATAGGTGGCAAACGGGTTTCGTTCGATGATGACGTTTTGGTGCTCCTTCCACAAGGAGAGGAATTGATCGTAGATGTAGCCGATGAGCAGCACCGTCACCAACACCATCAGCGCAATGGAGGCCAGTCCGATGTAGGTCGCGGGGATGCCCAACCACGCGGTGTTGGCGTCAAAACGCCACGACACGTACGGCCAAATGAGCAGGGTCAGGGTGACGCACCAGAACCCCATCGAAATGAGGCTCTGCGACTGCTGCAAGCGCCAATACTGGCGCATGAACCACTTCTTCCCGACCTCGGCAGGACCAGCGCCCATGCCACAGGGTCGAGCGGGTGTGGCTTGACGTTTCCCGTCTTGCGCATGCTCTTGGCGCCGGATAGGTGAGGGCGTCAGCGTGATGAAGGGCGACGTGGAGGCCACACCATGCGGGGGCATGCCATGGTGTTGGCACTGCTCATGCTTTGCGTGCCGCTATCGGGCTGTTTGAGCGACCCCGCAGGCGACAACCCGAGCGTCGTCGACGACCGGCTTCGGCTGGAGGATCGCCACCTCGTCGAATGGAACTGGACCGGCTCCTACAGCCGGGTGCTGGAGGACGGACCGTACACCGCACTCCCGGTGCAGGAAGCGCTGATCGAGGTGGACACCTCTGACATTTGGGAAACCGGACCGCCGACCTCCGAAGTGCACCTCTCCTACTGGCTGCCGTCCAACGTTGAGGCCGGTGAGCAGGTGCCGGTAATCGCCGTGATTTCGCCCTACTATTCCTACGGGCCGCAAGGCTCGGAATCCTCGGCCACCAATGTCGTCAGCCCTGGGCGTGGCGAATTCATCTTCGACAATTACGTGCCCCACGGCTATGCCTTGGCGCAAGTCGCCGTGTTCGGCACCGAGGAAAGCAGCGGATGTTTCGACTACCGAGGGGCCGGCGAGGGCCTTGGCATCCACGCGGCCGTGGAGTGGCTTGGCCAGCAGGAGTGGTCCAACGGCCACGTCGGCCTGTACGGAAAGTCCTACGAAGGCGCCACGCAATGGGAAGCGGCCGCCATGGGCAGCGAGTACCTCAAGACCATCGTGCCGATTTCCGGCACGACCGCCCTCCATCCGCTGTTGTACAAGAACGGGAGTGCCGAGGCGCGTTCCCAAGTCATGCACATGAACTACTTCTCCAGCACCGTCGACTACAACGGTGATGACCTCGACAACATCTGTCCGGACATTGTCGAGGGCCTCTTCGCGGGACCCGTGACCTATGTTGGCGGCGAAATGGATCCGTACATGGAGAACTACTACGACGAGCGCAGCCACATCGACAAAGCCTTCCAGAACTGGAACGGGAGCGTGTATTGGGTTCAAGGGATGCAGGATTGGAACGTCGATCCTCACCAGGTGTTCGGCGGGCCGTCAGGGACCGTGTGGTACCATGCCTACGAAGACGCCGGCTACGACGTTCGAGGCATGCTCGGGCAGTGGGAACACAATTACCCGGACCAGTGGAGCAAACACAACGCGCAGGATTCGGGCTACGGCGGCGAAGCAATTGCTGAAATGACGCGTTGGGATTGGGCGGAGGATTTGCTGGAATGGTTCGATTACTACCTGAAGGGTGAGGGGGAGAAGCCGGATCTGCATGCCCAAATCCAGCGCAACGACGGGCAGTGGCGCGTCGAATCCACCTGGCCTCCGCGCGACGCTGAATCCACACCGATCGACCTCGCCACCTGCTCAGCCGACGGCAGTTGGGTGGGCGGAGCTTCGGTGGCTGGCGGAGGCCTGCAATCCGTCACCGTTGAATGCCCCTCGTTCAGCGACGAAGACCTCCACATCGCCGGCCTGCCGACCCTTCACCTCCAAGTCAGCCCGACGTACGACGGCGGGCAGATTTTCGCTGAACTCCAAGACGCTGAGACCGGCCTCCGACTCGGTCACGCCACCATGGACGTGCGGTACCATGCCGGTGGATATGAGCCTCAGACGGTCGCGCCGGGCAGCGTTGTGACGATGTACATGGAATTCCAAGGCATGGACGTGATTTTGCCCGCAGGACACGGCCTCCGCGTGGTCATGACCGAAACCGGCGAGGATTACCTCGCCCCCGCATGCGGTCTCGCGTGCCCCGTTCAAGTGTTGATGGACGGATCAACCCTCACGCTGCCGGTCATCGACCGCGACGGGTCCTCGGCGTTCCTCACGCCCCAGTCCGAGGACGCCGCGAACAACGCATGATGCGGTGTTCGACCGCGCAAACACGACCCGTGCGGGAGTGAAAACGCTCCGCGTTTGTGGAAATTTTCCGGGCGGGGGTGTTCATTAGAATAGAATTAATTCAAAAAGACGAGATTTATGAGCATATATTGCGCCGGAAATTGTTCATATACCGGCTCGTCAGGGACATGGCCGATTCTTATGGACGACAAAGCGAAGTTGGAGTACATCTGGTTGGACGGCTACGAACCCACCCAGAACATGCGAAGCAAGACGATGGTGCGCAGCAATTTCACGGGGACCCTCGAAGAGTGTCCGATGTGGATGTTTGACGGCTCCTCGACGCGTCAGGCCGAAGGTGGTGCCTCGGACTGCTTGCTCAAGCCTGTGGCGATCTTCCCCGACCCGGCGCGCATCAACGGTTACCTCGTGATGTGCGAGGTCATGAACCCCGACGGCACGCCCCACCCAAGCAACGGCCGTGCCACCATCGACGATGATGACGACGACTTTTGGTTCGGTTTCGAGCAGGAGTACTTCATCATGGACGTGGCCACTCAGCAGCCGCTCGGCTTCCCTGTCGGCGGTTACCCAGGCCCCCAGGGCCTCTACTACTGTTCCGTGGGCGGCAAGAACACCCATGGACGCGCCATGGTCGAGGAGCACGCTGACATGTGCCTCGAGGCGGGCATCAACTTCGAGGGCATCAACCAAGAAGTCGCCTGCGGGCAGTGGGAATTCCAGATCTTTGCCAAGGGCGCCAAGCGCGCAGGCGATGAACTCTGGGTGGCCCGCTACCTCCTCGATCGCTTGACCGAGAGCTACGGCTACTACATCGAGTACCACCCCAAGCCCATCAAGGGTGACTGGAACGGCTCGGGCATGCACGCCAACTTCTCGAACGGTGCCATGCGCGACGTCGGTGGCAAGGAGATGTTCGACAACATCTGCGAGGCCTTCGGCCGCAACATCGAGCGTCACATGTCCGTGTACGGCGCCCACAACGAAGAGCGTCTGACCGGCCTCCACGAGACCCAGGCCATCGACCAGTTCTCCTACGGCGTTTCCGACCGTGGCGCCTCGATTCGCGTTCCCGCCTCCGTCCCGACCGACGGTTGGGTCGGTCGCCTCGAGGACCGCCGCCCGGCGTCCAACGGCGACCCGTACAAGATCGGGGCCGTCATCATCGAGACGACCAAGTCCGCGATGTGAGCCTCGGCCATCCAGCCTGAGCCCCCGGTCGTTCCGACCCGCATCTTGATGGCGAAGCGTCTCGACGCCACGCTGTGACCTTCAACGTCGAGGCCTCACGAACCGTGCCTTACACGGTGGAACAAGTGTGGGCGGTGCTCGACGGCTTCAGCGACGTGGCCGAGTGGAGCACGAGCATCCACCGGTCCTGGCCCGAAGGCGACGGGCCGAGCACAGGTCTTGGGGCGGAGCGCGGGTGTGAATTGCTCCCAGGCCGGATCGTGCACGAACGCATCGTTGCGTATGAGCCGCAGGCCATCATGCGCGTTGAGGTGACGCGGAGCGAGGGCCTGCCCATCGGATCCATGATCAGCGACTACATGGTGGAAGCCGATGGCGCAGCCTCAACACGCGTCTCCGGCAAGGCCAGCCTTGACCTCAAGCTCCCACCCGTGTTGCTGAAAGCGCTGCAGACGAGGCTGGACGCCAAGCTCGCCGAACGCATCGAGCAAGCCTTTGCGGACCTTGAAGCGGAGATTGAACGTCGAATGGGGCCATCACCGTGACGCTCGTCGCAGACCCACACCGTGAGACCAAGGGTTCTCGCGACCAAGCGGTTTGAGTCCTG
>PBKJ01000024.1 GCA_002722135.1 Methanobacteriota archaeon | reverse complement strand
GAAAGCGCTGCAGACGAGGCTGGACGCCAAGCTCGCCGAACGCATCGAGCAAGCCTTTGCGGACCTTGAAGTGGAGATTGAACGTCGAATGGGGCCATCACCGTGACGCTCGTCGCAGACCCACACCGTGAGACCAAGGGTTCTCGCGACCAAGCGGTTCGAGTCCTGCTCGCGTAAACATTTACACCCACACCAAGCGTAGTCGAAGCGACATGGAGTGACGTGGTTTGGGAATCATCACCGCGTTGCTCTCTCTTCCTTACCGTGCCACCCAGCGGGTGCTCGGCGCCATGGGGTACGACCTTGTGGTCAGATCCCGCACGTCTCAAACACGCTTTCGGGAAGGCCTGAACCTCAACATCGGAGCTGGACATTACCACATACCCGGCTTCGTTTCGCTGGATTACATCAGCGATTACTACCACGGAGGCGCGGCATCCACGGCCGGTATCGTGCATTACGACATCCGTTCTGATGCGCTGCCGTACGACGATGAGACGGTGTCCAACGTCTATGCGTCTCACGTCATCGAGCACGTCGAAAGCGAACATGTTGAGCGATTTCTTGTCGAGGCACATCGCGTTCTCAAACCTGGAGGCGTCTTGCGTATCGCATGCCCCGATGCCCGCTTTCTGTACGAAGTCAGCAGCTTCGAGAACGACTATTGGAAGTGGCGCCGCGACCAGTTTGAGCACGACGAGCGCTATGAGGTGCAAGGGGACATCACGCAATCTGATTTCTTGACGCGCGAATTGGCCTCCGTCAAGATGAGGCACTATCGGCATGCAGGAGACGCCGTCATGCCAGCGTTTGACGTGAAGGAGGAAGACTACGCCAGCCTGCTTGAGGCGTACCGGTCAGGGCAGTCGTTCAATCCGGAGCAACCCGGTGAACACATCAACGCATGGGACATGAAACGGCTCCACGCCATTGGCGTCGCAGCGGGTTTTGACCACGTGATTGAGAGCAAACACCGCGGGTCGGTTTCTGCCGCCATGCAAGGTCCGGACATGGACCAAACCCAACCTCAAATGTCGCTCTACGTTGAGATGATCAAAGGGTGATGCGCCACGCATCAGCGCCGAAGGCGGACCACGCCAACGACGACGGCGAGGATGACACCAAGGGTGGCGATGTTGGCGATGATCATGGCAGGGCTCTCCACGATGAGCCCGTACACCAACCACAGCAGCAAGGCCACAGAAACCAGCCCAAAGGTGGGCAGAGAAATGCCGTCATGGCGTTGATGCACCCATACTTCTCGGATTTGTGGGACCCAGGCGATGATGCCAAGGCCACCGGCGACCAGTCCGATGGCCTCCACCCACCACGTCGCCATGCTTGTGGCCCCCTCGTCGACCTTCATCAAGCCCGCTGTTCTGCCTTTTCGGGGGCACGTTCATGTGGTCGGTGAACGAGAGGCCGCCGTGAGTTCCGGGGATTACGAGGCCATGACGGTGGCGGAACTCAAGGACGCCCTTCGTGCGAAAGGGCTCCCAGTCTCCGGCCGGAAGGCCGAGTTGGTCGAGCGCTTGCTTGCGACGAACCCCGCGGCCAACTCGAGCACGACCTCCATCACGCCGCCGCTCTCTGAGTCTCCCGCTGCTGATGCAGCGGCTCCAATCCCGATGCCAATGGGGACCATCGAAGTGGACTGCGGCTCGTGCGGTCAGCGCCTCTCGCTGCCGGCGTCCCACACGGGCAGGTTCCAATGCCCTTCATGCGGAACCGAACAGGACATGGCCGCGGCATCGCCTGCCAAGCGAGATCCAATGGAAGCGCTTTCCGACCAATACGCTTCAGCCCGTACGCTGGCCATGCGCCTCAACATCGCAGGCATCGCCGTCGGGGTGTTGGCCATCCTGGTGTTCATGGGTGGGTTGGGGCAACTCGGCCCCGACCCAGAAAACTGCACGGAGATCGAAATGGATGGCGAGATGGTGATGTCCTGCACCGGCGGTGGTTTCTTGGAAAACCCCGAGGCGCTGAATTTTGTCGGGGTTGCATGCTGTCTTCTGGTTCCCATCGCCATCATCCTGCCTGTCATTGCTCAAGCGGTGCGCCCGCCACCTTTGGTGACGCATCAACCGACCCATGCGCAACATGGTGTCGCCGGCTCGAGCGATACGGAAGCGGTGGTGGAATGGGACACACCGCTCCAACGCTTGGTCGGGGCCGTTTCACTGCTCTTTGGCGGCAGCTTGGTGTTGGCTACGGTCGTGCTTGCCATTGGCGTGGTGGTGCTGTTCGTCCTGGCCCTGATGGCGCTCGGTTCCATGGGGTGATCCGGTCAAGCCGGTGCTTCGTAGACCACGATGACGGTATGCAGCACGTCAAGCTCATCCTGGCCTTCGTCGTATTGCACGGCCAACTCGTGGGCCTCGTAGGTGTTGAAGTGAAGCGTGTTCCATGCCGCTGAGGCGCCCTCATGCACGACGTCGGTGTGTTGCTGGCATGCCCCGCCGAGCGGGTCAATCAACTGCCACGTGATGTCCACTTCGCGTCCGCCACCTAAGTTCTCAATCAGTTCGGGATTGCTGACCACGGACTCGATGGTGATGTAGTCCGCCATCGGTCCGCCGTGCATCGGCAAGGGATCAAAGGACAAGGAGGCCGGGTCTTGCGTTGCTTCTTCGTTCCACTCAATGCGCAGGTTGACGCGGACCACGAGGCTCTGGCTGGTCGTTCGACCCTTCGCGTCGACGGCGGTTGCGGTGATGTTGTACACACCATGCTCATCGAAGGTGAGGTTGAGCATGCCTCCTTCGTCGGCCGAGGCCTCGATTGTCGCCCGGCCGTCAGAGACCGCTACGGTGTACGTCACGGCAGAGGTGGATCCGGAGAAATCGAGGAAGACCGTTGCCCCAGCCCTTTCCACGAGCACACCGTTCTGATAGGTTTCAACGACCGCGGTATCGGTTTCGCTGACCGTCACCTCAAGCGCCGGTGGTTCGCCTGAAACGCATCCGGCGAGCGAGGCCGCCAGAAGCACGAGCACCATGACAAGTGGACGGTGCACGCGCGCCCATCGTTCCCTGCGGCTTAAGGCAAATGGTGGGCCTCAGCGCAACAATTCATCCACGCTTCCAACGATCACGTCGGGGGTTTGCAAGGCATCGGCGGGCAAGGCTGCTACATCCTCTTCCGTGGCTTCGCCAGAGAGCACGAGCACGCCGACCACACCGGCTCGGTTGGCCATCGCGATGTCCGTGTAGAGCCGATCACCGACCATGGCGCATTGATCCGGGCGAAGACCGAGGGCTTCCACGGCATGGAGGATCATGCCGGGATTTGGCTTGCCGCAAATGTGGTCAGGTGTAACGCCCGTGGTGGCTTCGAAGAGGGCCAAGTATGCCCCAACGTCGGGCAGACCACCGTCTGGCGACGGGCACACCATGTCGGGATGGCTGGCCACCAACGGCACGCCTCGGTGAAGGTGGACGCTCGCCGTTTCCAACTTCGGGTACGTGACTTCGGTGTCGTACCCGAGAACGACGTATTCCGGGTCGTCGTCCCGCGTGGAGATGCCTACGGCTTCCATCATGGCACACATGCCTTCTGTGGCCACGGCATAGGTGCGTGTGATGCCCTCCTCAGCCAGCCATGCCAACAGGTCGTGGGTCGAGAGGAGGATGTCGTCCTCGCTGCACGGGATGCCGAGCTTGGCCAACTTTTCGTGGTATTGCGCCACGGAGCGGCTTGAGTTGTTGGACAGAAAATAGCGCCGGACGCCTTTGCTTTCACAGCGGTCCAGGAAGTCCAGCGCACCCGGGATCAACGCTCCGCCGAGGTAGATTGTACCGTCGAGGTCGAGGAACACGGCCTCCACGCCCTCGAGGCTCGCGTCAACGCCGTTCATGGTCCCGGGTTGCTCGGCCGCCACATATCCCTGCCGCCCGTGAGTTTCGGCGAGGGCCTGTTGGCGGCAAAAACATCCAACATCGGCGGAATTTCTACCTCGGGGGTTTATCTGGTGTCGTGTGTAAATGTAAGGTAGGGTTCGTCTTCTTCATTGGAGCACGACGACCCAACACCGCGGAGTGACTCGATTTGGATTTTTTCAGCCTCGAGAACCTCCGTTTGGTGTACAGGAAGGAACTGTCTTTGGCCAAGGCCCACGTTCAGGCGCAAAAGAACCCCAACAATGGCAATGCCTTGACCAAGGAAAAGCGCAACAGGATGTTGGAATTGAACATTGATTGTGTCCATTGTGGCACGCTGTTGAGCGGGAACAACTACAACACCGAACACATCCTTGACCTGAGTCTTGGCGGTGAGAATACGGTGGACAACAAGATGCTGATGTGCAAGATTTGCAATTCAGCCCGGGCAGAGCTGAAGGTCTCGCTCCTCGGCAATCAACCCACCATGGCAAAGTGGGACCTCGTTGAGGCCTATGTTCTCTGGAGTTTCATCACGGTTGATCATGGACATGCTTCCGGCGCAAACATCCCACAGGTGCATCAGGAATTCCTTCGTTTGGCTTCAGGCGGTCGGGAACGGGAACGCAGCGGTACCCGCTGGTTCGCTCGTGCATCGAACACCTCACTGTCCGTGTCCTCGGGTGGCAACGAGGCAGGACGTCCGGTTTCACCACGAGCGGCTCGGCCGACCGGCCGCCGTCGTGGGTGGCTCGGTTTTCCGTTGCGTGAGTGGCTTCGGGGTTCGGTACAGGATCGACGCCGACACCAAGTGAATGCATCCGCTTCAGATTCCTTGATTGAACCGCAACCCCCAAGCGATGAGACGAAAACAACCATCGTTTCGGAATCGGAACAAGACGACGTGTCCACCGCTGCACTCAGGGCCATGGTTTTGGCTCAAATTCCAACATCGGGCGAAATCAAGCAAGTAACACTATGCAACCTGGTTCGACAAAGCGATGCGCAACGGCGCTCCCTCAGGGATCTCTTCACCAAACTCGGTCATCCAAAATCCACGACCATGAGAAACCTTCTCGAAC
Organism: Methanobacteriota archaeon; assembly: GCA_002722135.1. GTDB lineage: Archaea > Thermoplasmatota > Poseidoniia > Poseidoniales > Poseidoniaceae > MGIIa-L3. The sequence continues at coordinate 11,461 of PBKJ01000024.1, read as the reverse complement.
ATCTCTTGGAAGCCGAAGCGACGTTCCGAGATGAAGGCAACGCGAGGTATTGGTCGAAAAAAGCCATGCCCCGTTCCCCAATTGAGGCACGCAAGCAGACGGTGAAGGACTTGTTTCGCTCACATCTTTCTTCAGCGGATTTCGTACCCATGTCGACCCTCGTGGGGCGTGTAAAGTACGCTGATGCTGAAAAACGCTCCACAAAGACACTCACAACGCTCGCGGGGTACCCTAAAAGTTGGGGCTTGTTGAAGATCCTGTTGGACGCGTTCGGAAATGAGATTGAGGTCGAAAAGGACGAGGCCGGAAAGGGCTCGGTTCGGTTGAAGACGTCGACTGAAACGCCAACAATGAACACGGCAATCTCACTGGCTGAGAAACATTCAGCCGCAGGCGTGGTGTTCAAGAAAGCGCTCGAACCTATGCTTCTCTACGCCGACGAGCCACTTTCTCTTCACCAAGTTTCCAACCTTATTCAGCAAGATCACCCTGCAGGACTTTCGCTCAAGCGGCTTGGGATTGAACTCGGGTTCCCCAAGTCTTGGACGGCGAGGAAAATGATCGAACATGCCTTCGGCGACAGCGTCACGTTCACGGGTTCCGGGCCCGCCACCTACGTTCAATCGGCTGGCGGTTCAGAAGAGCAGGGTCCTGGCCATGAAGAGGGGTGAATGCAGGTTCTCCTGCGCCTCCTTGCTCGCGATCATCTCGGTCATCATCTCCTGCAAAGCGGGCTTGCGGCTCGCCTTCCCAACGAACCAATTGAGCAACCAGGCCCGACGCGACAGCTTCTGCATCCGGTAGGAGTTCGTCAGTTCAGGACCGAGCATGGCCCACATTTCTTCCATGTAAGCTTCGGGCGTCAGGCCCTCGACGATGTGCCGCGCAGCCATTTCTCCGGTGACCAGCGCGTTGCCCACGCCTTCACCCGAGAAGGGGTCGACCAGGCTCGCCGCATCGCCGACCAGGCGGATGCCGCTGCCTGCTGCCCGCCGTGGTTGTCGGGACTCCTTCTTGCGCGGGGAACCAAAGGGAAGTTGCCAGCCCTTGGCGCTGCCTTCGATCATCGTCGCGTTGGCGAAGCGCTCCTTGAACAGCGGATGGTTCGCGATGACGTCCGCTTGCATCGCCTTGAGTTTCTTCTTCTGCTTGTCCATCAGACCGATGACCATGCCAATGCCGACGTTGACCACGCCTTCGGAGACGGGAAACAGCCAGAAGTAGCCAGGGATGATTGAGTCCACGAAGTGAATTTCGATGTCTCCTACATCGGGACCGCATCCCTCGACGTTCTGCCAGTACTCGCGGTAGCCTGCACAGTAGTGCATGCGATCGACCATGACCTCACCGTGCGTCTCTTCCACCAGGGCCGTGGCCACCGGGCAACGGTATCCAGCAGCCCCAACCACTTCCCGGCTGTGCCACGTGTAGGTCTCGCCTTGGCGCCCACCGAGGCGCACCTCGACGGCCCGCACGGTTCGTGCTTCACCGCTTCCCGCGCCGGGGTCCTCGCCGCCCTGACCGTCGTCGAAGAGCACCGCGCGAACGTCGGCGCCTTGGACCACGGCTCCGCCGGCCTCCAGCACAAGTTCTGTCGAGCGCTCGAACATGAGGTGATCGAATTGGGCGCGAGGTAGCGCATACCCCGCCTCGAGGCGCTCCACGTCTTCCTCTGGGAGGGGAACGCGCACGCTGTTGCCTTTGGGGCTTGAGAAGACGATGCCCGTTACGCGGAAATGCGGCGTGGCTTCGAGCCGTGGCTTCACGCCGAGCGCGGCCACGTGGGACAGCGATTTTCCGCCCACGGCATCACCGCAGACCTTGTCGCGCGGCCAGACGCCTTTCTCGATGAGCAACACCCGTTGGCCCTTCATCGCGAGGTACCCCGCCGCAGCCGATCCACCGGGGCCTCCACCGACGACAATGGCGTCGAAGTCAGCCCCGTCCTCGGGCACCGGGCCGGTCTCGATTGGACCCTCCCACGAGCGCATGAGGAGGGGGCATGGCCGGCATTCCTTGAGGTTGGTCCTTGCGCTGGCGCGGAACGTTCACACCCTTGGCCCATGTCAAGCACGCGTGGACCCGACCTCAGCCGTACGCCGTCGGGCAACGTGGATGCTGTTGTTGGTCACCCTGGTCTGGGGAGCGACCTTCATCTGGATGCGCGAAATCATGCTCGCCTTGGAGGTGGATTTGGACCGCATCGGAACCACGTCCGTGGTTGCCTTCCTTGTCTCGTCTCGGTTCATGCTGGCCGCGGCCGTCCTGCCGCTGTTCCCGTCCGTCCGCAGGCACCTCGGAAATCCAGACGTGTGGACCGCAGGGCTCGCCCTTGGGCTCGCGCTCCTCGCCGGCTTCTTGGCCCAGATGACGGCCCTTGGCGAGCTGGAACCCTCCACGTCCGCATTTCTGACCTCCCTGTACGTCGTCAGCACGGCGCTGTTGTCCAACCTGTTCGGTGAGGGACGACCGTCGAGGCTGCTCTGGTTCGGTGTGCTGCTGGCGACCCTCGGCGCCGGTTTCATCGAGGGACCACCGCACCTGACGTGGGGTTGGGCGGAAGTCATCACCGTCTTCTGCGCCGTGTGCTTTGCCGTTCACATTTTGTTGACGCAGCGGTACACGACGCGGATGGATCCGCTGGCCCTGACCTTCACCTCTTTCGTCACCGTGGCCGTCTTGGCCATGGCGCTCGCGCTGCTCACCACGAAGCCCGGCAGCGGAGCAGCGGACTTGGTCGGCGTTCTTCGGGTCGATGGGGTCCTGATCCCGCTGCTGTGCCTTGGTTTGCTCGGGTCTTTGGTGGCCCTTGGCATCCTCAACCTCTACCAACGTCATTTGGAACCCGTACGCGCGGCCATCATCTACACCTTGGAACCGGTCTGGGCCACGCTGTATGGCCTCGTGCTTGGCTTGGTCGGGTGGACGCCGTGGATCCTTGTTGGTGGAGGACTGCTCGTCGTTGGCAACCTGATGGTTGAATTGACCAGCCAAGACGAGGAAGAATGAGGCCGAGTGAATGAACGCATCGTTCAAGTCCCTCATCGCAAGAGCCATGGCATGGCAGGCGGCGAAACGAACTCCACGACCGGCGGCTCCGACGCGCCGCTGACCGAGCGCCGTTTTGCCACGAACGCCGTGCACGCAGGAACCCAACACGTTGGCGACGCGGTGAACACGCCAATTTTCCAGTCCTCGACCTACAAGCTAACCGACGAACGGTATGCAGGATGGGCGGCTGGCGCTCAGCACACCCTGCTGTATTCCCGCATTTCCTCGGTCAACAGCGACGCTGTGGCACAAAAACTTCGCGCGATGGAAGGCGGCGAGGACGCCGAGATTTTTGCGAGCGGAATGGGCGCCATTTCGTCGGTGTTCCTCGGCTTGTTGAACGCGGGGGACCACATCGTGGCCAGCCCGGACATCTACGGTGGGACCTACGGCTTGCTGAACAGTGAATTGACCCGCTTCGGTGTAGAAGTCACGTTGGCGGACATGCGCGACCCCGCCTCCTATGAGGCGGCCATCCAGCCCAACACCAAGATGCTCTACATCGAGACCCTGACCAACCCCGTGCTCAAGGTCTGCGACATTCCGGCCATGGTGGAGGTTGCGAAACGACACAACCTCCTGACCGTCATCGACAGCACCTTTGCCAGCCCCTGGGGATGCAATCCGCTGAATTACGGGGTTGACTTGGTCATCCATTCCACCACCAAGTACCTGGGCGGGCACAGCGACATCATCGGCGGAGCGGTGGTGGGGCGCGCCGATTTGATCGCGAAGGTTTTCATGCAAAAAGTGCACTTTGGAGCCTCTCCTGACCCCCACGCATGCTACCTTCTCGAGCGTGGGATGCGCACGCTGCACGTGCGCATGCCGGTCATCTGCAGCAACGCTGCCACCGTCGCTGCGCGCCTTGAACAGCACCCCGCCATCGAGCGGGTGTACCACACCTCACTCGAGAGCCATCCCGACCATGAGGTGGCCCAGCGCGTGTTGCCCAAGGGATCAGGCATGGTCGCCTTCGTGGTCAAGGGAGGCGATGCTGCAGCCTTGCGTTTCATGAGGAAGCTGAACATCATCTACGAAGCGACCAGCCTCGGCGGCATTGAATCGCTCATCGAGTGCCCCTTCAATTCAAGCCACGGCGCGGTGCCAGAAGACGTTCGCATGGAAGCAGGGATTGTTCCGGGCTTTGTGCGCATGTCGATCGGCATCGAAGACGTGGAGGACTTGTGGGAGGACATCGCCCAAGCCCTTGATGCATGACCGGAGGGTCATGCGTGGACACGGAGTTGCTGATCGCGGCGCTGGCCTTCATCGTCCCGATGTGTTTCACACCAGGCCCGAACAACATCCTCTGCGCCGCTCACGGCTCAAAATTCGGTGTGCAAGCCTCGCTGCCTCTGATCCTTGGCATGGGCGTCGGCTGGTCCCTGCTGGGCATCCTCATTGGCTTGACCACCAGCACCATCGAACAGCACCAGACCTTCTTCGGCTACCTTGGAGTGGTTGGCGCGCTGTACATCGCGTCCATCGGCGTGAGCGTCATGCGCAGCTCTTCCCTGAAAACAGAGGACGTCGATGAGCGGCTGGGGTTCACAACGGGCTTCATGCTTCAAATCGTGAACGGAAAGGCATGGATTCACTTCCTCGTTCTCATGACGACCTTCGGGCAAGTCTTCGGCAGCGGCGCCTTGGCGAAGGTGCTGCTCGTGCTGCTCAACCTTTCTTTTGGTTGGCCGGCCGTGCTCACGTGGGCTGCGTTTGGGTCCTACCTTCGCTCCCTGTTCACCTCGGAGCGATCCGGTCGAGCCTTGAACCAAATCTTCGGCCTCGCTCTCGTCGGCGTGGCGGTCTACCTTGTGCTGGCCTGACCCTCAGGGTGCAGCGACGCCCATGGTTGCCGCGAGGTTCGCAAGGGCGGTTTCGAAAGCTTCCCTGTGACCGTCCTCCTCGTCCTCGAGCAGTGCCTTGCCAGCATCGATGAGTGCTCGGGCGGCGGTTGACCACGCACCACCACGGTCCCGCGCCACCGGCTCAAAATGCCATTCTTGGCCCGTGTGGCGGTCTGCAGCAAGCAGCCAGGCCCAGGCCGCTGCTGCTTCTTCGACGTCGTCGTGACGGTCACAAGCCGCCTTTTGCGCTCGACCGCCCCCGTCCAACAACGCGGTCAGGACGAGGTCATGCGCAAGGCCGAGTGGACCCTTGAGCTGGCCACGCCGGTGCGGAAACCGTGCTTCGCGTCGTGCTGCCGCGCGAGCATCGTCCAAACCGCGAAGGAAGGCGCCGAAGGATTTCGGGCGACCGTCCACCGAAGCGAGGATGGCCGCTAGATCGTCGCCTTTGAGCCCAAGTCCAACCAGACCGTCCTCGTGATGGTCGGCCCAAAGGGCACCCATGATGGCGTTGAGGCTGGCACCTTTGGTGACGAGCAAGGCGCCTTCGTCACGCTCCCGCAACTCTCCGCGCGTGTCGATGATGCCGCCACCAACCGCCATCCGGGCCGTGAGCATGGCCGCAGCGAACACAGTTTCGTCTTCGGTGCCCCCAAGGCCTGCGAGATGCTCGACCACGTCGTCGATGCTCTTGCCGTCGGACCAGCGGTCGTCCAACACCAACCCGTGCTCGAGGTTGGTCAACACCTCGGCCTTCAGCCGTCCTGCGAGCATCCCCTCGTTGAGGGTCAGGCCTTGCCAAGCATCCAGCAAGCGGTCCATGCCGTCCACGCAGTCTTGTGGCAGCGCCTTGTCAGACGGCCACCCCTCAGGTGACCAACGTGCTTCCACATCGACCAAGCGAGGAAGGATCGGCGGCAGCATGGACATCGCAAGGTGGTGGACGAAGGCCTTGTCTTTCTCACCGGCCGTGCCCACGGCGTCGAGATCGATGGCCACGATTGGACCGTGGTGGAACACCAGCCGGATGTATCCGGTGACGTTGTGCTCGTCGTTGGCGACCACGGCCGCATCGATACCTTCGGTGTGATGGACGGTGACGCCATCGACGGTCGTGGTGGTGAACGTGAAGCGTGAGCGTTCCAGCACGTCATCCAACCAGCCTTCAGGAGGCGTGGTGTCCCTTCCTGTGCACACGAACCCGTCGCTCCATGAGAAGAAGTGGAGACCACGTCGAGCATGTTCTTCCCAGGCCAGCATGCGGAGCGTGATGTTGCTGTGGTTCTGCAGGCTGGCGAGGTAGGCCTGCTTTCCGTCCCCTCTGCGGATGTATGACCCGCTGCCAAAGGCGGAATTTTGGTACTTCCCGACCGTGGAGATTTCGGCGTCGTGAGCGGCATGGAAACTGCCTGCGAGGGCCTTTGCGATGTGGTCACCGCGCCTTGCGAGCATGCGCTTCTTGAGCCACGCCGTGTCGCTGCGACGTTGAACGACCTGATCGATTTCCTTCATGGTCCGCTCGATTGGATCGCGCCGCCATCCTCGTCGAACCGAGCCCGTCAATTCGGGCAGGGCGCGCTCCGGGTGTTCGAGCAAGCGGTCGAGGTTCCTTCGCAAACGCTTCGCCGTGTCTTCGTTGGCGTGCTTCGTGCCCCGCATCCGAACCCGCTGGCGCTTTTTGCCGGGGAACTCGACCTGGGGTGCACGTGCCATCGGTCTGCCTCAGTGCATGGCGGGTGGCGTGTGGAATGAGGCTTTCTCACCCTTCTGCCTTGGTCAATGTGTAGTCGAGCACCACGAGCGAAACGCTCCACTGAACGGTTTCACCGTCGTCTTGGTGGTTGCACAAGGCACCCCCTCCCGTGGCGACGGTCACGCTCAGGTCAAGGGTTGACGGGCCGAAGCCTGTGTCGCCTCCATCAAGCGCCGCCCGCAGGTCGGCCTCCGTGATGTTCTCTGCGCCACCGGCATCATACAAGGCACGGTCGAACCAATCGATGGCGACGTCGTGGGAGGCCGTGCTCCCCTCGACGTTTTGGCCTTCAGCACTCTGGGAACGCTCCGCCCGCTGAAGCAAGCCGCTGATGGTGTCTGGTGCAGCATCTGCGGCTCCGGGGGCCGCACAACCTGGGCCGCCCGCCGTTTCGTCTTCGTCATAGACCAAGGTCGCGATGATGCCCACGACGTTTCGCCCGTCCGCGGCCCCACCGGCTCCATCGCTGTGAACCTCAACAGGGACGGTCTGACCGTCCGCGACGAATTCCTCGCCAGATCCGATTTCAATGAACTCAAGGGTGCCTTCAATGGACCACGACGCTGCAGCACCGGGCGCATCGGGCGTGTCGCGCAGGAGGTATGCGCCCTCGGCCGCGGCGGCTGGGGCGAGGATGACAAGGGCGGCGATACCGATGGCTCGTCCGGAGGGCACCTCATAGCGTCCAAGCGGGGAGCCGTCCCTGACGCGGTACGCGTGGTCGATGAAGTGTGCAAGGAAGGCCATGCCCATGCCCGGAATCGATTCGAAGACGTGTTCGTTGAGGCCAAGCAAGCGCCACACGATGACGCCAACGAGGGCGGCGATCATCATCGTGACCGAGTGGCGGGTGTCCGGTTGATACCCAGCCCACCGGATGATCAGCATCGGCACGAAGATGCCGCCGAGGCCGTACACGGCCAGCACAACGAGTGAGAACACGGAGTCTCCGCCTGGAACGTAAAGGCCACCGAGGGAAATGACCGTCGCGAACATGGCCATCACCAAGGTGACTTTCTTCGTCGTGCTGTGGTCTTGGCTCCATTCCGGACGGATGTCGTCGGTCACGGCAGCCGTGCACGCGAGCACCTGGCTGTCGGCCGTGGACATGGTTGCAGCGAAGATGGAGGCCAAGATGAGCCCGGCCCAGAAGGGGCCAAGCACTTCCATGGCGAGGGTCGGCAGCCCAAGCTCAGCGTCAAATCCGTCTTGTGTGAACACGACGCGGCTGGCCCATCCAATGACCAACATGAGGGCAATGAACGGGGTTTGCCAGACAAAGAACCACACCATCGCCTGCTTGCGTTCCTTGTCGGACCCGAGCGTCATCACGCGCGAAACCACTTGCGGCTGCCCTGCAACACCGAGCCCGCCGAGGAAGAAGGCGAAGACCCACAGGCTCACGCCCAGCGCCAAGTTGGGCGGTACAAGTCCGGTGAGCATTGGGTTTTCAGTGGCGAGTTTGGTGTGCAGGCCACCAAATCCGCCGACCTGGCCAAGCGCCACCCAGCAGAGCATGACGGTCCCAATGATCATCACGCATGATTGTGCAGCGTCCGTCCAAATCGAGGCCCGGATGCCGCCCGCATAGCAGTAGGCCACCACGAGGACGAATCCAATCAGGATGCCCAGCACGGGATCCCATCCCATCATGGCAAACAGGGCCTTGCCGCCGCTGGTCAACTGAGCCGCGGCGTACACGGAAAGGAAGACGACGGACAGCACGGCGGCAAGTTTTGCTTCGGGCGCGCCGGTCACGTTTGCGACCAAGGACGACAAAGACCGCACACCACGGAAGTGGGCTTCTTGCTGGATGTACTTGTAGAGCCAGATCCAAGCAATCACTTGACCGACGGTGGAGGCCAACCCGATCCAGATGGCCGAATAGCCAACCGCATAGGTGAACCCGATGAAACCGATGAACATGTAGCCGCTGTTCCACGTGCTGACCGCGGAGAGGGCGGCCAAGGCCGGGTGCATGCCACGTCCCGCGACGAGGTAATCGTCCGTGGTGTCCTCCTTGACGCGCATGCTCGAGAGACCCACGGCCGCGAAAAAGCCGAGGAAGAGCAGGAAGGACAGGAGCATCACGACGTTGCTCATTGTTGCAACCACACTCCTCCTCCCCATCAACGCTTCCGCGCGAAAGGAGAGAGAATCAGGACCTCTGCCAACGGGCGATGGCCGCGGCTTCGACGCCTTCGACCGCTGCGGGAACGAGCAGGCAATTCAGGCGCCCTCCTCGTTCCGCAGGCAAGCCGTCGACGGTCGTGGTCACGAAGGCCTCGTCGGCGGTGCCGACGTCGGCGCACAGCACCACCGTCCAAGTGCCGACGTCGAGGCCCTCGATCGCTTCAGCAGAAAGCGAGGAGGTGCCCCCCTCTTCCGCGGGCCGTTCGGCCAGACGTTCTGCCATCAGGTGCAGGCTTGCATGGGCGTCTTCAGGGCGCATTGGGCGTTGGTCGCCGGTACCCGCGCCCGTCGGATCAAGGTCGAGCAGCACGAGGGTGTGAAGTCCGAGATGGCGGTTGACGGCGATGGTCTCCAACGGCGACGTGGCGATCCACGAACCGTGCGGGTAGGTGAGCGTCGTTTGGCGCCCGAAGCGGTAGTTCGACAGCCCAGCCGCGCCCGTGACCATCCCCGTGATGCTCAGACCGTGGAGGACGTGGCACGGGATGCCCTCCTCCTGGGCCCGCAGTTGGAGGTCAACGTGCGTGGTGGCCTGCAGCGGGTCTCCAACCACCAGCAGTGCGACGAGGTCGCCCTGCGCAAGCTCGAACAGGCGCGTAGGGTGTTCCACGTCCGGTCGCATGACCCGTTCGATGGGGCCGACGCGAGCTTCGAGGGCAGCGAGGTCTGCCTCTGGCCACAGCGCAGTGTAGGCTTCGTACCAGCGGTGGTCCGCGGCCGTTGCGGCTTCAATGGCCGCGAGGGTCATGCCGGCAAGACCACCTGGGCCGAGGCCCACAAGGAGCAAACCGGATTGGGGCAACTCGACCGTCATGCTGATGCCGTCCTGACCGGTGGTCCCCATGAGCGGCATGCGTCATTTGAGGGTGCCGAGCGAAGCGACCGCACAATGGCGGGACCGTTTGCTTGCTGAGGGATGGTTGGCCGCAGGCGTCGGCATCCAAGCCGACGGCGACCATCGATTGGTTCCACTGACCGATGCTGCACCCGAAACCGGCTCATCATGGTACGAGGGGCATGCGACGGTGGAACGCTCGTCGCTGGAACGCGGCCCCCAGCACTGGCGCGAACGCCTTGACGCTGCGATGTTGGAACAGATCGGACCCTTCCTTCCGACCGCGCATGAAGTTCAAGGGGACGTCTTGCTGGTCAAACTCGAGCCCGAGGCCGAGCCCTATGAGCAGGCCATCGCTCAGGCCATGCTCGATCAGTTCCCCCACGTCCGCCTGGTCTGTGTGGACGGGGGCGTCACGGGGCAGTTTCGCGTTCGAGATCTCCGTGTTGTCTTGTCAAGGGACGGCAATCAAAGCACCGTCACGACCGTCAAAGAACACGGACTTGCGTACACGCTCGACCCGAGCACGGCCTACTTCAGCGCGCGCCTCAGCGGGGAGCGACAAGCGGCCATGGACCTCATTGAAGCGCACAGGACGCGCCTTGGTCGTCGCCTCGTGGTGCACGATCCGTATGCCGGTGTCGGGCCGAACCTGGGTCTACCGCTCGCCCATGGCGCGGTAGAGACCGCCGTTGTGGGGGACCTCAACGGCGCCGCCATCCCCTACCTGCGCGAGAATTTGCAGCACGCCATCTCCAGAAGCGCTCATCCCAACGCAACGTTGGTTGTTCGCGATGGCGACGGCCGCGCTTGGGCCAACGACAACGCCCTCCTTGCCCAAGCCGACGTGCTCTTCGTCAACCTCCCACATGAGGGGCTCGACCACCTCAGTCACCTGCTCCCGCTTCTTTCCAGCGATGCTTTGGTGATCGGTTGGGCCGTCATCGACCGGCATGAGGAAACGACGCTTTCTGATCGACTGGCGTCCACGTTCTCCAATGCTGGACGCCTGCACGACATCAGCGTTCAGGCCACCAAGGGCTTCAGCACCACGCGAACGATGGTTCGCCTTGTGGTGCACACGACGACGGGTTCTTGAGGCGCCCACCGCTCCCCCAAACCATGGAAACCACCGTGCGCTGCAAGTGTGGCGTCACCATCGACATTGCAGGGGCCACACCACGTCCCGACGGCATCAAGGTTTGGTGCCGTGTTTGTGGCGACAACTTCGTCCACAAGCGTGGTTCGTGAAGGCGCCCGTTCCGGGAATTGAACCCGGGTCGCAGGAATGACAATCCTGCATGATAACCTCTACACCAAACGGGCAGGCAGGCGTCCCGTGAGGGAACCGATATTTAAGCCGCTCTCACCGTGTCAAATTCGGTTCTCATGCCGGCTCGTCCACCTTCCGCCACGCAAGCCAAGGAAGCCGCAGAACAAGCCGCGGCTGACGATGCCGTTGCTGCCGCCTTCGGAACGTTGGCCGGCATGGGTCAACCGGCTGCTGCTGACGGCCCGTCAGGCCCTCCAACCGGACCCCCCGGCGGTCCACCGGGAGGGCCGCCGAGCAAGGGCCCAGGAGGGCCGCCGCCCGCAGGACCGCCGACCGGCCCACCCACCGGCCCACCCACCGGGCCTCCAACCGCCGATCCTCAACCAGAGCCGGAGCCTGAGCCGGAGCCGGAGCCTGAACCTGAACCAGAGCCTGAACCTGAACCAGAGCCTGAACCAGAGCCTGAACCAGAGCCTGAACCAGAGCCTGAACCAGAGCCTGAACCT
>PBKJ01000023.1 GCA_002722135.1 Methanobacteriota archaeon | reverse complement strand
TGTTGACGCTAATCTTCACGTTCACAGAGGCCCAGTTGATGTCACTGCCCTGCGTCATGGTGACGCGGACCAGGTTGTCATCGGTGCCGTCGGTGAGGTCGCCACCAGCATCTTCAGTGTCGAAAATGTTGTACAGAGTCGTACCTGTCCACCAAACCGGGACGGTTTCACTGATCAATTCCGTTCCAGCCAATCCAGTCGAATCCCGTGCGATGAAAGCGACCGTGGTGACATTCACACGATCCGTGGAGTGTTCAACGAAACTAGCAGATGTCTGGTTGAACGTGGTCCATCCATGCATCGCAGTGACGTTCACATCAATCGTGCCGTCCAAGTCGAGGTCATATCCCATCTCGAGGATATCGCCGTCGGCGTCAACAGCCGCGTGATACACCGACATGGTCACCGATTCCATGACGCCAGTGGCGTTGTAATTCACTGAGTCTACGGTGTTCCAATTAAGGGAGACTGCAGGGGCGTTTGTATGCGTCACTGACCCAGTTGTGGGCGTGCCTGAATCCTGAGCATCTGCGTCCCCAATCGGGTCGGTCTCTTCTGGAATCGCTCCCATGCACCCGGTCAGGATCAGCAGCAGAGAGAACGTGAGCACATTGATGGAACGAAAGGGGTGTTTCATGGTCTCCAATTCGCAGGTTTTCCAAAAAACGTTGCTGCGAACGGTTGGAGAGACCACGACGTTGGATTGATGAACGGTCGCCCGGACTGTTCGTCTATGGCGTCGACCGAGGCTGTCGGCGCCCCACACCATGACCCGCTGCTCGGGCTTGACGTGGCCCGCTTGGAAGCAGAAATGGAGCGGTACCACCTGTGGCTGGACGAGCGGACCGAGGAAGCCTATGCCATCGCAGAAGCGGCGCGTGCCAAGCGCTTCGATCCCCGCGACCACGTTGAGATACCCCGGGCGGCTGACCTGGCCAGCCGAACCGAGAAGCTGCTCGTCGAGCACCTTGACGGCCACCCGGTGGCCGACGACATCCGTGCGATGCTGGCGGAACACGACCGTGAAACGACGTCCATTTTGATGGCCCAAAAGGTCGCTGCGGCCTTCCGTGACAACGGGTACGACATGGTCAAGAGCATTGACGTGGGCCTCCGCGTCGGCTTGGCGGTCCTCACCGAAGCCGTGTTGGTCGCCCCGCTCGAAGGCATCTCTGAGGTCCGTTTGCTGAGCAACGTCGACGGCTCGTCTTTTGTCTCCGTCTACTTTGCCGGCCCCATCCGCGCAGCGGGTGGAACCGCGCAAGCCCTGGCCGTGCTCATCGCGGACATGATCCGGCGGGAATTGGGCATCGACCCCTACAAGCCGACCGACCCCGAAGTGGAGCGCGTCAAGGAGGAGTTCGGACTTTTCCGCGGCAACCTCCAGTACCGCCCTTCCCCCGCTGAAATCGAAGAGATCGTGCGGGCCTGCCCCATCATGATCAACGGTGAGTCCACCGAACGTATCGAGTGCGCCGGCTACGGACGCGTGCGCAACGTGGACGACACCCGCATTCGGGGCGGCGTGTTGCTGGTCATCGGTGAGGGCATGTGCCTGAAGGCGCCGAAGATTCAGAAGCACACCGAGCGCCTCAAGGTGCCCGGCTGGGATTTCATTTCCAAGTTCGCCGCCAAAGGAAAGGAGAAGGAAGAAGGGGGCGGGAAGGGGTTCACGTCCCGTCAGGTCGCTCCCATTTCCAAATTCATGAACGACATCATCGCCGGCCGGCCGGTTTTTGGCGCGCCTTTGGAGGCCGGCGGATTTCGCTTGAGGTACGGCCGCGCTCGTCCTTCAGGCTTGGCCGCGGCCAGCGCCAACCCCGCCTGCATGGCCGCCATGGACGACTTCATCACCGTCGGGACGCAGATGAAAATCGAGCGCCCTGGCAAAGCCTGCGCCATCACGCCATGCGACGAAAGCGAAGGACCCTGGGTCATCCTGCGCAACGGTTCCTTCCGCCGCATTGACGATCTGAACGCCTACCTTGCTTTGCGCGAGGATGTGGCCTCGGTCTGGGACAACGGCGAGTTGGTGTTGGGGTACGGCGAATTCATGGAGAACAACAAGTCGCTGGTGCCTGCCGGCTACACCACCGACTGGTGGGCCTCCGACATGCTCAACGCGCTGGCCACAGAGGACGACATCGCAGACCTTGCGGCCTTGTTGGAATGTTCCCGCTCGGACATGCCGGACAATGTGCCCGGCCGCGCGCTGGGCGACGACGATGCGGCCCGGGCGCTGGCCCGCAACGCATGGCATCCGTGGCTGCGTCGCCAAACGCTGACGTGGGCTCAAGCGAAGGGCGTCGCCCTGCGGTTCGGCACCTCCATGGCGCCGCCCAACAACCCGTGGTTCCTCGACCTGCCCATCGAATGGATGCCGGCATGGCTCGACCTCTTGTCTGGGGCCTCCATCGAAGACGGAGACGGTCAGCGCGTGCTGCGGATTGCGGGTGGCGTGTCCAACTGGTCGGCCGACGTAATGGACGAGTTGCGGCCTGAGGTCGAACCTGAAGCAGGCTCGCGGGACGTCCCAGGGCCATCGGTCCGCCCGGAGGAGGGCATCTTTGCAGGAGGGACGCCGGAATGGTGGACCTTCCTCCAGCACGGTCTGGCCAAGGGCGCAGCCCTCCTGCTCGGTGTGCAGCATCGGCACGACGGCGAGGACCTGCTCCTCACCGGCGGTTGGGAAGCGATGTTGGAAGGCTTTGGCTTCGCCAGCGAAGGTGCACAGCCGCTCGCCGTCGAGGACATGGCCACGGCCGTAGAGCGGCACATCGCCGACTTACGCAACGCCGCAGCCCTGCTCGAAGAGGAGCGAGCGCGCTACCGCGCCCTCGATCAGGAGCGGGCGACGGTGCGCATTGCTGCGGAAACCGACGCCCGTCAGCGGGGCCTGGGCATTGCCGAAACCGACGACGTCGGGCGTCAAGCTGCGGCTGAAGTGCCGGACCCGGGTCCTGCGGACCCGAAGGCCTACCACGCCGCGCAGTCCTTGGAGGACGATCAGGCCGTGGACGGATTGCTCCCCCTCGTGCGTCGAATGTCCCGCTTGCGGTGGGAACACAGCGCTCCGGTCCGTGTGGGTTGCCGCATGGGCCGTCCTGAGAAAGCCGCTGCGCGGGTGATGAGTCCGATGTCCCACGCCCTGTTCCCCATCGACCTGAACGGCGGGGCTCAGCGGCTGCTGGCCAACGCGGAGGAAAAGCGCAGCATCCGCGTGCAGGTCGGACGGCGCATCTGCACGGTGTGCGGGAAAGAGAGCCCGCACCTGAACTGCCACCACCGAAGGGTGGACGACATGGGCCGGCCCAGGGCCGGAGAAACCTGTGGTGGACCCACCGAGATGGCCGGCAACGCGCGTGCAGACGCGCGTCGGAGGGGTGAACTTCAGACCATTGAACTCGACACCCTGCTTGAGGACGCGCGCATCCGTTTGGGCCTTGATCGGCTGCCGAAGCAGGTCAAGTGCGTCAAGACCCTGAACAGCAGGAACCAGACGCCCGAGCCGATCGAAAAGGGCATCCTGCGCGCTCACCACACCCTCCCTGTCTTCCGTGACGGAACGGTTCGCTACGACATGAGCGACGTGCCCGTCACCCACTTCCGTCCTGGGGAAATCGGCACCAGTGTTCCCGCTTTGCTGGACCTTGGGTACACCCACGATCACATGGGCGCGCCGCTCGAACGTGACGACCAGGTGCTGGAAATGTTCCCACAGGATTTCATCGTCGCCGCCAACGCCAAGGAATTCTTCCTCCGCACGGCGGCTTTCATCGATGACCTGCTGGTCCGATTCTACGACATGCCGGCTTTCTACAACGTCCGCACGCCAGAAGACTTGGTCGGCCACCTCATTTGTGCCCTTGCGCCCCACACCTCTGGTGGTGTGTTGTCGCGCATCATCGGCTGGGCGGACTGTTCTGGTGGCTACGCTCACCCCTTGTTCCATGCCGCCAAGCGTCGCAACTGCGACGGCGACGAGGACGCCATCATGCTCCTCATGGACGGTTTGCTCAACTTTAGCCGCGACATCCTGCCCGCCAACCGTGGCGGCCAGATGGACGCTCCCCTGGTGCTCACCACTCGTCTGAATCCGACGGAAGTGGACAAGGAAGCCCTGAACGTGGATTGCGCATGGTACTACGAAGCGGCCTTCTACGAAGCCACGCAGCAACAGCCCCACCCAAAGACCGTCATCGAGATGATGGACATCGCTGAACGCCGACTTGGCACGGTGGCGGCCGTTCGCGGATACGGCTACACGCACGATTGCGAGGCCATGGACCGTGGGCCTGCGCTTTCAGCGTACAAGACCCTCGAGACGATGATCGACAAGATGAACGGACAGTTGGATTTGGGGCACAGGTTACGTGGCGTGGACATTCGGTTGGTGGCCAGCAGCGTGATTCGCTCGCACTTTTTGCCGGATTTGCGTGGCAACCTCAACGCCTACGCACGCCAAAAGGTGAGGTGCGTGAAGTGCGGCCATTCCTACCGTCGTATGCCACTGGCGGGAAAATGCATCCAGCTGACCAAGGTCGGCGGCCGTGGACTCGCTGCACACGGCGTGTCCCGCTCCGAAGGTGACCAGTGCGGCGGTAACCTTGCCCTCACGGTCTCCGAAGGTGCCGTGCGGAAGTACATCGAAGTCACACGGCACGTGATGGAAACGTACGGCGTGGACACCTACACCCGACAGAACGTCGAATGGCTGGCCTCCTCTGTGGACAGCCTGTTCAACAACGATCGGGCGCGCCAGATGTCCTTGGCTGATTTCTTGTGATCATCCGCGAACAGGAGGGCTCCACTGCCCGTCGACGTGAACCGGATCTTCGTCAACCAGCGGCCGCACGCCACGAAACCCGATGGGGATGGATTCCCCAACACCCTTGGATTCTCGGGAATCCAACCAGCGTCGGATGCCTCGGTCGGCGAAAGCGATGACGATGAGGCCCAAGGTGGCGAAGAGGTGGCCCTCCACCCGCATGGGGCCAAGCGGCTCCAGCGTGAGGGTCATGTACGCCACGACCTGATCAGGACCGGAGCTGGTCAGGACGTAGTCTCCGGGCGGAAGCGTGCCTTCCCAACCGCTGGCCCCCTCTTGCACGGTTCCGTTCCAGCCCGCAATCAGGGCCCCGTCAGCCGAGGTGATGGACCATCCGACCTCAGCGGTCGGGTCGGCCAAGTGTTCGAACTCGGCCTCAAACACGGCCGGAAGGGGGCCTTCGGCACCAAGCAGGCCCTGAACGGGAATGGGGACGCTGTCCTGGAAGGGGTGGTCGGCGTCGTTGAGTTCCCGGACGGCTTCACCGTCCACCACCAACGCCCACGCCACGTTGACCACGGCAATGGCGACCGCCCACATCAGCACCCCGCGAAGGAGTCCTGTCTCGGCCATATCGAACGAACGTGAATCCATTGGCTATGAGGTCTCGTCCATCGGCAAGGCGTGTTGCATCAAGTCGAGACGTTGCAAAACCTCGGCCATCCACGTCAATTTCTCCAATTTTCGTGCAGGATCGGTGGTGCCGGACCACGCGCCAACACGGTCCATGGCGAACCCCACGAAGGTCAGGCGGTCGTCGCTCACCCCCATCCATCGAAGCAAACAGACGGCACGGTCCCCGTCGGTGAACCCACCCGGATTGTGCATGCCCTCGATGGTTTCAGGCACCTGATGGGTCAGCACGAGACGCGGCGGGTTGCTCTTTTTGGCCCACGCTGCAAGGTGGTTCTTCCACGCCTCACGGTTGTCGCCATGCGCATGCAGCACGACCGTCACGCCGCGCTGCACCGCATCGTGGAGATGAACGCCACCGTCAAGGTCGCTGACCACGGCCACCAGCGGGAACACATCCGGTACCGCGCCTGCCGCTCCGTCTGCGGCGACGAAGATGGTCTCCGGCCCTGCCGCGGCATTCACGTCCTCGACGGTCGCTGCAGCGCCAACCACCACCACGCGGGATGCTGCGCGACAGCGTGCGAGCAGATCTCGCAGGGCCGCGTCACGGGCCTGAGCGGCCCAGCCCTCAACGCCGTAAGGGGCGACCGCAGACATCTGTGCATGCAGCGCCAGCGCGCTGTTTTGGTCATCCTCCACCGACCAACCGAAGGCCGCACGAACCTCGTCCTGCACGGCCAGCAGGGGCGGTGCAGCGGGAGGGAACACGGACGTCCACGAACGTCGTCGGTCCTTGAAGCGGGCGGTTGGCGTCGAAGGATGATAAGCGGTGGCCACCCGTGCCTTTGCGTGCCTGTTCCACGCGAGCCAGAACCCGTCGATGACGTGGTGACGTTGGCACGCTATCCCTTCCTGCCGCAGGCCTCGCCATGGATTTCGGCCTTGGCCGGTGAACACCGCATCACGCTCGATGAATTGCTGGAAGGGAGCTTCATGGAACCGGCTCGAGCGCGGGCCAGGATCCGTCTCATCGAGACCGTCGAGGCCGAGGAGGGCGTCAGCCTGTCCGGTGGAGACCTGCACAGTGAAAATGGACGCCTCATCGAGGCCTTTTCCTTCTACTACGCTCGGTTGGTCGTGTGCGCCACCCGCGACGAGCGGCTTGTCGCCCGATGGGCGCTGGCCGAAGCTCAGCGCGCCGAGCGCTTGCTGAGAAACGACGAGCGGGCCCTGCCTGTGGTCGCAAGGACGTACATGTCCGACATCCACTCGCGCGAGCACCGCGGTCCCAGCGGGCGCGGTGAGCGAGGCACGGCCTTGCCGCACCTCGAATGGACCGTTGGCATGGCCGATTTCATCGAGGTGTGCCCGAAGATCACCGGTGACCGTTGGCGCTTGGCCAACACCGAGCTGTCCGAAGGCAGCATCCGACTTCACAGCGAGGCCCAGTACAGCTCGTCGGCCAAGGTGGCTCGACTGCTCAGGGAGCGCATCAAAGCGGGCATTGAAGCCGATGCCCTCGAAAAAGTGGCCGAGGTCAACGATGAGTTGGCGTCACGCCTCGCCCTGCCCATCGGCATCGTCCGCAACCTGATGGAAGCACGTGTGCAACAAAGCATCGCACTGGCCGGTGTGGACGAGGAAGATTGGCCACCTTGCATGCGCCGCATCGTGGCCGATTTGGCCAATGGAGTGAACGTGAACCACTTCGGCCGTGTGTTCCTCGCCTCCATGGGGTCGACCATGGAATTGCCTCAGACCACCACGGTGGACTTCTTCCGTGGCGCTCCAGACTTCAGCGAAGCCACCACCACCTACCAGGTCGGTCACGTCTACGAACAGGGCTACACGCCGGCCGGGTGTGCGAAGTTGAAGGTCAACCACAACTGCCCTGTCCTGCCCGGCGACGACCGCTTGTGCGACCGCGAATGGTTGACGCATCCGCTGAAGTACGTGCGCTCAAAGCAGCGCTGGAAGCAGCGCATGGAAGAGGAAGCAGCCGCTGTCGTGCAGCACGACGCTCCGCCGCCAACCGACGGTTGATGCGCCGGAAGGTGCCAAGGGAGCGAAGTTCCGTTCCTGCTGACATGATTCGACACAGGTCTTGAAGGGAGGGAACGCTCTCGTCGCATCAGAGCCGACCATGGACCGCATCCTCGTGCTGACCGTTGACCGCGACGATGACCTTGGCAACAAGACGTCCATTCGCGGTCCTGTGGTCAACCGAAGGAACGTGTTGACCGCGGCCCTCAAACTCGGGATGGCGGACCCGGAAGAAAGCGACACGAACGCTATTTTGGGTGCCTTGGCGCAGTACGACCGCCTCCTCGAATCGAAAGGCGCAGAGGACGAAGTCGAGGTCGCGGTCCTCACGGGTGACGAAAAGGTCGGGCAACGCTCCGACCGCGCCATCTCGGCCCAACTTGACGAGGTGGTCAACGCCTTCCAACCCGACCGCTGCATCGTCGTGACCGACGGCGCCGAGGACGAGGCCGTGCTTCCCTTGATTCAGTCCCGGGTCAAGATCGAGCACATCGAGAAGATCATCGTCAAACAGTCCAAGGGCATTGAGGGCACCTACTACTACATCGTCAAGGCGCTTGAAGATCCAAAGTGGCGCTCCCGCTTCATGATCCCCGCGGGCCTGATCCTGGCCATCCTCGGCCTTGGCGTGATGTTGCCCGACGCTATTGGCAGCGTGGTGCTGGGCGGCCTGCCGCTGCTCACCGGACTGTACATTTTCGCCAAAGGCGCAGGGATTGACGACAACGTCAACCGCGTGATGCAGGAGATGCGTGAAAACGCCGACGCGGCGATGTTCACGTCGCTGCTTTGGACGGCCACCCTCTTTAGCGCGCTCTTTGCGGTGGCCGAGGGTTGGCGACAATACGAGTTGCTGACCGAAACGGCCGCCGCGTCGGCGTCCGTGTGGCTGGAAACCCTGCACAGCGCCCTGGCGTGGATCGTGCTGGCCTTCCTGACCTCGACGGCCGGATTCATGATGCTGCGCATCAAGCGAGGCAATTTCTCCGGACGCATGATCATCCTCTCGATTTTCGGCCTCGTCGTCTACTCCTTCGTGGATTCGTCCCTGACCATCGCCAGCGAAGTCCTCGCCGGGGAGTTCACGTTCGAAGTCCAAAGCATCCTCAGCGAGTTGACGATGCCCATGATCTGGATTGTCGTGCTGTGGTTCGCCATGGTGGTCAACCGCAGCCTCAAGGAACGGCAACCGTACAACACTCCGTACCGCGGCGTGTGAACGGTATCGGCTCCATCGGTGTAGGCTGGCAAACCCTCGCTGAGTTTCACCGCTGTGACTTGACCCTTTATATCGCGACAAGCCACAATTGCCGCCATGGCAGGAACGCACGAAGAAGCGCACAACATCTTCCCACAGATCTACTTCGGTTCTCTTTTGGCCGCTGGCCTCCTCATGTTCCTCCTGCATCGGCGATGGGGGGCCTTGCCCAAGCCCGGCGAGCGGTTCTACGACGGGATCATCCTCGTGCTTGGCTTGTGGTGCCTCGGAGGCTTGCTCATCGATGCCTTTGCGCACATCGGCGGCCGCGTGGATGACACCTTCTTCACCGAATGGCACGCGGTGTGGTATTCAGGAGCCACGGCATACGGCGCTTACATCTTCTACGCGGTCATGCCCGAAGGGGGCGTCGGAGAAATGCTGCGCCGCCCCTTTGGCGTGCTCAGCGACGTCGCACCCGAGCATCGCCCTGGCGTGTGGGGCATCATCGTCTTCTTCATCTCAGGCTTTGGTGACATGATCTGGCACGAAACGCTGGGCGTGGAGAGCAGCTTGGACATCCTGTTGTCACCGACCCATATTGGCCTGTTTGCGGGGCTTATCCTGTCCGTCACCGGCCCGTTTTGGTCGGCGTGGGCGGACCCGCAAAGCGGACAAAGCGGCCTTCGCTCGCAAGCGCTGCCCATTTTCGGCCTCGGTGCCGCGTGGTGCGTCGTTCTGCTGATGGTCCGCTACAGCCATCCATGGATCGACGGCATCGGCGAGTACTGCTACACGCAGGGCTACGACATCTGTTGGAACAACGACTACAACGAAGCCTTGGGCATCGGCATGAGGTCCTTCTTGCTCCAGGCCGCCTTGACGGCAGGCATCCTGCTGATGTTCCTTCGCAGGTGGGAGCCGGCGCCTGGTGCTTTGGCCGTCCTCCTCGGATTCCATGCCCTCGGGGCATGGGTCTACGCTGAATTCGACCGCGACGTGGCGGTGATGGGCATTGCATGGGCTCTCCTCGTGGAAGCGCTTCGGTTCATGTGGACGAAAGGGTGGCGTGCATCCTTTGTCGCCACATCCGTGGCCCTGCAGGCCGTGGTGTTGCAGGTCGCCTTGTTCATCAGCGGTCCACGCGGCACCTGGTGGGAAGGCACGAACCTGCACATGGCGCCGTTCGGTTGGACGGTGCATGCGACCTTCGGGGCGGTTGTGCTGTGCGCTTTTGTGGGGGTCATGGCCACCACCTTGGCCTTCCCTCCAAGCCTGCCCGACATGAGCGAAACCGAGCAAGCCTGAAACGACGTGCCGGTCAGGTCATGGCATGGTCAGCCAAGAGGACCTTGTTCGGCTTGCTTCCCTGTCGGGATACGACCGCATGTTGGCCATGGACGCCGTCGCCCGAACCTATGGCGTGACGCCTGCCGAGGTGGAGCGGGCGCTCAACGCCCATCTTGGTGGCGCAGCACCAGAGGCACAAACCGAGCAGCCGCCGTTCGCCTCTGCCCCCGATGTCCCAGCTCCGCCGTCGGCCATGGAAAGCCTCGACCTCTCCCAATACCGTTACGGGTACGACCCGAGCACAGAGGCGAAAGCGCGGAGAGCGCAGGTCAACCAAGCGTTCCGTTGCCCGGTCTGCGGCGCAGCCTTGGGCATCCCGAACGTGCGTCCGATCAAGGTGACGTGCCCCGCGTGCCAATCGGTTCACACCTTCTCCGCCTAAGCGGGGCATTGATGGGGAATCGGCCGGTCCACGCCACATGGACGGTCGCAGCCCCCGGCTTTGGCCCTACAGTCCGGCATCGTCCCCCGTGGCTTTGCCTGAGACCGACCTGTTGCACACGCCGGAGGCCACCTGGGTGCTGACGCCCCCGGCCACGCCGCACGAAGCCACGTTGGATCTGAGCGGCCTGAGGGCCTGGGCCGCGTCGTACACGGACGCTGAAAGCACGGCCTTGCCCGAGCTGCTCAAGGCACATGGCGCCGCATCGCTCGAGGAACGATGGCCGCTGCTGTTGCTTGGAGAATTGGCCAACCCCTACCGGCTGGCTGCGCTTCGGTGTGAGGCGGCGCCCATCCTCCGCGTGCGCCTTTCTGACCTGTGCCGCACGTGGACGGACGGTCAAGATGCGCGGCACATTCAACCCGGACTGCATCACGTGACGTTAGCACGGTCGCGCGGGTGGTGGGAAGTGGCCCACCTCGGCCTCTTCACACGGCCAGAAATGAAGCGCCTGACGATGTGGTTGGCCGAAGACCGGCCCGGCGTCTGGAAGCCGGTCCGCCCGGCAGAAGGCCGTATGCATGTGGAGACACAACCCTTGGATCATCCGACACGAGACGACATCCAGTGGGACGGTGCCGAGGAACGCGTGGAGCGACCTGCACCAACGTTCACCGGACCGGAGGTCGACCTCTCCACCGTCATGGTCCCTGTGCACGTCCGCCGTGGCTGTTACGACCATCGCGGCCGGCTGGCGCGTTGTGTGCACTACCCACAGCGGGAATTTCACGAGAACGTCTTCCGACGCGGATCGGCCTGCGATTGGCACGACGTGCTCGACGTCCACAGGTAAGGGCTTGGGACCTCCCACGCTACATTGAAGTGCTCAGACGTCGATATGTCTTCATGCACGGCAAGGGATCGCAGAAGAGCGCACGACTCGAACGTCTGAAGGATGAAATCCTCGCGTATGTGGAAACCAACCCCAACTGCACGGCAGCCGACATCGTGGATTACCTTGCCAACGTCCGACGCATGCGCAACCACGGACTGACCGCCCGCAAGGTGGGGTACTTCATCCCCAGATACCTGAAGGAGGCCGTGGCGTTCACGCTGGACGCGACCACCGGCAAGCGGCTCTACAGGGTCGCGTCGTGAACACGGCACCTTGATGCGGCGTGGTCCTCTCACCGGTGCATGGCGCCACGCCTTCCGAGGGCTGCGGACCTGTTTCCCAGCCACACGCAGGGCCTTGGGCCCCGGTTCCCGGAAGGACCGGTCTGGTCCCTGCTCGACCCGGCATCTCCGGACGGGCTTCGGGCCCAACTGCTCACGGCCATCGATACGGCAGACGGGCTGATCGACGGTCATGGCGGCCATTACACCGTGGACGAGGAAGAGGGGCGCGTGGCCGTTCATCGCAACGCAGTCATCGAGAACGGCGTCCACCTGATCGGTCCCTGCCTGATTGAAGCAGGCGCAGTGGTCCGTCACGCCGCATACGTGCGACCGTGGACCTGGGCGTGCCAAAACAGCGTCATTGGCCACTGCACGGAAGTGAAACACAGCGTCCTGCTGCCCGGCGCCAAAGCCCCGCATTTCAACTACGTCGGCGACAGCATCCTCGGCGCAGGCGTCAACCTCGGTGCGGGTGCAAAATTGTCCAACCTTCGCCACGACGGTGGTGAAGTCCACGTCTGGATCGACGACGAACGCGTGGCCACAGGCGTGCGGAAGTTTGGCGCCATCCTCGGCGACGGCGTTCAGCTTGGCTGCAACGTGGTCACCAACCCGGGTTGCGTCCTTGGGCCGTTGTCTACGGTGGACCCGAACACCACCGTGACCGGTGTGCACATGGAACAGCAGCGGCATCGTTGAGGTGGGGCCCATGAACGTGTTTGGCACCGACGGCATCCGCGGCGAGGTGGACCTCCGACCGTGTGGGGCGCGTCAGGCCATCGATGCCCTGATCGACGAGAGACGCCTGACCCTCCCACTGGCTTGGTTGGCGGGGCAAGCGCTGGCTCGAACGCTGGATGCAGAAGACGCCAAGGTGGTGATCGGCTGGGACGACCGACCCGGGAATCCAGCCTTGGTCCACGCCGTTCAGGACGCTTTTGAGGCCGCAGGCTGGAACGTCACCCTTCTGGGCACCTGCGCAACGCCGCTCGTGCATCACGTGCTGCTGGAGACGAAGGCAAATGCGGGCGTGATGATCACCGCAAGCCACAATCCTGTCGAGGATTCAGGACTGAAGGTGTTCGACGCATCAGGGAGAAAATCGACGCCTGAGCTTGAAGTTCGGCTGACGCGGACGATGCTTGACCTTGCCCAAGAGGACCATGATTTGCTGCACCTCATCGGCGACGGGGCAGATGCACACCACGGCGATGATGAATTCGAGGGGACTCATGCGGATTGGTTGCACGCCAGAATGGAGGACCTCAGTGGCATGTTTCCAGACACCGACGGCGCGTTGGTCCACGACTCGGCGATGCCTCTGCTGCTGGACCTCAGCCGAGGCTCGGCCATCAGGTGGTTCCCAGCGTGGCTCGAGGCACGGGGGCTCCACGTTGAGGAAGTCAGTCACGCAGCCGCCGCCATGAACCGGGATTGCGGTGCGGGGGAGCTCGCTCCGGGCAAGCGCTGGACCTGGGAGGAAGCGGCGGAGGAAGATCACCTTCTGTTGCGTCACGTGCGACGGGCACCGGAAGGCACGATGCTTGGCGCTGCTCTGGACGGGGACGGGGACCGATGCTTGTTGCTGGTCGCCGAGTCGGACGGCCCTGCGGTTGTTGACGGCGATGCCATGGCCTTGCGCTTGCTGGAGGCGGGCGCCCGAGACCGAACGTGGACCGTGGCTGCTTCCATCGAATCGGATTTGGCCCTCAGCAGCAGCGCCCAAGCGATGCCCCATGTCGGCCACGTGATGGAAACGGCCGTGGGTGACCGCTGGCTTTCAGTGGCCTTGACCGACGCCAGCAAGGCCGTAGCGCCTTGTGTGGTTGGCGTCGAAGACTCCGGCCACCTTGTGCTTCCCTCGCGTTGCCCGAGCGGTTGGTCCCTGGTTGGAGACGGCGCTGCCAGCCTCGTCGCGGTGCTCCTTGCTGGGCTTGGGCGGCGTGGCGCGGTGCGCCAAGCGGGCGGATGGAAGAAACGCGTGTCGATCGCACCTGCTGACCGTTCACGTTGGACTGGAGATGGACCTCTGGCAGATGCGGTGCTTGCGACGGTTCACGCTGCGCTGCCGCATGCGGTTGAGATCACCGCAGGTGGTTTGGACGCAGAGCCGAACCTGCTCCTGGTGCAAGGGACGATTGACGGCACACGCTTCAGCCTCGGGGTGCGCAACAGCGGCACGCAGGCCAAAACCAGCCTCAGTGCCCGTGCAGACCACCCTCGCGCGGCGGCACAGATGGAGGCCCTGCTGACGGCGCTCGACGGTGTGCTACGCCCCGCGTTGACGCCCTAACCCTCAGTCAACGGCAATCGCATCCGCGTCACGTTGCGTCAACCAGGTCACTGCGGAAAGCAGCCCAACGGTGATGACGAGCATCACCAGCACGCTGTTGGCCGGCACGCCTGCAATGACGGCCATCCCGAATCCAACCCATGCCGCCAAGAGATCCGCCAAACCGATCACGCGCCACGAGCGGCGCAGCACGAGGATGCCGATGATCCACGACCAGCCGCTGAGCAAGAGCAGGGCCACCACCGCCCCTGTGAGGCCATACCCGCTCCAAGCCGCGGGAATGAGCAGGAGGTGCCCGCCCTGCAACGATGCGGCCAACCACAGCGGTTGCTCGGCGAGCACCGTCCACGCGGCCGCCACCAACGCCATCGCTCCGAACAGCAGCGCGGCCGGGACGATGCCTGGAAGCGCGATGCCGAGCGTGGGGCCGAGCCAATACACCAGCGAAGCCCACGCGGCAGGAACAGCCACGCCCGTGAACAACGGCACCGCAGGTTGCCGCCACGCGAGACCGCGTCGGAATCCCACCATCAAAGCAAGAAGCCCCGCTGGCCCGAAGGATAGGGGAACGACCAGCAGGGCCGTCATTGCACGCCCTCCAGCACCTCGCTGGTCGGCGAGGCCGCGTTGCCGTCGCATGCCTTCCACCCACTCGTGAAGTGCGACGAGGCCTAGAAGCGCTGCTTCGAGGACCATCAGCGGTACAATCCAGTTCAGCGCTTCACCCGCGAAGGGGTCCACACGCAAGGGAACCGGAACCTCGCCGCCGACGAACAAGGTCACGACACGTCCTGCCACGAGCGCCCACAGCAGCGCGTCGGCAAAAGCCGGCAAGCGCAGTCCAAGTTGGTCCCGTCCCAGCACGTGCATGGAAGCCACCAGCAAGGATCCAAGCACGAACGCCAAGAGGTGCAATTGATCGCTCAAGAGCACCACGAATCCCCCGACTCGCCCTGTGATCTCGACCAGCACCAAGCCAGCAAGTCCCAACGCAACTGGTGCGTCAATCCCCAACACCTGAGGCAGAGGCATTGACAGTCGGTCTGCGGACCAACGGGCCAGTCCGATGAAGGCGGTGATCAGCAAGGCCGTACCCGCCAAGGCGAGCGCATGGTGTCCACCAAGCCATGACCACACGGCGCCGCTCAGTGCGGTCGCACCGATGAAGGCCATCAGGACCGTTGGACGGTGCTCGATGCCGTCGAGGGTTTCGTCGGTTGGCTGAACTTTCGGACGGCGAGCCGTGGCTCGTTCGGCCTTCCTGCGCAGATCTGCGGCGCTGGCGACGTCAAGGGACGAACCCTCGGAGGATTGGTCAAGGCGATGCATGGCCGTCCCGTCGGTCTGCCCGACTCGCTCGGCAAATTCACTCCGACGCGCCTCAAGGGCCGCCTGTTCCTCACGGCGTTCCTCGATGCGGGACGTGGTTTGCAGCGCGCTCCTCATTTCTCCTTGAACGCTCAACCATCCCCCCGTGGCGACGAACATGCCCCCGAGCGCCGCTTGGAGGCCGAGCAATTCCGCTTCGAGGCTGACCAACAGCATGGCCACAAGCAGACCGAGCGCGCACAACACATTGGTGAGCAACCGTCCGCTCAATACCTCGCGTCGGAGGAAGAAGGACAACCCAAAGGCCACGATGACCCCCATCAAGGTGGCATCCATGGCCAAGCCCAAACCTTCGGGCGAACCTTGCT
Organism: Methanobacteriota archaeon; assembly: GCA_002722135.1. Classification (GTDB taxonomy): domain Archaea; phylum Thermoplasmatota; class Poseidoniia; order Poseidoniales; family Poseidoniaceae; genus MGIIa-L3. The sequence goes on along the minus strand of PBKJ01000023.1, from coordinate 54,620 downwards.
GAGGCTGCAACCAGCGCACCAAAGCCAAGAGCATCAGAAGGCCGAGCAGGAGGGCATGAAGGCCTCCTTCGTCCACGTCCATGTCCGCCAATTCATCCAGATTCTCAACGCGCTCACGCCGCTTGGCGCCGTCGATGATGAGAAGAGCGACCGAGAGGAGCAAGGCCGCAGAAACCACAGAGGCGTGACCAAGGTTCCACGTCACCATCAACGCAGCGACGCCGGTCAAGGTCAACGTGCGTCGGGGGTGATGCCTTCGGCCGCCAAAGAAGGCCACCAAGGCCTCGGCGAGGACAGGGGTCACGAGCAGCATCAACCCGACGTCAAGCGGCAGGCCCTCTCCGAGGAGCGCGACCACGACGGTGAGCAAAGCCATCGCCGTTCCTGTTGCCCACAAATCGAGGCTGCCTGCATCCCGTATGCGGGCGCTGAGTTCGGTGCCACCTGTGAAATTTCGACCCAGGTTCACGCCCGTATCGCCCAGCCGGAGGTTGACGGCATAGGTGATCAGCATCGCACCGGCAAGGAAGGAGGCCAGCAGCGGACTGTTGAGCTCGATGGCCACAACATCGCTGGACAAAAGGCGATCATCGAAATCACCGACAAAAAGCATGGCCCAAGCCCATGGACTCAGCACCGCGATGCCGGCCAATGAAGGCGCGTCGCGGCGCAACGCAAGCCACGCCAAACCCGCCCAGACCGTCAGCACACCGCCCACCAACAGGGGCTGCGTCGCGTCGCCGCTGCCTGCTGGGACCAAGAGGGTCAGCAAGACGACCAGCGCGATGGATCCCACCCAAAGGACGTGATCGGACACGTTGGCCTCGTGTTGCAGCACCACCACCGACGTGCAGGCAACCATCAACCCGGCGTGAACCGCGTAGACCGACAGCCCGGCCAAATCGACCTCAAGCGCTGCCATCGGGATGGCCGCCAACGTGAACACGGCGGGCAGCCAAAGCACCCAGAGTTGCAAGGAAGGCCATGGGACGTGTCGGACGGTCAAGTAGGACCCTGAGAAGGCGATCAACAACAACGCGACTTGGGCCAAGGCGTACCCGACATCAGCACGGTTCGCGGCGACAGAGAGGGTGGCGCCCGCCATGCCGAGGCCGACGGACACCGCCCACAAACCAGGGCGGCCGACCCCTACCGCGTGCAATCCGGCAGAAAACCAGTTCTCGTGATGCGCAAAACGTGTGGCCATGACCGCGTTCATCCCGGTGATGGCCGCCATGAGCAAGAAGGTCAGGAGGTCGTCTTCGAGGGGCACGAGATGCAATCCCAGCACCACCCAATCGTCCGACAGGGCGTGAATGCCCACCCAAAGGTACGACGACGCGATGCCGAGGCTCGCGAGGTTCCCTGTTCCCCTCAACAGAGCCATGCCGTGCAGCACAAGGGTTCCAATGGCGATCATGACCGCCACGCCAAGCTCACCGTACAAGCCCCCGGCCGCGCTGCCGACGAGAAGGAGGATCAGGGTCGCCTGGGCAGCGATGGCATCGTCATCATGACGCTGGGCCAACCCGACGTTGAGCCCGACCAAGCACAGCAACGAGATGCCAAGGCCGAGGCCCGCGTCCGGCAGGGCGTCAAACCACCCCCAATGGTGCGCATCCAGTGCGAATCCGTAGAGGATCTTCATCGAAATGATGACCCATGTCACGCCCAGCAAGCGCATCGAAGGCCGTGGAATCCACCGCTCGCCAAGCCACAATCCTGCTCCACCGAGCACGAGCAGGCCCGGAGCGGCCACGCTCGGCGGAAGGGCCGTGCCCACGTATGCAGCCAGCGCAGAATACGCCACCACCATCGCGACAAGCAAGCCCTGTCCGAGGCGACGCTCGCCTTCAACGGCCAGACCGGTCACCACGTCGTCGGCCGGTTCGTTCGACTCAGAAGTGGGTCCAAACGGAGACTGGATGTCGCCCATAGCAGCGTCGGCCTCGGCCGTGGATTCCTCGGCGCCCCCCTCGTGGGCCGCCTCAGGCTCCACGTTCAAGGCGAAGCCGGACAGGTCCAAGCCACCTGCGCGCTGGAAGGCGCGCTCCCGGAGGAGGTCGTCCTCCTGCGGTTCTTCCATGCCACGGTCTTGGCGTGTTGAACTTCAAGCCTCGGGGTTCACGGCGAGAAATCATGTGTTTCGGGGGCTCGGTCGAGGTCTTGAGGCGGTGTTGCTGGCCACACCGGCTCGCCCTGACCGCAAGGGCCTAAGAGGGTCGGTTAAACCGCGCGTCATGCCCGCCACCCTTGGCAGCATCAGCGGCGACCTCAGCCAACATGGCCTCACCCCCCAAGGTGACGTGCACTGGAACTTGGAGGCGCCCGACCTCATCGAACTCGCGGTGGAACGTGGCGAAGGCGTCTTCTCAGCCCACCGTGCGTTGGTGACCGAAACTGGAGAGCGCACGGGTCGCTCGCCCAACGACAAATTCATCGTCGACGAGGCGAGCACCTCTGAGGACATCAATTGGGGCGACGTCAACGTGTCCACCGACCTTGCGACCTTCACGGCCCTGAGGGCCAAAGTCGTCGCCTTCCTCGAGGCACGTGACGCCCTCTTCGTGCAGGACTTGTACTGTGGTGCAGAGCGCACGGAAGCCCTGCCCATCCGTGTGGTCACGCACAACGCATGGCACAGCGCCTTTGCGCGAAACATGTTTGTGCGCCCCGATGCGGCGCGTTTGGCAGAGCATGAGCCGCAATTCACCGTGCTTCATGCCCCGCATTTCGAGGCCGATCCAGCCGTGGATGGGGTGAATTCGCACGTCTTCGTCATCGTCAACTATGCGGCCAAAGAAGTCATCATCGGCGGCAGCCGCTACGCCGGCGAAATCAAGAAATCGATTTTCTCGGTGATGAACCTCATCCTCCCCAAGAAGGGCATCCTTCCCATGCACTGTTCCGCCAACACCAATGGGGAAAACACGGCCATTTTCTTCGGCCTTTCCGGCACCGGGAAAACCACCCTGTCCGCTGATCCAAAGCGCGCTCTGGTGGGCGACGATGAACACGGGTGGGGCGCCAGCGGCGTGTTCAACTTCGAGGGCGGCTGCTACGCCAAGCTCATCGACCTCTCCGAAGAAGACGAACCCGCCATTTTCGGGACGACCCGTCGCTTCGGTACGGTCTTGGAAAACATCGTCCTCGACGACGCGGGCGTGCCGGACTTCCACGACACCAGCAAGACGCAAAACACGCGTGGCTCCTACCCAATCGAATTCATCGACAACCGCACGGCTGACTCGAGGGGAGGTCACCCTCAGAACGTCATTTTCCTGACCTGCGACGCTTTTGGCGTGCTTCCACCCATTTCCCGACTCACGCCAGAGCAAGCCGCCTACCACTTCATTTCCGGATACACCGCCAAGGTCGCCGGAACCGAGGTCGGCGTCAAAGAGCCTCAAGCCACCTTCTCAGCCTGCTTTGGTGAACCTTTCATGCCCATGCACCCCGGCGTGTACGCCGACCTGTTGTCCGCCAAGATGGCCGAGCATGGTGCGACCGCCTGGCTGATCAACACCGGTTGGTCCGGCGGCGCCTATGGCGTCGGTGAGCGGATGAAGATTCGATACACGCGCGCCATGCTCAACGCCGCGCTCGACGGTGAGCTCGATGGCGTGGCCTACGTGACCGACGCTCGCTTCGGTTTCGAAGTTCCAACGTCCTGCCCGGGCGTGCCCGAGGACGTCCTTCAGCCGCGGGAAACCTGGGGCGACGGCGCGGCTTACGACGCCACCGCGGACCGCTTGGCTCAGATGTTCAACGAAAATTTCGCCCGCTACGCAGACGGCGTCAGCGATGCCGTGAACGCCGCGGCGCCCGCGCCGCTTTCTTGAGGATGGAAGGCTTCAAACGCGCGTGCAACAGACCTGCGGCGTGGACGGATTCCGGACCCCCTTGGACCGCCTGTCGGAAATCTGTTGGAGGCTTGGGTACATCGCCGATCAGGACTCCTCGACGCTTAATCTCGAAGATTGGCCGTATCGTGAAAGGGAAGGAAGTTTGCTGATTGATATTGCGAACCACATTTTCGAAGCCTACGGCATCGGCGACTCAGATGAAGTCATCATCTTGAGGATGGTGCTGCCGGTTCACCGAGATATACGCAAGGTCTTCATGAAGATTGAAGACGAAGCTGCCGAGCAAATTTCATTCGACTTCTTCACCAACGCCATCGATGGAACACAACGAACGGGCTTCCTGCCTGAACCTGCGAACGCAACGACAGTGGACCAAGCCGATTGGCTCATCGTCCGGCAAAAACTCCTGCTCCCACACACGGACAACCATGTCATGCAGCGTGTAGCGGACGCAATCCAGGAAATCCTGTCCCGTCATCGCTACCTCGATCGGGAATTATTCAGGGCGTTCATGGCCGCGTGCACGCACTTGCCTGACGACGAAGATGTGGACGAATCAGAGGACAGCGAGGGCCATGGATTCGACGGCTTCGACGACTTCGAACCGGGCTGGCAGCACCGGTTGAGTTAGGCTCAGAGCAGTGCAGCGAGGTCCAATCCATTGGTCAACAAACGGATGAGGAAGAGCAGCACGCCGCCAAGCAACACGGCCCTGACCGGCACAGGCATGTCCTCGCCATCGTTCACCGTGTAGAGCAGCAAACCTGCCGCCACGGCGAGTTGCCCGACGGTCGCGAAGAACAACGAGAACGCCCCGTATACGGCTTGGCGTCGGTCGTACTTGTCCTCGGCCAAGGTCAGGTCCTCACTTGCCCTCTGCAGTTCTTCGAAGGTAGCGTCGTCATCGACGGGGAAATCCAAGGCTGAGGGTGGGTCGGCGAGGTTGGCGAACAGCGCCAACACGGCCGTCAGGAGAAGAAGTCCGAAACCAGCCATGACGATCATGTGGGTCATCGGTGGCCATTCTCGTGGTTCTTTCACGACAGGAACGGGCACCTGCATGACGGTCGCGGCCTGGACCGGCATCATGCCGGCTTGCATCATGACCTGCTGGCCTCCGAGGTTGGTGGTCACAGGCTGGGCTGCAGCAGGAACTGCTGCCGGCACCGCGGCCACCACCGGGGTTTGGGCGGCAGGGGCAGCAGCCTCTGCTGGGGATGGTGTGGCTGCTGCGAGCGGTGGTTGAACCACCGGAGCCACAGGCGCCATGCCCTCAACGGGCGGTGGGGGCGTGGGAAGGGCCGCTGCCGGTGTTGTTTGTGCCGGTGGGCCGGGCATGGGTGGAGCGATGGCAGGCGCAGTATCGAACTCGTCCCAAGGGTCGTCATCAGGAGGAGGGAGTGGGGCAGGCGGAGGCATCATCTGATCGGAAGTCGTTCAGATGTCCTATCATCCTTGCTCGTTGTTCACTCCCCTTCTGCGGACATCTGTGCGTACTTTGCGTCTTCCTCAGCAGCAATGCGCGCCCCTTCTTCGACGTCGACGAACCACGTCAGAATGACACCGAACACGATGAGGAGCATGATCGACAGAATGGCCGTCCGAGCATCGGCTATGCCGCTGACGCCGAAGTACAGGGCAGGACCAATGAACGAAGCCGCACGACCAAAGAAGCCGATGAAACCGAAGAATTCTGCACTTCGTGATTCAGGCACCATCTGACAGAACAAGGAGCGGGCCATGCCCTGAGATCCTCCAAGGAGGAACCCTGCACCGATGCCGATGAACAGCCATTGGACGGAAATGCCCATGTTCAACGGTTCCCAAATCCATTGCCGAGCTTTCTCTGGAATGAAATCAACGGGCCCATCTCCGAGGCTGGTTGGGTGATCGTCGCCTGCGTAGAAGCCAGCCATGCTGCCGTTTTGCACGCTCAAACTGAATCGTGAGCCGTCGAGATGGTCCAACAAGGCCTCCAGTTGAGCCGCGCTTAACGTCCGTGCCTCGCCGGTAAACTCCATGCGGTCACGGTCAGCGTTATACTCCTCAAACGGAAGCAAACCTGCCGTGGTTTCTCGGAATTCTTGGTCCGAGCCGAGTGGAGCCATCATGAAATCCGTCGCGTTGACGATCGAGTAGGTGCCGTCGTCTTGGAATTCCACTTGGAAATCGTGGTCGTCATGCGCATCGAGAGGCAAGGGCGCGAAGGAAATCGCCATCAAGACCACGACGACCCAAAGCGTGCACGTGATCATCACGGTGGTCTTGGTGGAGGTCCATTTGGCCACCTTGATGAAAAACGCGGCTGAGGGGAACGCCACGAACTGCACCAGAAGGATCACGGCCATGTTGGCGACCAGGGGCACACCGAGTACACCTGCACCGTAGGCGCCGGCAAGACCCGTCACCGCGTTGATGCCGTCGATGAACAAAAGGTAGGCGAGGAGGTAAAGCCCGAGGATGCGGTAGGTGCCAAAGAACTCGCCAATGGTTCCCTTGACTTCAGAGATCGCCAATTTTGTGGCCGAACCAAGGGTGAGTTTCTCTTCGAGTTCGATGACGATGGGCGGCTCAGGGACCCGGTTGAAGGTGTACGTTGCGAAGCCGAAGAACCACAAACCGGTGGTGGACAGCGCGAATGCGGTCGCCCAATCGGCGTATCCAGTGCCAATGACCAGCCCAAGGTGGGTCGCGAGGAGCAATCCGCCGCCGATGTAGCCGTACATGTAGGCGCCTGTGGAAATACGGTCAAGCTCTTCCTCGTCCTTGCAAATGTGGGGCAGGAGGACGTTGTAGTACACGTTACCGACGTTGGTCCCGATGTTCGCGATGAGGTACATGATCGCCAACCACGCCCACCGGATTTCGATCGGGAGGAACAAGGCAAGGCCAAGCAAAACCGTGGCGGCTGACGCGATGATGGTCGCCCATCGAAGCATGAGCTGTTTGATTGGAATACGGTCTGCGATGACCCCCAATCCTGGAGAGATGATTGCAACAAGCAGGGCGGCGGAGGCCGTCACGAGTGCGAAAATGCCGTCGGCGGTTTGGGTCATGCCAAGGAAGGACATCTCCTGACCGTTGGCCGCGATGAACAGGTAGGCAAACCAAGCCGGGAGGACCGCCACGACCACCGAGGTCTCGAAACCCGATTTGGCCCAGTCGTACATCATGTACCCACGGTGAGCACGGGTTCGCTCTTCGTCGGTCATTGTCGCCGCAGTGGCTCCCGAAGGTGGGGCATCCATGCTTCGCATCTTGCCGGCGAGGTGATGACTGTTTTCCCGTTCCTCGTCACTCAAGGTCGAGTGGGCGCAGAGTTGAGCATGTCGGGACCACCTTTTTCCCCTATGGTGTGGAAATTACACCATGCGCGCGTTGCTCGTGGAAGGAGGAGGTGTTCGCGCTGCGTTCGCGGCCGGCGTGCTGGACGCCTTGCTCGAACACGAGGAGCCCTTTGACCTCGTGGCCGGAACGTCCGCAGGAGCCTTGTTGGCTGCGGCGTACTTGGCCGGACAGAAGGGCCGCAGCCTACGGGTGCTCCGGGACCCTGGGTGCCGTGCTGCCTTTGGACGGATCACCGACTTCCTTCGAGGGGGTGATTTGGTCGATCTTGAACTGCTTCATGAAACGGCAGATCGTCTGGAGGCGTTGGACGCCGAAGCCCTGATGATGCACCCTGCTCGATTCCTGCTGACCGTCACGGACGTCGACACGGGGCTCGGTCACGTTCTGGAGCCCGCGTCCAACGAATTGACGGACGCCCTCAAGGCCACCTCAGCGCTTCCAATCGCGGTGCGCTCGCCAATCCGTGTACGAGGCATGACCTGCCTTGACGGAGGCATTGCTATCCCACTCCCGGTTCAACACATCATCGACCTAGGCGCTACAGAATTGGTGGTGGTTCGCACGCGTCAGGCCTCGTACCGCAACAGCGGGCGATCCGGTCGCCTCGCCGCGCCATGGTTTGAGCGAAAGCAACCGGCGCTCGCCGAGGCGTTGCGGCGTCGTGGGGACGTTTACAACGCAACAGTCGACCTGCTCGAACATCCGCCAGAAGGCATCATTGTGCAACAAATTCACCCACATCGCGCCCCTGCATGCCGGCGCACGGGCGGTTCGGACGTGGACATCGTGCGCGACCATCTCATGGGCGTGGATGCAGGTCAAGCGTGGCGTTCGAAGCAGCGGGTGAGCGCCCATCAGGAGACAGATACGTAAGAAAGTGGGATGGAGAACGCTCAACAGGGAACCGAATCAAATACTTCGTTTGAGGATGGGGCGTCATGTCGGATGAAGCACCATCCGACGAAGGCCATCCACGACGTTGGTTCATCCTCGCCATCATGGGTTTGAGCCTCATTGTGGTCATGCTCAACAACGTCACCCTCAACGTGGCCTTGCCTGAACTGTCCAAAGACCTCGGAGCCGACAACGCTGATCTGCAGTGGATTCTGGACGCATATGCGCTGGTCTTCGGCGGCTCACTCCTGATGATGGGGGCCCTCGGGGACCGTTTCGGTCGCCGTTCAACCTTGCTTGTTGGGTTGGTCGTGATCGGATCCTTCTCGGCCTGGGTGGCGTTCAGGGACAACGTCACCACAAGCGACGTGATTGCAGCACGTGGACTCATGGGCCTGGGTGCTGCATGCGTGATGCCTGCCACCCTCTCTGTGGTGGTCACGTCTTTCCCGAAAGCGGAACGCCCTCGCGCGATTGGTATCTGGGCGGCCATGGCAGGGGTTGGCGCCCCCATCGGGCTCTTCGTCGGCGGTTGGGCCGTGCAATACGTTGACTGGCAAGCCGTGTTCCTGATCAACGTCCCAATCGCCGCCGTGTGCCTCGTGCTGAGCGTCCTCGTGGTCCCGGAATCCCGCGACGAACAGCGCACGCCGCTGGACCCGGTCGGTGGTATGCTTTCGTTGGCCGGCTTGGGCGTGATGCTGTACACCATCATCGAAGCCCCCCTTCACGGATGGACGTCCTCGTCCACCCTCGTGGGGGCCGTGGCCGCCGCCGCCCTCCTCGTGGCGTTCTGGGCGTGGGAGCGTCAGCGGGAACACCCCATGCTGCCCATGTCCTTCTTCAGTGAGCCAGGTTTCGTGACGGGTCTTCTTGCCGTGACGTTGGCGTATTACGTGATGTTCACCTTCATGTTCACACAAATGCTCAATTTTCAGCTCGTGTGGGGCGACGGTGCATTGGCGTCGGCCGTCCGTGTGTTGCCGCTTCCGCTCGCACTGATGCCCGCGGCGGCCAACAGCGACCGCCTCGTGAGGTACTTTGGTCGCTCGAACGTGGTGGGGAGTGGTCTGTTGCTGATCACCTTCGGCATGCTGCTGTTCGGGACCGTGGTGGACATCAACGCCGAGTACTGGATCTATGCCACGGTCTTTGTCGTGCTTGGATTGGGGATGGGGTTCACCATGGCCCCCTCAACCGGACTGGTCATGGAATCGGTTCCCGACGACAAAGCCGGTGTCGGAAGCGCCACCAACGACTCGAGCCGGGAAATTGGAGGAGCGTTGGGGATCGCGGTGGGCGGTTCGCTGTTGAATGAATACTACCAGCGCAACTTCACCATGCCAGATGGACTTGACGCTGGAGCGCTCGGTGCAGACCCGACGACGTCTTTTCCCGCCGCCGTTCAAATTGGTTCTGAATTGGTGGCTCAGGGCCATCCTGCTGGGGCTGCTTTGCTTGAAGCCGCCCAAGAGGCCTTCGTCATTGGCATGACCACGTCCACCAGCGCATCGTCGATCATTTCCCTCGTGGCGGCCGTGATCGTGTTCCTGTTCATGCCCAAAGGGAAGCCACGCCACGCAGACGCTGAGGAATGAGCCCTCAAAGCACGTCGTTGGGTGATGTTGCGGGCTTGAAGCGTGCCACGTTTCCGTCGGCGCTGATGAGGAATTTCTCAAAGTTCCATCGAACGTCGCCTGTGTGGCCCTCATCATCGGTCTCCTGGCATAGGGCTGCGTAGATGGGGTGACGGTTCGCACCGTTGACGTCCACCTTCGCCGTCAAGGGGAAGGTGACGCCATAGCGCTCTTCGGTGAAGGCGCAAATCTCCTCATGCGTGCCGGGCTCTTGCGCGCCGAATTGGTTGCATGGGAAGCCGATGACGGTGAGGTCATCGTGTTCAGCGTGGAGACGCTGGAGATCGGCATATTGCCGGGTCAGGCCACAGGCGCTGGCCACGTTGACCACCAGCAGGCGTCCGCCGTCGGCGACATCACGCAGCGTTGTGGTCGAGCCGTCAATCAGATCGAGGTCGAGGTCGAGGAGGTCGCCCATGGCTGTGCGAAACGGCCTCCTCATTTCAACCACTGTCCTGTCCGCACGAAGCCTCAAATGGCCCCTCCGAGTCGTTGGGCCATGCAAGTCCGCATGGAAACCAGCGCCGGTGACATCCTCTTGACCCTCTACCATGGCAACGCCCCTGACACGGTGGCCAATTTCGTGAAGCTCGTGAGCGAGGGTTACTACGACGGCCTTCACTTCCACCGCGTCATTGCGGACTTCATGCTGCAGGGCGGCTGCCCCCACTCCAAGGACCCCATGTCGCGTCGCGCAGGTACCGGTGGCCCAGGCTGGCACATTCCATGCGAGCCCTCTGCCCTTGCCCTCAAGCACGACCGGCCCGGCATCCTCTCGATGGCAAACGCTGGCCGCGACACCGGCGGCTCGCAGTTCTTCATCACCACCGTGGCGACACCGTGGCTCAACGGCAACCACGCCGTGTTCGGCGAGGTCAGCGAAGGCATGGACGTCGTGAAGGCCATCGAGGGCTGCCAGAAGATGCCCGGAGACCGACCCGCTTCGCCGCAGAAGATCGTCCGCTGCACCCTCATCGAGTGAGGTGCTTTCGTGGCCCTTCTTGCGCTGCACGGCGGCGCGGGGGGTGACGGGCCGTGGCGCGGCATGACGCCCATGGATCCGCAACGCATCGCGTGCATGCAAGGCATCCTCGAAGCGCTTGGGCCTCGGCTTGAATCTGGAGAACTCGACGCGCTGACGGCCGTCCGGCTGGCGGTCGAAGCCCTCGAAGATGAGCCCGGGTTCAACGCGGGCGTGGGTTCCGTGCTCGACGCGAACGGTCGGGTGTCGATGGACGCCTCCATCATGCGCGGCGAAGACGGGGCAGCAGGTTCCGTCGTTGGCGTGACCAACCTTCGGCATCCAATTCGCGTGGCGCACGACCTGCTCGAGCGAGGATGGCCCATCATGATGGCCGGGCCTGGCGCTGAAGCTTGGGCCGCAGAACATGGTCACGAAGTGCAGGACCCAAATACGCTCGTCACGGAGCTTCGCACGGCGCAGTGGCAGAAATGGCGGGACGCGCGTCTTCGCCCGGGCGCCACGGACGAAGACGACGCGGCCCTCGATCACGACCTCGGCGAAGACGTGGACGGGCCGGGCACCGTCGGTGCCGTGGCACTCGATGCACATGGCAAGGTCGCGGCCGCCACTTCCACCGGGGGCATGACGGGGAAACCGCCCGGACGGGTTGGTGACACGCCGGTGATCGGTGCTGGCACCTGGGCCGATGCACGCGTTGCGGTGTCGTGCACCGGCGTCGGGGAGGCGTACCTTCGTGCGTGCGCTGCACACGAGGTTGGCGTCGGGATGCGCGATCAAGGCGCGGACTTAGGCGCTGTTTGCGAGCGGGTCTTGGATTTGGTCGAACCGTTGGGCGGCCGTGGTGGCTTGATCGCCGTCAGCGCTGACGGGCAGATCGCGATGCCCTTCCGTGTCACGCTGATGTACCGAGGACTCTGGAACAAAGGTCACATCAGCACAGGCATCGGGCCCGACCTCGCGTGAGGTTCGCGCTGGTCAACCCATGCGCTTCATATCCCCGGAGGCGGACGCCACGCTGTGAAGCGGACCAAGGCACCGTTGCTCGAGGCCGTGTTTGAACACACGGCCACGATGATGTCCGAGGCCCTCGAGCGTGGCACGTTGGCATGGCCGCTCCCTGCCCCGCCGCTGATCGACCCAGATTTCCCACCGCTGATGCCGAACGCACCGGCCGACGTGACCACCTCTGCGCTCTCGCTGCTGCAAGCGGACCGAGGGACCTTCGAGCGCCACTTGGACGAGGTCGTCGACCTCGTCGTGCCCCACCGCATGAGCCTGTCCGATGACCCCTACGAAGTGCATGGGCGTTGGTTGGCAAAGCGGGTGGAAGACATCGCTGGGCGCATCGTATACCGCTTGACCACCGCGTGGCTGGCCCAAGCCCTCGACCGAGAAGCGCCCAATACGGACCGATGGTGGCTCGCGGTTGGTCTTCTGAACGGTTTGGCTCAATCTGCATACGGCCAAGCGGTCCACGAAGGATACCACCTGCTCGAATCCATCGCTTTGGCACAACGGCCAGGGACGTGGCACACGCAACCTGACGTCGGTCCTCAGCACATGGGCTGGAACCCACATGCCGTGGTGCCTCGAACGACAGAGGTGGAGGCCCACACCGCCGGTACTGAAGCCGCAGCGTGGGTCCTGACGCGCCTGGAACAAGGTGACATTGACCGCCGCCTCCTGCTCATCCGCTGGGTTCAGCTCCTGCTTGAGCGCCCTGCGCTCATCGAACCCTTGGGCCTCATTGACATCCTGCTCCGGCGAGCGGCCGATCCTGAACCGGAAGTCGCCGCCAACGTGTGCACCTGCCTTGCTCGGCTGGTCGAACGCGACGCCGAGCGGGGACTCGAGGTGATTCATTGCCTTCACGCCCGTGAGGAACTCCCCGTCCGACGAGGGCTGGCTGATGTCCTCACGCGCCTGTTCCGACGCGTCACCACCAACGCCATTCCCTTGCTTCATGACATGATGGCCGATGAGGACGAGAGCGTGCTGGCTGCGGCGAGCGCCACCATGCACGACCTCCGCTTTTTGGATCAAGACCACTGGGTGGAGACCATGATGAAGGCCTTGGACCATCCCGTACCTGTGGTCCGCCGCAACGTGGTCATCGGGCTTCGGGACTACATCAGCGCACGACCTGAAGACGAGGTCGGCCTGTTGCCCAAAGCATGGTCGGACGGCGACGAAGTCGTGCGGACGCGCCTGCGTGAACTGCTGCTCAGGATGGACGAAGTCGACCCGGAACATTTGGCGCGCGTCTGGGAAAGGGTGAGCGAAGGCCGGGACCTGCTGTTCGACGCGATCGACGCGCGTCGCCCCGGTCGAGCGGACGCGTGGCGGGCATGGCTTGCCTCAGAAGGCCCCATGCCCGAGGCGCTCGTGGCAGAGCCGGTTGCCCCCGCGCCTTCGGATGGAGAAGCCGCGAATCTTCCAAACCTCGACGAAGCCTTGGACGTCCTCGACGATGACCTCGGCTTCTTGGACTGACGATCACTCTTCTTCGCTCAACGGCCCAACCACAGCGCCAACGTAGAGGCCGTTCAGCAGCACGAGCAGCCCGACCAAGGAGAGCACCAAGCCTGCGGGTTCGGGCATCCACGCGTCCAGAGCATCGCGCCCTGCCGCGTAGGACAGGAGAAGGAACACGGCACCGACGCCGACCACCTTGGGCCACGTGCCCTCGGGATCCTCCCAGAGGTCCGAGGTGGGCAAGAGACCTGACGAGGAAAACGTACGGCGGAACCACGCGACATAGAGGCAACCCACGCCAAGAAGCCCGAGGAACCCGGTGCCCATGGCCGCGTTTCCCCACGGGCCGGCAGGCACCAGGTCGAGGAAGGTCTGAGCCACAAGAAGGGCTCCGGCGACGGCCCAAGCCTCCCAACGATGCTCGGCCACGTGAGGTGTTCTGGCCGATGCTTGAAAGGCTGTCCGGCGACTTCGCACCTCATGGCTCCGGTCAGGGACGCGCTCATCGTCGCAGGTGGGCTGGGAACGCGCATGTTCCCCGCCAGCGCGATGCTGGCCAAAGAAGCCCTGCCCTTGGTGGACGTCCCGTTGCTGACCCACCTGATGCAGGAGGCGGTGCACGCCGGAGCCACGCGCATCCACATCATCGCTCGACCCGGAAAAGACCTCAGCGCTTGGAAAGAAGGGCGGGCTGAATTGGCTCATCTCGGCCCACACGTCCACCACCATCACCTCGATCCTGCTCAAGGCGTGCAGGTGTTGGTCCACGAACAGGTGGAACAACGCGGTTTGGGTGACGCTATTTCGTGCGCCTTGCACGCGGTGGAGGGGCCCTTTCTCGTCCTGTTGGGCGACAACCTCCTGATGACCCAGCACCATGGCCCAGACGTCCTCGCACCCTCGACAGCCTCACGCGACTTGGTGGAGGCCTACGAGCAGACGGGACGGCCGGTGGCCGGTTTGATGCGCGTCCCTCCCGAGGAAGCCTCGTCCTTCGGCATGGTCGCCATGCACGACGATCGTATCACAGAGGTCGTGGAGAAGCCCGCTCCCGGCGAAGCGCCCTCCGATCTCGCCTTGTGTGGCCGGTACCTGTGGACGGAAGATGCCGCTGCCTTGCTCGACCGCTATGACGTCGAAGCGCACGGGGAGTTGCAGAGCATCCGTGTCCAAGAGCACTGGATGAACGAAGGCGGCATGACGGGCGTGGTGCACGAGGGGGCCATATGGTACGATGCTGGACGCCCCCTGCCTTGGCTCAAGGCGCAAATCGACCATGCCCTGCGGCGTGAGGACATGCGGGGAGACCTCGAGGCGTGGTTGAACTCACGCCTCGGTTGAGTCGTCCATGGCCGTGACTGAAGACGCCACCTTGCCTTTGTCCACCCCAATCTGATTCCACATCAGCAGTGGGGTTCCGATGACGGTCGCTCCTAGCCAAGTGAGGACGTTGCTGCCGAACACCGTGATGGTGAAAGCGGTCACCGTTGCGATGGTGCCAGCGCCCATGTAGGTCACGTGAAGAGCAATGCGCTGCTTGCCCCGTGGCCCCTTCTCGCCGGATTGGAGCATCCTTTGCTGAACGACCAATCCAATCAAGACCGCAGCGAAAATGGCTGGCACGACGGCAAACCCGCGCGATGTGCCCAAGGGAGCTTCGCCAGAAATTGCGATCCAGGCCGCCATGGCGGAAAGGCCGATGCCTCCGACGGCGCCCATGATGAGGAGCCATCGGTCCACGGCTCCAATGTCGCCTCTCCTGTTCTTGGCAAAGCGCCAACCGACGAGCACCAAATACGTGGAAAAGAAAGCGATGAGCAACAAAAATGTCGAGGCACCCAACAAGAACAAGATGGCCGCCGTAAGGCCGACAGCGACCATGGCCATGCCGTACACGCGCCCGAACTTTGCGTGTGCTTTCGGGCCCTTTTTCGTCACGTAAGCCATCATCATGGTCATCAACGCCACCGACCCAGCGACGATGTGAAGCGTCAGCATGACGCTGTGGAGGTCCATGGGTCCGGGCCTGTCGTACCAGTTTATTTTTTGGCCGGTGTTATCGGTTGCCCGTGCGCCAGAACGAAAGCGGGTCAGGCGCTTCACCGAGGGCGTGACGGCCGGCGAGGTGATCGGCCCGTTCGTTCCACCGATGCCCTCGATGGGCACGCACGTGATCCCAAGCCACGTCACGTTGCTCCTTCACTTCCATCCAGAGGGCTTGCACGCGGGCGACGAGTGCCCTGTTGGCCTTGGCTTTCCACGAGCCGTCCGCCAAATTCCCGGCGTAGATGGAGTCGGCCCGGATCAATGCGCTTGCATCCGAGGCCTGGAGCAACAGCCAGCGCAGGGCCTGTGCAAAGGCGGACAACTCGGCGGTGTTGTTCGAGCCAACCTCTGCTCCGAGGAAACCTGGCGCTCCAGAATCTGTGAGCACGGACCCGGCTTCCTCGTGCACGACTTCGCCGGAACCTCGGCCGTGCGGCAAATCGCCTTCAACGACCACGAAGGCCCACGCCGCAGGTGTTGTGGCGTCAACGTCCCGGTTGCCAGGACACGAGCCGTCGACGTAAATCGTCCACGTGGGTTGGGCGTCCATCGACGCCCCTCACTCACTCACCGAGCATTGCGGCATAGGCCGCTGCGTCCATCAGCCCGTCCAACGCGGACATGTCCTCAAGGCGCATGCGAACGATCCAGCCGTCGCCGTACGGGTCGCTGTTCATCAGTTCGGGCTCATCCTCAAGCGCGTCGTTGACGGCAACGATTTCACCCGCCAAGGGCGCAAAGATCGGCGATGCCGATTTGACGGATTCAACCACCGCAAACTCGCCCATGTCGCCCATCGTGTCGCCTTCGGCTGGCAGCTCGATGTAGACGATGTCGGTCAGGGCGTCTTGGGCGTGGTCGGTGATGCCAATGGCGACCAAGTCGCCTTCCACGCGAAGCCATTCGTGTTCGGCGGTGTAGCGCAGGCCTTCTGGAATCTCGCTCATGAGCGGTCGTCAGCCTCCGCGGTTCAAGAACGCACCGTCGCCTTCAGGCCTCTTCGTCGAGGGTCTCTCGCAACGCATCCGCTTCCAACCGTGCCCAAGCGCGGCTGCTTTGCTCTTGCTTTTCCAGCTCCGCCATGTCCTGCTTGAGGCGTCCCGCCATCGCTTCATCGCCGTCCGTAGGAAACAAACGGGTCAACTGAGGCGCACCTTGAGCGAGCGCCACGCCGGCCGCGATCATCACGGCGCCCAACAGGAACACCATCGTTCCTGAAGAGGAGGCCTCGAGGGTGGTCCGGCCAGATTGGAGGCCAAAGGCCCATGCCAGAAGAACAGTCAAACCTCCACCCGTAAGCAAGCGCTGAGCCATCAACGCAGGTGGAAGCATGGTGCGATGACAGGCCTCACCGTCTTGAACGTGGTGCGCTCAGTAGGTCTCACGCATCAACTTGTGAATCTTGTACGGGAGAAGCGCGCGGTTGACCGGGGTCACCTCGAGGATGCGTCCGTCATCACGGCGGCGGATGTCCTGAAGAAGCGGATGTCGGCTTTTCTTGTGGAGGGTCAACAACGTCGGTTTATCCACCTCAAGCACCTCTCGAACGGCCGCAACATAGGCTTCAGACTCAACCGTGAACTTCCCGATTTCATCGATCACGATGACTTCGGATTCTTCCTTGGCCCGACGGAGGGCCGGAATGGCGACGCGCTCCAATTCGGCAAGATCCAGACCAAGACCGAGCACGCGAAGGCGGTCGTCGTTGCTGCGGTGAGCGATGATGCCTTCCTCGCCGCTGACGATGTCGATGATCTTGTAGCCTTGGCGTTCGCTACCTTCGAGGATGGGTTCCATGCGAAGCCCAGCGGTGATGAGGGTGTTCGGGTCGCCGCCTCGCATGCGCAACTCACGCACACGCTCGTCCACAATCATGTCCAAGACCTTGCTCATGACCGCGGATTTGCCGGAACGTGGCAAGCCGGTGATGCCGATTTTTGGGTGAAGTCCCATGATGACGTCCTCCCAATTCGAGCGTTCAGAACACCTCGGTGTGCGATATAAAGCCTGCTCCTTACACGGCTGAGATGTCCGGAATCCGGCATTCAAGCGGTTTCATCGTGCAGCGATGCCATCCAATTCAACCCAGATTCGACCCATGCGAAGGCATCTTTGAGGACTTTTTTCTTGACGTCAAGCGCTTCACACATCTGCCTCAGGAGACGGACTTCGGCTTCGTCGTACTCGCCGTCCACGGCGGCCACGTACGCCGCGAGATAGAGCACGGTGCGGGCATGCTTCGGATCAATCTCAGCCAGAGAAGCCGACCAGAGTGGGGGGTCTGTGAGCTGATTTCGCAAACCTGCCCGCGCTTCGGGGTGGAGCATCACGGCGCCCATGATGGATTCCACGCACGCGGCTTCTTCTGCGACAATGGCGCCGTCTGCTGCGGCGACGGCCACGAGGACTTCCAAGAGCGCATGACGTTGCTCGACGGGGAGGTCGAGGGCCGTCGAAAGCAGCACAAGATCACGCCAAGTCGTTCAGAAGGGCGTATCCCTCATTCATCCACGCGTACCCTTCCTCGGTCCACTTGAGCAAGCGGTCGACAGCGTCTTCGGCAAGGCCGAGATGATCTGCGATGCTCCTCAACGCTTCCAATTCATCTTCATCGACGTTGCCGTCCGCGGCCGCCATCAGGACGGAATCGCGGAGCGCGAGGCGACCTGCTTCCGGACCGAGCTCTTGCAGGCACTCCTCGAGGGGAGGAGGAACCTTCAGGGCTGAACGAATGGATTTCCTTTGGTTCGGCGACAGAAGGGCCGTACCAAGGCGCTGTTCAAACATGGCCATTTCGTCGACCGTCAATTCATCGTCGACACGCGTCATGAACGCCAAGACCTTGGCGTAGGCAAACCGCTCTTCTTGCGGGAGCTTGTGCAAGGTGTCGGGCAGCATGAGGCCGGATGCCGCAACGCCCCTCAAGAACCCAACGGCGACGAAGGGGTCAGCGCGACCAACACACGATGTACGCACCTTCGCCGTGGAGGATGCACGAGCATCAAAGAGGGGGCGTGCTGGTGCTTCACGCATGGAGCCCTCACTGAACGTGCACGGTCACCCCCTCGAACCATGTTCTGTCGACCCGCTCACGGGGTGGTACCGTGACGGGTGCTGCAACACGGACGAGCACGATCGTGGGATGCACACGGTGTGCTGCATCGTAAACGAAGACTTCCTCCATTTTGCCAAAGACGCCGGCAACGACCTGATGACGGCGGCTCCGCATTTCAACTTCCCAGGCCTGAAACCTGGCGATCAATGGTGCGTTTGCGCGGCGACGTGGCGGTCAGCGGCCGAAGCGGGTGCAGCATGCCCTGTTGATCTGGAGGCAACGCACCAGCGGACCCTCGACGTCGTGCCCTTGGAGTTGCTCGAACTCCACGCGGTGTGATCAGTCGTCGTTGGTGACCACGTCAGAGGGTTTGCCGGTCAACACTTCGCGCAGGCGAGCGTTGTCGCGCTGCATGGCGTCCATGATGTCGTACTTCACGCCCAAAGATTCGGCCAAGACGCCAAGGGCAAGGCTGTCCTTGGGCAGACACTTGCCGCCAAAGCCACGGTACAATCCGAAAATCGGATCCAAGTGTGAAGGGCCAATGGGCTGGGCTTGAGGCGAGGTGATGATGTCACGGATGGCGTACCAGTCCTCACCAAGCCCTTGACAAATGTCGTAGAGTTGGTTGGCAAAGGTGACCTTGAGCGCGTAAAAGGTGTTCTTGGTGTACTTCACCAACTCCGCTTGTGTTGGCGTGACCTGGAAGGTCTGGTCGGTCCTCAACACGCCGGCTTCGCGGTGCTGCTGGAACACCGTTTCAGCCACATCAGCATGGTGCGTGCCGCACACGAGGATGTCTTGGTTGGCAAAGTCATGGAGGCGTTGGCGCTCCACCAGGAATTCTGGCGAATACGCGATCTTGAGGTGAGGATAGCGGTCATGCCACGCTTGAGTGGTGCCGGGCACCACCGTCGACTTGATCACCGCTGTAAAGCCCTCAGGAAGAAGGTCAAGGATGCCCTCAACGATGCTGGTGTCGCACGCACCGGTCTCTGGATGCGGTGGGGTCGGGACGGCGATGTATGCCATGTCCACATGATCGATGACATCGGCCAAGGTGGTGCCGCGTGCTGGGTCATGGACGTAGAGGTCGTGTGCGTCAGCGAAGCAATGCTCGATGGCCCCGCCGACCATGCCTGCGCCAATGATGCCGACCTTCACACGCCATCCCTCGTGGGTTCTGTTCGGTGAGGATGTGGGTTCAGTTTCCCGTCTTTTGCCATGATGCTGGCTTGCAGGAGGGTCTCCGGCGTCCCGCAATCAATCCACGTCTCTTCTCCAACGTTCAACAGCGTCGCAGCATGCTGTTGGACGTATGTCCGATTGATGTCGGAGATGCAAAACGACTCCCCTTTCGTGGCCACTGCCTCATCGACGAAGGTCCAAAACCGCTCATCGTAGAGGTAAATACCGCCGATGGCAATGTTCGATGGTGGTGTCTCGGGCTTTTCCACGACGTCCACCACTCGACCGGTGTCGTCCAACACGGCCACCCCAAACGCGCGGGGGTCGGACTCCTCTCGAGCGAGAAGGACTGCGCCAGGGGGGTCAACAGCATCCTCGAACGCGGCGACGTGGTCGGCGAGCTCGACGGTGGTGATGTTGTCAGAGAAGTAGATCAGCAAACGGGTGTTTTCGTTGTGCGGGCGAGCCAAGCCAAGGGCGTGGGCAACGCCAAGAGGTTCCTCTTCCATCACGTAGTGGATGCGCTCGCCGGGCAGTCCGGTGCCCACGTGCTGGGCAATTTGACCGATGAAGCGGTTGGCGATGATGGTGATGTCCTGAATACCTGCACGCCGGATGGTGCCCAAGGCATAGTCGATGACGGGACGCTCGTGGATGGGGAGCAGGGTCTTCTGCGTGTAGCGTGTGAACGGCGCCAAACGGCTTCCATGGCCGCCTGCAACGAGGATGGCCTTCACTTTCACATGCCTCGCATTCACGCGCTGTTCAAGGCTCCTCCGGTTCCTGCGCTTGGCTCAGATGGCGGAAGGTGTCTTCCGGGCCCGGTCCTGTCAGGCTGTTGGCGGCAACAAGGTCACCCAGCCGCTCGAAGCCCGCCTCTTTCAGGTCGGGGTCGTTCGCTTCACTGGCAGCCCAACGGGCTGCAGCAACCTCGTCGTACCGCTCGTTGGCCTCGGCACGCAAGCGTTCCGAAGGGCGGAGTGGGCCTTCGAGTCCCTCATACGCTTCAGATGACGCCATGGCGTCACGGCGCTGGCCCCTTCCGAGATCGGAATCCGTCTGACCTGCCGTCCATCCAGAAGGGTCAGACCCACGACGTCCGTCCGAGGGTTGGAGTTCGGTCCATTCTTCCTCAAATTCGCCCCTGACCTTGCTGGACGCCACGTACAGGAACAACAACCCAGCCATCACCAGCGTGACGCTCAGCCAAGGCCCAACGGCTTCGCTTTCCGTGCTTTGCACGTCCCAGACCACCGCTCCGGCAACCACCAAACAGAACGAGCAAACGACGGCCAACGCTCCGGGACGACGGGTGCGTTCCGCCATGACCTCACCGCTGATCGAGGAAGGTGGTGAGGCGTGCAAGCAGTTCCTCCGTGGAAATCTCTTCCTCTTTCCAACCCAAGCGCTGCCGGCTGGATTCAGCGGCCACGCGGAAGGTTTCTCGCATCCGCTCCAGCGAAAATTGGAACAACACCCCCAGGAGCAGGACAGCCCCAATGCCATAACGAAGCTCGATGCTGCCGATGAGCCCCGAAATGATGACGATGACAGCGATACCAAGGGAAGTTCTGCTCCTCAATTTCGCTTCGGCCTCGACGGCCGACTTCCAACGCTCAGCGGCCTCTCGGCGGGTCATGGACACGCGGCCCACTCACCCGACACAAGGAACGAACACGTCGTCGTCGATTTCCAAGAGGAGTTCCGTGGTCAACAGGTGATCAAGGGCCTCGTCCACCTCGTCAGGCGACACGCCGAGGTTGAGCATGCCCTCGAAGATCTGGCTCAAGGTCGCCACGCCTTCGTTCTCACGGCACGCCTCGTCCACCACACCGAGCATCGCACTCGCGCAGACGGCCAGCAGCGGATCGTCGGTCGCTTCACCCGGAAGGAGGTCGATGTAAAGACGGGCTGGGTGAGGGACGTCCTCGTCCTGTTGAGCTTGGACCTTGGCCTCCGACGACCGCCGCCCGATGGCGCTGAACGCCGCATCGCCCACCGGTTCGAAACAATCGAACAAGTTGCGTTGCACGCCCGCTTGGGACGCCTGTTCATCGGACATGCGCCGCTGCACCGCTTCAAGGCGATGGAGGCGCTGTTCCAGACGCAAGCGCTCGCGGGTCAAATCAGCCTCCACGAGATCGAGGTGCTGCTCGGCCGCTTCTTCCAGCCAGGCCTGGAAACTCCACTCTGGGTCAACGCCCGCCATGGTGTCGATGAGCCGTGCGACAACCCCGGTCATGACGTCCGCGGGGAGGGGGCTGGGTCCTTCACGCTCCGTGGTCATGGTCTAGACAAGTCTTCGTGACGGACTATGAAGTATGGTGCAGGAGAAGGTCGGGAATCGGCGACTTGTGTCCCGTTTGCGACAGGGGTTCCGTTCAAGAAGGGAGTCTCCGTGGCGCGGCCATGGGCGACCACCGCATTGCCGTGCTCCCCGGAGATGGTGTTGGCCGTGAGGTCGCACCGGAAGCCGTCCGTATCTTGGACACGGTGATGGAGCACACCGCACATGGATTCGTGTACGACGACATCCCCTGTGGTGGTCAGGTTTGGAAAGAGACCGGCTTGGAGTGGGAAGAGGGCGCTTGGGACCGCGTGAAGAACGAAGCCGACGCCATTTTCCTCGGCGCCATCGGCTTGCCCGGCGCGCGCCTGGAGAACGGCGACCTCGCCGGAGGCGGCGTCATCCTCGGCATGCGGTCTGGACTCGACTTGTACGCCAATGTCCGACCCATCCGACTATACGAGGGCGTCAAGCACAAGGTGCACGGCACCTTCCGTCAGGTGTGGGACCACGACATGGTCGACATGGTCGTGCTTCGCGAGAACACGGAAGGACTCTACCACAGCCTTCTGCGCCGTTGCGCCGACAGGGCGGCAGGGCGTGACCCCTACGAGCCACCCGAGATGACCTTCCCCGGCCTCGAAGGTGAAGTCGCGTACGACCCGCGGCCCATCTCCAAATTCGGCTCTGAGCGCATTTCCCGCATGGGCTTCGACATCGCCTCCCGTCGCAGCGGTGCACCGGGTGACGGCGTCAGTCGCGTCACCTGCGTGGACAAATCCAACGTGACGCGAGGCTGCCAACTGTTCCGGCGCACCTTTGACGAGGTGGGTGAAGGCTATCCAGACATCGAGCGTGACTACGGCTACATCGACGCGTTCATGCAATGGATCACGCGGAATCCAGAGCACTACGACGTGGTCGTGTCCAGCAACATGTTCGGCGACATTTCCACCGACTTGGGAGCCGTTCTCCAAGGCGGCATGGGCATGGCCGGCTCGGCCAACATTGGTGACCACCACGCCATGTTCGAGCCCGTGCACGGTTCTGCGCCCAAGCACGCCGGAAAGGGCATCGTGAACCCGATTGCCTCCATCTCCTCTGTGCAGATGATGCTCGACTGGCTTGGTCGGCGCAACGCCAACGACGACCTTGTCGAGGTGGCCGAGCTCGTCGGCACGGCGATTGCCGACCACGTGCGAGAGGGCAAGCAGCTGACCTACGACCTTGGCGGCAACGCGTCCACCACGGACGTGGGCTCGAGCATCGCCACCCGTCTTGCCGATGCCCTCCGAGAGCGTTGAAGCCTCAGGAAAACCGGCCCTGCAAATGGGCGCTGATTTCATCCAAGGAGGCCTGCAAGCACGCATCGTTGTCCCATGTTGCGTTCGGAGCCGGATGCTCTGACCCTGCGGCGTGCTCACGCAAGGCTTTGGCCACGCGACCGACCTCGTCAACAATCGTGACCGAAGCGGTCCGCGCCGTGCGGGACAGAGGGTTGAGATCCACCACGAGCACCGTCTTGCCCATCGCCACCAACGCTTCGCAACGGTCGCCGTCCTCCAGGGGGACCAACACCACGTCCGCGGCAGCGATGCCTGCAGCATCGCACTGCGCTCGAGGGCCTTCCAACCCGGCGATGCGCCCGTCGGTTCGACGGCCGAGCACCTCCACTTCCAGGCCGTCCTCATTGCACCATGCTTCAAGCCGCGAGATCAATCCGTCCATCCTCGCTTGCGTTCGATAGAAGATGTTCACTTCCAGCGGGCACGACAGTGAAGCGGCCAAGTGCAGAAGGTCGCGCCCCGCCAGCGCCACCGTGTTCCCATTGACCGAGATCACGGGATGTTTGGCTGCATGCAAGCGTGCATACGCCTCGCGGGTGGCTTTGGCCGCAGATGCCGTGGTGCGCTCGCCAAGGAGGTAATCGAAGGCCTCTCCGCGGCCGTGAGCGATCATCGCGCTTCCTGCCAGCAAGCCTTCCGAAGCCGCCTCTTCGATGAGGTGCCGACGAAGCAAGGAGGCATACCTTGGGTGACTTGGGTCTGCGGCGATCGGGTTCACGTGAAGGCCCCCGTCACACGCCGTCCATGAGCATGGTGAGGTCGAGCGGTGCAACACCGCGGTTGACGGCGCTCGTGCTGATGACGTCCATGCCGCTCTCTTTCCAGTCGCTCAACCCCTCGAAGGTGATGCCGCCACTGGCTTCCAGCACCACGTGCTCTCGAACGCCGAGCGATTCCATCTCTGCGGCCACGTCCTTGCACGTTTCCGGACCGAGGTTGTCGAGCATGATGACCAAGGGGGTATCGCCCATGCTGGTGCGGTGCTGACTCCACGCCAACGCAGCGGTCAGCGCTTGCTTCGCGCTCGTGGTTTCGATTTCGATGAACGCGTGGTCTTCGTTGGGCTCCAAAGACGCCACGGCGGCCTGCACTCGGCTGACCTCATCCTCGCCGTAGGCCACGAGGTCGTTTTCCTTGAGCATCAGCGCGTCTTGTCGATTCAAGCGATGCGTGAGGCAACCACCAAGATGCACGGCCCATTTGTCCAACAATCCGTAGACGGTTTTTCTGGTGCAGGCCACCTGTCCCGGAGCAACCGTGGCCCACGTCCGAGCCGAGGTGGCGATGCCGGACAACTGCCCGAGCAGGTTGAGGACGGAACGCTCGATGGCCAGCAGCACGTCGGCAGGGCCGGTAAAGCGCCCGATTTCGTCGCCGTTGCCGACCTGACGGCCGTCGCTCGCGCTCCACGATACGCGCACCTCAGGCGCCCAGATTTGCAGCAGGTGATCCACAGCGGCCGTTCCGGCCACCAGGCCTTCAGAACGGGCGAGCACGACCGACGTTGCCGCATCCCCCTGACCCATCAGAGGCATGTCGATGCCGTCGTCCGTCAGCACCGCACCGACCCAACGGTCGATGCTGGCCAACAAACGGTTGGACGGCCCTTCGGCCGAGGTCCACAACAGGTGGCCTCGGTCGTGAGGCACCTTGCCGCCCTTCCCCATGCTTCCCGATGTGCGCTGGACCTCATGAAAGCACCCCTGCCCTTCCGCAAGGCCCATGCCGTTCCATCGTGCGGGCGGAGCATGCAGCGGGTGGTCGTGGTGGGCGGCGGCCTCGCTGGGCTGGCCGCGGCCCTCGAGGCAGCGTCCTCGGGTCACAAGGTGGTGGTCCTGGAAGCGCGCGATCGCCTTGGAGGACGGGCCACCACGACACCAGGGCGCTATGCCGACCTCGGCCACGGGCCGCACGTGTTGTTGCGCGGGGGCACGATGCATCGTTTGGTCCGCCGCCTCTCGCGTACACGTCCCGCCACGGTTGCGCTCGCTCCACATCGTCTGCACGTGATCGGGCATGGTCCGCTTCGCTCGTTGCGAAGCGTGCGTGCAACCGCCAGCGTCCGCCGCATGCTTCGGTCCTCAACGCCGTCAGATGAGCCCGCCGTGCGCGCTGCTCGACTCTTGGCGGGCTGGGGATTGCCCGCCGTCGAGGGCTCACTCGGAACGCGGGCTGAGGCCTTGTACATGGGCCAAGGCCTGATCCTCCAGGCCGGCTGGGCGGACCTCATCGGGCGGATTCTCGCCGCCCTCGACGAAGTCGGGGTGCCCATCGAAACCAACGCGAAGGTCATCGCCGTCGAGGACGGATGCGTGCACTTGGAGGACGGGCGGGACGTGGAAGCGGACCTTGTTGTGGTGGCTGCTGGACCGCGACGAGGGGCACGTCTGCTGGAACAAAAAGCGGGGCCTGCTCACCGGGTCAGCACCATCGAAGCCCTGCTGGATGCGGTGCCTTTCGGTGAACATCAGGGCCTGATTGATGTCGACGAAGGGATGGTCGCCCTCCGCCTGCCGCATCCAGAATCGGCCTTCACGCACCTCAGCGCCATCGCCGTGCCGCTCGATGGCGAAGACGATGAGGGCCGCATGGCTCGCCTCGAAGGATGGCTGGACCGGCACCTCGCCGGCTGGCAAAGCGCCGTGGCCGAAGACCGTCGACAGGCCGGCCTTGACCTCGCCATGAGCGAGCGAAGCGAGGCCGGCGCGGGCGGTGTGGTGCTCGTCGAGCCTCACTTGGGGCTGTCCGATGCGCTGATCGAGGCCACACGCGCAAGCGTCCGGACGGCCTTGTCGGGTGACGATGCCTAAGGCCCGCCGCATACGCCGTGATGGTATGCGCCTCGTGTCGTGGAACGTCAATGGCCTCCGTGCCGCCATCCGCAAGGGCATCGACGGGTGGATCGACACCCTTGGTGCCGACGTGCTGATGCTGCAGGAAACGCGTGTGCTCGAGGAGCAACTGCCCAAGGACTGGTCGTGGCCTGAAGGCCACGCAGTGTACCTTCATCCTGCGGAAAAGAAGGGCTATTCTGGCGTGGCCACGCTCAGCACGCTTGAGCAAGACGTGCTTCCCGGGTTCGCGTGGGGCGAGGACGCCACCGACATCGAGGGCCGCGTTCTCGTGACCCGCCACGGTGATTTGGTCTGCGTCAACACCTACCTGCCCAACGGCGGTGGCGGTCCAGAGCGCCAAGCGTACAAGGAGCGCTGGATGGACGCTTGGCGGGCATGGCTTGCGCCGTGGCTCGACGCAGACCACCCTGTGGTCGTGGTCGGAGACCTTAACATCGCCCACACCGAAGACGACATCTGGAACCCCAAAGGCAACGCCAAGACGAGTGGCTTCCTTCCTCAAGAACGGGCTTGGTTCAGCGAACTGCTGGCCGACGGATGGGTCGACAGCTTCCGTCACGTGAAGGGCGAGGGCGAGAAGATCTACTCCTGGTGGTCCAACCGTGGCAACGCTCGTGCTGACGACAAGGGGTGGCGCATCGATTACCTCCTCTGCAACCCGGCTGCCGCCAAGCGGATCGTTGCTGTGGACATCGTCCGGCAAGCCGGGCTCGAGGTCAGCGACCACGCGCCGTGCATCCTCGACCTCACCGATTGACAAGAGATGTTTTCCGTGCGAGTGCAGAGGGGCACACCATGAAGGGCCTGCGAGCGTTGTTGGCACTCAGCGTTGTCGTCCTTTTCTTTCCCATGCCGGCAAGTGCCTTGTGCGCAGATCCAGCGTCCTGCCGAATCCTCACCGCGAGCATGCTCTCCATCCTCTGCATGCCGTTGTACATCATGGGCATCATCATGCTGGCTTTTGCCAACACACGGCCTTGGGTGGTGATTTTTGGCATCATGGGCGTGCTCGGATCCGCTCAGGCTGCCTTCGCGGTGATTCCCACGCGCCTCGATCTTCTGTGGCTTCTGGCGGTCCACCTCGTGCCCGCTGTGCTGTTCTTGATCGTCGGCATTCGAGCCTTTCGAAACCGCCCAGAAACGATGGTCATCCCAGTTGAAACTCCGTGAAGTTCTCCAACATACGGAGGGAGGCTTCATGCCTCGACCCTCGATGGACGTGCATGCGCCTCTATCACAACCCGCGCTGTTCGAAGTCGCGACAAGCCGTGGCCCTGCTGAAGGAACGCGACGTGGCCTTTGAGGAGCACCGTTACTTGACGGAAGGCGTGCACGCTGATGACCTGGACCTGCTCGCTGGGCTTGATGGCATCGTCCGCACGAACGACGTGGAAGGCGACGTCGATCTTTCCGACGTGGTCGCCGTTCGCGCCCTGCTGGCCTCAAACCCGAAACCGATGCAGCGACCCGTGCTCGTGCATGAAGGACGTGCGGTCATCGGTCGGCCACCCGAAGACATCCTCCACCTGCTGGACTGAGGTGAGGCCGTGAACGCGTGGATTTGGCTGCTTATCGCCATCGTCTCCGAGGTCATTGCCACCTCGAGCCTCAAGGCCACGGAAGGATTCACGCGGCTTGGGCCTTCCATCGTGGTGATGGTCGGTTACGTCGGCTCCTTCTGGTGTGTCTCACAGACCTTGGACACCATCCCGCTTGGCGTGGCCTACGCGGTCTGGTCAGGTGTGGGCATTGCCGCTTTGGCGGTGGTAACGGTGGTCGTGTACGACCAGAAATTGGATGCTGCGGCGTTGGTTGGCATGGGCCTGATCATCGCTGGTGTGGTCGTGCTCCGACTGTTCAGCGAGACCTCGCTCGAAGGATGAGAACGGGCCATCATGTACGCAAAGTGGCCCGGAGTTACACCGTTGATACGCGAAGCTGCCTTGCGCATGCGCATGGCCATGGAAGCACCGGCCGGCATGCCTCAACCCACCTCAGTGCCCTCCGCAGACCTCCAAGGCTCCATCAGCGAAGACGACGGTCATGAGTACCTCGAGCATCCAGAAGGCTCGGGACAATGGTTCCTTCGCGACGAATCTGGCGAATGGCGAGCATGGAAGTAAGGCATCACTGGGCCGTGATGACGTGGACGCGGCCGTTGCCGCCAAAGGTGGCGTAAAAGAGGTCGCCGTTTGGATGGAAGACGATCGGCAGCGGTGTGCCAAGGTCCGAGGCGAAGACCGAGGTGGTGCCTGACCACGTGCCGTCCACGGCCTGCGAGAAGTCGATGCGGACGATTTCGTGACCCACCGGAACGACGCTGTTCCATGACCCATACACCGTGGCGTAGACCGTGTGGTTGCCGCCGGGCAGGCTGGAATTGACCGGACGGTGGGCGAGCCCGTTCAGGCTGCTGTGCGGAGTCCACGTCGCCACAGGGGCTTCGGTTCCTACCGGCACCGGGGTTTCAGGGGCGTCGTTTGGCCAGCCGTAATCCGCGCCTTCGATGAGCAGGTTCACCTCTTCAGGCGGATGATCGCCTTCCCAGTCTCGGCCGTTGTCGCTGAAGAGGTAGCCGAGGCCTTCGACCCAGGTCCCATCAAACGAGTTGCGCACACCGCTGGCCAGAACGCCGTGCTCACCCGTGCTGGCGTTGACCCACAACAAGGCAGCGTTGCGCTCGTCGCTTTCCTCACACACGTTGCACGTGGAACCCGAGTGCCAGACAAGGGTCCCGTTTGGAAGGACGTTGACGGCGTTGGTCTGATGGTTCCCGGTGGGGACGCCGTCCACGAGCACCGTCCCGTTGCCCGTCGGTGCACCGTCGCTGAGGGGAAAGCTCCGCAAGCGGCCTGCCTCAGACACGACCAGTGCGTCATCGAGCAGGGCCACATCGTGAGGGAAGTCAAGGCCATCAAGCCAGGTTTCGGGTTCACCGGCCCGCCAATCACCATCGTAGGTGAGAGGAAGGAGGACGATGCGTCCCCCGTCGCGGTCACACACGAGCATGGTCTCGTTGTCCAACCACTCCATGCAGGTGGGACCACCGAGGTTGCCGATCAGCAGGTCCACCTGCATGCCCTCTTCCACCACGGGATTGTGCACGTCGGCGTAGGGCCAAATCTGCCGGGCGACGACCAGCAGAAGCAGCGCGGTCACCAGGACCGGCACGTGACGGCCCCAAGCCATGGCAAGGACCCACCGTGATGGGATTTAGGGACACGGGTGGTTTCACTCGCGGCGGGCGAGGATCATGGCCGCAGCCACGAGGGCCACGACGGCCATGGGGGCCGCAAAGCCTGGGGCGTCCTCTGAGGAGGAGCTGGATCCTGTTTCGCTGGCCGGGGCGGGATCGCCCTCACCGACGGTCACGATGCCCACCATGTCGGAACTGGCGTGGGGCTCGCAGACGTAGGTGAAGTCTTGATCACCGGTGAAGGTCACACGGAAGTCCTCGGTTTCTTTGGCTTCCCCTGAACTGATGCCGCCGTCCAGTGCGGCGGTTTCTCCTTCCGCAGCCGTCTCAACGACGTTGTGGGCCATGGACTCGTCGGTCCATTGCCAGCAGACCGTGTCACCGTCGTTCACGCTGAGCGTGGCGGGACTGAACTTGATGCCGCTCGGCGCGATGCGGACCGTGTGGTCGCACTCGGCGTCGGGGGTGACCACCGCGGTGGCGGTGGTGTCGGTTTCTTCGGACATGCCGGGAGCAGCAAGGAAGCTGAACACGACAAGGGTACAGAGCAGCGTGGCGACGATTCGCATGGTATTGGCGATGCTCAGCCCCTTTTGAAGCGTGACATTCGGCCTGCACTCAGACGTCAAAGGGACTTGCGTAATCGCTGACTTCGGAGGCAATGCGAAGCAGCTGGTTGTACTTCGCTGTACGGTCGCTGCGTGCCGGAGCGCCCGTCTTGATTTGTCCCGCACGCGTGCCCACGCTAAGGTCGGCGATCGTCACGTCCTCGGTTTCACCGGAACGATGGCTGACGACGTTGTTGAAGCCGTTCCGCGAAGCAAGGTCCATCGCTTCGAGGGTCTCGGTGACCGTGCCCACCTGGTTGACCTTGACCAGCATCGCGTTGGCGGCCTGCATCTCGATGCCGCGAGCGAGGCGCTCCGATTGGGTCACGAAGAGGTCGTCGCCTACGATTTGAACACGGTGCCCTTCGCGGGCCGTGAACCGGGACCAGCCAAGCCAGTCGTCCTCGTCAAATCCGTCCTCGATGGACAGGATGGGGTACTCGTCCAGCCATCCCGAATACAGATCGGCCAATCCCTCGCTGTCGATGGCCTGCCCGTCGATGTGGTAGGCGCCGTCACGATGGAATTCGGTGCTGGCCACGTCGAGCGCGATGCCCATCTGTTCGGTGGAATACCCGGCGGCCTCAATGGCTCGAACGAGGTAACGCAGCCCGTCCTCGTTGGAAGGGAGGTTGGGTGCAAACCCTCCCTCGTCACCGATGCCGCCCAACAAACCGTCTTGGCGCAATTCGGCCTTGAGGGCGTGATAGGTTTCCACGCCCGCGCGCAACCCTTCTCCGAAGGAATCGAAGCCGTGCGGCACGACCATGAATTCCTGAACGTCAACGTTGGAAGCGGCGTGTGCTCCGCCGTTGAGGATGTTCATCATCGGGACGGGCATCAGGCCGCCCGCGACACCGCCGATGTAGCGCCAGACCGGCAGCTCGTGCTGTGCTGCGCCTGCATGCAGGCACGCAAGGGAAGCACCGAGGGTCGCGTTGGCCCCCAAGCGTGACTTGTTTCCAGTGCCGTCAAGCTCGACGATGGTCTCGTCAAGCATGCGCTGGTCGTCCACCGGCATGCCCACCAAGGCCTGAGCGATGTGTTCGGTCACCGCGGTCACCGCGGCATCCACGCCTTTGCCCAACCACGGTTGACCGCCGTCGCGGAGTTCCACCGCTTCGTGGCGGCCGGTGGAAGCCCCTGAGGGCACGGCGGCGCGTCCAGCGAGCGCACCGTCCACGTAGCAATCGACCTCGACCGTCGGGTTCCCACGGGAATCCAAGATCATCCTTGCATCCAATCCGGTGATGTGACCGCTCACGTCCTTCCCCAAGCGAAGCGAACAGACGTCCGCCCTTCAACGGTGCGGCGGTTCAGACGTGGTTGAGCCAGCGCATCCACCGGGCGGTCGAGGTCTGAGCGGCTGGGATGTCGTGTTCTTCTCTGCATTCGTGAAGCCAGCAGAGCTGCTCGTCGGCGGGTGAAATTGAGAAGAGTTCGACGCGGTAAAGCAGGCCATCGGCATCGACCGATGGCGTGCCTCGGAAATCCTCCACGAACAGATGCAGGAGGTGGCGAGGATATTGTCGAAGCCCGCGGCAGCATGGTTCTGCGAGCACCACGCCGTTGTTCATGAACAGCAGGGCAGCACCGGTCAACGGCTGGACCTCGTGCATCAGGATCTCGCTGCCGTCGAGCATCGCGGCGACTTCGACCTGATACCATTGATGTTGGGCGTCAGGAAGTTCGAGGTTGGCCACCTCATCGAGAAAGGTTTGCAGGCGCGCAACGCCCTCTGCACTCGCCACGTGGGGTTCTGAACCTCCCGCCTTCTTGAAGGCGAGCATTTTGGATGTTTTTCCGAATATCGTTCAACAAACCCGAGAATGCGGAGGATATCGGCGTAGAAGGGGCTATATGGGTCCGTCTTTCCTCAAGTGCCATGCCCCGCATCGCCGAAATTGACCGAGCCATCCTTGCTGCCCTTCGCGCCAACGGCCGCATCTCGTACGTGGACTTGGCCAAGGAGGTTGGAGCGAGCGAACGCACCGTCCGCACTCACGTGAGGAAACTCGAGGAAGACGGGACCATTCGAGGGTACACCATTCGTGAAGGAGGCGTCGGACTGACCGCGCTGGTGCGCATCAAAGTCGCACCTGGCGCAGAAATCGGTTCCTTCGCCTCGGAAGTCACCCATTGGACGGGTGTTGAAGTGGTGTACGAAGTGTCAGGAGAAGCAGACCTGATCGCCTTGGTGCACGTCGACGACACGATGTCGTTGCGTCAGCTGCTCGATAAAATGTGGATGGCGGCTCCTGATGAAATCGCATCCACCACCACCGAACTTGTGCTCGAACAGTACTGATCAGGGCACCCCACTGCCCTTCCAACGGACCACAGCGGCCGCCAGCACCGCCCCTACGACCGTGGCCAGTGTGTACACCATGAGGCCCCCGGCTCCAGACAAGAGGTTCGGGCCCAAGGTCCGCGCCGGATTCATCGACGCACCCGTCAGTGGCCCGAAGAAGAATGCAAGCAAAGCCACCACCGCTCCAACCACGACCGCAACGGTCAGGGTGGAATCGTCACGCCAGGCGACCACCCCGAGAATGGACGCCATTAACGCGGCCGTGATGCCGACCTCGATGCCGACCGCGGAGAGCGCGGACAGGCCCTCGGCGAACACCGTCGGGGCAAGCTCATCGGGCCCGATCACCACGTGGACCGCCCCGCTTCCAAGCAGGCCACCAGCCGCTTGAGCCAGCACGTAGCCAAGCCACCGTTCACGGGGCAGATGCCCCGTTAGCACGAAACCTGTGGACACGGCCGGATTGATGTGAGCCCCGGACACACCGCGTAACGCAAGGATGGCGAGCGTGACGGCGAGGCCGAAGGACAAGGAAACCGCGAGCAGGGAGCCGCCAAGGGCAACGCTCCCTGTCCCCACAGCGACCATCCATGCGGTTCCGACGAATTCTGCGCCATAGACGCGCCATGCACCGTTCATGTTCCCCTCAAGCCTTCCATTTCACCGAGCAACCGATGCTCTGGGTGCGGTCAACTGCGGGAGATTGGCCGTTCAGCATGGCCGTCAACGCATCACGAAGGTCCTCTGTGGTCACCTGGCCGGGATCTTTGGGCGAATCGTCCATCCGACCCCGGTACACGACCTCATGCTGAGCGTTCAGAAGGTAGACCTCCGGCGTGCGTTCCGCGCCCCATGCCGTGGCCACGGTCTGTTCCGCATCGTGGAGGTAGGGGTAGGGCATGCCGCCTTCGGCTCGCTTCACCATGTGCTCCCAGGAATCGTTCTCGTAGACGACAGGATCGTTGCTGTTGATGCCGACAAAACCGACGCCAACCGATGCAGCATGTTCAGCCATGGCGTTGAGTCGGCCGACGCTCGCGACGACGTAGGGGCAATGGTTGCACTCGAAGACCACAATGGTGCCATGCTCGCCACGGGCTGCAGCAAGGTCCATTGCATCAGGACCGTGGTTGGCGTTCGCGTTGGGAAGGTGGAAATCGGGTGCGGTCATGCCGGGTTCGAGGGACATGGCCCTGCGTGGGCCCTCCACGACATAGCCCTTCCTCGGGTCTCAAGCGACGAGGTGCTGCTCGCTTTGCTCGAGACGGCGGCGAGCAAGGGCATGGTCGGGATCGATGCTCAACACGGCACGCCACGCGGCCGCAGCCTCCTCGTGGTTGCCAAGGGTGTGGTGAATGGCCGCGAGGTGAAGCCGAGCTTCGAGATGGTCGCCTCGGCAACGGATGGCCGCTTCGAAATCGGAGGCCGCTTCCTCAAAGCGCTCCCAACGGAGGTAGAGGAGTCCGCGCTGGTGCCAGGCATGCGCGTGGTTTGGAGCTGCCCGAAGGGCCTCGTTCAGCGGTGCTTCAGCGCGCTCTGGGCGGTCAAGCGCCACTTGGCACGCAGCCATTTGCGTCAGCGCATGGTGATGGTTCGGCACGGCGTCAATGATGACCTTGAGGTCGTCAACGGCTTCGTTCCAATGCGTCAAAGCCATCTTTGATTCTGCACGTCGCAGGCGTGCAAGCAAGAGATCGGGCGCCTGCACCAAGAGGCGTTCGGCGTCCTCGAGCGCGCGCTCCGGAAGGTCACCTCCGAGGTAGGCCGAGCATCGGTTGAGCCTGGCCCGCACGTGGTTGGGGTCGAGCGTGAGGGCCTCGTCGTACCTCGCGATGGCATCCTCGAGCCGCCCTCTGCGGGCGGCAATGTTGCCTCGAACGTAGGCGATGAGGGCGCCTTCGCCGCGGATGTCGGCCGCGTCTGTGAGGCGTTCGGCTTCGATGTCGTCGCCATTCTCCAGCGCCAAAAGGGCCGATTCCGCACACAATGCCGGGAGGTGTTCCTCGAGCAGGCGACCGGCCCGCGTCAGGGAGTCTGAGGCGGCCTCGAAATCACCAAGCAAGCGCTGGACGCGGCCCATCGCAAGCCAAGCAAGCCCATTCTCCCGATCCAGTTTCAGCGCTTGATCGATGGCATCGCCCGCTTCACGCAAACGACCGCCGTCGACCGACCCAGTTCCATCACGAATCAAGTCAGCACGAGCGAGGGCAAGGCGCCCTTCGACAAGGTGCAGGCTGGCATGGTCCACCCCGGCCGGCACGGCGTCGAGAAGGGTTTGGGCTTCCTCCAAGCCACCACGTTCAAGCCGCCGCGTGGCGATGGCCGCACGAAGTTGAGCGTTGTCAGCATGGGCCAGCATGGCCCGGTCAAGCCCTTCCTCAGCAGCCGTGAACGCACCGACCCCTTCCTGAAGGTCTGCCTTCAGCATGATGGCGGTCCAGCCACCTGCGCTGAGGGCGACGGCGTGCGTGGCGGCCTTGAGCGCCTCCTGTTCACGGCCGGGCAGGCGCGCCAAGCAGCGGGCTTTGAGCGCCCACCCTTCCCCGTGCTGTCGGTCGAGGTTGAGGCAGGCTTCAGCCGACGACAACGCTTGTTCGACATCGCTGGCCTCGAGGAGTTCACCTCGGCGAACCCAGTCGTCCGGTTGGGAGGGGTCTTCGCGAAGGGCTGCCTCGATTTCTGCCAACGCCTCATCGGGTGCACCTGCTCGTGCCCGCAGGCCTGAGAGCAGGCTGCGGTCGGCTGCCGTGACCTTGCCGAGCGCCTCAAGCCGGCGAACGGGTCGCTCCGCCTCGGCTTGTCCTGCCGAAGCCAAGAGATGGGCCTGACGGCGGAGAAGTTCGGTGTCATCGGGCCGCTCTGAGAGCTGTGCCTCGAGGTGGGCCAGGCGCGCAACACCGTCACCACGACGGGCAGCGATGCGCTCTGCAATGGCGTGGAGCGCAGCGTCACCAGGCCGGTCGGCAAGGGCGTGCTGGAGCAGATGCTCGGCGGTCGCGTCGTGACCCATCAGCAGGGCTGCTTCGGCCAATTGGGTCAAACTCGCAGAAGACAGTTGGCCTTCGACAGGCAGCGCGTCAGCCGTGGCGCGAGCGAAGAGGTGTTGCAGCGTCGAGCGCTTCATCGGATCGATGGCGGCCTCCATGGTCTCTGGCGTGGAGGGAAGACCAACCACCAGCCGGTCCAACGTGCGCCACAAGGCCACCGCATCGACGTCGTCCTCGTTGAGCAGGCGATGCGCCATGATGGCGCCATCGAGGTCTGGAAGGACGCTCCTTGCGTCCTCGAGCAAGGCCTCCATGGACGACAAGCGACGGCCCAGCGTCTCGATCGCTTCGCGTTGCTGGACGGCGTGCGCTGCCGCGGCCTGCTCGTTGACCAAGCGCTGATCGTCGAGGGTTTTCCAGCGCAACGTAACGCGCCGCCAGGCGGCGGCGCCAGCACCGCCAAAACCGAAGGAGGTGGCAAGGAGAGCAGCCAGCACCGGGTCCATCGGCACCGTTCGGTTTCGTGGCCCCTTTATGCTCTCCGTCAGGCCGCGGTCGCTCGTCCGCGTTTCGTGACCCGTTCACCTACGCCGAAGGAGCGTTCCTGTGGAACAGTGGCGCACAGGTTGAAGAGCGGGGTGAGGGCATGACGGATGGATTCCCATGCAGGAAGGGGCCGGCGAGGAGGGGGGAGCCGACCCCGTCTCGGACCGTGCCCGAGCCGGATGGGACGTCACGCTCCTCAAAGCGGAGTTGGAGGCAAACCCCGGAAGCCAAGATCTTGTGCTGAAGGCATTCGATGAGCGCGGACGAAGGTTGACGCGCCTCAACGAGCAAACGGCGGCCGTCGACGAAGCCCTTGCGCGACGTGCGCCTCCGCCAACCGCACCAACCAAACAGGACCTCAACGATCTGGAGCGCTGTGAATCGGCATGGACGGCGTGGAGCCGTCAACATCGGCCCTACGGTTTGGTGGCTGAACAAGCGCGTGAGGCATGGGCCCAGATGAACCGGGAGGGCGAATTGGACGAGGTGGTGCGCAGGCTCGATCGCCTCGACCCTGCCTTCGCCATCGATGTGCATCGCCTTGAGGGATTGCTCAGAAGCCCTGCAGACTACGCCGACCTTCACCGAGCCTTGCTCGACGTGGAAGCCGACCAAGAGAAGCAAAGGTCTGCCATGCAAGTGACGGTGGACCGCTTAATCGCTGAGGGGCTGCCTGTTCCTCCGCTCTCCTCCGCGACTTTGCTTGACGGTTACGATGCCCTCGAAGCGTGGACGCGGCTGAGCGACGATATTCAACGCATCCGACTGCGGGTAGATCGCGACGTGCGGCCCTTCGACGGAAGCATCGCAGAGCGCTTGCTGGGCCGCGTCAAGGAGGTGACGACCGCCGGTGACCAGACGGCAACCGCAGAACTTGAGGCGGAGGTCGGCCGGATTGTCGACGGGTTTCAGCGTAGACTCGATCGCCTGAACGCGTCGCTGGACGGTTGGCGAAAGGAGGGGTACAGGTTGCCGCTGGACGGCCGAGCCTTGCCGCAAGATCTGCTCGATTGGGAAGCCAATTTCGAGGAAGTTGAGCGCCTCAGGGCCCGCCATGGCGTGGCATGGCGGCGCTTGAACGACATCGCCTCCGTCCGGCCAGAGGAGGCCGCACGCGCCATGGCCTTGGCGGGTGACCTCGAGGCAACCGAGGCCTTCATCGATCAGGTCGATGCGTTGCACGCCAGCTGGGGGCAAGCCACCGCCCAAGCCCAGACGATGCTCGAGGCGTGGGAGTTGGAAGGCTTCGACACCGAGGCCTGGCATGCTCGCGTTCGCCACGACCCTGCTGCAACACTGCACAGTCTGGAGGCACACCAAGGCCTGGTGCACCGAGCCATCGATCTGCGCCGTCGCATGGATGCGCTGGACCTCTCCGTGGAGGGGGAAGAGGGCCGAACACGGCACGATGAGCTGCTCAGGACCGTTGACCTGACGGAAGCGCTGCTCGACGAAGTTGATGCATGGACCACGCGATTGGAGCGCCGCACATCGCGCCATCGGGCCCTGATCCTCGATGAGTGGACCGACCTGCGACGGCGTGGCTGGACGGACGCGAGTTCGCCTCCCCCCTCGATGAATCTCGCAGAGGCTGAGCGCCGCGTCGACGCGATGAGAACACGTGCCACGTCGCGACGTTCAGACGGAGGCATCGAGGGTCGAATCCAACGTCGTGTCCTGCACGAACTCGAGCAATGGGCTGCCCTTGGGTGGAACGTAGAGACCTTGCAGCAACGCGTGGCGAACAACCCCACGGACGTCGGCATGGCCATGCCTGGACTTCGCCAAGCGGTGAGCGATCACCGCCGGCTGCGTCGTAGGTTGGAGGCGTTGCCTTGGGAACGGGACAGCGAACTTGGCATGGACGTGTTGGACCGCATGCGACGTCCTGAGGCCCTGGCAGACCTCGCCCACGATCTCCCTCAACTCGCACGCCAACTCGCTGCTTCACCTCCCGACCCGGACGCGCCCACGTGGCGCGCATGGAGGCCGGACACCATGCCAACATCAGCGACCGAGGTCTCGCCGCCTGCTGTCGCAGCACAAGAAACGGCGTTGTCCGTTGATGAAGCGGTCACAACGACCCCCGCATCTGTGGTCGTTCCCGAATCCTCAGCGCCCGTTGAACCCATGGAAACGCCAGACCCTGCAGGTGAACCGACCAACGCTCCGGAACATCTTGAGGAAGCCATGGTCGAGCACGACGATGCTCAGGCAGGCGCCGGCGAACAGGAGACGTCCGAGGCTTTGCCTGTGCACGAACCCGCACGTTCGACGGCGAAACAGCCTGCTTCGCCCACGATGAGCGAAGGACGTGAAGATGTGCGTCCTGCTCTCCTTGACTTGTTTTCTCGGCTCGGCCTTGAGGCTCCAGCAACCATGGACGCACGGAGTGTGCGCCGCACGCTGGGCCCTCATGTGCAAGAACAACCGAAGGATCTGAGGTTGACGCGCTTGCTCCGGTTGGCCTTGCGGTTGACGCCTGACGCCTTGGACGGAGCCACCGTTGCTCAGAGGGAGTTGATGGCGGAGCTGAGCGACATGGTCGTACCGCTTGAAGCGTGGACCACGTTGAGGCTGCAGGCACGGCATTTACCCAACGGCCACGGGCTGCTCGAGGATGCCCTTGCACTCGGAGCAGCGCTGGACAGGATTCCTGGGCCAGGTTGGCGGCTGCCGCTCGGTGAAGACGAGCATGATCTGCCGTCATCGTCTGAAACGTCCGCGTTGCGGGCGGAAGTCCAACGGCTGAGCAAGGCGATCAACCTGCCATCAGCAGGTGGAATTCGCTGACCGATTCACGCCTTTTGGAACCAGACGTCCACGTCATCAACGGCCTTGAAGCCCCTTCCGGCCTTCGTTCCCACGAGCGTTGGGATGGCTGCCGTGGAGGCGATTTCCACCATGCGCGCATTGATCGTGCTGTTGACAACGATGGCCACCGCACCATCGGCCTCTTCAGCGACCTCGGCAAGATCGCCCGCTGGAATGGGCTCACTCGCCTCACCGTCCGCCATGATGAGTTGTGCGTGGTTCTTCTCCAAGCCGTCGATGAGCGACAGCATGTCCTTGACTTCCTCAGGAGCTTCGAAGGATTCGTCCATGCCCTCGGCCCAATCCTTGTCGGGCACGCCGGCCTTGGCGTCGTCCTCCTTCTGCTTCTTGGCGAGACGTGCCGCGAACTTGGCGGCATCCTCCTTCTTCGAAAGCGTCACCGTGACGGTCTTCTGGGGGAGCAATTCCCACTCTTGGCCAACCGGGGCTTGCGCCACGAAATCGACCTTCATCGTCCCGTTCAGTTGCTGGAAGAGCATCTCACCGCCACGGTCGCCGTCGATGGCGACGATGACCGTGTCCTTGCCGTTGGCCAAATCGATGAGTTCCTGCTTGATGTCGCCCGCACCGTCGGCGCTGATGGCGTTCTTGATGCCGCAGTTCAGAAGGTTTCGAACGTCGTTGCGCCCTTCCACAATGATGAGGGAGGCGCTCGACTCGACGTTCGGCCCGCAGGTCAGACCATGGAAGGCCTTGGCCTGCCCAACGGTCAGCACGGAGCGAACCTCTTCGATGACGGTCTTGGTGGCGGATTCGCCGCTGTTGACCATGTCAAGCAGCAGTTCCTTCGCGCGCTCCACAACGGCCGTGCGCTTGGTGGCACGAATGTCGCGGATTTCGAGGACCTTGATGATGGCGTTGCAAGGACCGATGCGATCGATGGTCTCCAACGCGCTGCCAATGATGGCGGTCTCGACGTTGTCGAGGCTGCTGGGGATGATGATCATCCCATGCACCTTGCCGCCGCTGGTGTTCATTTCAACGTCAACGTGACCCACGCGCGCGGTGCGCTGGAGCTTGCGCAACTCAAGGTCATCGCCGAGGAGGCCCTCGGTTTGGCCCATGATGGCCCCAATGATGTCCTTGCGTTGGACGCTGCCGTTGATTTTGATGTCCGCCCGGATTTCGTACTTCATGGCCGTGGCCTTTCCTCGTCCGCTGTTGTTCCCGCCGCCACCGCGGCCTCCTCGTGATTTTGACATGATTCTTCACCTCATTTTGCATCCGCTCGCCCATCTCCGCCGAGGCGGAGGAAGCCGCCGCACGGAGCGGCGGCGTGAGTGTAAGGATAGCCAACCCTCACGGAGCCTTCCATTTGAACCCTCCTTCAACGTGAAGGCAGGTTCCAGCCGTTCTGCGATGCCGTCGAATGCATTCAAATGGAGGCAAGTGAAAGCCACGATGTGCCCAGCCCCCGCAGTCCCGACCTTGACCGGCTTGACCTCTTCCGGTCCACCATTGAGGTCATGCTCGCAGACGGGGTGCTCACCAGGGAAGAAAAGCGTCTGGCCATTCGCTTGGCGACGGCACTCAAGCTGGAAGAAGAGCAGCCAGCACAGGCCTACGCCGCCGTCGAAGACGGCGCTCCGTTGCCGGAAGGACAGCCCATCGATCACGATGAGCAGCGCGAAGCCTACAGCAAAGTGGTGGCCGTGGCTTTGCTCAACGCCTCGCTGAGCCGCGATGAGTTCAGGGTGCTCGAGCACCTCCAAGACGTGATGAACATCACGCCTGAGGAGCACGAACATTTCCTGCAGCAAGCCGGAGAGATGGCCCGCCTCCGATTGAGCGATCCAAAGGCCATCGAACGGGTGCGTGAGACCATCACCGACCTCAGCACGATCGTCTTCTCAAGGCGGGAGCGAGCGTGAGTCAAGACCCCGTGGATGAGGCTCTGCGCCGCCATCTTCCCAAGCTGCCGAGGCCCAGGGCCTTGCCAAAGCGGATGGAGCGGGTCTACGACGGCATGGGCGATCGCCTCGCGATGCGGCACCACCTGGACCGCTACGATGAGCTGAGCGAGGGCCCGCCTGCGCACGGTCTTGACGATGAGGTGCTCCGGCGCATGGCGTCCTATTTGCTGAGCCTCGCCGAGGGACGGTGGAGGCGCCTGGCGAAGAGCATCCCTGCCCTGTGGAAACGGGGGGGGAGAGAACACAGGAAACTGGCAGGGATGTTGCTTGCGAACCTTCCTGAGGACGCCTTGGGCGACCAGCGCTGGACGGTCTTCTCGACCCTGCTGCAACATGACGTGGGGCTGGCTCCGGTCGTGGACGCGGCTGAGGAAATTCGCCGCGCCACAGGCAGAGGGCCGAACGAAGCGTGGTTGCTGGCCATGGCGGCGCAAGCGCCCTTGTGGCACCGCTACGCGGCCGTCATCGTGATGACGGGCCCTCCCGAAGACGTCGGGCCTGCCGTCCATGACATGGTGGCGTCCGTCGACGCCCCGAGCCGCATGTTCGAACGCCTGCGTGAACGATGGCTTGAGCGTCATGTTGATGCCGGTGCTGCCTAAACTCAGTCTATGGCGGAGTCGCTCTTCCCCACGGAAGACCCGGTGCGGGAAGCCGTCCTGCAATGGACCGTGAACCGTGATGCAGCGGACGTCCGCCGTCTGCTGACGTGGCTGCCTGAAGCACGTTCTTCCAAGGAACGCGAAGTGCTGATGCTGCGCGTTCGAGGTTTGCTGGACGAGTTGACCGAAGCGCTTGACGCCCTGGAAGCCATGAGGTGAGCCCATGGTCGGGTTGGTCGTGCTCGCCGGCGGGCAGAGCCGAAGGATGGGGCAGGACAAAGCCCGAATGGCCGGTGGCATTCGAAGGATCCTCACCGAGGCAAAAGCAGCGGGCCTGACCCCTCGCGTTGTGCTCGCAGGACCTCAGCCGCGTGGCGAGGAATTCGAACGAGAAGGATGGACCGCCGACGCTGATGTGGTGTTGAACGACCCTGCACACGCCACGTGCTTGCATGACGTGTTGGTTCACGTGTTCAACGGCGATCTGCCTTCGGTGGTGTTGACGCCGTGCGACGCGGTCTCCATCGACCGAGAAGGGTTTGCCGAACTCGCGGCCATGCCCGAGGGTGTTCCCTTGGATTCATCTGGCCGTCGCCAAGTGCTCTTCAGCCACATACCGGAAGGTTGGGTGGCGGTGCCCGATGCCGAACGACGGGTTGAGGCCTTGTTCGATGAACTCGAAGACCGTCCCCTCGAATCTGCTGCGGACCACCTGGCCACGGCCAACACACCTGAGGAACTCGACGCGGTGCGTTCAAGGCAACAGCGGGGCATCGAACGAGATGGCTCCTGACGCCAGCGCATCGAGCACGCGTGGGTACAAGCGATGCTCCTCGGCCTTCACCCGAGCTGCCAAACGTGCGATGTCGTCGTCCTCAAGCACAGGGACGGCCGCTTGGGCGATGATGGGTCCAGTGTCCATCCCAGCGTCCACAAAGTGAACCGTGCATCCACTTTCGGTCGCCCCTGCCTCGAGGACGTCGCGGTGTGCGTGCGCGCCAGGAAAATCAGGGAGCAACGACGGGTGGATGTTGACCAAACGGCCCTTCCATCGCTCAACAAAGGCAGCCGTCAACAGCCTCATCCATCCGGACAGCACGATAGCCTCAACGTCGTAGGCTCCCAGTTTGGCTTGAATCAAGTCCTCGTGGGCCGAGCGACGGGCCACGCGGTCCTCTAGGTTGGGCAAAGGAACGACTTCCACCTCACAACCAAGCGCTGTGGCGCGTTCAATGGCGCCGGCGTTTGCTTTGTCCGTCACGACCACGACTGTGGTGTGAAGCGACTCTTTGGCCTGCTGGTAGCGAACGAGGGCCTCCATCCCAGAGCCGGACCCCGAAGCCAGCACTGCAAGGCGCAAGGGCGCCTCAGAGGTCCCGTGGCGAAGGCGCATGCTGTGGGCAGGTTTGGGCCAATGATGAGCGCTTCGGCCGTGAGACATTTTTTCATCACGGCCTCTGCCAAGAGGACATGACGGAGTCCACGGCCAGGTTGGCCACCGTCGACGAGGTCATGGCGACATACGCCATCACGTCCAACCCCGTGAAGCGGATCGTCTTCCTCTCGCTCGGCCTGATTTTCATCGTCTTCGCCATCATCGGCATCTGGGTGCCGGGCTGGCCGACCGTGTCGTGGGCGGTGCCTGCTGCCTTCTTTTTCTCCATGTCCAGCCCGAGACTGTTCCGCTGGACCTTGGAAAACAGGTGGTTCGGAGCGGCTATTTTCGAGTATTACGCCACGGGGAAAACGGTCCCAAAGCATGCGAAGTACGGCATTGCAGGCTTCATCACGGCCTCCACACTTCTGTCGGCTTACGGCGTGTGGGAGGTCTCTGTCCGCGGTGATGGCACCTTATTCCAACCCTCAACATGGACTGGAGCTGATCCCGGATTTGGTCCGGCCACGGTGCTCTTGACTGGACTCATTGGCGTGTGGTTCATCCTCATCCGCGTCCGAACTCGGACGGCGTGATCAGTCCTCATACCCCATCCGGCGCCTCGCCTTCGTCACGGTCCGCTGGCCGGCTTCGGTGTCAACAAAGGGCAGAAGCCCATGGATCAGCAGACGCGCGCCCCCGAAGAGGAGGAGAAAGGCCATCCCCCACGCCGTTTTCAGGTGCGCGAAATAGCCCATGCCGACGTCTTCGAGGTGCCCCATGCCTGCTCGGTATAGGCCCGACGTTTGGTCCTTGGCCCGCACCAATTCAGTGACGGAACAACCTGCGACCCGTGAACACCATCGCCACACCCAAGGCGTCCGCCGCGGCGATGACCTGCTCGTCACGGATGGAGCCGCCGGGTTGCACGATCAGGCGGGCGCCGGCTTCGGCGGCCTGTTCAACGCCGTCAGGGAAGGGGAAGAACGCGTCTGAAGCCAACACACAATCCTGGGCCCGCTCACCGGCCCGACGGCTGGCGATGCGAACCGCTTCCACGCGGCTGGTCTGGCCGGGCCCAATGCCGACCGTGGCCAGGCCCTGAACCATGACGATGGCGTTCGATTTCACCTGTTCACAGACCCTTGCCGCGAAGCGCATTGATGCCGCATCGGCAGCGTCCATCTGGCGGGCGGTCACCGTGGAGAGATCGTTGAGGTCGAGCCGCGGAGGCTCCTCGGTCTGCATCAGCCAACCGCCTTCGATGGGCTTGTGGACCAAGGTTCGCTCGAGTGGAGCGAGCCGATCGCCCGGTGACGCAAGGGTGAGCAGACGGCGGTTGCTCTTGGAACGAAGGTGCGCACGCGCGTCTTCGTCGTACGCAGGGGCCATCACGACTTCGACGAAGAGATCGCCAATGGCTTCGGCGGTGGCCAACGTGACGGGGGTGTTGAAGGCGATGATCGAGCCAAACGCGGATTCCGGGTCTGAAGCCAAGGCGTGTGAGAAGGCTTCCTCTTGCGTTGCGCCAAGGGCTGCACCGCAGGGGTTGGCGTGTTTGACGATGACACACGCGTGGGGTGCTTCTGGCCATTCTTCGGTGGACAGCGAACGGCACAGCCGAAGGCACGCGTCGGCGTCGGCGTAATTGTTGTAGGACATCGCTTTGCCGCCCTC
Source organism: Methanobacteriota archaeon (assembly GCA_002722135.1). Lineage (GTDB taxonomy): Archaea > Thermoplasmatota > Poseidoniia > Poseidoniales > Poseidoniaceae > MGIIa-L3. The sequence continues at coordinate 10,588 of PBKJ01000023.1, read as the reverse complement.
AACCTGAGCTCCGACCAAGGTCGAAGCATCACCAACCGAAGCAGCGTCGACAAACAGAGCGGCCGCCTGGTGTGCGTTTTCACCGTATCGAAGCACTTGGCTTTGGGTTGCAGCAACGCGGATGACCGCAGGCAAGCGGTCGGCCTGGTCCTCGACGTGCTCCACGGACTCCGGTGCCCCAATCCAACGCTCGTGGAGGGTTCGGGCGATGGCCGTGTCGTAGCCCGACGTTTGCTGAAAGGCTTCCAGCGCCAAGGCTTGGCGCAGTTCAAGGCCGACGGCTTCGGGCGTCGGTGCGGACCTCAGGGCATCGAGCACGTCCGTGTAGCGTTCTGGCCGTACCACAATCAGGACGTTTCGGTGGTTCTTGGCCGAGGCCCGCACAAGGGTGGGGCCTCCAATGTCGATCATTTCGAGGAGTTCGGATTCGGCGAGCGGTGGATCTTTTGCGGCTGCCTCGGCAAAGGGGTAGAGGTTGACCGCCACCACCTGAATGGCGGGATAACCGAGTTCCTTGAGGTGAGCAGCGTCGTCTTCTCGCTCCAAACGAGCAAGCAGAGGGCCATGAATGGCGGGGTGAAGCGACTTCACGCGCCCGTCAAAAATCTCCGGATGGCCCGTGGCCTCAGACACGTCCGTGACCGTCAATCCCGCTTCACGCAAGGTTCTCGCGGTGCCGCCGGTGGACAGGAGTTCGAAGCCCAAATCCGCAAGACCTTGCGCGAAAGGGACGATGTCGCGCTTGTCCCACACGCTGAGCAAGGCGCGTGGCCGAACGGGCTCCTGTTGCATGGCGTGACCCGTTTTATCGAGCATCGGTAGACCGGTTATGAACGTGGCGTCAGTCGCCCCGAGCCGAAATCACCTGATCGATTCGAAGCAGGCCGCACACCGCTTCCGTCGCCACCTCGATGGCATGTTCGAGGGTCTCGGCGTTCGCCCATGCGTGCTCGATGACGCCATTGGCACCTGCGACAGTGACGCCCTCGTCGCTTCGGCCCGCACGGTGGGCGGCCCGCAGATCAAGCAACACGTCGAGGCGATTGGCCCCCGCGTTATCGATGAGGGCCCCAGGAACGGCTTCAAGCGCTCGTGCGTACGCGTCCATGGCCAACCTTCGCCGTCCAGTCGCGGCCTCAGCCGCTTCACGCACCGCGGAAGCGGCGGCGATGTGAAGGCTGCCTCCACCGAGGAGCAAGCGGCCAGAGTCCATGGCCCCAATCACCGAGCGAAGCGCGTCGAAGAGGCCTCGAATCACTTCCTCGGTGGCCGTGCCCGCACTGCCCCCGACGTCGATGCACGCCAGCCTGCTGTTCGCATGTTCGAAGATGAGGCGTTCGCGGCGGCCTTCGTCCCCTTCGAGGGTTTCCACCGAGAAGCGGTCAAGCGATCCCAAGGACTCGGCCGTCAAGTCGTCGAGGTGTTCGCAAAGCGTCGCGCCCGTCACCTCGGCGAGGTCTTCAGCCCCGTCGCGCTCCACGTCTGCCAACACCACGCAGCCCGCATCGACAAGGCGGTGGAGGACGCGGGGCTCAACCTCCTTGGCACAGACGATGAGGCGCGCGCCAGAGGCGAGCACCGCTTCTGCATGCGCGTCGAGAAGCGCATCCTCGGCGGCCATGAAGGACTCGAGTTGGTCCACGTCGTTGACTTCAATTTCGGTCTCACGAACACCCTTCTGCAGGGCAAGCGGCCGGGTCAGGACCGCGACCTTGACCTGCTCCAAATGTCGCGCTTGACGGTCCAATGCGACGCGCTGATCGAGGATGATTCCTTGGATGAGGCGGCTGTCACCAAGGGCACCTGCTCCGCGCTTGGCCATGCGGATGCGCTCGTAGGAGAGCGGGTTCCCTTGAGCCGTTCGTTGCACGAGAAGGGCGGCGTCCACCACCAGGGCAGCAAGTTCCGCTCCACCGGCTTCGGCGCTCGTCCCGGTCATGGCGGTCAGCGCCACGTCCAGCCATCGTGCTTCATCGGCGGACGAAGCATCCACGCTGCGGCGTGCTGCGGTCGCCAACGTGATGTCCGCAGCCTCACGGTACCCTTCCACAAGGGTCAGCGGGTGGAGGCTGCGTTCGAGCAGGCGGCCACCCTCACGCATCAGTTCCCCCGCGAAGATGAGGCACCCCGTGACGCCATCGCCGCTGGCGTTTTCCTGGGTTTCCGCCATTGACACGAAGGTCTTGGCCGCTGGATGCTTGACCAGCAAGTCGGCCACGATGCGGGCCCCGTCGTTGGTGACGGCGGTTTCTCCGTTGGACTTGTACAGCATTTTGTCCAAGCCGTTGGGCCCATAGGTGCCACGGATGAGGTCGCCAAAGGCAACGGCTGCTCGGACGAGCTTCTGCGTGACGGCCACGCCGCTGGTGACGTTGGTCGTTGGACGGACGATGACCACGGGGGCGCGGCCGCCGCTTTCCTCTCCGTCCATCGCGCGCCGGTCAGGGCCCGCCCTCATCAACCCTGCCTCGGGGCTCAACCTGCGGTTTGGGCCTCGTTGAGGGCCGCAAGGGCAGCGTCGAGAACCATCTGCGCCTCGCGAAGCGTCGGCGCCGTGATCTGCAGGACGAGGACGTTGTCCTCAGTGCTCGTGGTCACGCCTTCCATGCCCACAACGACGGACGCGCTCGACGCATGCCCCTCGAGGCGGAGGTCGACGGACACGGGTTCCATGTGCTTCCGTGGAGGCTTCCTGCTCATCACGCTGACGGCTCATCCATCGGGCTGATAGGAGAGACGCCGAGTTCGTCGCGATGGCGCAACGGGACGTGTTGGCCGGTGCGGGCGGCGTGCTCCTCGGAGCAGCACGCACCGACCATGCCGGCCGTCGCGCCGTGCTCGTGGTGCGCGGTGAAGAGGACACGACCGAATTCACCGACCTCGCGAAGACGATGGGCATCGACATCGTCGACGTGGTCAAGCAGCGCGGCCGGGAGGACCCTCGCACCTACCTTGGCCGCGGTCGCTTGGACGAAGTCGGAGATGTGCTCCGCAGTGCACCACATGGTCACGCCTGGCACGGCGTTGATCTCGTGCTGATGCACACCAACGCCACGCCTCGGCAGCTGGTGGCCACCTCGACGGTGTTGGGTGTCGAAGTCTGGGACCGCGTGCGCTTGTTGCTGGCCTTGTTCACGGCCCACGCCGCTTCGGTTGAAGCCCGAACGCAGGTCCGCATCGCGAGGCTTCGGTCCGACCGAACCGTCCTCCGTGAACTGATCTCACAAGAAACCACGGGGGAGCGCGCCGGATACGGTGGTGCGGGTGCAACGGGCGCAACGGAAGTGTTGGTGGCCTTGGGACGAGAGATCGAGGGCCTTCGTAAGCGCCTGCAGCGCCACGCTCGGGCGCAATCCGAGCGACGCAGGCAGCGCACCCGCAGCGGTGCGAGGACGGTCGGTCTTGCGGGCTACACGAACGCAGGAAAGTCGAGCCTCTTCCGCGCCCTGTCCGGAAAATCCGTGCTCGTCGAGGACCGCTTGTTCTCCACGCTTGAGACCACCGTGGGTCGCATGGAGGCCAGTCCACGTGTGCTGCTGGCCGACACCATCGGGTTCATCGATGCCCTTCCGAGCGAGACGCTCGAGGCCTTCCGCGCCACCTTGGCCGAGGCGCTGGAGTGCGATTTGCTCCTGCTCATGGCGGACGCCAGCGACAACGGAGACGAGTTGCTCCGTCGCCTCAACACCTCGATTCGGGAGGTGCAAGACCGTCTCGACGAGGACGACGTGGAAGTGATGGTCGTGCTGACCAAAATCGACCTCATCGACAACCAACAGAGGAAAGCCGTCGAGGACCTGGTGGCCGACATCGGCCTGTTCGACCCCCACTTCGTGTCCGCGCACACGGGAGAAGGCATGGTGGCCCTGCGCGACGCCATCCTCACGCACCTTCACGGGCCTGCCCGCGTGCTTCGAATTGCTGCACCCGACGGGGGTGAACGGCCCACGGCGGCCCTGGAAGACGCCGTTCGGAACGCCGGTTTGGTGTTGGAACGCCGAACCAGCGAGGAGGCGGTGGACCTGCTGCTGTGGTGCGACGGTGCAGATCTGCAACGCCTGATGGCTCAAGCCCCGAACCGATTCAGCGTGATCGGCGAAGGCGTTGAGGCCTTCAGGTCATGACCGGTACAAGCCGGCGCGGCACGAGGAAGGTCAGGATGACGGCCGTCAGGCCAAGGATGCAGGCGCTGTAGAAATGCCCCATGGTGAAGATGGACAGCACGGCGCCGACCCGAAGCAAGGGCAGCGAACCAAGTTTGAGCGACATCACACCGAAGCCGCCGCTGATGAGCGCGAGTCCCATGAATCCGAAGCCGATGACCACGTACAGCCCCGCCGCAGCAGGATCCATCATCGGATGTTCCATTTGTTGCGCTGAGTTGTCAATGGAGCGAAGCTCACAGGTCTCCGCACCGTTGTTGCATGGCGCGGCCGCGAACCGTGCGGACGAGGGGAAGTCGAACCTCAACGTGGTGAATCCGTAGGGTTCGAACAGCGCCGGCGGCGACAGCAGGACCCGGTTGGTCAGCACGTCGGTGTGGTTGTCCCGGTCCAGCAAGAGGTCCACACGAACCAAACCTGGCGTGAGGTTTTCGAGGAAATATTCGCCCTGTGCATCGGTTTGAGCCTCGGCGAAGACCCACTGGTTCCCCGATTCCCACTGCACATAGACGGTGACGTTCTCGAGGCCCTCGCCAGCTTCGTCCACGACACTGCCGCGGAAGATGGCGGTGTCTTCTGGCGCGGCACGCGACATGGCATAGACGAACTCGTCCGGCCGCACCACACCTTGCTCTGGCGATGCGAAGTCCAAACCGTTGGCAAAACCAAGCAACGAGACCACGATGACCAGCACGGCGATCGAGCGCGCCATGGGGTGCAGCCCTTTGGCTTCGGTCAGCATCACGGCGTCGCTGCTGGCGAAGGTCAGGCCAGTGGCGATTTCGGCCGCCAGCCAATCGTCGTCGTCCTCATCGGACGCGAGCGGTGCCTCTTCATCCACGCCTTGTCGTGACGACGGTCCGGGTTGAACCTGCCGACCGCCCCACGTCAGCGGCGACCGCGGTCTCAATTCGTGGCATTGAAATACCACCCCGATTACGCAACCTTGAGTTCACTAGTGAACCTGGAGTTGAACACCATGAGCGTAGGCATTGAACCGTTGGCAGCGATGGTCCTTCTTGAGATTGAGAAGGCCCCTGAAACGACCGCAGGTGGCTTGTTGCTGCCTGAAGAAGCACGAGACGCGATGAACGTCGGTCGCGTGTTGGCCGTTGGCCCCGACGCGGAGCACGTTGCTGAAGGGGATCGCGTCATCTACCGAAATTACTCGGGGACGACCATCGAATGGCTCGGCATCGAGTACCTGCTCATCAAGGAGGAAGACCTCCAGGCAAAGGTGACCAACTGAGGTGAGACCATGGCGAAGCAAATTGTGTACGGAGACGAAGCGCGCAACAAGTTGGTCGAAGGCATCGACGCGGTGGCGAACGCGGTCAAGGTGACCCTTGGTCCCGCCGCCCGCACCGTGGTGCTGGAGAAATCGTGGGGCAGCCCAACGATCATCAACGACGGCGTGACCATCGCCAAGGACATCGAACTTGAGGACGCCTTTGCAAACATGGGCGCCAAGCTCATCCAAGAAGTGGCCTCGAAGACCCAAGACAACGCCGGTGACGGTACCTCCACGGCCTCGGTGATGACCCAGGCCTTGGTGCACCAAGGCATGCGCAACGTGACCGCGGGCGCCAGCCCTGTGGCCCTCAAGTCCGGCTTCGATGCGGCCATTGCGGCCGTGGTGGAGCACCTCAAGGGCAGCGCCATCGAGGTGGACAGCGGCGACATGATCCGTCAGGTCGCGACCATCGCGGCCAACAACGACCCCGAGATTGGGGCGCTCATCGCCGAGGCCTTCGACAAGGTCGGACGCGAAGGCGTCATCACCGTCGAGGACTCGAAGTCCATGGAAACCGAACTCGAAGTCGTGGACGGCATGGAGTTCGACAAGGGCTACGTGTCCCCCTACATGGTGACCGACCAAGAGCGCCGCGAAGCGGTGCTCGAGGCGCCGCTCGTCCTGATGACCGACCAGAGCATCAACAGCACCCAGGAGCTCATTCCCGTGCTCGAATACGCCATGCAGCAGAAGCGCCCGCTCCTCATCGTCGCCAAGGACGTCGAAGGCCAAGCCCTCGCCACCCTGGTGATTAACGTCGCCTCCAAGGTGCTGAAGGCTTGCGTGGTCAAGGCGCCCGGCTTTGGTGACGAACAGGGCGAGATGCTCGACGACATCGCCATCCTCACCGGTGGCGCGGTCATCACCAAGGACAAGGGTGGCGACCTGCAGGCCCAAGGCATCGCCTCCCTCGGCACCGCCGAGAAGGTCATCGTCACGAAGAACAAAACCACGCTCATCGGCGGCGGCGGCGACGAAGCCGCGGTCGGCGAGCGCGTGGAACTGCTTCGCGGTCGCGCCAAGCTCGCGACCACCAAGTGGGACCGTGAGAAGATCGAGAAGCGTGTGGGCAAGCTCGGCTCAGGTGTTGCGGTCCTGAAGATTGGCGCCGCGACGGAAACCGAAGCCAAGGAAACGAAGGCCCGCGTCGACGATGCCCTCAACGCCACGCGCGCGGCCATGGCCGAAGGCGTGGTCGCCGGTGGCGGCCTCGCGCTCTTCCGCTCGACGGGCGTGCTCGACAACCTCGACCTGAGCGGTGACGAAGCCCTCGGAGCGAGCATCGTGCGTTCCGCCCTCGTGGCGCCGCTGCGCCAAATCGTGGACAACGCCGGCCTCGAGCCCGCCATCGTCGCCGCGAAGGTCGATGACGGCGAGGGGAGTTTCGGCTACAACGCCAAGACCGGCGAATACGGCGACCTCTTCGAGATGGGCGTCATCGATCCGGTCAAGGTGACCCGCAACGCCCTCCAGAACGCCGGCTCCATCGCCGGCCTCGTGTTGACCACGGAAACCCTGGTCGCCGACAAGCCTGAGCCCAAGGGCGCCGACGACGGTGGCATGGGCGGTATGGGTGGCATGGGCGGCATGGGCATGGACGGCATGTTCTGAGGCCCAACGTCGCCACCTTGATGCCGAACGCGTGGGACGTCACGCCATGAGCGAAGCGTCGGACGGCCCGGCCTTGCTCATCGTGAAGGGGTCCTTCGCCCAGTACGGCGGCGCCGAACGCGACGTCGTGCGTCAACTCGAAACGTGGCTGCAGGTCTTCTCGTCGATCCGCATCGCGACGCTTCACGGCCATCCTGACATGGAAGCCGAAGCGGCCCGGCTCGGCATCCCCGTGTTCACGCCCACCGAGGCATGGAAGGGCGACACCTCCGTGCTCGTGCGCATCACCGCGGCTTCGAGCCGCGCGGCCTCGCGTGCATGGCGCGCTTTCCTCTCCAGCGACGTCGGCCGAGCATCGCTGGATGGTGTGAACGTGGTCCACCTCGTTTCGGGCGAGGGCTCGCTCGAAGCGGCCGATGCCTTGCCCGCTGATTTGCCCCTTCACGTCCACATGCTCGAACCGCGCCGCGGCCTGCATGGGGAGGCCGCTTTGTGGGCGAAGATCGACGGCCGACAGCCTCGCCCCGCGGCGCTGACGCGCCTCCTGCTCACCGCGCCACGCCGCAGGGACCGCGCCTTGGTGCGTCGCATGGCGACCCGGCAGCGCTGCGCCATCAGCGGAAATTCACCCTACATTCAATCGCGCATCAAGGCCGTGTTTGGTTTGGACGCAGGCGTGTTTCTGCCGTGCGTGGACGCCGCCATGTGGGCTCGCGAGGGGCCAGCGCCCGAGCCGGAAGGCCACGTGTTGACCGTGGGTCGTGCGGCATGGGCCAAGGGCACCTGGGAATGCATCGACATGCTCGTTGGCACCGGCCTTGCCTTGGTGCACGTCGGCGGCGGAGACGCCGTCGACCTTGAGCGGCTCAAGGCTCATGCTGAGGCCGTCGGCGTTGCCCTCGAGATCGCGCCTCGTCTCAGCCACGACGATCTCGCGCACCGCATGGCCACGGCCCGAGCGGTCGTCTCCTTCGCGCACGGCGAGCCCTTCGGGCTGACGCCCGTGGAAGCCCACGCCGTAGGCACGCCGGCCCTGATGGTCAACGACGGCGGCTTTGGCACCACGATCGAAGACGGTGTCTCCGGCCGCCTGCTGCCGCGCAACGACCGTGCCGCATGGCATGCTGCCCTTGAGCAAGCGGCCGACGTGGACACCCGAGCAGCCTGGAGCGAGGCCGGTCGGGCACGCATCGCTGAGCTCGGCCTTGACCCGGCGTCGCGCGCTCAGGATTTGCGAAGCATCGTCGACCGCCTGCTCGCCTGAGGCGACCGCCACCAAGCAGGCGCAACGACCCCCAAGGCTGATGCCTGAAGCGGCCCGTGGACGCGTCATGGACCTGCGGGACCTCGCGTGGATGGTGCGCCATCTCGACGAGCCCGTCTCATCGGTCCACCTGTTGCCTGACGGGGGTCTCATCGCCGGAGGCTGGAACGGGTGCGTCAAGCGTTGGGACGAGCAGGGTGAATTGCTCTGGTCGGCGTCGACGCCTGATCGCGTGATGGCCGTGACGCCATGGGGCGACGCGCTGGCGCTGACCGCGGGTCTCCACGTCGTCGTGCTCGACTTCGCCACCGGCGAAGAACGCTGGTCGCGTCCGTTGGAAGGCAGTGCTGACCTGCAGTGTGTGGTCGGCGATCACCTGCTGACCACCTCCTCGGTCTACGACATCGAGCACTTTGACTTCCTCGAATCCGCCTTCTGGCTGCACGATGCCTCTGGTGAGGAAATTCACGTGCACCGGCTCGACGAGCGGCCGTGGGACGTCATTGAACACGACGGTGAACTGCTCTTCGGCCTCGGCCGGCCACGCGGCGGCCTGCTCGTGACCAAGGACGGCCGCACCTTCGAGCACCGTGTCATCAACGACGCCGCGGTGCTCGCGATGGCGCACGACGCGGAAGGCCCGCTCGTGCTGTCCAGCGTGGGCGACCTGCTGCGCCTCAGCGGCGAGGGCGTGGAAGGCATGGCCCAGGCCGATGCGATGCATGGCGGAGCAGGGCGCCTCTTCCTCAGCGACGAGTCGGGAGGTTTCGCCTGCATCGAGAACGGCGTGGCGTGGTCGCTCAAGGGCGCACCCGTGACCACGGCAGCCGCCGTGGAGGGTGATGATGGATTCGTGGCCGTCGCCCGCTGGTCGGGCGCGCAAGGCCACCTGGAATTGGTCGAGGTGGACGGTGCAGGCCTCGTGACCTACGAGGTGTCAAAAATCGAGGCCATGGTGGCCGAGGGTTCGCGGCTTGCCATGGGCACGCAAGCGGGCGACGTCATCGTCCTCGACGCGCCCATGCTCCGGCGCAGGCTCGCCCGTGACGACGATGCGGAGGCCGTGGACGACGACGCAGCCGCGCACCGCGCCGCGATGTTGGCCAAACTGAAGGCGCTTCGAAATTGATCAGGCCGAAGGCCCGGTCATGTCCTCAGGGCGAACCCACGCATCGAACTGCTCCTCGGTCAAGGCATCGAGCGCAAGGGCTGCCTCGCGCAGCGTGGTGCCTTCCTCGTGCGCCTTCTTGGCGATCTTCGCCGCCATGTCGTAGCCGATGTGGTTGTTCAGCGCGGTCACGAGCATCAGCGAGTTCTCGAGGTGGTCGCCGATGGCGGCGAGGTTTGGCTCCATGCCGTCGACGCACTTCGTGCGGAAGGCGCGACAAGCGTCCGTGAGCAGGCGCGCACTGTGCAGAAGGTTGTGGATCATCATCGGCTTGTACACGTTGAGTTCGAAGTTGCCTTGGCTGCCACCGATGGTGATGGCCGTGTGGTTGCCCATGACCTGACAGCAGACCATCGTCATCGCTTCGGCTTGCGTCGGGTTGACCTTTCCAGGCATGATGGAGGAGCCGGGTTCGTTGGCCGGCAGCGCGAGTTCACCGAGGCCACAGCGGGGCCCTGAACCGAGCCAGCGGACGTCGTTGGCGATCTTCATCAGCGAAGCGGCAAGGGTGTTGAAGGCACCAGACGCAGCGACCACGGCGTCGTGTGCCGCCAGTTGGGCGAACTTGTTCGGTGCAGAGACGAAGGGCAAGCCGGTCGTTTCGGCGATGGCCGCGGCCACCCGCTCGGCGAAGTCTGGATGCGTGTTCAGGCCGGTGCCCACGGCGGTGCCGCCGAGCGCCAACTCGTGTAGGTCCTCGACCGCAAAGGAGAGACGGCGCAGGTCCGCGTCCAGTTGGGCCACCCAGCCGCCGGCTTCCTGACCGAGGGTGAGCGGCACAGCGTCCATGAGGTGGGTCCGGCCGATCTTGACGATGCCCGACCAGGCCTCGGCCTTGGCCGCCAGCGCGTCACGCAGGGCGGCCACGGAAGGAATGACCTCGTGAACGATGGCTTCGGCTCCAGCGATGTGCATCGCGGTGGGGAAGGTGTCGTTGGAGGACTGCGCCCGGTTGACGTGGTCGTTGGGGTGCACGGGCGACTTGCTGCCGAGCACGCCACCGGCCATCTCGATGGCCCGGTTGGCGATGACCTCGTTGGCGTTCATGTTGGATTGCGTGCCCGAACCGGTCTGCCAGACGCGCAGCG
>PBKJ01000022.1 GCA_002722135.1 Methanobacteriota archaeon | reverse complement strand
CTTGCTGGCCCTGCTGACCTTGCTGGCCCTGCTGACCTTGCTGGCCCTGCTGACCTTGCTGGCCCTGCTGACCTTGCTGGCCCTGCTGACCGGACTGGCCTTGGCCTTGTTGCTGGCCCTGACCTTGTCCTTGACCTTGGCCCTGACCTTGGCCCTGACCTTGGCCCTGACCTTGTCCTTGACCCTGGCCCTGACCTTGTCCTTGACCCTGGCCCTGACCTTGTCCTTGACCTTGGCCCTGACCTTGGCCCTGACCTTGTCCTTGACCTTGTCCTTGACCTTGGCCCTGACCTTGTCCTTGACCTTGTCCTTGTCCTTGTCCTTGGCCCTGGCCTTGTCCTTGACCCTGGCCTTGGCCTTGGTCTTCGGACTCGCCACCGCCTTCGGTGCCACCGTCGCCGGAACCTGCTTCGGACTCCTGGAAGTCAGGATCGTAGGCGTCGGGGATGCCGTCGCCGTCCGAGTCAGAGTACTCACCGTCGTTGGGGTCGGTCGGGAACTGGTCGACGTTGTCCGCCTTGCCGTCACCGTCGGTGTCGGCGTCGTTCGGGTCGGTGCCCTTCGCGTACTCCGCGGCGTTTGACAGGCCGTCGCCATCCGGGTCAGCGTTGGCGTCACCGCCCGAGGTGGGGTTGAGGCCGTTGGCCACTTCCCAACCGTCGGGCAAGCCGTCACCGTCGCTGTCGGCGTTGTTCATGTTCGTGCCCTGGGTTTGCTCTTCGGCGTTGGTCAGACCATCGCCGTCCCAGTCGGCGCCACCGTCGGTGCCGTCGAGTGGGTCAGACCCCTCGCCCGCGACCGCCGTAGCGGTGCTCAGGGCGAGGAAGAGCGCAATCAGGACGCTCACGAGCTGCTTGCTGTTGTTCTTCGTCTTGTTCATGTTTGTACACTCCTTGTTTCTTGGTTGTGTTTTACACAGGGAACCCGCTGTTCCCTCTTTCCGCACGAAGGCCGGTGATCTGCACAGGCGATGGGCGGGAGGTCAGCGGTGAGAGGAGGTCGGCTTGAGACGCGGCGTAGAGCATGCGCTCTTCTGCGAACACCTGAGCGGTGGTCGCCATGCCGTTGATGTCTCGCAGTGTGCCGTTTTCGTACTCCTCATTCATCGCTTTTCACGGGGTCATTCATAGGGAACCCAACGTTCCCTCTACCGTTTGGACCGGACTGACCCTATTTGAAGGGCGCGGCGGCGTGCTCAAGAAAGGCCTGCTGCAATCGGTGGCTCGGGAAGCAGCATCGAGGCGGGGTGACTGCGAACGTACTGCGCGACCGTGGTAGCAACCTCCAGATCAAGAAAGCGATGCTGCCGACGGCCGCCATTTCCAGTGGCCTTTGCAAAGAGGTCTTGGAAGCCTGGGATGCGAGATCGCACATGTCGCGTCAGCGCGATTTTGGCGGCTCGAACGGTGTTGGAGCCTCGCAAGTGATGGCCGTCGGGGCCCTCGAGCCCGAGGTAATGCACCAACCTCGCTTGGCGTTCACCGACCTTCCCCCCCAAGGCAATCATGCCGAGGATGATGAATTGGTCGCGCGTGGCGGCATCCCATCTGTGGTGGTTGCGTGGCTGTTCCTTGGTGCCGTCGAACTTCTCAACCAAGGCCTGGTAGATCTCTTGATGGCGGCCATCGAGGTGCTCGACGCTGGGCGGTTCCACGTTTCTTGGTTCCAAACGAACGTCATGGGGAAGGATGGATGCGAAGCTTTCGAAGCGGTATTCTGACTTGAGCCAGCGTTCGAGGCGGGTGGAAAAACTTGGATCTGAACCTGATTGCTGCCAAACAGATCTTCGAATCAAATCCTCGGCTTCAGCCTCGAAGACATCTGGAGAACGACGGGCAATGGCGTGAATGGCGTCAAGAAGGCCGTTACGGCGGACTTCCCGCTCTTTCCTGAGAAGGTTCAGCTCATCGGGTGACATGTTCTCATCTTGTTCTGGTCTGGGACCTAGTTTAGTCTTATCCGCAAGCGCATGCACATGCGCATCTTGAACGGGGGGCATCATCATGAATCGAACACGAAAATCCTCGAGCACACATAAACAACGCTCAGATAAGCCCGCAGACGGGGGGTTCAATCGAACAAACCGTCCAATGAACGCCGCATCGAGCGATGGGGGCCCACGCCAGCAATGTCGTAGGGTGGGCCAAAGGCGTCCCATCCCATGCGGACGTAGAACCCAATGGCGGCTTCCCTCGCCTGCAGCCATCCTGTTCGTGCACCCCATGTGCGCACGGAAGCGCGCAAGAGGTGGTCGAGGGCCAACGCACCGAGGCCGGTTCCACGCCACGCCTCGATGACGCCCATCTGCCGCACCTGCATGGCAGGGCGGAGGTCAGGTGCCGCATGGCGCAGCGGCGAAAAGGATGGAATCTGGGCTGCACCCGGGCCGGAATGATCGGCCGCTGCGCCATCCCCATCAATCAGGTGTCCGCGCGCTACGGCCACCACCGCTCCGTTCACCTCAACCCACACGTGCAGAGCTTGGTCGTCGTCCGGAAGGCGTTCCGAGCCGGGAGGTCTCCCGAGCGGCGCCCGAAGCACGGCGTACCGCGTGGCGTAGTAGGCTTCAGGCGCCACCTCGCCAGGCCCAGCAACGTGCACCACGGGCTCTGGCATGGCCTCACCACGTGGCGAAACTGGCCCAGAGCCAGAACACGAAGGAGCCGGGCATCAACAGGAACCCTGTGATGGCGCCCCAAGCGGCGGAGCGCCCCTTGCGAAGCCCACCGACGAGGGCAAGGATGGGCAGGCCCAGCAGCGAAGCGATGGGGGCGACGGTCAACATCGTGGTGTAGGCCGCCCAGCGGCGGTCGTCCATCTCCCACGCCACCATGTTCTCAAATTCCATGTTCAGGTTGAGGGTCGTGTTGCCAAGTTGTTCGTGATCAAACCACAACGTGGAATTGCTCGGCGCCCATCCGCCGACCTGAACACCGTACGTGTAGGTTTGAAGATCAAGGTAAGGGGCGATGACGTCGGGGTTTCCCCAATAGCAACTCTGCATGCGGAGCGTCAGACGAACGCGCTCGTCCTCTTCGAGTTCAGGATGGGGAACTAAAATCTCAAGGTAGTCGAAATTGCACGGCTCCTCAAAACCCGCTGCGGAGTAGTTCAATTCCCAACCGTCTTCGACGGCGGCCGGCGTCGTGTCGTATGCCACGCTCCAGTAGTTGGAATGGTGGAAGGTTGCGGTTGTGTTGCTGTGGTTCAGCGCAAGGTCGGTGGAGATGAACATGGTGCGGTTGTCCCAATCGTTGCGGACCTCGACGGTGATGGCGTTGAGGTCGATTGGCATGTAGGTCATCATGACGTCACGGGGCGACTCCGCATCCCACATTTGGTCGTGGTTGTAGCCCCCGTAGTACCCGTAGTCGGAGCCGGCATCGTCGCCGTGGCCCAACCACACTTCTTCCCAGTATCCGCTGTCTGAGGCGGCATCGTCGTACGTGTATGGTTTCCAGATGGAAGAGAGGCGAAGGTCTCCGTCTGGGTTCATGCGCACCTCTCCCTTGCCGTTGATGACCTCGACCACGACCTCCTCGTTGCTCCAAATCTCTTCGGTGTTCATGTAGGACAGGGTTGCGGACAGCAGGAGGACGGCGAGAAGCAATTGCAGGGCGCACGCCATGCCCACGAAGCGCCAATAGGTGCCGCGCTGCCAAGGGCTCTTCGTTGGCGTCACGACGCCGTAGCCTGCTTCGCCCGCCACGCCCCCGCTCAAGACCGGTTGCCCGGACAATGTGGAGGTGACCGCTGCATCGGTCAGCATCACGGGCGCAGGGGCGGTGGGCTCTGGCTCCTTGTGCTGGCCAGCGTCCTGCGCCCAAGGAGGTGCGGCTGCATCGGTCATGCGCGGAGGGCAGCCTGCGGTGATTTCAGGAGTTCGTCGAATTGAGTCGCCGAGGGATGGGGTGAAATATCGGGCGCGGCTCGGCGACCTGCTGCACGGATGTCAGAGTGGCTATGAGCGGGACTGCAGATCCTGAGACCGGAGTTCGAATCTCCGTCCGTGCTCCTCACCCCCACCAAGCGTGGCTGTGCCGTGCGCAAGGCACGCACATTTGAAGACCGGAAGCGCGTCGTTCACCCATCCGTCCTTGCGATGGATGACATGGAGATGGGACCATGCCTCGCCCGAACCCGGTGTTTTCAGACGTGGGCCGTGGCTTCGCCGCGTACCTGGCACCACCGCCTCCTGACGTGATTCGTTTCACGGTCGGACAACCCGATTACCTCACGCCTGAACCGGTGGTGGAAGAAGCCGTCAAGGCCCTGCGCGGCGGTGCACACGCCTACACCCGAACTCAGGGCAGTCCCTCGCTGTGTGCCGCGGTTGCATCCCACTTGGAGGGGTACGGGATCCCCGCCGTGGCTGACGACGTGGTGGTCACCCCGGGCTGCAAGCAAGCGGTGCTCTACGCCCTCATCACGACCTTGGAGGCCGGGGACGAAGTCTTGCTGCTCTCTCCGGCTTGGCCCTCCTACGACGGCATGGTGCAAATCGCGGGCGGCCGCCCCGTCCACGTTCCCGTGCGACGCGAGGATTACCACCCGGACCTTGCGGCCCTGCGTGCCGCCATCACCCCGGCCACCAAGGCCATCCTGCTCAACTCGCCAAACAACCCGACGGGAGCGGTCTACACCCGTGAAGAAGTGAAGGGCATCGTGGACCTGGCCGTCGAACATGACCTCTGGATCATCGATGACATGATCTACGCTCCACTCGCCTTCACAGAGGAAGGCTACGCCTCTCCTGCGTCAATGCCCGGTGGAGCAGAGCGAACCGTGACCGTTGGCGGCTGGTCCAAGGGATGGGCCATGACCGGGTGGCGGCTCGGATGGATCACCGGACCGCATGACCTCATGCAGGCGGTGATGACGATGAACACCAGTGCGTCCACGCACGTGCCCACCTTCCTGATGCCGGCGGCTGAAACCGCCCTTGGCCTGACCGCTGAAGTGCAAGCCATGGCCGATTCCTTTGCGGCACGGCGCGTGCTCTTCCACGAGGGGTTGCAGCGCCTTCCTGGCGTCCATGCCCCTATGCCAGAAGGTGCGTTCTACGCGCTTGCTGACGTGACGGGAACGGGCATGGACGACGTCACCTTCGCCGACCGCGCCCTCGAAGAGGCTCGCGTGGCGGTCATTCCGGGTTCCCTGATGGCCGGTGGCGAAGGCCTGATTCGCATGTCGTACGCCACCGACGAAGCGTCCATCACGGAAGGCATGCGCCGCTTGCAGGCCTGGTTGGAAGGCCTCTGAGACCGATGGTCAGCGGTTTCGCTTGCCCTTCTTGCCGCCTTTGCCCTTGGCCGGACGGCGGGGTCGTCCGTCGTCTTCCCACGCCCTCGAATTGCGGGCACGGCGGTCTTGTTGATCGATCCAAGCGTCGCGCGCATCGGCCCGGGAAGGGCGGCTGAGGTGATCGGGCATGTCGGCAAAGGATTCGATGGTCAAGCGGAGGCCGCCGAGTTCGTCCTGCAGCTGGCGGACGTTCTCGCCCCCTTTGCCGATGAGTGGCGCGACCATGTGCTGCGGTGCATAGACGGTCGCGGTCACGTCGCTGGTGAAGTCGATGGTGCACTCCACGCCCACCCACTGTCGAATGGTGTGGGCGAGTTGGGCCTTGGCCAGCTTGCGCATTGGAGATTCATGGCCCTGCGGTCCGCCCACGGGCACCACGGCGATTTCCTGACCGAAGGCGAACATCTCGTGGGTCACCTGGCCGTCGGGGAAGGTGCACACTTCGATGACCGGGCGAGCCAATTCTTCCTGCATGCCGGAAGGCGGTTTGACGGTCATCTTCAGTTCGAGCACCTGTGCGATTTGGCCCTGCTCAACGTGGATGATGGTGTCCAAGACCTGGCTGACCAGACCAAGTTCGACTTTCCCGATGAGGCGCTGCACGGCTTCCAGCGCGGAGTTCGCGTGCGTCACGCCCAGAAGGCCAACGCCAGCAAGACGGACGTCGGCGAAGATCTCGAAATCGCGAGCACGGCGCACTTCGTCGAAGATGACGAAATCTGGCCGAACGAGGAAGATGATCTCCGCGGTCTTCTCCAAATCGCCTTCCAGCGGTGCGTATTGGGTGATGCGGTCTGCGAGTTGAAGGTCGCGAGGCGCCTCCATCGTCTTCACCATCGCACCCACGTTGCGGTCGAGGTGGCCGGCGATGGCTTGGGCCAGCGTGGTCTTTCCTGAACCGGGGCGACCGGAAATGAAGACGCCGCGATGGTGGTCCGACAAGCGGTCGATGAGGCGCTGGTCGAGGTCGTAGGCCTCGATTTCCAGGCGGGCCACGGGCCTGACGATGGTGATCTCGTGGGCGTCCGCAAAAGGCGGCCACGCCATGGTGATGCGCAAGTCGCCCAGCTGGATGACCTGGCAGCCCTTGCGGTCAATCTCGAGGAAGCAGTCGCTCCGGTCGTCGTTCGCGTCCACCAAATCACGGAAAGCGTCCATCAATTCGGACATCTGCGGCGTCTCCCACGCCTCGTCGATGCCCTCGACCTCCCCCAAGCGGAGTTCTGAGATGTGCCCCGCCTTGGTGCGCGGCAGGCAGCCCGCCTTGAGGAACAGCGTGGAGACTTGTTCGGTCAACAGCGCATCTACGGAGGCGGGAAGGTCCGGATGGTCGCCGTGGGTGGCCATGCTGCAAGGGCGGCGCCGAAGCCCTTCACCCTTCGCCGTCTTCAGGTCTTGGCGTTGGGCTCCATCCACAGGTAGGTGGCGTAGCCGGTGCCCACCGTGGCGAGCATGGTGAGGGCGGATTCAACCAGAGGGTAACCGAGGCTGTTGACCATCCACAAGGTCGAGACCATGCCCACGAGGAACGCCCCAAGGTGGCCGAGCAGTGTGCCAGCACGCAAGTCGATGGCCCCCTCCAGCGGGGAAGACTCGGCAAGGGCCCAGATGATGGCGGTGACCGCGCAAGCGGCGATGAGGACGAGCATGCCCATCATGACGGTCCCGTCGAGCAACCACGCCGCGACGCCAAGGATTCCCGAGAGCCCGAACATGCGGCCGACGGTGCGCATCGAGAGGGACATGGCTCAGCGCACTCGACCTCGATTCTTGAAGCCTCGCGCGACGAGGCGCCGGACGCCTTGATGAGGTGGGGCGCGCTCGGAGGCCCATGGAGGGGCCGCGACTCGAACGGGCGCTGACCTCCGTGCCTCCTTTGCCCTCTGCCGCGATGGAGAGCGCAGCCGCTGTGCTGGACAGCGCCCGGCTGTTCCGCTACGGTGAGCACGTGCCCGAAGGCACGTGGGTGGCTCGCCTTGAGCGGGCCTTCGCCGAGCACTTCGGCACCCGCTTTGCCGTCGCGGTCAATTCAGGCGGCTCGGCGATGTTCCTCGCGTTGCGCTCAGTTGGCGTCGAGGCCGGTGACGTCGTGCTGCTCAACGCGTTCACCCTCGCGCCTGTTCCTGGGGCCATCGAGCACCTCGGCGCGAAGGTCGTGCTGGTGGACGTGGACGCCGATCTGCGCGTCGACCTCGACGACCTTGAGCAGGCCATCCTCGAGCATCGCCCCAAGGCCTTCTTGCTGTCCCACATGCGCGGGCACGTCGCCGACATGGCGGGCGTGGTGGCCTTGTGCGAGGCCCATGGCGTCATCCTCATCGAAGACTGTGCCCACACCCTGGGCGCCAGTTACGACGGCACACCCACCGGACTGTTCGGTGCTGCCGGCTGCTTCAGCCTACAGACGTGGAAGCAGATCAACGCCGGCGAGGGCGGCATCATCGTCACCGACGACGAGGACCTCGCGGCCCGTGCCATCCTTGCCTCAGGCGCCTACATGCTCCACGCCCAGCACGGTACGCCGCCTTCGGAAGACGTGATTCAGCGCTGGGCGCCCCACACGCCAAACTGCTCCATGCGGCTGAACGAGTTGGCCGCCGCCATCGCGCTGCCGCAATTGGCAAGCCTTGAGCAGCGAAACGACGCATGGCGGGCCATCTACGACCGGCTCGAAGCGGGTGTTCGCGACCTGCCCAACCTCCGCGTTCCGCGCACCTTGGACAAGGTGGTGCACGCGCCAACCTCCTTCCAGTTCATGGCAGACCTGCCGGCTGAGGACATCGAGCAGTGTCTGGCGGCGTGCGCCGAGCGCGGCGTACCGATCAAGTGGTTCGGCAGGCCTCAAGCCACTGGGTTCACCAGCGTGCATCGGCATTGGGGCTACGTCGAAGCGCGTGCCCTGCCGAAGGGCGATGCGGTCTTGGCCGGTTTGTGCGACATCCGCCTTCCGAGTGATTTGACCGAGGACGAAGTGGACACCATCGTGGCCGTGCTTCGACTCGCCTTCAATCACTGACGGTCCGAATCCGGTGCCGAGCCCGCGCCATCGTCGGCGCGATCCCGGTCTTCTCCGTCCGATGCGTCGTCGTCCGGCCGATCGGATTCGTCCGAAGTGGATTTTCCGTCGTCGCCCTTGGCTTCGCGGTCGTCATCCTTCCCTTCGCGGTCGCCCTCCTTCCCTTCACTGCCGTCCGCCTTGGCCTCTTCTTCGCTGGCGTCCTCGGCCCAGACGTTGTGGTGCTCCGGCCACACACGGTCGAGTTCAACCGAAGCGGACTGGTTCAACGTGCTCAGGTTCGTGGCGGTCACGCCACCTGCGGAAAGGGCGACCACGAAGTCGCCCATGAAAATGGAGCGACGGATTTGCGTTTCACCGCCCCACCAGCGGCCGTCCTCAGCATCGAAGAACAGCGAATGATCCACTTCACCGTACACCGAGAGTTCACCGGAGGTCGCGTTGACCTCGACGAGCATCAACTTCGATACGTACTCGTAGGACCAGCGGTAATCTCCTGACGCATCGGTCCAGCTGTTGTAACGGTAGGTGGACAGCGGCACGGCAAGGAGGCCCATTGGCGCCCAGTACTGGAAGGCCTTGTGCTCGTAGGTCGCTTCTGACCAGCCCCAGCTCCAACCGCCCTCGCCGGGGTTTTCGACGGGCGCCAGGTCAAGGTGATCGTTCTGGGTTGGCGTGGTCGGATCGCTGACGTCGAAGGTCTGGATGCGCGTGGTCGACCAATCCAGTCCGGTGCCGTCCGCGTTGGCCGGCGCCAGCCCGATGGTCAGCAGCATGCCGTCAGACATCGGGTGAATGTAGGTCGAGACACCGGGCACCTCCAACTCGCCAAGAACGGTGGGGTTGGTCGGATCGCTCAGGTCGATGGTCCACAGCGGATCGATTTGTTCGAAGGTCACCACGTACGCCATGTCCTCGGTGAAGCGGGCCGACCAGATGCGCTCGCCTTCCGCAAGGCCACCGACGTGGCCGATTTGCCGCAGGATTTGCTCGCCCGTCTCGAGGTCGGCCGCGCGCTCCAAGGTCACCACGTGGCTGACCATCGGCTCTGGGTCGTCCATCCACCAGCGGCCCCACTGACCGGTGGTGGTGGCCACGCGCACGACGCCTTCGTGCTCAGAGAGCGAGAACTGGTCGAGGACGGTGCCGTTCACGCGGCCCGAACCGGTGTAGAGCGTGGTGCCGGGGTTGCTGATGTCGAAGGTGTGCAAGTTGGTCGATTCGTCCAGGTCGTCGTTGCCCCAGAACCACCACCCGGCGAAGGAGGGTTCGGCCACGATGAGCACGTCTTCTGAGGCATAGACAAGCGGCGAATTGCCGACGATGTGATCGGCCTCAAACTCGAGGGTGGGCGTGGCCAAATCAAGCGTGAAGATGCTGGTAAAGCCCCGATTCATGCCCTCTTCAGGTGCGGAGAAATCGGCGCATTCGCCGTCCGACATGTGATGGGTGGTGATCGTGGTGCCGGCACGCTCGTGCACCTGAGGCAACAGGTCCTCGAGCGCCAAACCGTCGATGATCTCGCGGTTTCGCTCAATGGCTTCCCACGCGGCTTGCTCACGCAGTTGGCGGCGCAGCGGGTCGTCGTACTCCAGGCGGTAGTAGCCGTCCGGCAGCTCAAGCCACGTGTTCAGACCGGGAATGTCCATCCATGCGTGCGTCACGGCACGGATGCTGCCGTTGACTTCGCGTGCGGTGGAATACCAGCCCTCGATGTACAGTTCGCGCTCAACCTCTGGCGCAGAGCGGTCGTCCATGTCGAGCACGGTGAACTTGGTCAGGGTGGAGGTGCGCCACGAGCCGTAGTCGCCACCCCAGCCCATGGCCTGAGACAGCGGATCTGCGCTGCGCAGGTTCCACGCGGACACGGAAGAGATGACCACCAACCGGTCGCCGTTGAGGAGCATCGCCTGCGGCGAGCCTTCGACGGTCATGTTGGCCACCAAGTCAAGGTCGCCGAATTCGGGCACGGCAATGACGTGCAGCGTTTGCCCATTGAGGTAGTAGATGTGGTGGCCGTCGGTTTTCACGAAATCGGCTTCGTCCACGCCTTGCTCCTGGTTGTTGGTGCCGGAGAAATCCTTGCCGGCGGTGCGGGTTTGGGGCGTGGCCGAGTTGGATCCCCCGTCAGCAGACATCTCGGCGTCCATGGCGATGTCGTCTTCCATCCAGCCCCAGCCGTAGAAGTACTGCTCCTCGACCGCTTGCAGGAGTTCAACACGCATTTCCTGTTCAAGGGACTGCTTGAGGGCATCCTCGAGGTCCGCACAGGTGGCGTAGCCGGTCAGGTGCGGGCTGCCGATCGACCGCTGCGTCAGGTCACCCCAGCCGTCTGGAAGTTCGATGAGATCGAAATCGTCATCGGACACGTTGTCGATGGCGCCAAGGCATCCCGACAGGAAAAACATGGCCAAGACAGCGACGGCAAAGGTACGCCTCATGGGGTGAGGCTCAGTTCTTTTCCGTATCAATGCCGTGGTTTCATGCTCGGAACTCCTCCCCAAGCGTTCACCGGAGGCTTCACACCACCCGCTCGCCACCTCCTGACATGGGGGCCGACGAAGTCGAAATCGAGCGTCGCTTCCTCATCGACGGTCGAGGCGCCCGCCCTTGGGTGGACCAGAACGAGGGCACCGTCAGCATGGCGCAGGTCTACCTTGGACGTGATGGGTTGAGCGTTGACGTGGCCGGAGGTCGCGTGCTGCACGAGGGCACGGTCTTGGTCGAGGACGTACCAATGGACCGCTTGGAACGCATCGCTGCGCTCGAGGGATGGGCGGTTCGCCTTCGCATGGAAAACGAGCGCGCCGTCCTGACGCTCAAAGGCCCGCGCACGGGGGCCACGGCCGCCGAACACGAGTTTCCCGTTGACGAGACGCTCGCGCGCGATGCACTGAGCCGTCCTGACCTTCCAGTGGTCGAGAAAACCCGCCACTTGTGGCGCGGTGAGGACGGCCACCTGTGGGAGATCGACGAGTTCGAAGGGCCGCTGGCCGGCCTCATCATCGCCGAGGTTGAGTTGGCCGCCGAGGACGAGGCTGTGGTGCTGCCTGCCTTTTTGGGGCTGGAAGTCACCACCGCAACGTCATGGTCAAGCCATTCCCTAGCGAAGCTCGTGCTCGAGGCTCGGCGCAACGAATGAGGGCGCCAGCCGAAGTCCAACGGCCTCCGGGCTGACGTTGCCTTGAAGTGCGCAACCTTCGCTGTTCGCTCATGGCGTCGGGTCCGGAACACGACGACGAGACGCCATCCTTGGCCTCACGCGTCCTCGACCTGCTCGACGACGACCTGCTTGGCCTCGGCGAGACTCCAACAGAGGCGGCGCCCGAACCACCCCACGATGCACCTGCTTTGGNCGGCGCTCAAGCGCCTGAGGAGCCNCAGCNTNNCGTGNCCGACACGCCGCAACCCGAGGCATTGCCCCCGTTCACAGACGAGCCGACGGAGGTCGCCGCTGAACACGGTGGCGTGGAGCGAGAGGATGAACCTGAACCGGTGGAAGAGCCTCCCTCCGCAGACGACGTGGCGGAAGACAGCGCGGTTGAAGCGCCCGACGAGGCCGCCGCATCGGCGCCCAGCGAAACGCGCCGTGGCCGGAAATTCAAGCCCAAGGGCATGTTCCTCGGACGCCGCCGTGACAACGACGAGCCGGTGGACATCAAGTCCACCGTCCTGGCCCGGCACGCCGCCATGCTCGGCAGCACAGGGTCAGGAAAGACGGTGATGGCCAAGGCCCTCATCGAGGAGGCGGCGCTTGCAGGCATTCCCGCCCTCATCATCGACCCGCAAGGCGACCTCGCCCGCCTCGCGCTTGGAGGCGACGCATCCACCATCGAAGCCAAGGGCGAGGATGCGGCGCGGATGCGCAAGCTGATGGACAGCACGGAAGTGCGCATTTGGACGCCTTTGCGCAGCAAGGGTTTGCCGCTGTGCATCGACCCTTTTCACGCACCGCCGGCGGATCTGGACCCCGAAGAGGCGATCACGGCATGGGACATGGTGGCCGCGGGGTTCACCAGCCTGGCCGGATACGATGTCGAGAAGGCGCAGGGCAAGACGATCAAACCCTACCTGTACGAAGTGCTCGTCCAAGGCACGCGCGTTGGGCTGGACGTGGCGGANTTCCAATCGCTGTCGCGCGTGGTGCGCGAACCCCACGACGCTTTCCTTCGGCACCTGTATCCCGAGTGCTTCGCAGAGCCTGACGAGGAATTCGAAGGGGAAGCGCCTCAATTGCCGCCGTGGACGGTGGTCGCGGGCGACCACGGGCTGACCGACTTCGAGGAGCGCTTGCCCAAAGCCACGCGGTACGAGTTGGCTCGGCGGCTGTCGGCCTTTTCCAGCGGCGTCAACCAGTTGCTCTTCTCCAACGGGGTCCCGATCAACATCGATGCCTTCACCGAACCGGCGGTGCCCGGCAAGGTTCCCCTCAACATCGTCTACCTGAACACCATTCAGGACGAGAACCAGAAGCAGTACTTCGTGCAGGAGTTGTCACGCGAACTCTACGACTGGATGCTGACCCAACAGCCGGCNGAAGGNGAACTCAAACTCCTGTTCTTCATGGACGAAGTGGCGCCCTACNTGCCNCCGCANCCCCGNAATCCNCCGGCCAAGGACCTCATCAAACTCATCTTCAAGCAGGCCAGNAAGTACGGCGTGGCCTGCGTNTTGGCCACGCAAAACGTCAGCGACGTGGACTACAAAATCCTCGCACAGGCCAACACCACCTTCGTCGGCCGCTTCACCCAACCGCAAGACGTCGAGAAAGTTCGTCACCTGCTGAAGGAGTCCGGCAGCGACGTCGATCTGGTCGGACAACTGNCTACGCTGGGCCCCGGCCAGTTNCAGGTCGTCGCTCCTGACGTTGACGAGAACCCCTTCCCGCTGCAGTGCCGATGGCTGTACACCGACCACGGTGCTCCGCTGTCCGAAGACCAAGTGGAGGAATTGATCAGCGACGACGTGCGTCGTTGGGCACGTTCTCGCTCGGCCGGCGCACACAGGAAACGCGGCGGCTCGGGCGCCGCCGATGCCGCGGCACGCGGCTCACGCTGGAGCCAGGACGACGAGGTGGGCATCGTCGCCAAGTCCCGAATCACCGCCGTGGGCGGCATGACCGCTGCGGCCCACGGCGTGGTGGACGACTCCGCCTTCGAGGTCCGCCTGATGGGCGGCCTGGCCGTCCTGAAGGACGGACGCGATCCGCTCTACACGATGCAGGCGGCCAGCAACGCCGCCTCGGTGCTCGCGCTCGGTTGGTGCCTCATCGCGTTGCTCGTGGCGTGGCGCGACGACGGCTTGGATTGGTGGTGGCTCTTGTTCGGTGCCGGCGTCTCAGGCCTCGTGGGCTTGGTCATCGCTTTGGAGTGGTTCTTGGCGCACGACGCCGACCTGCTGCTCCGCATCTCGAAATTCACGCGCCAATTTCAGGTCGGTCTCGTGGTCTGGCTCTGGACCCTCCTCATTTGGTCGACGTGGGGTGAACTGAACTTGTTGGGGGCGGCACCGTTGCTGGAAGTCGTGGTGCTGTGGACCACGCTCTTCCTGGCCATCGAGGGCCTGCATCGCTTCCGCCTCGGACGCCTGCATTGGGACGGTGATTCCGCCTGGTCGAGGTTGTCTGGCATTACCGCGGTCCTGACGGAGGCGCAAATGCGCGACATGCGTGCCTCGTCCGCAGAGATCCTCGCAGCGATGCGTTGGATTGTGCATGGCGTGACCGTCGTGCTCGGTTGTTTGCTTCTGATCGCCTTGCCCGCCATGTCCGATGGCACAGGCTTGCCCGGCCCAGATGCCGCATGGATGCACCTCGTGCTGTGGCTGACCTCGCTGTACGCCCTGATGTGGGGCTCGGAAGGCTGGCTGCGCATGCGTGGGCGCTTGCCAGAGCCCGAAGCCTGAGGTGAAGCAGCATGGCCCATCCCCTCGACCCGTTTGCGCTTGGCAGGGGCCGTCCGACGCTGCGCAACCGCACGGTCCTCGCGGCGATGACCAACAAACAATCCCACGACGACGGCATCCTTTCCGACGAGGAAATCCGCTGGCTGTTGCGTCGTGCAGAGGGGGGGTTCGGCATCGTGACGACAGCGGCGGCCCACGTGGACGAAGGCGGTCAGGGCTGGGGGGGCGAAATGGGCGTGTGGGGCGACCATCAGCTGCCGCGCCTGACCGAATTGGCCGACGGGTTGCGCTCCCGCGGTGCGACAAGTCTCGTGCAAATCTTCCACGGTGGGCTTCGAGCTCCTCGCGCCATCACGGGCCTGCAACCCGTTTCGGCCAGCAACGTGGATGACCAGGGGGCCGAAGAACCGGCTCGAGCGTTGACCGAATCGGAAGTGGAAGGGTTGGTGGCGGCCTTCGTCGAAGCCGCGGTCCGCTGCGAGCATGCCGGCTTTGACGGTGTGGAATTGCACGGGGCGCACGGCTACCTCATCGCCCAATTCCTCGGGACGAAAACGAACCGGAGGACGGACCGCTGGGGCGGGGATTTGGCCGGTCGTGCCGCCTTCCTCAAGGCGATCGTCGATGGCGTAAGAGCCGCGACCTCGCCTGAGTTCTTGCTCGCCGTGCGCCTTTCACCGCAGATTGATGCGATGGGCATTCGCCTGGCTGAGAGCCTCGAGTTGGCGACGTGGTTGCCGGCATGGGGCGTGGACCTGCTGCACATCTCCTGCTGGGACGCCTTCCAAGGCGCGCCCGACGAGCCTGACGACCCTCGTACCCTCACGCGAAGGTTCCGCGCTGCTTTGCCCGAAGGCTGTCCCTTGTTGTCGACAGGCGCCATCTGGAATGGGGCGGATGCAGCGTTCGTGCTCGAGGAAGGCGCGGACCTGATCGGCGTGGCCCGGGTGGCCATCGGCCATCCGGCATGGCCAGAGGGGTTGGCCGGAGCGGGCTATGCCCCCGCACGTCCACCGTTCTCGCCTGACGCGCTTGCAGCCGCCGATCTCAGTCCTGTCTTTATCGAATACATGCGCCGCTGGAAAGGCTTCGTCACGGACGGGCGTCCTGCCGATTGAGCTTCAAGCGGCCCGCATCCGTGACGTGGTCACCCACTCGTCCCAACTCGAGTCGTATCCATCGTAGGTGATCTTGTAGCGGTCGCCGTCGACGTCGATGATGCGTGCATCGAACCAAGCCCCGTTCCATTCAACCTGAAGCTGTTCACCGACCACGTGTTGCATCCGGAACGGGTGATGGTCCGGTTGAATCACCCACCCGGTTGGTCCGACAACGTAGACCGTGTTCGTGGTCTCCACACGGGCGGTTGCGCGTGCGTCGAAGGTGATGTCGAGGACCATGGTCGTTCGCACCCTGCCCTCGCCGAGTTTGGGGTGTGCGTATGCATAGCCGTGCAACACGCCTTCTTCGAGGTGTGCGTCCTTGAGGATGACTTCTGGCTTTGTTGCTTCAAACGGCGTGGCGTCAGGCCCCACCATCCATCGTGCCAGCCCCTTGTAGTCAAGTTCAGCATGACCCGACAGGCCCATGGTTTCGAACATCTCGTTTGCCTCTGCTGGTGTCAGGGGGTCATCGCCCACCTGCGTCAGGATGTCGAACAACTGAGCGGTGGAAATCGTTCCAGTGTTGCCTTCGTCAAAGGTCTGGAAGGCTTCAATCAGGTCTGCTTCCGCCTCGGTGATTTGTTGAGCGACTTGTTCGTCGTCTGCAGTAAACGGCGTCAATCGACTCCATTCAACGCCGTCTTCCACGTCGCCATCGTCGTAGTGGATCAGGAAGGTGTGATCGGCATGCTCCTGCGCAATTCGGCCGGGGAAGAGGTGCCCGTGGCCGCGCCAATCGCTCATCACGCGGTCGCCCACCTCAAAGGGTGGTGCAGCGGGCCGAATGGTCCCTGGGGACGTTCCAATGACCACAGCATGCTTGGTTTGGACCGCGTCATCGTACGGCACCTCGATGCGGTAGGTGCCGTCTGGGTTCAGACCCACCACGGTGCAGCGGTCCAAACAACGACCGTTGCTTGGGCTGTGGTATTCGACATGATCGCCGATGGCGAACGAAGGAGGGAGCGTGTCTTCCTCTTCAGCCACTGACGGTGCAGGAGGGGTCGGTGCAGAGGAGGGAAAGTGGACCATTCCGAGCTCCCTCAGGGCTGAGATCACGGCCGTGGTCACGGCAGCCGGGTCGTTGTTCACCACCGTGTGGTGGATGTCACCTGACATGGCTGAGTCGGTGAACGTCACCCTCGCCTGCTGGTCGGCCAGACCGAGGGATTCACCGCAAAACGGGCAAACCTTCCATGTGG
>PBKJ01000021.1 GCA_002722135.1 Methanobacteriota archaeon | reverse complement strand
CGGCCCGAGCGCGACGATGAGGCCCAGGCTCAGCCCAAAGCCCTGCAGGGCCGCGCTCAGCGCCGTCATGATGCAGCGTTGGCCTCCGAGACTTCAACCGCATGGCCGACTAGGCAGACGTCTTCAGCAGAAAACGCCATGTGATGTTTATATAGTCTCGACGGAGGCCAAAGCTCGCGCAAGACACGCGTAATGAACGTCCTGGGCTAGGTTTGGTGCCCTACTTCATACGAAGTCACGCAGCAGCTCGGCTTGCCGACTGCTCCGCAACTTTGGAGTAGGTTCCGTTGAAACGACACAGATACGAAATCGGTACAGTGGGATTTGTCCCATGTTGGAATGGCGTACCACATCCTGCGGTTATCTTAGGTTATACAACGAATGATGAACCTGTGTTGCAGCCAGGCTCTTCGAAGCAATATGAGGATCCAGAAAGCATCGTGATTGAGTGTGGCTCTTGGGCGTTTCAGTCGGAGGGTCGCGGACTCGACTTGGACACGTATTTCAGCCCTAGGGAGGTGTATGTCAAAACGGATGAGTTTGAGTTCAAACACACCATTGGGGTGCTAAAACCCTGTATCGTTGAGATTCTGTGTCAGACTAGCCACGCGAGGAAGCATCTCCACGATGGGTCATTTGTACACACCAAGGTTCGTGATCTAATTGCTTGGGAGGACCAAAGTGGAACACATCGCGGGATTGTTATCCATGTTCCAAAGGTGAAATCAGTACCATTGATGGTTCTAAAATGCAGGCCTGGTGGTCGTGTTTCGATAAAATTTCCACCTGGTCAAGGTTTGCCAGTGAGCATGGACGTTTGCGTTTCGCCGTTTCAAACACACAATGTGGAACAGGATGCTGTTTTTGCTGTATTCCGAAGAGCGGTCAAATCGGAAATTCCTGCGCTTTGGGTTGATATCTTCTCTTAGCGAGCATAACAATTTCACGTCTGACAGGCGGGACAGACGTCCAACCGTCGCCCACCGACCCGTCCGTGCACAATGGTCGATTGGCAGCGGTGGCAGGCCATGCCGTCGCGGTGGAAGACGTAATGCCGCGCGCTACGCCGAGCTACGCCGTTGTCGCGCATCGTTTGGAAGGTCGCCATGTCCACGGTGACACCCTTCTGGTGGTAGGCCCGGTGCGTGATGGCCACCGCGGCCTCGGCCAGCGCGTCCTTCTCGGCGTCGTTCAACTGGCCCACGCGCCGTGAGGGGTCTAAGCCGGCTTCGAACAGGATCTCGCTGCGCAGGTAATTGCCCACGCCGGCGAGGAAGCGCTGATCGAGCAGCAGCCCAGCCAGTCCACGCCGCTGGAAGCGCGCTTCCTCGAGGTGCACGCGGACCTCCGCCACGGTGGTGCGCAGGTCGGCCACGTCCGGTCCGAGTTGAGCGATGTAGGGATGACCCTCCACTTCCCAGGCTTCCAGCAGCACCACGTCGCTGGCGGACCACAGCCGACACGCGTGCGTTTCGTTGACGAAAGCCACGCGAAGCGCCCGGTTCCAATCGGGAGGCGCCGTCGTCGCCCGGTTGACCGTCCACCGCCCGTAGAGCTGGTTGTGGCTGTACAGCACATGATCGCCCACGCGGATGAGCATCGCTTTGCTGCGCGCGTCCACCGATTCCACCTCGCGACCGACCCAACCGTCAAGCCGTCCTGCAATGGCGGGATGCTCGGCGTGCACCTCGAGCAGCGTCTTGCCGACCAGGGCCTTGCGAAGCCGGTCCGCAGCGCGGTGAATCTCCGGCCCTTCCGGCATGGTATCGACTCGCGGTCAAGGGCTCAAGAAGTCCTGTGTGGCCTCACGCGAGCCGTGCGTAGGACACCTGAGCGATGGCCACGAGTTTTCCGTTCATGTCGTGGATTTCGGCGTCGGCGACGCACATCGTTCGTCCTGCTCGAACGGTCCGAGCGGTGCACACCACGTCGGTGTGGCATGGGCGCAGGAATCGGATGTTGAAGTCGGTTGTCGCGACCTTTTCGTCCGCGCCGATCGACGTGAGGATGGCCCAACAGGTGACCGAGTCTGCGATCACCCCGAGCATCCCGCCGTGGAAGGTCTCGTAGATGCCGTCCCACTCCAGACGACGAGGCACCTTGGCCACACACAAGCCCTGCTCCATCCGCTGAATCTCGATGGCGATGGTGTGCATCATTGGGACGGCGTCAATGCGCGCCATCATCGCCGCGATGGCGGCATCGTCCATCGTTTCACTTTCGACCATGGCCTTGCCTTGCCGGCATGACCCTTCATCCTTCGCCGGAGGCCAGCCATAGCGTCAAGGAGGCCCGTGCGCAGCACATCCCGTGCGCGGCGGGCGATGGTCGGAGGAGCGTCGCGCCACGCGCGAAGCGGTGACCTGGTTGCACCTGCTCCTGCAGGAGCAAGGGCCCATGAGCACGCCGGCCATCATCGAGGCGCTGCAAGCGGCAGGGCGTGAGGTGCGCGTGCATGAACTGCAGCGTGCCTTGCGACGCAGCGAGCACGTCCACGCGGTCGGAACCGAAGAGGGCCCGCGTGGAAAGGTGACCGTCTGGGCCTGGGACGTCCGCGACTAAGGCAGATCCACCCAGAGGCGTCCGTCCTCAATTTTCGTCTCGTAGACGCCGAGATCCTTCGGCTTCACCATGCTCCCAACCAGCTTGCCGTACGCCGGGACCAGCGGGAAGGGCGACCACTCCACCAAGGAGCCGTCCTCGATTTTGTGCGTGGTCTGGTGGAGCGGGCAGCGTACGCAGCCGTCATCGGTGATTTTCGCGCCCCAGGCCAACGGCCAGCGCATGTGACGGCAGAGGGCTTGCGTGGCGAAGTATTCGCCGTGCTTGCGTCCGATCATCACCATCTTCCCTTTGAGGACCTTCATCGCCGTGCGGTCCTTCTTCCAGTTCGCTTTCATCACGTTGTGCCAGGTCATGCCGTCACCTCCACCGCTGCAGGACGTTGCAAATCCTGCGGTCCCTGCGGGAGCGGTACACCCAGCGCTTCGAGCACGCGTTCCGCGCTGCGCAGCGTCCCTTGCACCGACGGGTGCGTGGTGTGGTCCCCCGCAAGGAGCACGCCGTCGACGTCCACCGGGAGGTGGTCGCGTCCGACGTGGTGGGTGGGAATGGTGGGCAGGGCATGACGCACGTCGGTCCGACCGACGAAGCGCCAGGTGGAGGCCTCGGAGAACCACGACAACAGGCGTTCCTGAACGTCCTCCGCCGTGTGGTCACTCTCTCCAAGCAAGGTGGCGACCACGAGGTGCTGACCGTCTGCGCGCGGGTGCAGGAGGGTCGGAACGTGCACATGGAGCACCGGAGAAGCGGTTGGGTCGTATTCCCCGTTGAGCAGCAAGCGCGCAGCCCGGAGCGGGGCTGCATCGGTGGCGTAGACCATCGTGGTCGTGCGCCGCTCGCTTGGGTCGATCGTGATGTCCAGCAACTGTGCAGCCACGTGCTGGGGCACGGCGAGAACGACCTTGTCGTGCTCATGGCGCGTTCCATCGACCGTCACGCCATTGGCGTCGACGGCCTCGACCGCGACGCCTGTGCGCAGGGACGCAGGCAGCAAATGAGACGCGAGTTGGCGGGGAACCGCGACGATGCCGTCCTTGGGCATCACCATGTTCCCCTTGGCCATCGCACCCCAGGTGAAAGTCGCGAAGGCTTCGCGCTCGTTGCGCTCCGGGTCGAGGGTGATGCCGGCAAAGAGCGGCTGGAGGACGCGCTGACGCAAGGCCTTGCTGAAACCTTGGTTGGCCAAGCCGGCGTCGATGCTCTGTGAGGGGCGGTCGAGCGGGGCTTCGATGTCACGGCCACGCGCGCGCTGCCGCCAGCGCAGCAAGCGGAGGGCGTTGAAGGGGCCAACGCTGCGCAGGGTGGGGAAGAGGGTGCTCGGGCGCCGCAAGGCATCACCCAGCAGCAGGCGCTTCCCTTGGCTTGGAAGGATGACCTCGGTGCTCGGGTCCATCGCGACGGCATCGAGCGCATCGAGGTCCACCCAGCGGCGCAACGCGGGGTATGCGGTGTGCAGCACGTGGAAGCCCACGTCCACGGGATGACCCTCCATCGTGACGGTCCCCATGCGGCCACCGATGTGTGCTGCGGCCTCGTAGACGGTGACCGAGTGGCCTGCAGCGTGCAGCGCGCTCGCGGTGGCCAACCCGGCCAATCCGCCACCGACGACGCCCACGTTCATGCGTTCACCCCATGGCCCGTACGCGGCCCATGCCGCCGTCCACGTGCAGCACCTCACCGGTTAGGTTGTCGGGCGCGCCGTCAAGCAGCCACGCCATTGTTGTGGCCACCTCTTCGGGTTGGCCGATCCTGCCGATGGGCACCATGGCCTCGGACGCCGCACGCGCGGCCTCTGAGCGCAGCATGGGTTCCGCCAAACGGGTCTCGGTCAGGGAAGGTGCGACGGCGTTGATGCGCAGACCACGCTTGGCGTAGGTGGCCGCCGCGGAGCGGACCATGGCTTCGAGGCCGCCCTTGGCGGCCGCGATGGCCTCGTGGTTCACCAAGCCAAGCCCAGCGGCCACGCTTGAGGTGAAGACCATCCGCCCGCCACCGGACCGCATCATGGCCTTGCCGCACACGGACAAGGTGAGGAAGGCACTGCCCAGGTTGGTGGCGATGACCTCGTTGAACTGTTCCATCTTCATGGCGTGGGGCGGTCGGATGACGATGGAACCCACGAGGTGGGCGACCATGGACATAGGTTCCTCGGCCGAGGCCTGAGCCACCGCATCTTGGAGCACGTTCTGGTCGAGGGCGTCACCGATCACGGCATGGAAGCGCTCGTGTTCGAACGCAGCAAGGCGGGATGCATCCCTCGCCAGCCCGGTGACGGTGTGACCTGCGGCCAGAAGGTTGGGGATCAACCGGTGGGCCACGTCGCTGCTGGCACCCACCACGAGCACGGAAGACATGATGTGATGTTTCGGGGTGCATACTTGAACGCCTGTTCCTCAGCGTTGGGTGAACAGGGGTTCAAGGCCTGCCGATTCGGACATGAGCGCATGGACCACCTCCGTGAAGAGTACGACGGCGAGTTGGACCCTGCCGCGGTCGACCCACATGCTCCGCTCCAGCTGCTGACGGCGTGGATTCATGACGCGGAAAAGGCTGGCTTGAGCGACCCCACTGCGATGTGCTTGGCCACCCTTGGACCCGATGGCGCCCCACGATCGCGCATGGTGCTCTGCAAGGGTGTGGACGGCACTACGGTTCGCTTCTTCACCAACTTGACCTCGGACAAGGCCAACCAACTTCACGCCGATGCCCGGGCTTCGCTCACCTTCTGGTGGCCCGACATGGACCGTTCAACACGCCTAACGGGCCACGTGACGCCGCTGGAGCGCGACGAGGTTGAGGCCTATTTCGCCACCCGCCCACGGTCCTCACAAATCGGTGCGTGGGTGTCCGACCAATCCTCGCCCATCGAGGACAGGAACGCGCTCGAGGCCAAGCATTCCGAGGTCCATGCCCGCTTCCATGAGGCAGACGTCCCTTGCCCCCCGCATTGGGGCGGCTTCCGCTTTCATGCGCACGAGATCGAGTACTGGGCCGGTCGGCCCGCGCGCCTCCATGACCGCATCCGATTGACGCACAACGACGGCACGTGGACGAAGGCACGGCTCCAACCCTGAGGCGATGGCATGGACGCTTCTCAGGACCTCATCCCCGCCCTGCTTGGCGTGACGTCCATTCACGTCTTTGGGGCGGGCCTGAACGCAGAACGAACCTCGCACACCGCAGTTCCCGAGTTGCGCAGGCGCGGCTGGCGTGTCGTCCCCGTCCATCCTCGTGATGCGGGTGCCTGCATCGACGGCGTGCCCATCCGCGGCTCGGTTGAGCCAGGGACGCCGCTCGAGGTAGCGGTGCTGTTTCTGGCTCCAGAGCGGGCGAGGGCACAGGTGCGACGCCTGCTCATGACACCGTTCGAGACGCCTCCGCTGGTGTGGTTCCAGCCTGGCGCGGAGGACGCGGTCGCCCTTGAGTGGCTGAACGATGCCGGATGGACAACCGTTCATGCAGATTGCATCGTTCTTTATTCAGAACGACACAACCTCTCGAGGGGACCTGTCGACCTCCCTTGGTACCGTCAAGTGGCGGACGAGGACGGCTCGCAGTGCTCCGTTTGGACCGCGCATAAGGTCGACGAGCACGCCGCCCCCCCGACCACCGAGGTGGAATGGGTTGGTGACCTCGTGGATCTTGAGACCTCAACCGCAAGCGTCCCTGCCTACATCCGCAACCTGCGCACTGATGGGGAGTCGCTGGAGGCATGCGCGCTCCGCCTGTCACGCTAAGGCTCAGGCGCGAAGCCACACGTCAACGCGTTCTTCGCCCCACGCCTGGGGTTCATGCTGTTCGAGACCGGCCGAGCGGAACGCGTCATCATCAAGCCCTGATGGAACCGGATCAGCGTGCTCCACCGTACTCCGCACGAGGAGGACTTCGTCGACCAGCCCGGCCTCCAGGAAACGGTGCACCGTGCTTGGCCCGCCTTCAACAAGCAAGCGCTGCATCTCCTGGTCGCCCAATTGGTCCAAGAGCCGTTCAAGATCCACATCGCCGGTCAGGTGCATCGTGGCGCCACCGTCGGTCAGCACGGTCGCTTGTTGCTCGATGCGCCCACGGCCGTCGAGGACGACGCGTATCGGTTGTCGCGCGTGCTCCACGCGACGCACGGTCAGCGAGGGATTGTCCCGGAGCACGGTCTCAGAGCCGACCAAAATTGCATCACAGCGCTGGCGGAGGCGATGGACCTCATCGAGGCAGCCCTCGGACGTGAATCGACCGGCCACATCCGAACGATCGTCCACGGAGCCGTTTGCGTCCACGGCCACCTTCACGGTCACCCATGGGCGTCGTTGATGGCACCAATGGAGGAAGGAGCGCATCTGCATCGCAGCCTCGGAGCGCAGCAGGCCGACCTCGACCTCGAGGCCCGCCTCACGCAGCACGTCCGTTCCCCGGCCGCGCACGTTTGGGTTGGGGTCAGGATGGGCGACGACCACCCGCTGGATGCCGGCCCAGAGGAGCGATTCCGTGCACGGAGGCGTCCTCCCGAAGTGATTGCACGGTTCGAGGGTGACGTAGGCTGTGGCCCCGTTGGTGGGCACGCCGCGCGCTTCCGCGTCATGGATGGCCATCTGTTCAGCGTGCAGCCCGCCAAGATGGTCGTGCCACCCTTCAGCGATGGCCACGCCGTCCTTCACGAGCACGCAACCCACGGGTGGGTTCGGGCTAACGCGACCTTGACCTCGCTCAGCGACCTCAAGGGCCCGCCGCATGAATTCAGCCTCGCCTTCAGACCACATCGTGACGGTGGTGGCTTCGGCTTCTCCCACATGAGCCCTCGCCTTTGGGCGCGAACCTTCATCCTCTCCGCGTCCACTCACCGAACATGACTCAGGTGCACGTGATCGTGAATCCCGCGAGCCGCGACGGACGCTGTGGCAGAGCGTGGCCTGATGTGCGCCGTCGAATGGAAGACGACGGATGGACCGTCGAGGCCTTCGTCACCGGAGGGCCCGGCGATGCGGCCCGACATGCCCACCACCTCGTGACCGCTGGACACGTCGGCCAAGGCGATCTGGTGGTGGCCGTTGGCGGCGACGGTGTCGTGCACGAGGTCGCCAGCGGTCTGCGCGGGTCTGGCGCGGTGCTCGGTCAGATTCCCTTCGGTTCGGGCAACGACTTCGCCATCACGCACGGCATCCCGCGCGACGACCTCGAGGGGGCACTTCGCCTCCTGAAGGAAGGCGTGGATCGCCCCAGCGGCGCGTGGCGTCTCGAGGCCCATCCTGCTCCACCAGAATCGGCCGAGTATCCCGTTACGGCCAACCCATGGGACGGACCGGCCGAAGAGGAGGGCCGCATCGTGCGCTGGACCTTCCTCGAGACCGATGCCGGCATCAGCTCTTCGATCAGCAGAGCCAAACTCCGTCGCGCAAAATGGCTGCACGGTCCCATCAAGTACACCTGGCTTGGCGTCACCACCATCCCGGTATGGCGTCGTCGTCATGTGGAACTCCAGATGGACGATGGACCGGCTGAAACGGTGGACCTGACCCTCCTTGCCGCGTGCACGGGTGAGACGTTCGGGGGGGGATATCGCGTCTGTCCTGGCATGGCTCCGAACCACGAGGAGGCGGTGCTGGTCCTCGCGCCACGGCTGAGCCGATGGCGGATGTTGAACCTGATGGGCTCCGTGAAGAAAGGCAAGCACGTCGGCATTTGGGGCATCACGTCGCACCGCGTTCGTCGCGTCAACCTCAGGCCGGTCGATGCGAAAGGCGTGGCCAGCGACGTTCCGCTTGAGCTCCCCACCTACATCCAAGCCGATGGGGAGCCGATCCTCCAGCTACCGGCCAGTTTGGTGTGGCACCCGGCGCAAATCGTTGCGCGGGGCGCGCCGACGGTGGCTTGGGACTCAGAATGAGAAGTCCGAGAACTCTTCTTCCTCAGCCGGCGCTGGAGCAGGCTCAGGCTCGGGTTCTGGCTCAGGTGCAGCCTTGCGCACGGCACGACGACGTCGAACGGTGGGCTGCTCCGCCGCGGGTTCGCTGCGTTGAGGAGGTGCGCTGCGCTGGGGCGGTCCGCTGCGCGTGGGCGCTCCGCCCATGGGGGTCACCCCGCCGCTGCGTCGTTCTGTGGTGGACACCGGAGGCTCCCAAGGCGGGCTTGACGCCGAGGACGAGGCAGAGGAGGCGGCCTTGGTTTGCGCGGCCATGCTGGAGGCCTCTTCCGTGACCACAACGCTTGAGCCGCCGCGCGACGAGCGTTCAGGCTTCGATGAGGCGGAGGACCCT
The DNA here is from genome assembly GCA_002722135.1 of Methanobacteriota archaeon. Lineage (GTDB taxonomy): Archaea > Thermoplasmatota > Poseidoniia > Poseidoniales > Poseidoniaceae > MGIIa-L3. The sequence goes on along the minus strand of PBKJ01000021.1, from coordinate 62,781 downwards.
TTGGTGGACAAAGCCGCATCCAAATCGAACCCGCCAATGCTCGAGTCTTCCTTCTTCTTCGGCTTCTTCTCTTTCTTGGGCTCGGGCGCGGCACGCGCAGGTTCCGGCGCCTTGCGTTTCGGCGCTTTGCGCGCCGTCTCTGCCTTGACCATGTTCTCCTGGCCGAGCAAAACCTTGGCCTGCGAGGCAGCGACACCTTTGACGCGCTTTGAGGAGATGACGTAGAGGGCCGCCCCACCGCCGACGGCCACCGCCAGGAAGTAGACCACGTAGCCGCCACGACCGAGCAAGGGCACGTCGCCCATCACCCATTCGTCGTCCGCGTCGCCGTCCATGGTGACGGAGGCGCCCGGCAGAGTGATGCTGTGCACGATCACGTAGTACGTGCCTTTGTTCGAATCGTCCACACCGAGCAGGCACGGGCTCCCAGATTGGGACTTCGCTCCAGAGGTGAGGCCGTTTCCGATGCTTGTTCCTTCGGCGCTCTTGACCATGTAGCCCTCGATGCGGATGGGCTGGTGCACGTCATTCACGGCACCGAAGCCGGCGGCGATGTGCTCCGAGGCTGGAAGGAGGCCCAGCACGAACCACGGTTCGTTGCTGTCGCTGTCAACGTCCTCGACGTTGACGGTGCGTTGCGAGGTGCTCTGACCAGATCCGGTGCCCGGGTTCAGCGGCTCTGCCCAGTTTTTGACGGGAATGCGCGCGCCTTGACCGTTCGGGACCGCTTCGGCGCTGCCGTAACTCATGGCTTCGAGGATGACGGCGGCAGTGACGCCGCTTGCGAGTCCTCGCATGTCCTCGCCATGGCTCGTGTAGAGCGTCGACGCAGCCAGGTGCCCTTCGATGGTGATGAGGCCGGTTTGATTCGCCGCATCACCAATCATCCCCTCGGTGTCGCAACCGGCCAGCATCACTTCGTCCACGGTCGTTTGACTCGGGGTCAGGTCGCTCACCACGGTGGCGTTCATGCCGTCCGTGGAGACGCTAACGCCGCCGTCTCCCCATCCTGCGGAGGAAGGCGCGAGGCAACCGGCAAGGCTCAGCGAAAGCATCAGCAGCACACCGAGCAGGGCCCTTCGCATGGACGTGAGAGCGTGTCGTGGTTTGAGAAGGTTCCCCGCCTGAGCGAAGGTGCAGGCGCGTGGAGAGGGATTCGAACCCCCGTGTCGTTCGACACCGGCTTTCAAGGCCGGCGCACTACCTGGCTATGCGATCCACGCTTGTGTTGCCCGACAAGCCTCTCCCCTATGAACGGCGCCGCTCGAGGAGCAGGGCGGCACCAAGCATGGCGACAAGGCCAGCAGCCATGCCGGGACTTGGACTGGAATTCGACCGCTCCGGTCGAGGAATGACGCCCTCGGCTTGAGCCAGTTCAACGAGGTCTTCGGTGAAGGCTTCTGGCGTCCATCCGTCCCCGTTCCATTGCACGCGAGGCTTCCGCGCGCCGTCGAGGATGTAGGTGACGGTGGCGTGGCCGACCAGCACCTCGCCGTCGTCACTGACGCAACTCAGACGGTCGCCTTCACGCCAGCTGTAGCCCTCATCGCACATGCAGTGCGCGGACGAACCACTGCCCATGACCCAGCCGTGTCCGTTGCAGGTCGTCGCGTCGCCTTGGCCTTGCACGCCGGAACCGCCAGGGACGGGGATGTCGCTCAGGTTCACCGTGGACGGCGCCCAAGCGATGTGCATGGTATCGGTCAGGTCGTCCATGCCCACCATGGATTCCTCCCACATCGTGCCGTTCCAGAACGCAAGGCGCCAGTACCACGACCAATCGGCGGGTGCAGCGGAGCCGTCGATGGCTTCGAGCATGTGACCCCACTGCGGATCGAGGCTGATGTTCAGGCCCATATCCGTCCCGAGAAGGGCGCCATGCGTCATGAGGTGGGCGGAGGTCGCGTTGAGCACGTGGCTGGTGGCGTTGCCCTCGTCAAAGAGCAGGTGCATGGACGAGCGGCCGGTCGGACTCGGCAGATCAGTGAGGTTGCGTCGCGAATCCGTGAGTGCAAGATGCGGGTGGGTCAGCACATCGATGTCGTCGAGGCCCACCGGGCTCTCCTCCCACGCACTAGACGTGCTGTTCCAGCGCTGAAGGGCCCACCACCACGACCAATCCTCAGGTGATACGACGCCCTCAACGCCCGTGATCATGTGACCGTACTGTCCCTCTTCGGCCGAGATGTTCCATCCCGCGGCATCGGCGTGCTCCACCGTAAGGTTCCATCCGGTTGGACGCACGGGATGTTCCGAGGCGTTTCCGTTCGTGTTGATCACGGTCACTGTGGCTGCTTCCAAGGCAAAATCAACCGCGCTGCCGTGGGCTTCGATGACCTCGGACGCCACATTCACGCCAAAACGGGCCCAGACGTCCTCCAGGGTCGCGTTGTCAGCGGTCAGGTGCGGCCAATCCACGCCGTGGTACTCGGTGAACGCAAGCAGGCGTTCTGGCGTGTCCCGAACAGGGTCCACGGTGATCGACACAAATCCGACGTGCTTCGCAAGGTCGTCGTCAAGCCCGGCTTGGACCGCCTTCATGGTGTGCGTGATGACCGGACAAGCATCAGGACAGTGGGTGAACACGAAGGCAACGACGAGGATCTCCTCGCTCAAGCCGTCCAAACTCACGTTTTCTCCGCGCTGATCGACGAGGTTGACCTCACCCACCGAACCGCGCGAGAGCACCAGTCCGTTGTAAGCCGCGGCTTGGACGGGCAGCAAGAGTGTGGTCACCAGCAGAACAGCGACCAAGCCACGACGCAAAGCAACGCCTCAGGGGGTGCTGGTCGCGTAGGACCCTGAGAAGGGCGTGCACCATGCCGGCAAGCCGGTGATGCCGTCCGGGTTCGACAGGCCAATGCCCCACAGCATCAGCACCACGAAGATGAACGGGAAGACGAAGCTCCACAGGTAGGGCCTCGGGTCGCCGGCCAAGTGCATGAAGAAGGCAGCAATGCCGTATCCCTTGATGATGCCAACGCCGATCAGGATGCTCCAGACGATGTACTTCTGCTCTTCAGGCACGTAGAAGACCGCGGCCACTTCGGCCAGGGTGAAGATCATCAGGATCCAGAAGTTCAGGGCGTAGATGTCCATGGGGATTGGACTCTTCTCAACCCACTGCTCGATTTTGGATGCGTGTTCTCCCATGTCCATTCACCTCAATACAGATAGAAGGCGGGGAAGATGACCACCCACGCCAGGTCAACAAAGTGCCAGTACAGACCGAAGTACTCGATGCCCTGACCGTTTTCTTCGTCAAAGCCAACGGTGTCGGCCTTGAAGATGAGGTAGAGCATCACCAGAAGGCCGATGAAGACGTGAAGTCCGTGGGCCCCGGTGGCGATGTAGAAGATGGATCCTTGCTGCGTGGCGAGGGTGAAGCCCTCAGCGATGAGGTGGCTCCACTCAACGAGCTTCAGCACGATGAAGAGGGAGCCGAGGACCAAAGTGGCGATGAGGTAGTTGCGCACCGCGGCCTTTCGCGTGGGCATCAGCTTCGCCATGAGCGGGTTGGAGGACACCTCCCAGTTCGTGTTCTTCGCGGCCTTCAGGGCGAGCACGATGGTGTAGGACGAGATGATGAGCGCGAAGGTGTTGATGGCACCAGGTGCAAGCGTCGCGAAGTCGTGGCGGATGTAGTCTGATGCCGTCTTTACGGTGCCCAATTCAACGCCCGCACAGGCTTCGACGCCCGACTTGATCGCCCAGTCCGTGCACCAGCCGGTGCGCATACGGAGGTAGGACGAGAAGAAGGAGGCGAAGACCATCACCTCAGACATCAGGAAGACCCAGATGCCTACCTTGCGGATGTGCTGGCCACGGAAGGGCACCATGTCGTCGGTTGCGGTGGCGATTTGCTCACCATGGCCGTCGAAAGGCAGATCTTCCTGCCACCAGTTGGCGATGCCGAGCACCACGAACACCAGACCCGTGGTGGACATGGCCATGTCCATGAGTTCGAATTCAAGGCCGTAGAGCATCCCTTCCGCACCGTGAGCGAAGCGGGGGAAGCCGATCATGAACAGCATCACGCCGAAAGCGAGCACGATCGGTGAGGACGAACCGTGGTGGCCGTGGTCGTCGTGATCGTCGTGGTCCGCGTCCGGCTTGAGGGAGTTGACGAAGCCACCGAAGCCGATGAAGACCGCATAGACGATCATCATGACGAGGATGGTGTTGCCAGCGACCATGAACGTGAGGTAGTTCAGGTGGGTGCTGACGTACTCGTCATGCAGCTCATCGTAAGCACTCCCAGTCACGCCGGCGTCCTTGGCCGCGTAGTACGCGTCCTTGGCGTGGTGGTAGTCGCCGTTGAGGCCTTGGTCTTCGCCAATGCCGGCAATGCCGCCGACGAGGACGCCGTAGGCGACCACGCCAATGGCCAGGAAGATGCCTGCCATCAGCAGGGATCGCATCCAAATCGAGTTCTCGACGTGTGCATGACCTCCGCCGCTCATTGGGTCACCTCCGTACCGGAGCCTTCCCAAAGGCGCTTTCCAACGCCCTTCTTCTTCTCGCCGTGCTCGTGACCTTCGTTGGCGTCAGCCTGCGTGGGGATGTCGTGGAAGGAAGGAGTCGGCGGTGGCGAAGACGTGGTCCACTCAAGCGACCAACCACCCCACGGGTCCTTGCCGACCTTTTCGCCCCGACGAGCGGAGTAGATGATGTTCCACACGAGGATCAACTGGCTCAGGCCGAAGATGAAGGCGAAGGTGGACACGGCCAAGTTGTAGGAGGCAAAGCCGGTCTCTTCGAGGTAGGAGTGGGTGCGGCGCGGCATGCCCATCATGCCGAGGGCGTGCATGGGCCAGAAGGCCGCGTTGTAGGACGCGAAACCGATGAGGAAGTGGTAGAGGCCGAGGCGCTCATCCATCTTGCGGCCGGTCACCTTGGGGAACCAGTAGTAGACACCGGCAAAGAGCGCAAACACGGTGCCACCGATGAAGACGTAGTGGAAGTGAGCGACCACGAAGTAGGTGTCGTGGAAGTGGACGTCAAGACCGGAGACAGGGAAGAACATCCCCGAAATGCCACCCAAGGTGAAGGTGATGAGGAAGCCAAGCGCCCACAAGGTGTGCGTGCGCATGACCAGGCTGCCCTGGTAGAGCGTCATCAGCCAGTTGAAGATCTTCGCACCGGTCGGGATCGCCACCAGCATGGTGGTGATCATGAAGGCAGCACGCCACGCGGGCGACATGCCAGAGGTCAGCATGTGGTGGCCCCAGACGACGAAACCAACCACGCCAATGCCGGCCATGGCGATGACCATCGACTTGTAGCCGAAGACGGAGCGGCGTGCGCTGGTCGCGAGCACCTCGGACACGATACCGAAGGCCGGCACGATGACCACGTACACCTCAGGGTGACCGAAGAACCAGAACAGATGCTGGAACAAGATCGGGTCGCCGCCGAAGGTGTAGAAGGTCGTCCCGATGGTGTGATCGAACAGCAGGAAGGCCACACCGACGATGAAGGCGGGAAGCGACACGAAGAGCATGAACACGGACACGAAGACGGACCACGAAAACAGCGGGATGCGCCACCAGGTCACGCCAGGAGCGCGCATGGTGAACACGGTGGTGATGAAGTTCACACCGCTCAGGGTGCTTGAAGCACCAAGCATGACCATGCCCGCGATGAACGCGGTGGTGCCTGGGTTGTTGCCGTATTCGCCGAATTCGCTCAGCGAGGAATACGGCGGGTACATCACCCAGGTGATGTCGGCACCTTCACCGGTCCAGATGCCCGTGTAGATGAGGGGCGTCGAGAAGACCAGCATCCACAAGCCGAGGGCGTTGATGCGAGGGAAGGCGAGGTCCTTGGCGCCGATTTGCAAGGGCAGAACGTAGTTCATGAAGCCCGCAATCATCGGCATGGCGGCGAGGAAAATCATCGTCGTGCCGTGCAGCGTGAAGAAGGAGTTGTACTGGTCGTAGGTGAGGAAATCGTTCTCGGGGACGGACAACTGGATACGGAACAGCAGCGCCAGCAAACCACCGACAAGGAAGAACAGGAAGCCGTACAGGAAGTACATGATGCCGACCTCCTTGTGGTCGGTCGTGGTCAGCCAAGGCTTGAGGTAGGCCCAGAAGGCGCCCATGGTGAACGTGTCCGGACTGCGTCGGTAGAAGACCCACATGGTGCCGAGGAGGATGAGGCCAACCGCGAGCAGCAGGGCCGTCATCAGGATGACCAGCGGTGGAGCGCTGGGCGCCATGGCGCCAGCGTTGATGCCGGGCACGAGGAGGTTCACGACGTTCCATTCGTCGCCACCTGGGCCGTCGCCGCCGGAGACCGCGTTGCCGTAGATGGTGAATTCCGCGGTGGCTTCATCGTCGCCTGGCGCGGTCCACTCAAAGTCCCAGGTCCGCACCATGTTGGCTTCAGCCGTGTGCGTCAATCCGGCGTCCATGATTTGGCCGGCGGATTCTGGAACCGCGCTCACCGCGCCTTCTGTGACGAGGATGCGGTAGCCGCCCATGCGTCCAGCATCGGGCTCGGAGCGTGGCAGATCGTCGTTCACGACGGTGACGGTGAACGTGTAGGTCTCGCTCGCATTGAAGCTCTCAGGCAAACCGGTCACGACCACTGTCGTGTCGGCGTTGGCGCCACCGTGGCATGAACAGCCGCCGTCACCGGCGCTGCCGATGCCAGCGGGCATGGCTTCGAAACTGGGTGTGAAAGCCAAGGCGGCCAGCACAACAAGGAGCATGGCAATGGCGCGTGTGCGCATCAGGCCTCACCTCCAACGTCGGCCTTCTTGATGCCAACATCGGCATCACAGGTCTTGCCCTCTTCGGCAACGACCTTCACTTCGCCCACCATCTGGGAGTGCTGCAGGCCGCAGTACTCCGCACAGCGGATGGGGAAGGTGCCGGCGTCGTCAGGGAAGACGTACATGGTGGTGCCCTGCTCAAGGCCGGGAACCAGGTCTTCCTTCACGCCGAACTCGGGGAGCCAGAAGGAATGCTGAACACCCACGTACCGGGGATCGCTGTCGTCGATGGGGCGGGAGTGCATCGTGAAGACCACACCGTCTTCGGGCATGTCCGAGTCGTCGCTGGCGGAGTCCACCGTGGAGCACGGGATGATGAGAGGCTCCACCGGCGTGCGGAAGATGTGGCCCACTGGGATGTGTTCCCACGTGTGCAGGACGGTGCTTTCCTCGTCGAGGATTTCGACCTTGTAGTGGAGGCCTGCGTCGAAGAAGAAGTCCTCAACGGTGATCATGTCGCTGCCGTTGAAGGCGTGTTCCGTCTTCATGCCGTCCATGCTGACCACAGCGGTGTGCGGATTGAGGCCCATGGCGTGGAGCACGACATCCCCTTCGCTGGTGCGAACCTCAACGTCCATGCCGGTGTGCTCGTCTTCCCACGTGAGCGGGTCCTCGTAGACGAACTCCCAGTACCACTGGTAGCCGTTGACGGTGATGTCGAACCGGTTCTCGTCGTCGGGGATGCTGCCCCAGACGTCGGCCGTGGAGGCGGTCGCGAGGAAGGTCAGCCAGGCGACCAGAATGGTTGGAATCACGTAGAAGGCGATCTCCAATTTTCGGTCAGTGTCGTGGTTGCTGCTCTCCAACGGGAAGGTCCCGGGTTCAATCTTCCAGAGGGTCTTGGATTCGTCTGGTGTGAGTCCTGCGCGGAAACGAGCCATGAAAAGGAACATCACCCCAAAGGTGAGTACCCCGACGATGATGGCCCAGAACAGGAACTTGTCATAGAGCACCGAAAACAGTGTGTCTTGAGCAGCCATTGGACGCCCTCGCGCGAAGCCTCGGGAGGGCCTTCCTTAAGCGTTGTTAGATGCAGGAATGCGAGCCTTTGAACCTCGTTTTGAACATCGTCCTCCACGCCCCTCGTTTAGGTCCGAATTTTCGCCTGAACGGTCGGACGGTTCATGCGCCGCTTGTGGCCTCGCCGAAGCATGTCCATGGAGGGTGCCATGCAGGCCACCCTCGATGGTGCGGTGATTGTGGCCCTTCAGGTTCAGCCAGGAGCATCCAGCGCCTCCCTCGCGGGTTTCGACGCGTGGCGGAATCGCATCGTGGTTCGTTTGACGGCTCGGGCTCAAGCCGGCCAAGCCAACCGGGCCCTGTGCGCACAACTTGCCGCTTGGCTTGGTTGCCCCGCATCGTCGGTGACCATCGTTGAGGGGCACGCATCACGCCAGAAGCGCGTCAGGATCGAGGGCCTCGGCGTTGATGCGGTGCTTGCAAGCCTCGTAGCGCAAGCCAGTGCGCACGGCGAGGACAACGCACATTCTTGATGTGCGGGCTCACGCCATTGGAGCGCATGCGAAGCCCGAGGGTCCCGCTTCACCCTCGCCACGAGGAAGCGCGGGAGGCTTTGCTGGGTCTTCGCGAGGACCAAGGGAGCACAGGTCGCCCAATCTTGGTGGAGGGCCCGAGGGACGTGACGGCGTTGCGGGCTTTGGGCCTGACCGGACCGATCGAAGTTGTCAACCGGGGGTGGGACGTTGCCCGTCGTATCGCTCATCTGGTGGAAACATATGGCACCCGTGGCGATGACGGCGGCCCTGCCTTGCATCTTTTGATGGATTGGGACCGGACAGGAGGGCGGCTCCAGACCACCTTCCGCCGCCGCCTCGAAGCCTTCGATGTAAAGGTGGACGAAGAGGTCAGGCGCGTCCTCATGCGGTGTTTGAAACCTGAGACGAGGACCGTCGAGGGTCTCTCAGGCCTCATCGACGTCCTCGGACTGGACGGGCGGTAGCGCCACCCCTTCCTCCTTGACGGTGTTCAGCACCACGTGGGTGTAGGAACGCGTGACGTGAGCGCTGGTCAGCACGGTTTTGGTGAGATCGTCGAGGTCCGCTCGGTTCTTCACGCGAGCCAGCACCATGGAATCGTAATCGCCGGTGACGTCGTACACGGCGAAGACCCGTGGGTCCTTGGCGATGGTGCGCTGCACGTCCATCATCTTCCCTTTGGCGATGCGCAATCCTGCGATGACCGTCATCTCCCAGCCCAGCCGTTCTGCATCGAGCCGAACCTGATGGCCAACGATGATGCCCGCTTCTTCGAGTCGACGGAGCCGATTCGTGACGGTGCCTTGAGCGACGCCGACCTGCTTCGCAATCTCGCGCTGGCTGTACCGTGCGTCCTCGAGGAGGGCTCCGAGGATGGCCCTGTCCGTCGCGTCGAGGTCGTGCATCGGTCTCGCTCGGATGCGGGACGTCATGAACGCTTCGACGCGACATCTTCACGCTCAACGTCCAAGGTCTGCACCCAGCCGCCGTGCTCTTCCACCTCAATGGACAAGCGAAGGCGCAGAGGCTCCTCCTTGCCGCGGCTGGGCCGAACCTCGATGACATCCACCTGACCGGCCTCGATTTCACGGTGCATGCTGCGTCCGGCCACCTTCCAGGGCGGCTCGGCTTCAACACCGGTCACGGTGCACGGCGCGGTGCCAGCTTGAACAATCACGCGGACCTTCCCTTCACCGGTCCACGGTACAGCGCCGATGGAGGGAAGGGCCTCATCGGTCTTCATCTCGCCTCGCAGGACCAGCCCAAGCACAACCAGCACCACACCCATCAGGGGGAGCACGGTCAGCGCGGTGCTTCGGTCCATGCCGGACGTCGGATTTGGGAGCGGTTGTGTGTGAGTTTGCAGCACAACACCATGCTCGACGACGATGAGGCTGAGGTGGTAACCAAGGGATTGGGTGGACACATCCACGCCAGCCGCCTCCAGGTGGTCCGGCGTCATCGTCCAAAGCACGTCCGACGAATTGCCCACGTCGCGGGCGAAGGCCACCTCAGGGCGCATGTCGCGCACCAGATGGGTTGCTGAGCGACCGTTCGCGTCCACCGCACCGTCTTCGGTCAGCGTGACCAAGACGATGACGTGCTCGCTGAGGTTCTCCAGGGGTTCGACCGTGCCTCGAATCAAGATGGCTGCTTCACCCTCGGCCTCCACCAGGCTCAGGGTCCCGTCAAATGCGATGAGGCGACGGTACGACGCCTCGCTCAGGGCGGATTCGATGGTGTCGTCTTGGAGGTCAGGGAGGACCTGTCCGTTCACGGCAACGGCCGGCCCCTCGGCGATGCCGAGGGCATCGGCGCGCAAGCGTGCGTCGTCGTTCGGGAAATCCGAACCGGTCTGATCTGCATCCAAGCGCCAATGGAGCAAGCGGACTTCGCCTGCAGATGCCCGTCGTTCCAGCGCTTCCAACACAGCGTCTTCGCCCTCGCCATGGAACCACTCGACGACCGGGGCGTCCAGCTCCTCGGCCAGTGGAGCTTCGCTGGCGGCCGCGACGGGAGCAAGCAAAACCCCGAGGAGGAGCAGCGCCAACGGCAATGGAAGGCGCTTCACTCCTCTTCCTCCGTCAGAGGTCGATTAAAGAGGCGGAGGGCCAGCATGCGTCCTTCCACGTCATCCAGCATCAGGGTCACTTTGGCCTGAACCCATACAGGAACGACGGCCCGTCCCGTGGGGTGGTCCGCAAGGAACAGGGTCGAGCCCCGCTCGACGTCATTGGGCACCTCGTCAAGCTCCAGGGCTTCACCGGCCAACAGGCGTTCAATCAAGGGCAAGCCAACCTTCACCCCGGCGGGGCTGCCATGGTGTGCGATGACCGGGAGCCCCTCCTGACGCACCCGCCACAAACCACGGTTTTCCGCAAAGGTGGGCAATCCCACATGAATGGCCTTCAGGGGATGGAAGGATCCTCCGGGGAACCTTCCGCCGCGGCCGTCGGGCGTTTCAGGCGCCCACAACCGCTCCCGCATGCTGACCGGAGACACAGCAAGGCGCTTTCCGCGCCGCCACCATGCCAAGCTTTCGCTGAGGTGATGTTTGGTGGTCAGCGGTTCGGCCACCTCGGCCTCTACGGCATGCACGTCATGCCGGCTTGGGCCGGGCAAATCACGCACGTAGGGGGTCAGGCCCGGGCGCTTTGGCACCAAGGTCTTGGCCACGCCTTCAGGGGTCGCCTCAGGCCGATGACGGAGCAGGGCCACGTAGAAGCCCCCGGTGTCGTTGTCTTCGGGATGAAGTCGGCGCGTCAGCCGGAGTGCGTCCTGCAAGGCGGCTTCCTTCGGTGAAGCGTGCTGGGCGTGTACCTTGTCGTGTGGCATCTCGGTCCCGTCGTCGCTCAACAAGGTCCAGCTGGTCAGCCCTTCCCGCAACCGCAAGCCTTCGAGCCGGCCAGCCGGAATCGGTACGGCTTCCATCCAAGGACATTGACGCAGCGTTTCAGCGATGACGGCCTCGTTTTCCACAGGGTCCAATGAACAGGTGGAGACGACCACATGACCACCGGGTCGCACCAAACTGGCCGCGCGACGGGCGATGTCCACCTGCAGTCGGTGCATGTCCCTGCCTGACGAAGGCTTCCACGACCACCACACTTCGCGGTTTTTCCTCATGGTGGCCGACCCCGTGCAGGGCAGGTCAGCGATGACCGCGTCAACACCAGGAGCGGGCGTTCGTGGAAAATGGCGGCCGTCGTGTTGCACGACGAGCACGTTGGCAAGCGAAACGCGGCCTCGGTTGGACACAAGGGTGTTCACGCGCCCGGAGACCGGTTCGTTGGCAATCACCGTGGTCAGTGGGTGGCACTCGGCCACTTGGGTGGTCTTGGAGCCCGGAGCAGCGCAAAGATCGACCACGACGTCGACGTCGTTCATGGGCAACACCTCCACGGGAAGCATCGACGCGGCCTCCTGGCGCGTGATGCGGCCGGATTGGTGCAAATGGGACAGCAAGGCCCGCGCCTCGCCTTCGGCATGACCGCGCGGGAAGGGCATGGTGAAGGCCTGATGGAGGCTGATCCAAGGCATCCGTTCGCCGCCGATGGCCTTGATTTGGTCGACGGTCCACGCCGCATCTTGGCGGTGGGGCGTGATGCGAAGGGTCTCCGGGAGCGGGTGTTCGACCACGTCCAACCATGCATCGAGGTCGGCGCCGAGTGAGGTGGCGAGTCGAGCAAGCGGCGTGGCGGCCAAATCTTCACGCGAGGTCGCCTCCCTCCAGACCATCGCAACCGGTTCCGCCTTCGCGCATTCGGGTTCAAGCCTTCCCTTCTGGCGGCTGATTGAAGGGGCGCACCCGCACCGTGCTGCGCATGGAGGGCACGCCACAAATCGCCCTCATGATGCTCGTGCTCGGTCTTCTGACCTGGGCGTGGCCTCGACCGTTGAGCAACGGGAGACTGGACGACCTTCGTCGATGGCTGCCGGTCGTCGGTTGGACATGGGCCTTTGGTGCTCGCCTCGTCGCTGCCTTCAATCCCGCTTCTTGGCCTCATTTTGCGGCGAGGCTGGGTGCGGACGCATCGTTGCTCGAGCGACTGGCCGCCGTGGTGTCCGGTGACGGTCTGGTGCTCATCGGCATGGCCGTTCCGCTTTGGATGGCCGCGCTTGCCCGACACGAGGATGGGGTGTGGCAACGCGCGGAAGTCGTCTTGCCTCTGGCGCTCATCGCGATGCTCGGGCTCGAGGGCGGGGTTGAACACATCACGTCCGCGCCCAGCAGCCCCACCGTCGCTGCAGACGGTTGGGATGCGTTCCTTTGCCTCACGGTGCTGGCCTTGGGCGCAGCATGGATGCATTGGCGTCCTCAGGTGTCCTTGGCCGTTGCCGGTGCGGCATCGGTGTTGGCCCTTGTGCTGTTCCTGCCCATGGTCGAGGCCGATCCCGGGCTGCAAGCCGCCCGTGGTCCCGGATTGTTGGCCGCGTCTGCGGCCCTCGCCCTGGCTCCGCGTGCCTTCCCCCGACCCTCAATGTCTGCTCCGCAAGGCCTCGCGCTTTGGTTGAGCCTGAGCATGGTGTTCAGCGTGGTTGCGATGCTCGTCCTGCTGCCCCGCTATGGAGGATTCGGGACGTGGGCGGTCATCGGTGTGGTCCTCCGGGCGGCAACGGTGCTGGGCGCGGCGGGGATCCTCGCGCTGCTTTCGCTCCGTCTTGGCTTGGACGCACAAGCCCAAGCCACGTGGACCATGGGCCGGAGGGCGTGGAGCGTGACGCCCCTGCTGTTGTTGGTTGTCCTGCCGGCGGTTCCTCTGGTGGCGGCTTCGATGTGCGTGGGTTCGTGGACGGCTTGGACCCTTCTTCGGTGGTGGCCTGAGGGTCAGGAAAACCGCGCCTGAACCTTTCATCTTCACCGAGCCGCTTATGAGCGGAAGAGGCAGGAAGGCGCGGGGCGTCTCCGGACGACCCGGATGGGATTTGCGTGGGTCGAGCGTTTCGCTGTGGCGTTGAAAACAACCGGAAATTGAACGCCAGAGCCACGGCAAAACGATGGCCGGTACGCGACCTTGCGCCCCTGATTGCTCGGACGCAGGAGCACGGGAAGGCCATGGGGCCTGCAACACCGATCGAAGCGCTCATCCGCATCGAGGGCGATTCTTGGATGTTTGAACGCGCAGACCCAAGTGCGCTCGCGGCCGCACGTCACCGCATCGTGGTGCACGAAAACGGCGCGCCGATGAGTCTTGGTGGGTGCACCGACATGTCCACGGCGCTTGACGTGGCTCGAAAGATGGCCGAAGTTGACGGCCGCGTGGTGCTGATTCAGAACCTCTGATTCAGGCAATGGCGCGCCAGATGGCCTGCACAACGCCCATGTTGACCATGTAGAAGAAACCGGCCAAGATGATGCAGGCAGCGTACACCTGCAACTTGGTGATGCGCCAGGCGTGCTCCGATTCCTCGTCGAAGTACCGGATGAGACCTGCGGCTTGCTGAATGCCACCGCCGTCGTTCTTCTTCGCCATGGTGCTCAGGCCTCCGAACCGCCTTCTCCTTATGAACGCGACGCGGCTTACGTCAGGTCCACCACGTCGAGGTCATCGTCTGTGTTCAGCACCGGAACCGCCCCGTCATGGTCATGCGCAAGGGGGCTGTCGTCCAAGGGGTCCACCTCGATCAGCGCCGACTCTGCCCGAGCCAGCGCTCGTTCAACCCCGGGGGCGTGGTCTTCACTCAAGGCCTTCCGCGCCTGCTCGATGTCTTCATCGGCTTCCATCAGGCGGTGCTGGCGAAGCGTGGCCGTTGACTCGTCGTCCACGTCGTCCAGCCACGCATGAAGCCGTTGCGCCACCGTTTCTCGGCGGTCCTCCATGGCGCGGATGTCGTCACGAAGTCCGTCACGTCCACGCTGGACGGCGCCCTTCCACGCCTTGGCGTGGCTGGAACGGTCCAGGTCGAGACCGCGGAGAATGCGGTCCGCTGCCACCGGCCAAGAAAATTCCCACGGCACCCGACCCAAAGCGGCGGCCAAATCGAAGACGGCACGGTCACGAAGCGCTTCGGAGCCACTGAATTCAATGACGTTCAGGTAGCCTCTGGTGACCAAGCCGAAGCCCCAGTACGGGCGCGAGTGAATGCGGACGGTCATGTCGCCCGTTTTGACCTCGAGTTCCCACCGCTGCTCGTCGAATTTTGGCGGGCGGGTCATGGTCAAAGTGGCCGCTTCCTGCAGGCCGTGGATCAGCGTGGTCGCCACGTCACCAAGGTAAACCACGTCCGGTCCTTTTTCCCCTCGCCTCGGTCGAAGCCGCCCCTCGGCGTCCACCGAATGGTGCGGCCCCGCCCGCACCACTTGGGCGGCCAAGCGCAACGTGTTCGGCATACAGCATGAGCACGGCTCGCTCAGTTGAAGGGTCCACCGGTGGATTGTTCCATCAGACAAGTTCTTCAACGTCTGAGTTCATCCTCGGCGTGGTGAACCTGACATGGCAGGGAAGGACAGCGGCAAGGACCTGACGGACTTGCCCGGCGTGGGTGCGGCAACGGCGAAGAAACTCAAGGACGCGGGCTTGACCACCGTGGCCAAGATCCGCAAGGCTGGCCGAGATGGCCTGACCGCAGCTGGCATCAGCACGCCGACCGCGGCTCGCATCCTCAAAGGGGTGGCCCAGGAGGCCGGCACCAAGGCCAAGGAGGCCGCCAAGAAGGCCACAAAGAAGGTCTCAGCCACCGCGGCAAAGACCGCCAAGAAGGCCACCAAAACTGCAGCCAAGGCCGCGGTGAAGCAATCCGTCAAGAAGGTCGTCAAGACTGCTGGACGCACCGACCGAAAGGTGCTCTCGGCCAAGGAGGAAGGGCGCAAGGGCAAGACGCTGAAAACGCCGTCCCTTCAGGACATCCTCAAATCGAGGAAGAAGTGACGGAACCACTTAGCACCCGTGCGGCCAATCGCCGCCATGCCTCGACGGAAGTACGGTCGCCTCAGGAAGGCCGTCGAGCTTCCTCCAAAGGAGAACTGCTCCCGGTGTAGGGCCGGCAAATTCTGCCCGCTGCCCAACCACGCCGGTCAGGACGTCTCGCCTTCGAGGTCGTGGGTTGGGCCCGAGCGCGTCGCCAAACGGAAACGCGGCGCTGGAAACTGATCACGCCTGCTCCACACCGGCCACGCTCGCAGAAGGCGTGACGTCCTCAAGCGTCCTCTCATCCACACCGGTGGGCATGCTCGCACGCGCGGCCTGAGCCCGGTGGTAGACCTCTCGAAGGGTCTGGTCTCCAATCTCGAGGTACACCCGTGTGGTGGCGATGCTGGCGTGACCAAGCAAGCGCTGGATGCTCACCAAATCAGCGCCACGCTCCAGCAACCCTGTCGCGAAATTGTGGCGCAACACGTGCGGTGTGAGCCGGCCACGCGGCAAGCCGGCAGCCACCGAAAGCCCCTCCATCAAACGTTGAACGCCCCTTGGCGTCAAGCGTGCTCCCTTCTGGTTAACCAGCACGGGCCCCGAGATCTCCTCGGTGCGCAAGGCGCGTTGCTCGAGCCACAATTCCAGCTCATGCAAGGTACGCTCCGTGAACAGCACCAGGCGGTCCTTGTCGCCCTTCCCCGAGCGGACCATCGCTGACTGGTCGTCGACGTCGACCGCGTCAAGGTCAAGGTCACAGATTTCACTGACGCGCAGACCGGTGTCGAGCATCATCGTGACCACCACGCGAGCGAGGGGATCCTCGTGCCATCGCGCAGCCTCCAGCACGTCGCTGAGTTCTCGACGGGTGAGCGTTCTTGGCAAACGGCGGCCCGTTCGGGCTCGAACCAAGTGCTCCGGCCAGCGATGACCGAGCCAGTTGAGGAGATGCCGGGCCGCCGCCAGTTTCGTGTTGAACGAGGATGGCTTCAGGTCAGACAGGCTGTGCACCCAGCGGTCCACGCGCCCGTTGAGGGGTTCTACGCGCTCCGCCACCTCCGCAACGCAGAGTGCGTCGACGTCATCTGGCGCGGTCTCACCGGGCAGGGTGGTGTCCAGCAGGGGTCGGATGGAGGTGAGGTAGGTCTTCCGGGTGTTCTCGGACTTGCCTTCCGTGCGCAATTGTTGGAGGTAGCACTCAAGCCACGGCAGGCGAGCAAGGTGCTGAAGGCGAGGCGGCAAATCGACGTGCTGCCCCTCGTCCAAGCGACGCTGACTGGGTCGAAGCGCCCGTCGTTGTCGTGAAGGTCCCGCGTCCATTTGGCGTCACCGCCTGCCGCCGGAGCGGCGTGCATCCCATGCCCGAAGGCGTTGGGCCATACGGTGGGTTGNACTTGAACGTTCGGCCTCAGACGGCCGCTTCATCCGGGCCCGTTCCGAGTGCGCTGTCATTCGGCGTTTCCGAACAGCGCTCCACGGCCGCCCGCACGGTGTTGCGCAAACTTGTGCGGGGGCCGGTGCAGAGGACGAGGTCATCGAATCGGAGTCGCGTGTCGGCCTCGGGGTTCCACATCATGTGGGAATTGCGCGCGATGGCGAAGGTCTCGATTTCACCGTGAAACACGTCCTCGAGGCTTCGACCGATCAAGCCAGGGTGGCGACGAACCTGAAGCGTCACCACGCCCTCATCNGGCAGCATGCGGAGCAGCCCGTCGATNTCGACGTCGCCAAAACCGGCTTCCCGAACGGCGTGGTCCACGATGGCGCCGGC
This sequence comes from Methanobacteriota archaeon, assembly GCA_002722135.1. Lineage (GTDB taxonomy): Archaea > Thermoplasmatota > Poseidoniia > Poseidoniales > Poseidoniaceae > MGIIa-L3. The sequence continues at coordinate 45,882 of PBKJ01000021.1, read as the reverse complement.
CACGTTCACGCCGCTGGCCATCTCGATGCCCTGAAGGCCGGGGCTTGAGTTCACCTCGAGCACCATCGGCCCGTCGTTGCCTTCCAGCAAATCAACACCTGCGACGTTCAGCCCGAGCACGCGTGCAGCGCGTCTGGCCACATCGGCGAACTCCTCCGGCAAGTCGAGCGATTCCACGGTGCCGTTGAGGTGGAAATTTGAACGGAATTCGCGGCCTCGNGCTCGTCGTCGCATGGCGGCCACCACTTCGTCGCCGACGACGATGACGCGAACGTCACGCCCATGGCTCTCTGCGACGTATTCCTGGATCAGGACGTCCCGGCGGGCGTGCAAAAGGCCCTGAACGAGGCTCTTCGCCTCGTAGGCCGTGTGGCGAAGGAAGACCCCTTGCCCTTGGGTTCCTTTCGTGACTTTGACCACCACGGGCAGACCACCGACGGCTTCGATGGCGTGTTCCACGTCACGCACGTCCCTGACGTTCATGGTGCGAGGAATCGGGATGCGGTTTCGGGCCAAAATCTGGCTTGCACGCAGCTTGTCCCTGCTCTGCAGGATGCCAGCAGCGCTGTTTGAGGACCACACGCCAAGTTGGTCCAGATGGCGCAGCAGGGCTGTGCCGTGTCCGGTGATGGAGTGCCCNATGCGAGGAATGACCGCTTCGTGCTCGAAGGGTTCACCGTTCACGAGCACTTCGACGCGTCCTTCGTCCACGAACATCGAGCAGGTGAGCGGATCGATGATCGCCACATCGAGGCCGCGCTCTCGCGCTTCCTCCACCAATCGGCGCGTGCTGTAGAGCCGGGGGCCCCTGGACAGCACAGCGAGGCGGAGGTCCATGCGCCGGGGCGGCACAGCCTCCTTTTTGACCCCATCGTCCATGAATGAACATCTTCGGCCGAGGCTTTCAAGTGGTCGGTGAACCAGCGCAGCAGCATGGACGATGTTGAGCACGCGGACGCATCCGACGAGGTCGGACCGGTCCCTACTGAAGTGCTGGTGGACGAGGACAGGGACGACATTCTGGAAGAGATGACCCTCGAACAACGCGAAGAGGCGCTCAAGCGCTCGCGCTGGAACGTGTTCATGTTCCTTGGAATCGCCGTGATTTTGTTCGGGTTTGCGCTCTTCCCGATGCCGTTTTCCGCCGACTATCAGACGTCCATTGGAGGGGCTCAAGCCACCAAGGACGTGGGCCTCATTTGGGGCATGCCCATCCCCGGCGACGACATCACCGACGTGCCGGTTCGCGTGGACATCACCATCGACCAACCGCCGCCCACGCACTCGGAATTGGTGGTGTTCATGATCAACACGCCCGACTGCACGGACAACGCCGCCTTGTCCGACGGCCAAGCCGAAGCGAGAAACGGGAGCTCCGACCATGGATTTTCGTCGTCGTTGGGTCGGGTAACGGCCGGCTCGGTGGAAGAATTCCGCTTCCGCATCGATCCTGGGCAATACTGCCTCATCGTGAAATTCCTTGACATCGACGGCAAAAACGCCGATCAGGCCGGCGCAGGAACCATCGAAATCGACGGCCGTGTGTGGCCAAATCAGGCCATTGCGGGTCTGTTTGGTTTGACGGCCATCGTCTTGGCGGCTCTGTCCTTTGTTGGCGCCCAACGCCACGGGAACGAGGTTCGAGCGATGAAGCAGCCGAAGGAGGCCTCTGTTGAGTCGACGGTGCTCGCGGCAGCCGGCCCTTCAGGCCCTCCATCCGCAGGCCCAAGCGGACCCCCATCCGCTGGCCCGAGCGGTCCGCCCAAGGCAGCCGATGCTCCAGCAGCCGATGAAGGACCGGCTGTGCTCCAGCAAGACGAGGACGGCACCACCTGGCTCGACGCCGGCAACGGGTACGTGCACCGTCGCATGCCTGACGGTAACTTCGACCAGACCGTCTACGTCCCCAATCCTGACGGTGCAGGTTTCGTGCCGCATGAGGCGTGACGCATGAGTGGCGTCGACCTCTACGTCGCGCTTGCCCTCGGCATTGGCCTGGCTGCAGCCAGTGGATTTCGTGTGTTCATCCCGCCGTTCTTGTACGGCCTTGCCACCCGGTTTGAACTGAATCCGACCGCTTTTGCGGGCTCGGACATGCAAGCATGGATGGCCTCAGATGTTGGTTTGACCGTCCTCGGCGCGGCCGTGGTCTGCGAACTCCTTGCCTACTACATCCCCTGGCTCGACAACCTGTTGGACGCCATTGCTTCACCCGCAGCGGTGATCGGGGGGATGGTCTTGATGTCGTCCTCTTTGGGGGAACTGGACCCCGTGTTGCGGTGGTCCACGAGCATCATTGTTGGTGGCACCACCAGCGGGACCGTGCAGGTGAGCACCGTCGGCATCCGCGCGCTTTCGACCGCCTCTACGGGCGGATTGGGCAACCCCATCGTGTCCACGGTCGAGGCTGGGGCTTGCCTGGTGTGCACGGTGTTGGCGCTCCTTCTCCCTGTGCTCGCCATGGTGCTGGTCGTGGCCGGCTTGGTGGTGGGTGGCCGTTGGCTGCTGCGTCGCAGGAGCAAATTGGGAGAGGATGAGCCTGCTTTGGTGTCCATCAACCCTCAGGCTTGAAAACGGTCAACTGCGAGAAGTCCATTGGAGGGCGGCAAGCGTTGACGGATGCATCTCGCCTGACGGTCGCCAAACTCAAGGCGTTGTGTGTGCTTCACGACCTGCCCACAAGCGGGCGGAAAGCGGATTTGGTGGCGCGCCTGCTTGAGGCAGGCCTTGACCGGGCAAGCGTTGGCCTTCCCGATGCCAAGCAGGCTGAAGAGGCCGCTGAAGAAGTCATTTCGCTTGAACCAGAATCAGAACCGGAACCGGAGCCTGAACCCATCTTCATCGAGGCCGAACCTGCTCCGGTGGACGTCGCTGTCCCCCTTCCCACAGCGACCGAAGAGGAGGTCCTGGAAGCCGAGGTGCTTGATGCCATTCCGGTCGATGACGAGCCCGAGGTTGCCCTCGAAACGCCCCCGGTCGTTCCTCTTCCAGGCGCCAAGCCTTCGAATCCCACGACGCTTCTCGACATGGTCAAAACGCCAAAGGCTGCGGCGGTGGTCCTCGTGCTCCTGCTGCTTGGCGCAGGCGGGTACTACTGGTTCGGTCAACAACTCCAACCGGTTACCGTGGATGCTCTGCGCTACGGTGATCGCATGGGCTTCGTGCTGGTTGGCGGAGAACTGACCGCGACCGAAGGTTTCGTTGAACCGGTCATTGAACAACTGGACATTGAAGACGACATTTGCCGCCTTGAGGTCTCCTTCTCCGGAACCGGGGACGTCGCGGTGCACCAAGGCACGATGCTCGACATCCCATCGCAGGGATCAGACGATCGGCTCCTTGGGACCGTCAGCGTGCGTGGAGCGCACGGTGCAGAATGGTTGGCCGTTCAGCAAGAGGCCACGTACGACCTCGATGAATTGGTCGTGAAGCGGCACTTGCGTTCCATCGTCCCCGGCTCCAGCGATTGTTCCAGCAGTTCAGCCTCCGCCTCCGGAACCGCGGACCTTACGTTGACCTCGTGGACCGAGATCGGAGACCGCGTGAACCTGCGCTCGAACGCGGACTGGGAGGTTGATCTCGAGGGCGTCGTTCGTGGTTCGACGACCACCTACGGCGTCGGAGGGCTGCTCGGTTCGTTCGAAGTCTTCGCACCCGGCATCGCCATGCTCACTCAGCCGGTTGAACTGCAATCCTTGGTCGGTACGGTGCCCATCGAAAAAGGCGCCACTGGAACCGGCCTTGGTTGGGATTGGTCGGTGATCGGCGCCGAGGACTTTGCTGGCAAGCGCATGTGGCGCATTGTCGCGACACAACCGGATTTGAGCACCTATTGCCTTGGAAGCGCGACGCTCTCGATGTGGGTGGAAGCGGACAACCCGTGGGCCAGCCGGCAGACCGTCGACGTCCGCTTGTCCTCAGACAACGCAGGACAGCAGGACTGTTCAACCCTCTCGCAACAACTCGGTGATGCGGTCCTCCCCGATGGAGAGTTCCGTTTGACCCACACCTTCGAGCGCACGTCGCTCTCACGAGGCGAAGACCGTTTGGACCTCGGCACGACCTACGTCGGTCGTCCGAGCCCAAGCGAACTTGGTGCACCGGACGAGTCGCTGGTGAGCTGGACGCGCAACGCCAGCCATGTCCCGGACGGGGCCTCAGCCGCCACCACCACCTTGGAAGAGGCCGTTGCTTGCCTGCGTGCTGTGGGCTCCTCGGCTTCAGGCGCAAACGCAGCGCTGGACGATGAGGGATACATTTGGCGCGCAGTGGGCGATTCCGGAGGTGACGCGGACGCGTGGAACCTGTCGTGGGTCGGCACCGACGATGCGCACGGTTGGGTGCGGCTGGACGTCGGAGCCGGTGAAAACGGAACCTGCTCCTTCGTGAACAAAGAATCCCAGGACCTCGGCATTGTCTGGAACCGCGAATCGGCACCCGCCGTGTTGTCGATGGTTGATGTGGAAGACATGCTGCTCGCCGAGGGGCGGTTTCCGGAATTTGTGGGAAGCAAAGGGCTGTTTGACGCCAACGGCAATCACAACGACGGGCTGCGCCGCGGGGTGCTGGTTGCGGTCCCCGACGATGGACTGACCGGCCTCATCAGCGAACTGGTCGACGGTGAAGCGGGCGCCACCACCTACGACTACGTCCGCACGTGGGAAGCTCAGGGTTGGGAATCGACGCTCAGCGTTGCGGTGGACGCCACCAGCGGGAGGGTCTTGGCCACCTCCCTTATCGAGCGGCCGGCGTGACGCGCTTGGCCACCGAACCTCCGCCGCGGACCCGCGTGGGCCGTCACCTCCAAAGCCTCCGCTGCGTGCATGACGCTCCGATGGGAGAACGCGCCCGGCAGGTGACCGTCGGCGAGGCGGAGTTCGAGGAGCTCCCCGAAGCGACGCTTGCAGCACGCTCGACCGACGAGGTCGGGCCGGCGAAAATCAGAGCACCGCTCGCGCTTCCTCCGATGCAACCCTCGACCGAGGGGCTTGCGCGCGTTGTTGCAGTCACCAATCAGAAGGGCGGGGTTGGAAAAACCACGACGGTGATCAACCTCGCCGCGAGCTTGGCGGCTTCTGGCCAGCGCGTGCTCGTGGTGGATTTGGACGCCCAGGGCAACTGCGCCACCGGTTTGGGCATCGACAAGTCGAGGGTTGAACTGACGACCCGCGACCTCCTCTTGACCCCTGAACGTGCCGCAGACTGCCGCTACGCCACGCGGATACCAACCCTCCACGTGGTGGTCGGCGACCGACGCCTCGTCTCCGTCGAAGACGCGATTTTATCGGACCTTGGCCGCGAATCACGCCTGGCAGAGGGCATCGCGCCACTCCTACCGCACTACGACCTGGTGCTCATCGACACGCCACCAAACCTCGGTGTGTTGGCCATCAACGCCCTTTGTGCTGCAGACGGCGTGCTTGTGCCCGTGCAAACCGAATATTTCGCCCTCGAAGGCTTGGCCATGCTCTTGTCCACGGTTGAACAGGTCCGCCGCCGCCTGAATCCTGGGCTCGGGGTCGACGGCGTGTTGATGACGATGCACGCTCCGACCTTGCTGAACCAGCAGGTGGCCGCTTTGCTCCGCGAGCATTTGGGCGACGTGGTCGTCGAACCACCCATCCGCCGCAACATTCGACTGGCTGAGGCGACGAGCCGCGGGGAACCCATCCACGTCCATGCTCCCAACTCAAACGGTGGACAGGACCACCAAGCCGTGGCTCAAGCCCTCTCGTCCCGTTGGGGTTTGTCTCGGGGGCGCGGGGCATGAGCGAACGCGGGCTTGGCCGTGGCCTTGATCACCTGATCGAACAAAACGCCACGGAACTTGGCTTCCTTGACGCCTACGGGCCTGCGCCCGAGGAGGCCCTGGGTGAAGTGTTCGACGCTGCGTGCCGTGCGCTAAAGGCCCTCGAAGGGGTCCGTTCCGAGGCGTCCTACGTCGCCGCAAGCGTCGTGCTTCACCGGGAAGAAGACGGGTCCAGGCTCACGTGGACCGGCCAACACTTGCCGCTTGTGGACAGCGATCTGATGCTCCCCGGCATGCGCGAGGGCATGCTTTCACCTGCGCGCGACAAAGCAGAGGTGCTTCTGGTGGATTGGACCCTCGAGGTTCGTCGTTGCCTCGAACGCATGGTCGAGCACCAATCAACTCCGGCGTGAGCGGCCTCCGACGGCCGCGGCCACGGTCAATGCGACCAGACTCAGCGCGAATCCTGCCCCCGGACTTTCCTCTTCCTCGACGCAACCGTCGTCGGTGGATGAGGGTCCGCCCCAGCTGCCGTCGTTGTAGTAGCAGCTCGACCAGGTCCTGTACCAGTCACCGAAGGGGTGGAACTCGTCGTCACCGTCGGTGTAGGACACCTTTGCGCGCCAGTTGACGTAGGTGTGGTCTTCAGGGGGCGTCACCGAAATCGTGTACACGGCTCCGTCTTCGGACACCGTCGCTTCTTGATTCACGGGAGGATCGCAGACGCCATCGTTGGTGCAAATTTGCGTGGTCAGTTGCATGGTGGTGCCGTTGTCCACCGCGCTCTGGTCAAGGGTCAAGCTCAGCGTCCACGTCTCGCCGTCAACGGAAGGCGACGTGGCTTCGTAGGCCGAGAACGGTGTTTCGGCGGCGTTTGGCCCTTCGTCTTGCCCACCGGTTCCTCCGGCCGTGGCTACGCTGACGAACATGAGCATGAAGGCAACCAACAGCGCGTTGCGCATGGAAGGGCTATCGTGCTGTTCCTATTTGGTGCTGTGGGGCAGGGGCTCATTCCATGTCCCAAAGTTCGTCGCCGACCCAGTGGATGGTTTTCACCGCCTTCCCACCGGTGGCGTCGACCATGCTCGCCCCGGAATCGAGCGCCCAGCCCAAGGCGAGCGGGCGCTGGTGGACTTCATCTCGAATCCAGACCAAATCTCCTGCTTGGATGGCTTCGTCAGCGCCCGATATGCCCGCAGCCATGCAGTCAGCGCCGTTCATCAGAAAGCGAATGGCACCGTGGTCCACCTCAACCCAATGCCCGGCATCGGCGTGATCCATGAGGCCGCGGAGGGTCAAGGCCACGACGCGATGGCCGTCGGGGTGCTCAACGTCAACGGCCTTCGGAGTTTTATCGACGAACACCAGATTCCATGGGCCGAACTCCGCGGCTTCGAGGAAGGCCCCGTCCACCTGAAGATCGATCCCCAGTGCTTCTTCGAGGTCCTTCAGCAGGGGCGCGATCGCTTTGCGTCGAATTGGGCGCCGTTTGCGAATGCTCCAATCCTTGACCATGCGCACGGCTGGTCGCGGGCCGCTATGACCGTTGCCGTGCGAGGGTCCAAGAATCGCGCCCATGTGGGTCGTTCATGACCATGTGGTGCGCCATCAGGACGTACGCAGCCCACGCGGATGAACTTGGCAACGCTCGTCAAGAACGTCCAATTTTCTTCACCAAACCCCAAGGGTGCCTTTCTTCGGAGGAGACCATCGACGTGAGCGGGCACGACGGGGAGATCCACCATGAAGTGGAACTTGTGCTTCGCCTCGATGAATCAGGGGCGGTGTCTCACATCGCCGTCGGCCTGGACTTGACCGACCGCGCGGCGCAGCGCGAGGCCCGGCCCGAGGGTCTGCCCTGGGCGCGTGGCAAGGCCTTCCGGGGAGCGGCACGGATCGGAGGCTTTGTCCCGTGGCCAAAGGACGTTGCCGGCTTGAGCACCTCCGGCCTGCACCTCGAGTTGCGCATCGATGGCGAGGTCCGCCAATCCGCCCGGGTGGACGCGATGTCCATCGCTCCAGCGGCGCTGCTGGACGACCTTCGAGGGTGGGCGCCCCTGACCGACGGAGATGTGGTGTTCACCGGGACGCCCTCGGGTGTGGGGCGCTTGCATCCTGGCCAGACCGTGGCGGCCGTCTTGCAGGACGCCGATGACGCCGTTCTGTCGCGTTTGGACCTGCGTTGTGTTTGAGGGAGGGCTTCATATACGCCGTGTCGGTCGGCAGCCTGCGAGGTGAACCTTTCATGGCGCAATGGCACGGCATTTCTCGACGCAAGACCAGCGGCGGTCGCCGTGTTCAAGCTCGCGGCAAGCGCAAGACCGAAATCTCGAGCGAGAAGCAATTCGCGCTCGTCGGCGAACCCAAGCGGAAGATCTACCGCAAGGCCGGTGGCAACACCATGGTTCGCGTGATGGCCGAGAACCGTGTGGCCATCGCTGACCCTGCGAAGGGCACGACCAAGATGGGGACCATCATGAGCGTCGTCGAAAACGAATCCGACCCCAACTACGTGCGTCGGAACATCCTCGTGAAGGGTGCCATCATCGAGACCGACAAGGGTCGCGTGCGCATCACTTCCCGGCCCGGTAAGGACGGGGTCATCAACGGCGTGCTCGTCGAGTGAGGCCCCTGAACCGGGTCCAAACGGACCTGAAGCACAGGAGCATGAGGCGGGCACATGGACCATGATCCGGACCGCCTGACCCTTTGGCCGTCGTATTTTGACGTCCGCCGTTCGCGCCGATCAGGCCGTCGCGTGGCCAAGGATGCCGCCGTCAAGAAACCCGACCTGGAAGGCTTGTACACCGCAGCCCGCGCGGTGGGGCTCCGCAAGATCAAGCGTGAGGCGAATGCCGCTCGCCCAAGCGACCCCCACGCTCGCGAGGGTCGGCTCATCGTGAGCCGCTCGGGTGCAGAGGCCGATGCCGGGGCCTCCTCCAAAGAAGAAATCATGCAAATCATCGGCACGACGTGGCGGGAACAGCGCAAGAAGGAACACGAAGCTGCGACCAAGCCGGCGACGACCCGAACGCAAGGCGGGGCACGACCCGCAAAGCAAGGGAAATCGCGAGGAAACGCCTCCCGTCGACGCTCTTTCAAGCGGTGAAGGACCCGCTTCCTGCCCCCTGCTCGGATGGGAACGGCTTTGAATTACGGTGTGCGCCACTACACCATGGCAGGTAACGGGAACGACACCATCAACGTCGTCAACACCCTCTTCCTCGTGCTCACGCCCATCGCTTCCATCGCTGGGTTGTGGTGGCACACCACGCAGTTTGGCGTGACGTGGGTGGAGCCGTTTCTCTTCGTCATCTGGTACTTCGCCTGTGGGCTGAGCATCACCGTCGGCTACCACCGCTTGTTCAGCCACCGCAGCCACGAAGCCTCGTGGCCCTTGCGCCTGTTTTACGCGCTCTTTGGGGCGGGTGCTTTCGAGAACAGCGCGCTCAATTGGTGCGCAGACCACCGCCTTCACCACCGCCACACCGACAAGCCCGAGGACCCCTATTCCGCCACCCGCGGCTTTTGGTGGTCCCACATCCTGTGGGTGATGATCGACGAAGGTGGCGAGCGCGTCCACGACCTTTCGCAGGTCAAGGACCTGCAAGAGGATCCAATTCTCCGTTTCCAGCACAAGTACTACCTTCTCCTCTGTGTCGGCATTGGGATGTTCCTCCCCGCCCTTGTCGGTGGCCTGATCAGCGGCGTGCCAGGAGCTGTCGGCGGCTTCGTGTGGGCCGGTCTGGCCCGCACGGTCTTCACGCACCACGGAACCTTCCTCATCAACTCTGCAGCCCACATCTGGGGCACGCAGCCCTACGGTGATGCCAACAGCAGCAAGGACTCACCCATCCTCGCCTTCTTGACCTTCGGTGAAGGCTACCACAACTTCCACCACACCTTCCAGGCCGATTACCGCAACGGCCACCGATGGTACCATTTCGACCCCTCCAAGTGGTGGATCAAGGCCTTCGCCATGGTCGGCCTCAAGCAGGGCCTGAAGTCCACGCCCGACTGGCACATCGAAGACAAGCGCCGCCAGGCGACCTTCGAATCCGCAGCCATCGCGGCCGGCTCCGATGACGCCCGAGACTTGACCGGCCTCCAAGAACGCATGAAAACCGCCCGCTCCAACTTCAAGGCCCAAAGCCGGGCGCTGGACAAGTTGCTCGTCGAGCGGCGTGCCGCTCGCAAGGAGCGTCAGGCGGCGCGTCGACAGGAGCTCGAGGATGCGATCGCGAAGCTCCGAGAGGACATCGCTGCCATCCGCGCAGAATTCGCCCAAATCATGAGCGATTTGACCTCGGCCAAGCCGATGACGGCTTGATTTATCCGAGGTCAGGGACTTCGTGGAGCCATCCGAACAGGTCCTCTTCGCGTTCGGCTTGGAGCCCGGTCAGGTGCGCGTAGAGGTCCATGGTGACCGAGCCAGGCGAGCCATCGCCAAAGGTCACCGTCCGCTCCCCCTGCGTGATGGAGCCAATGGGTGAAATCACCGCGGCGGTGCCACAGCAGAAGGCTTCGTCAGCCGCCAAGGCGTATTCAGCGGTGACCCGTTCCTCGCGGACCTCGAGACCGCGATGACGTGCGAGCTCGATGATCGAGGCACGGGTGATGCCCGGCAGGATGGTGCCCGTGAGCGAGGGGGTGCTGAGCACACCGTCCTTCACACAGAAGAAATTCGCAGCGCCGACTTCTTCGATGCAGGTGTGTGTTTCGGCATCCAGATAGATGACTTCGGCATATCCTGCCGCTTTTGCCGCGTAAGAGGGCATCATGCCGGGGGCATAATTCCCGATGGCCTTCACGCCACCAGAGCCTCCGGGCGCGGCACGGTGATGGTCCTCAGAGATGACCAGCGAAATCGCGTTCATGCCTCCTTTGAAGTACGGTCCCACCGGCGTACAATAGACCATGAACGTGAACGATGGGGCGGGCGCGACACCCAACACTGGGCCCGAGCCGAAGAGGATGGGGCGCACATAGAGCGCGCCTCGCCCGCACGGGGGGACCCAATCTCGGTTGGCGTGGACCACCTGTTCAACGGCGTCCACGAAGAGGGATTCGGGGACAGGTGGCATGCGGAGCCGGTCCGCACCGGCCTGCATGCGGCGAGCATTCTCTTCTGGGCGGAAAAACACGATGCGATCTGCTTCTGTGCGGTAGGCCTTCATGCCCTCAAAGAGGCCCTGACCGTAGTTGAGCACGCCAGCGGCGGGCGAAATCGAGAAGTCCGCGTAGGGCACAAGGGAGCCAGGCATCCATGGCTCACCGGCCTTGACCTCGGCCACGTACATCCAATCGGTCGGGGTCAGGGAGAAGGTCAGTGCATCCCAGTCGATGTCCTTCACGTCACACCCTCCAAACCGCGTTGAATCGGCGCGGTATCAAGACTTTGCGCGTCCGCCCGACAGGTGAGGATGGCCGGTGCGAAGGGCTGAAGGAGGCCCCGGTGGAGGGGGGCATGATGGCCTCCGAACGCTGGGAAGGCCGCATCGGCGTGATCAGTTCGCGCTACCGGTCCATCGGGGAAGGAGCCACTGGCTCGACGGTGGTGGAGCTCTTCGGCCGCGCAGCCAGTGGAGAAAGCGTGTGCGTGCTCGTGCACGGTCTGCGCCCTCACATCGAGGTCGCGCCGATCGGCCGGTGGTCGAGCGGGCTCGACGTTCCCGAGGCGTTGCTTGAGGCAGCGGCCCGGCTCAAGGCGCGGGAACAGGTCCGCGAGGTCAGCGGTCCCGAACTTCGCTGGACCGACCTCGGATGGAAGCCGGTCTGGCGGGTCGAGGTGCACCAGCCCTTCATGGTGCCCGAACTCCGTCGCGCATTGGAAGGCGCATGGTCGCTCTTTGCCGCGGACATCCCCTTCACCAATCGCCTCCTGTTGGAGGCCGACCTTGGCATGCACGTGGCCGTCGCAGGGGACGTTGTGGCTCGCCGTTCGGACGGCGAAGCGGCCGAGTCAGCGGTGCGTGCCGCTGGCGGTGGTGGCGTGTATGGCGTGGACCTCACCCTGCATTGCGTGATCGAGGACCTTCAGCCAACCGAGGCCTTTCCCGTCCCGTTCCGAATGCTCTCCTTTGACCTCGAAACCAGCATTGCCGACAACCGGATCCTTTGCGCGGCTGCCGTGGTGGAGGACCTTGCAACCGGTGATCGCAGCGTCCATACCTGGCGCGACGATGAATCCGAATTGCTGGAGGGCATGACACGGTTGGTGCTCGAACAGGATCCCGACATCATCACGGGATACAACATCGACAACTTCGATTTGCCACGCATCGCGGAGCGTGTGGAAGCCCTCGGTGGACGCAAAGACGCGGCACGACGCTTGGCCATGTTCGGTTGGGGTCGCACCCCTCAGGACGCATCGGACCTTCGTCGGCAGCGGGAATCGGTCGTCCCAAAACGCGCCAGCACCCGGGCGTGGACGCTTGGCGGCCGATGTGTCATGGACGCGTGGTGGCAAGCCAGGATGGCCCTGCGTCCACAACGCGAAACCCTGGCCTTCGTCAGCGCGCTGCTGTTTCCCGAGGACGCAGAGCGACAAAAGATGGACGTGGACGCCTCACGCATGGACGAGGAATGGGCAGCACGCCCCGACGTGGTGCTCGAGTATTGCCGTCGAGACGCAGCCCTGCCGTTGGACATCCTGCACGCCCTGCAGATTGTGCGCAGAAAGGAAGCCGTAGCCGCGGTGGCCAAGGTCCCCTTCGAGACCGCCAGCAACGGAAGCACAAGCCAACTCATCGATTCCTTGGTGATCAGGCGTGCGGACCGAACCGGTATTGCCGTGCCGATGACCGGCAGCGCCGAGCCGAAGGAAGGTCAAATCACGGGAGGTTACGTCCACGACGTGGAAGCAGGTTTGCACCCTTGGATTGCCGTGTTGGACTTCAAGAGCATGTACCCCAGCATCATGATTGGCCACAACATCTGCTACACCACGCGGGTTGATCCCGCGCACCCAGAGCAACCTACCGAGAAGGACGAGCTTCATACCGCACCGACGGGCGTGAGGTTCTGGGGCGACGAGCATCGAACAGGGTTGGTGCCCTTCCTGCTTCGCGACCTGATGGCACAACGTGACCTGCACAAGGCGGGCATGCGGGATGCGTCCACGGATGAGGAGCGAGCTTTCCACGACGACATGCAGTACGCGGTGAAGATCTTGATGAACTCCTTCTACGGGGTGTTTGCCTCGGGGTTCTATCGGTTCACGCACCGCGATTTGGGCTCGTCCATCACCGCTTGGGCGAGGCACAACATCAAGGCCGTCATCGCGGATTTGGAGGCTCAAGGCCACCCTGTCGTCTATTCAGATACGGACTCCATCTTTGTCAAATCGCCCATCGAGGGTGACGTGCCCGGTGCGGTTCCGGCCCAAGCAAGAGCGGATGCAGAAGACGGCAACGCCGAGGCCAAGGCCATCGTCGAGCGGTGGGAGAACGCCAAGGAGGCGATGGTGGCCTTTGGCCTTGATTTGGCCGAGCGGTACAGCCGTGACGCGGCCGTGCTTGAATTTGAGAAAGGCCTCTCTGTCTTCTTCTCTCACGGCGCCAAGAAGCGCTACGTCGGTCAAGTGGTGTGGCCAAAGGAGGACATGCTCATCCGCGGCTACGAGACACAGCGCACCGATTCGTTCGCCTATCTGGTCGAGAGCATGCACACGGTGATGGAGCATGCCCTGGCCGACGAAGGCGAGGCTTTGGTGGCGTATGCCCTCGAACAGGTCGGGGCCCTGAAAAGCCAACACGTCGAAGCCGATCGTCTCATTCTGGCCAAGTCGTGCAAAGGGAAAGTGCGGAAGGACGGCACGGTCGATTTCGCTTCTGCCTATGCGAATCCGGACAGCATGGCGCAGGTCCGTGCCGCCAAACAGCGCATCGAGTTGGGCCTTCCTTTCACGTCTGGGATGAAGGTCTCCTTCGTGGTCACCGATGCGAGTCAGCGCCCCATGCAGGTGGCAGCGTGGCTCGAAGAGCAGGACCAAGGTGGCGTTCAAGGATACGACGGGCGCTTCTACGCAGAGCGCCTCGCCGCCGCACTCGGCCGCATCACAGAGGCCTTTGGCTGGACGGCCCAAGACCTGATGCGCGGCAGCCGACAAACCTCCCTCTTCTCGTTTTGATGCCGCAGCAGGGCACAGGGTTCTTGTGGACGCGGTGGGCACCATTCTCCATGGGACGATGGCCGGTGGCAGCGAGCCTCATGCTGTTGATGGTGGCCTCGAGCCTCGCCGGTTGCGTGACCGAAGGCGGTGATGAGACGGGCCTCGATGCTGTGTTCACGCTTTCACCGGCCAACAACATCCGCGTTGGGGACACGGTCGCCTTCGATGCCTCTGGCTCCTTGCCCAACGACGGTTCGCTCAGTTACCGCTGGGATTTCGACGGCAACGGGACCGTGGACGCCACCGGCCGGACGGCCGAGTGGACCTTCGGGGTCGCAGGCAGTTTCACGGTCGTGCTGACCATTTCGGACGGTGTTCGCTCGGCCGAGGCGAGCCGGACGGTGGACGTGGTCGAGGCGTCTGCTGAAGCGCCAACGGCGACCATCAGCGTGGATGCCTCATCTGAATTCGACTGCTTGGGCGAGGACGTGTCGGCCAGTTCCTACATCCTCATCTGGATCTGCGAGGACGACAAGGAAACCTCCGATCGCCGGATTTCCGCGACCACGACGGTGGCGCTGGACGCGAGCGATTCTGAAGCCGCCACCTCTGACGATTACATCACCGAGTGGACCTGGGACCTCGCGCCGTCCGAAGACGACGACGGCGACGGTGATCCTGAGAACGACGCCGATTTGGACGGCGAGACCGTGGACTGGACGTCCGTGGCGCCAGGGGAATACGAAGTCGTGCTGACCGTCAAGAGCAGCAAGGGCTTGACCAGCACGGACGAGGTCAAGGTGCACGTGAACTACGCCGGCACTTGGACGGATTTCGAGATGGGAGGAAACAGTTCCTCCGGGCCTGCGCAGCTTGATTTTGACGTCACGGTGGTCTACGACCGGGACAGCGGCAACACCATCCGCAAAGCCATCGCGGAGCTGACCTACCCGAAGCAGGACGACGATTGGGTCGTTGGCGGTGGCCAACAACAGAACAACAACCGTCTCGAGATTTACGTCCTCGACGAAGAGAACGAAGAGGTGGTGAACTCCTCAGAAATCGGTGACGATCAGCGCGAAGACGGGGAGTGCAACAGCGACGATTACTGCCTGAGCCTCCCCCTGTCCTCCTACTTGATGACCGACACCACGCATGGTGACGGCGAGTGGACGATGCGCATCCACAACGACCGCTGGAACGACATCAAGGTCCACCAATTCCGCATCGTGTTGGAGTACAAGTAAGCCCAAATTCCAACGCAAGGCTCCACTCGGGGGCAGCGTGGAGTTCAAATAGGGGAGTTCAGTCGGCGACTCGCACAGGAGTGTATTACCATGCCATCGCAGTGGGAAGACAAGAGCAAGCCACACCGTAACATCGTTTTCGTCGGTCACGTCGATCACGGAAAGTCCACGACCGTCGGTCGTCTCCTTCTGGACTCCGGTCACATCGAAGGACACGTCATCGAGAAGAACGAGAAGCTCGCCGCTGAGCAAGGCAAGGCCGGATTCGGTCTCGCCTACGTGATGGACGGGCTCAAGGAAGAGCGCGAGCGTGGAATCACCATCGACGTCGCGCACAAGGAGTTCTTCACCCCCAAGTACTACTGGACCGTCATCGACGCTCCCGGTCACCGTGACTTCGTGAAGAACATGATCACCGGCGCCTCCCAAGCCGACACCGCTGTGCTGCTCTGCGCAGCCAACGACGGTGTCAACGCGCAGACCAAGGAACACGCGTTCCTGGCCCGTGTGCTCGGTGTGAAGGAACTCATCGTCCACGTCAACAAGATGGACATCTCCGGTGTCGATTGGGCCGAAGAGAAGTACAACGCCACCAAGACCGAGGTGTCCAACCTCCTCAAGATGGCGGGCTTCGGCGGTCAGCTCGACCGCATCCCCTTCATCCCCGCGTCCAGCCTCAACGGCGACAACGTGTTTGAGAAGTCCTCCAACTGCCCCTGGTACAGCGGCCCCACCCTCTTCGAGGCCATCGACGCTGCCGCCATGCCCGACAAGCCTGTGGACAAGGCCCTGCGCCTGCCCATCCAGGACGTCTACAAGATCGGCGGCATCGGTACCGTGCCCGTCGGCAAGGTCGAGACCGGTGTGCTGAACGTCGGCAAGACCGTCGTGTTCAACCCCAGCCAGAAGTCGGCTGAGGTCAAGTCCATCGAGATGCACCACACCATGGTCGACAAGGCCGAGCCCGGTGACAACGTCGGTTTCAACGTCCGTGGCCTCGCCGCCACCGACATCCGCCGTGGTGACGTGGCCGGTTACGCCGAGAGCGAGCCCACCTACGTCCGCCACGACGAGACCTTCGTCGGACAGATCCAGCTCATGGACATCCCCAAGGCCGTCTCCGTTGGCTACACCCCGGTGTTCCACGCCCACACCGCTCAGGTCGCTGTGCGCTTCCAAGAACTCCTTGAGAAGACGAACAAGGCCGGTAAGGAGGCCAACCCCTCCTTCCTCAAGACCGGTGACGCCTGCCTCATCCGCTTCCAGCCGACCAAGCCGATGGCCATCGAAGCCATGGAGAGCTTCCCTGAACTCTCCCGCTTCGCCATCCGCGACATGGGCAAGACCGTCGCCGCCGGCGTCTGCCTCAAGATCGAGAAGAAGTGAGCCTCAACTGAGGGCATGAACTGAGGAGGGTCGTCGATGGCTGCGGTCACCGTGATCAAGTTGACCGGTGAGAACCACCGGGACATCGACCAAGTCGCTCAACAGATCAAGTTGATCTGCGACTCTGGCGGCGTCAAGCTCCGAGGACCCATCCCCTTGCCCACCCGCCGCCTTGTGGTGCCCGTCCGCCGAGCACCCGACGGAGAGGGCAGTGAGACCTACGACCACTTCGAGATGCGCGTTCACAAGCGCCTGCTTGAGATGGACATCACCTCGGGCAAGGACGAATCCGCGCTTCGTAACGTGGCCCGGATCGACATCCCCGACACGGTCAGCATTGAAATCTCGATGCGCAGCGTCAACTGAGCCTGGCTTCGCCGCTCCACCGCGACATCATGCTGGTGTGCAGCCGCCGCACACCCCTGAGCAACCGCTTGGGACATCGTCGGCGTCAGAGGTTCGCAGCCTCAGCGACACCCGAAGCCACCAAGATTTCCGCCACGTCCGGCGTAAGCATGTGGACGTCGCCTGAGGAAAGCACGATTTCTTCACCATCAGGACCCAAAATAGGGTCCTCCATCGAGGCAAGGATGCGGACGCGGGCCAGCGCTTCTTGCTTTGACTCATCGGCCGCCTCTGTTGCTCCTTCCGTGGAGGCTGATTCCAGCCCAGGTTCGACGACAGGCGTGGTTTGAGCCGTCGGGGTCGGAGCGAGTTCCAGTGCGGCTGAGTGCCGGCCTTCCTTGGGAGGGTTGGGGGCGGGATCAGGGGCGTCGAAGAGGTAGTCCTCCTCCGGCCAGTCGTCCAACCGCTCCGACAGCAACCGGTCCTCTTCGTCCATTTGGCCGTCAAGCAGGGCCGGTGGGTCCGGGTCCTCGAAGGCCAACGGAGGGGGCGGACTACCCGTCAGCCCTTCTCCTTCGGTGAACGCATCGAGTTGGGTCGTTCCGCGTGGGGCGAAATCGGAGCCAGCCGGTCGTGATGACGCGGCTTCTGCGGGCAGGCCGTTTTGCATCGACGCCCAGTCCACGGCTCGCTTGAAGCGGTCCATTTGTTCCTTCATGGCGGTGTAGAATTCTCGCTCAGCTGGGTCGTGACGGCTCCAGTCCAAGGATGGAAGTTCATTCGGTTGGCTTGCTGGGGACGGCGAGCGCAAAGATTGGCTGGATGCATGCTGCATCATGGCCACAAGGCGACGACGTGCCAACTCACTGGCGACGCGGCGGATCGTTGCTTGCCGCCGTTGAAGGTTCTGAACGCGAAGATCGAACCCATGCTTTCTGACCGCTTCATGGAGTTCCAAATCGATGGATTGGAGGAGACGACTCACCGCATTCCAGAAGTCTGGACGAGGCAAGGCAATGGGAATGCGTCGGTTGATTTGCTGCCGGTGGGTGGTCGTGAGTTGCTCCTCGACCTCTCGTGCAGCGGCCTCATCGAGGGGACCTGCTGCACTCATCACCTGCTCGTCGTGACGAGACCACTTGAAACCTTCAATCCTCAACCCGCACGCAAAGAACGAGCGTTCAAGTCCACCCGAGGTTGTCGTTCAACGGATGGAGGCCACGCAGTACCGGCAACGTGCGTCCCTTGGGATGCTGCTGGTGCTGCTCTTACCGCTTCTTCTGCCCATGGCTTCCGCGGCCCTCGGGCCCGTCCGAGAGGTGAGCAGTCCCACCGCGACGGTGGCGCCTTTGGGAGGCGGCGGGGGGATCACGTCAACCAACGTGACCTCGGTGACCGTGCCGGCCAACCACACGGTGATCGACGCCGGGCTCACGGTTGGAACGGTATGGAGCGAGGACGGCTCCAACGGGACCCAATTCGCCCACGACACGAGGACCGGCTTCTCAGGCGGCCTCCACGAAGGGACGGAAGGATTGCTCCGAGGTGGCCGGCTGACCCTCGCCTCACCCGCGTCGAACAACGATGTGGAGGATTTCGAAGATCCTGTGCTGACCCCCGACGGCTGGTTGGCTGTCGGGAGTGCAGATCGCGCTTGGTCCACGGTCAACCTCTCCACCACCGCATTGAACGCGTCGCTGGCCTCAAGCGCCTACCTCGGTCATCGCGCGCTTCTGCTGGGCGGACCAAACGCGACGCTTGACGCCCAGATGGCGGGCTGTTTTGTCAGCCCGCAGGTGGACGGGCCTCGCATCGTTCGCAACATGACGGTGCAGTTTCGCTCCTCGGCCGACCTCGGACCCGACGACGTGCGCTGGGTGGAATGGCGCAGCGAAGCGTCCCACACGTGGTCCACCCTTTCACCGACGGGCGGTTACCCCGACCAGGTCAGCGGGAGCTTTGCGTCCAGCACGACTCCCGACCCCACCTCCCTCAACGCGGCGTGGGTGGGGGACGAGAGCGCGGGGTGGACCTTGCATGAGTTGCCCCTGGACGGGCACCTCGGGTCTTCTGAAGCGTGGTACCAGCTCCGGTTTTGCTTTGCCACGACCAACGACACCGCTTCGCGCGTCGGCTGGCTCATCGATGCCTTGAGCGTGCACAACGAGGGCGACCCTGGCGGTGCGTGGTTCCATGGGAACCTCTCTGGCGCCTATGCGCCAGACGCCGACGGATGGGTGGTGTTGGACACCGACCTGTCCGGACTCTCATCCCCAACGGAACTCGCCTTCCGCGCACATTGGGACATGGAAGGCGGCTGGCAAGACAGCATGACCACGCTTCTCAGCCTTGATCGAGGCACGTCCTGGACCTTGCTGTCCCAAGCCCCGGGATTGCCAGGTAATGGCGTCCTCTGGCAAGGAAGTTGGTTGACGCAGGAATCTGGCGAATGGGTGGACATCGGATACAGCCTTCCCCCCGCGGTTTTCACCTCAGCGAACGCCTCCTCTGCCCAGCTGGCCTTCAGGGTCATCACCGACGCCAACGTGGGCTACGGGAACGCAGGTGTGGACGGCTGGGAAGGCATGGCCATCGATGATCTGAGGGCCATCACCTACGGCGGCCCAGGCAACACCACCGTGCGCATGCTGGACAACTTCACGACGACGCCTGTGCTTGGTCAAGGGGTGAACCTCAGCCAAAGCAACAGCACGAACGAATGGGTCTGGACGCAAACGCTGGGCGCCAACGGGGCAACATGGTGGAACGCTTCCTTCGAATCGGGGCGGATGGTGCCTCGTGGTTGGTCCATCGCGTTGGAGCGAGGTCAAGGCTGGGACGTCGGCACCTTGCCCAACGGAACGACCTCCGGGCCACGCGCATGGCCGTCGGGCCAACAAGGTGCGGGCATTGTGCTTGACGGGGACTATGCGGCAGAGAGCCTGGCCTACCTGACATCGCCAAGTTACAGCTTGCCGGACAACAGCAGCGCCCGCCTGTCGTTCCGCTCGTGGGTGTGCACAGAAACGGATTGGGACGGAGGTGCGGTGCAAATTTCAGTGGACGACGGCGCCACGTGGTGGTACCCGCCCTACGACAGCCACACGCATCACACCCTGTCGAGGATGAACCCCTACTCGCCGTTTTACGACGAGGGAATCTTCGACGGCTCCATTCACTCAGGCGGTTGCCCCACCCGGTCTCAGACCTTCGATGCAGAAACCATCGACGTCAGCAACCTCTCGGGCCAAGAGGTCCGTTTCAGGTACGTCTTTTTCTCCGACACGTGGGTGGAAAAAGACGGCTGGTACATCGATGACGCAGGTGTCGAAGTCGACCTGTTTTTGGATGAAGGCTCGTGGACGTCACCGTCCTTCAGCGCTCCAACCCGGTCGTTGTGGGGGATGCTTGACGGTCACGCACGTGTGCCTCCCGGCACCAACCTCACGGTGGACCTCCTCCATCTGAACGGTACGGCCGTCAACGGCTGGACCGGACTGACCTTGCCCACCCACGTGAGCCTCTCGACCAGCGAGGTCCCCGTGCTTCGCATGCGCGTGAACATGTCGACCACCTCTTCCCTGGCCTCACCGATCCTCGAGCGGCTGACGCTTGGCAGCGTCGTCCACCTTGACGCGGCGCATGCTGGCGCTGCTCTTCCAAGCGGGCTCGTGGTGGGGCAGGACGGCACGATGCAGAACGTGGCCGCACAATCTCGAATGCTTTCCTTCTCGACGTGGCCAACGTGCCCGCATCAGCAGGCCACGGTCCACGTCATCGGTCAAGGGGCGCGTGTTGTCGCGTCTGGTGCGGCGATCACGTCGCTGGGCAACGCCTCGGGCGTTGAGACTTTTAGGTTGGAGTGGACCACCGTGAGGCTCCAATCAAGCGTCAGCATGGAACTCCCACCCACCGCACAGCTCATGGAAGCACGCGGGGAAGTGGCGTGCCAACACGCTGCTTCTGGTGTTCGTGCCGGTTTGGACGCACAGGCGCACGAGGTCTTCGATGTGGTGTCGTTGGGTTACGGCGATGTGCTCAGCACCGCGGGTTCCTTGGCTTCGGTGACGGACGACAACAGCGGCACGGTGCTCTGGACCGCGAACAGCAGTTTACTCGGTCCAGCGGTCACTGAGAATCAAAGTGTGGCCTTGCAATGGTGGATTGAAGGAACATCTTCCAGCTTCAGTTCCACGGTGCCTTACAGCATCGTGCTCGCATTGGACGCGCCGGGCATCGCTCTGTCTCACCCTGTTGGAGCGAGCACGGCCACCCACATCAGCAACAACGCAACGCATGTGCACCTTGCGGGGGCAGCGTCCTGCCAACGGCACGCCGATGCGCCAGCGTTGTACGGTCAACGGTGCATCACCTCAATCCGGGCTTGGTCACCAACCACCGTGGTTCCGATTGAGGTGATGGCGTTGAGCCCGGTCAGCGAACGCCGGGTGCCGTTGGACCTGGCCGTCGTTGATGCGGCATTGAACGCACGCCAAGCCAGCAGCACGGCCACGGAACATCCGTTGGAGGTGTGGGTCGTGACCAATCAAGGCGCCGTGGACGTGACCTTGGATCTCGCTTCCAGGGCCAAACTCCACGATGCTTTCCTGAGCGTTCCCTCCACCGCATGGACGCCGGGCACGAACGTCACGGTGGTCACCGAGCACGACCGAACCGATGTTCGGGATGCTTCGGCCGACGTTCCGGCCATTGAATCGATCACGCTCTCCTTTGGGACCTCACCTTCCGTGCCGCTTGGCGAGGTCATCGTGGACCGCTTGTCCGAAGAAAGCGTGCGGTTCCGACAACCTGCGGGGGCAGGCTTGGCCGCCATACAAGCCACCAGCACAGCATCGTGCACCGCCGTCTCATGCGAGGTCTCGTGGACCTTCACCTCCTCATGGTCCTTTGACGACGTACCTCAGTTGTCGTGGTGGACGGCGGCCACGGACGCTGACGGGTTGCGAACCGGGCCTGTGGTGCAAGCCATGGGGGTGCAAGGCAACGACGTCGAGAACGACCTCGAAGTCCTCTCGCTCGAAGTCTTCGACGACCGCGGTCGAGCCTTGCACGATTGGACCCAGCCGCTGTGGCCTTTCGAGGTCAGCGCCAATCGAAGCCTCGAGGTGCGTGGGCAACTCAGGCTCGAGGGCATCCCCGGCGTTCATCCAGCAGCAGGGGATGCGTCCATCAGCGTCGAGTTGCGCAACGGGAGTTGGATGGACAGCGTGCTCGTCGGTGTGGGGGAGAACGGGCGATTCAATGGAACCTTGACCACGCCCCCTTCGGGTATTTTGACCAGTGGAGCGGCGTTGACCGTCGAGGCCAGAATCGTCCGCTTCGGCCCTGCACATGCGCCTTCGACGACGAGCGAGCAACGTGGCACGTCTCCGGTGGTCGACCTTGTCTACGATGACGTCCTTCCCAGCTTTGTCGGCCTCGACGTGCTTGACCCTGGAGGACGCCAACCGGCCGATGGGCACGTGCTTCCCTCGGATTCAAACGTCGCCCTCGTGCTGAGCCTCAGCGACGATCAGGGGTTGGACGGTCCTGCCTACGTCTGGTCATGGTTGGAGGCACGAGACGACGCGAACAACGATGGCGTCAGCGACCTTGAGGAATGGGTCCGGGTGGTGGTTCCATTGGCCGCAGGCCGCACCGTGCAGTCGCTTGACCTGCCGTTGATTCAAGCCTCGGACATTGTTCTGAGCGGAGCCGACCTTGGTCTGGCCCGGTTCGTGATCGAAGCGTACGACGTGGCCGGGCATCCTCTTCCTGGAGGGGGGGCATTGGAGGGGCCCTTCGCTGCCGAACTCCGACTCGAAGCACGCCGACCCACCACGGTGCCAACCTCCAGCCTCATGCTCGATACGGACGGAGGCCGTTTGTATCCCGGACACCTGCACACCTTCTCCGTGATCGTGCAAGACGCCAACGGCCTGACCACCCTCGACGCCATTGAGCTTGCCTTGCTCGGGCAAAGCGAGGAGTCATGCCGCGTCGCGTATGTGCCGAGAACAGGGGAAACAAGGCCCGACGTCGGCTGTTTCTCGGGTGCTCCAGAGGTGACGGTGCATCCTTTGACGGGGGCATCGTGGCGGTTGGACGTCATGTTCCGTTTGCGATGGGACATGGCCATCACGCACGGGGACACAGCGCACGTGCCCGCCCTGTACGTGAGTGACGAAGGCCAAGACCTAGGGCTTGGTTTCAGCCGGATCAGCGCGCTGACATGGTGGACGAATGCATCGGTGGACTTGCACGTGGTCGACGCAAGCGACACCACGCCGCCCTACGGTTCCTACGTTGACGGGACCGTGTTCGCAGAGCGGGACGACATCATCAACATCGAATACCGGGTGGTTCATGCTGCGTCGAACCAGACTGCGCAACGGCTGCCTGATGCTGTTCGGCTCGATTGGTTCGTCACCGATGGAGCACGGACCGACAGCGGGTCCATGGACGTCCCCAACAATGGCAGACCAACGTTGCGCCTCCCCTTGGCTTCCTCCCTCTTCGTTCGAACCTCTGGCCATCTCGAGGCAAGCCTCACCGGGTGGTCGTTGGGGAACCTGACATCCCGCGTTTCTGTGAACATCGATGAGCATGAGCCTCGCTTGTTGGTCACCGCCGTTCAATTCCTGCAGGTGAACAGCACGTCCCTCGATGCCGTCCCCCTGGAAGTGACCGTTCAGGACGTGGAACGCCCCGTGGAAGACGGCGTCACCGCCCATTGGAGGTTGCTGCGTCAGGGACGCGTCATGGACGGCTCAGAAGGTTCCAGCCCTCTCGGCTTTGAGGTCTTGGCCGGCGGTTCAGCGGTGCATGCCGGAACTGTGGACCTCCGGCCATCGGCCTTCGAGGTCATGGAGGGCGACATGTGGCAGGTGTGGTTCACCGCGACGGACGCAGCAGGTCGGCCCGCCATCGGTGCAGGGAGCGTGACTGAACCCGTCACGGTGACCATGCGCTGGATCGCGTACCAGCCTGCGCTGGCCTCCTTGGTGGCCGCTCCGTACCGTCCAACGCTCGGCGAGGTGGTCACCGTCGATCTGGAGGTGGCCAACGGCGGGGTGCTGGCCGGAACCACCGCCGTCCGACTGATCGACGACCAAGGCATCACCTTGGTTGAAACAGCGGTCGAGCTCCAACCGGGGGAACGTCAGCGCATCACGTGGAGCATCGAGGCGTGGGCCGTAGGCGACCTTGGCCTTCGCCTTCAGCTTGACAACGGAAGCGTCGCCGATGTGCCTGTGCCTCTGGCGGACGTCAGTCCAGCCACCGAGGGGACAAAGGGCAGCAATGCGGGTTGGACCAGCCTCGGCGCCCTTGCCCTCATCCTGGCCATGGCCAGTTTGGTGATGGTGCGTGTCCAGGCCTCCTCCTCACGCAGATCGAAACGTGTGGTCGACCTTGAGGAATCGACCTTTGATGAGGAAGAATGAAATCCAGCCTCATGAGGCGGTCAACCATACGACGGAGTTCCCGAGCGGTCAAAGGGGGTGGACTCAAGATCCTCTGCTAAGGCTTCGCAGGTTCGAATCCTGCCTCCGTCACCATCCATTCCACACCACTCACGCTTCTGTTCAATCCAGTCCAAACATCACACAACATCGCGCAAACGGTGTGAGCAAGTGCGGGGAGCAGGATTCGAACCTGCGAACCGTTGAGGACTGCGACCTGAACGCAGCGCCGTTGACCAAGCTGGGCGATCCCCGCGTGATCTGAACGCTGTGCCATTCGGTTATCAAGTCACCCCTCGGCCTTTTTCCGGATGAGAATTGCCTCCACCAACGGGGGGAATGTGGCGCCGTGTGGTTCCGGCGAACAAACCGATGCCACGGCCTCAACTTCAGGGAAAGCGCCGCCAACGGCGACCGACCAGCCAACCAAGTCAAACATGCTGAGATCGTTTGGTGCATCACCGACCGCGAGGACATCCTCGGGGGGCACGTCGAGGCGCTCGAGCACGGCAGAGAGGCCCTCCCCTTTCGACAAGCATGGGTCCATGACGTGAATGGCGAATCCCGTCCGAAGCACCGTGAGGTGCGACCATTGCGACTCAGCCAACAGGCCTTGGATGGCTTCCATGTCCTCATCGGTCTTGAGGCACCATTCAGATTCCCTCCATCGGTTGGTCGCGATGCCACTCGGGTCGATGTCCGGAAGCTGCTCCGCCACCCAACGGCAGGCGTCCTCGGCTTCGCGACCATCCGCGCGTAAGACGACTTCCCCGCTCGGGTACCACAACACCCCGCCGTTTTCGCAGACAAGGGGCCCGCTCAAGCCAATGAAACGCCAGAGGCCATAGGCAATGGGGCGCGTGTTCCCGGTGCAAATGATGACCGGAATGCCGGCCGCTTCGAGCGCCCGTAGGGCTTCAACGGCTCCGACGTGAAGCAACTTGTTCGCGTCGGTGAGGGTTCCGTCAATGTCCACGGCCACCAACTTCGGTGTCCATCCTTCGGGCAGCCACGCCATGCTGAACACTGGTGTGTCCTCCTCCTTAGGGGTTCGTGCATGCTGATGGTCGACGGTGAGCATGGTGGGAGGGTTGATGTGAAACCGGCTCTCCCCGAATCCATGGTCGGTGAGGAGGAAGTCTTCATGGACATCGTCGATGGCGCGGTGACCACCACGTCAACGCCGGTCAAGCCAGCGCCCAAGCCGGTGGATGAACCGGCGCCAGCGACGACTGAGGTGGCCATTGGAAGCTCGGTCCTCGAGGCCGAAATCGTGACCGAGGCCACCGGCCAGTACGAAGTCACCTGGCCCATTCTGGGCATGGATTGCCCGGATTGTGCGTCCAAGGCGACCCGCGCCCTGAAACATCTGGATCAGGTTTGGGCTCCGCAGGTGTCGCCGACCGCAGGCGAAGTCCGTGTGCAAATCGACCTCTCCGTGGGGACCGTAGCGGAAGCCGCCCGCGTCCTCCGCTCGCTTGGTCACGCGCCCAACGTGCCCCACCAGCAGTTGAAGGGCGTATCTGCCTCTTCGCTTGCGACCAAGAGCGGCGTTCCTGTGGCCCGATTGGACCGCCTGCTCCGACGGCAACCTGGCGTGCTTGACGCCGAGGTGACCAGGGACGATCGGGTGCTCCTCCAACTGCTTCCAGATGCACCTGAAACCTTGGAATCCGATCGAGATGCAGCGCTGACCGATTTGCTTGGCTCGACTCCCACCCTTGGGTTGGCCGACTCCGACCGGCTCCGACCGGATCAACGCCGCTTGGTGGGCGGCGCCTTCGCGTTCGTCCTCTTCCCCATCGTCATTTTGATGGAAGTGCTCCACGCACCGGAACTTCTGCTAGGGGGGCTCGCAACACTCGCGGTCATCATCGGTGGAGCGGAGATGTTTCGTGAGGCCACCGCAGGGCTGCGCAACCGTCAGATTGGCTTCCAAGTCCTCACGTCCATGGCCGTCATCGGGGCCGTTCTGCTGAAAATGTGGGAAGAGGCCCTCATCGTCGTCATCCTCGTCGCGTTCACGCAACACCTGGAGGGCGACGCGCTTGTTCGAGCGAGGGAAGCCATGCAAGGCGGCCTTGACCGCCTGCCGCGCACCGCCCGGCGCTCCAACAAGCCGCATGCCCACGGCACCATCCAACCGATGGGCTTCAGCCTCGCTCCGACCACGATGTCCCCGATGCAGGTTCCACCCCCCTCTGTCGAAGAGTGGGAGGAGGTCCCCATCGACTTGGTTCGGGCCGGTGACAAATTGCAGATTCGTTCGGGAGAGCTCATCCCAGCCGACGGACGCATCGTGGCGGGAACGGGCAGCCTCGACATGGCCCCCTTGACCGGCGAGTCTGTTCCCGTGGACGTTGAGACAGGGGACGAACTCAACGCTGGCCTCGTGCTTCAGCGCGGTCCTGTGGAGATCGAAGTGATGGCGACGGGCGATGATACACGCCTCTCTGGCCTCATCGAAGCCGTTCACACCTTCCGCGAGGAGCCACCTCGCCTGCAGGGTCTTGTGGAGCAGTTCACCGCGATCTGGGTTCCGATTGTGCTCTTCGGCTCGGTGGTCATTTGGCGGGTGTTCTATCCTGAAGACATCACGACGATGCTGTTGCTTTGGGTGGTGGCTTGCCCGTGTGCGCTTCTCTTGGCCGCCCCGATGCCGCATGCCGCCATCCTTGCGCGAGCCGCTCACCTCGGAGCCATCGTTCGGGGCGGTCATGCCATGGAACGCCTTGCGAAGGTCGACCACGTCCTGCTTGACAAGACCGGGACCCTGACCAGTGGCCGCCCAACGATTGGCGCCATCACCGTGGCCAAAGGACGCCGTCGAGACACGGCCATTCGCTTGGCGGGTGGACTGGAAGTGGCTTCCTCACACCCCTACGCCCTCGCTGTGGGCGACCTGTTGGAGGAGGAGAACCTGAAGCCCACGTCCGTGCAGGGACTGAAGGACGTGCACGCCGGAGTCGAAGGTCTGGTGAAGGGCGAGTTGGTGGGCTTGTACCGCCCAGACCGCCTCCCTGAGGGCGTCAGCCTCGAAGGCGACCTCGCCGCGGCCTTGGTGGTCTCGAGCAGAGAAGGCCATGGTGCAAGCGTGCTGGTTCGAGGCAGCCAATGCGTCGCGCTGTTCACCTTCGTCCATGACGACGGCCGATCTGGCTCCGATGAAGTGGTGAAAGACCTCTACTCCCGCGGCGTGAACGTCGAAATCCTGTCCGGTGACCTGCAGACGGCCGTCGATTTGTTCGCCGAGCGTGTGGGCATGTCCACCAACGCAGCGCACGGCGAATTGACCCCGGAAGACAAGGTGCGCTTTGTCGAACAACGCAGCAGCACCCACGTGACGATGATGGTCGGCGACGGCTTCAACGACGCCGGTGCGTTGGCCAAGGCCGATGTTGGTGTGGCCGTAGGCACCGGCGAGCAGGTGAACCTCGAGGCCGCAGACGTGTTGATTCCAGGCGACGATCCGCGTCTCATCACGTCCCTCATCTCGCTTGCACGTTCAGCCAACCGCACGCTCTGGGCCAACCTCCTCTTCTCGATCGGTGTGACCGTCATCCTCGTGTTTGCGGTCATCAACAACTGGTACGACAACCTCTGGATCGGTGTGCTGGTGCACGAAATGTCGGTGATTGTCGTCATCCTCAACGGCGCTCGGCTTGCGGGAAGCGACGGGTGGTGGGACCTCATCAAGGGCACCTTCTCGGGCATCCTTGGCGACACCCGAGAATCCCTGTCGCTCTTCGCCTCGCGGTTCCGTTCCACGTCGTGAAGACCTTAGGGGAGAAGGCCCTGCTCGTGGCATGAGCGAGCGGCTGGAAGTCGAGTCTTCCATCGCACCCCCCGGTTTGACGTGCCCTCGCTGCGATGGGTTGCTCCCCACAGGTCTTGGCGAGATGGCCTGCACCTTGTGCGAAGCCAAGGTCAAGGTCGACCACCCTGCAACTCGGCGTGCCTGGCGTGAGGAAAAGGTCGCTTGCCCATCGTGCCACAAAGTGCTGGTCTGCGGTGTGGACGAGCGGCCTGCTTTGCTCCGTTGCGGGTCGTGCGAGGACGAATTCGTGGTGACGCCAGCCGTGCCAAAGGTTGAGGTGGCATGCCCGTCATGTGAACGGCGCCTCCGCATGCGTCGCCGTCCAGGGCGACGCGAGATCGACTGTCCGGCGTGCGATACGGCATTCGTCGTCAACTTCTGACCCATTCCGCACCGGTTCATCGCTCGCAAACCGGTGCGCAGTGCGGCCTTCGCGGGCAGTCACCTTATGTATGAAGAGACGAGGATGCCCATCATCGGCAACCCTGTTGCCGGGATGGGATTTGCATGGCGGAGTCGAGGTCAACCGCTGACGGCATCGACCGTCGCAGCCTTTCCGCTTTGCGTGGACAGTTCACCCGTGCTCACAGCACCAGCGCTGAGCAGGAGGGGCATGTGAGCGCGCGCTACCACGAAGAGGAGCGTCTTCGCGGCGAGGTGCGCCGCGAGCGTCGCCTCCGCCATCAAGAACTTCGCGAGCGTGTGCTTGCACAACAAAGCAACCTCGTGATGAGGTATGAGCTGGAACGCGAGCGAACCCTGCAGCAGGTCGAGCGTGAGATGCGTGAGGCGATGGAGACTGAATTGGCCGAAGAGGGCCGAGAAGCCATCGCACGTGAGGAAAGCCGTCTTCGCGACGAACATCTGATGCGTCTCGAGCGAGAGATGGCCGTTCTACGTCAGCGCTACGAGGTGGAAACGGATCGCCGCATGGAAGAGGAGAAGGGGCGCATTGAGCACGACCTTCGCCAACAACTCGAGCAAGAACACGAACATCGACTTGACGTGGCCAAGCAGCGCCTCCAGCTCGAGCAAAATCAGCGCCTGCACCGCCGCGTTCGCGTGCTTGAGGACGAGATCGCCCAAGAGATGGAATCCAGGTACCAAGCGTTGGAATCCTTGGAAATCGAGCGGCTCAAGGATGAGCAAGATGCTGTTCTCGCCGAGCGCGAGGAACAGTTGAGGCACGGCATCCGGACACGGTTGGAACAACAGGTCCGACAACGTCTCAACCATCGGGAAGCAGCCCTTCGAGCGGAATACGCACGACGAAGTCAGCGGTTGGAAGCCGATCTCGGCTCCGAAATTCAGCAGGAGCTGGAGGTCCGGCTTCGCCAAGACACGGAGGACCTCGAGCAGCGGATGCGCGAAGACGTCGAATTGGCCATCGCACGACGGCGTGATGAATTGCGCCATGAGGTCGAACATCAGCTTGAACAGCGCTTTGCTGAGCGGCTTTCGGACAGGAAGGCGCGCCTCCGCGAGCGCTTCGACCTGAGTTACGGCAAAGCCATCGACGAGGTTGAACACGCACTGCGTTCACAGGTTGAGGAGGAACTCGAAGCCAGCACCAACGAGGACTTCGAGCGCTACCGTGAGGCACGCGAATCCGAGATTCAAAATCGACTTGCTCGTTTCAGGTATGAGCGCGAGGCACAACTCCGCGAGGAGTTGGAAGCCAAGCATGCCGCCAAGCGCGAGGAATGGACCGAGCGGCTCGAACTCGAGTTCCAAAGCCGGGAGGCCGCTGCGCGCAAGGCCATCATGTCCGAAGTGGACGCGAGCCTCCGCAACGAGCGCTTGGCTTGGGACACTGATCTTGACCTGCTGAAGGAAGAGACGGTCCTCGAACTTGAGTTGGACATGGAAGAGCGCCTGACCGCCTTCCGCGAGCGAAAGATGGACGAGGTCGCCACGCAGCTCGAGCGCCAACTCGACAAGCGCGAGGAGATCATGCGCAACAAGGCCCTCATCGACGTGCGACGAAAGGAAGCACGCATCCGGGCAGAAATCGAGGCCCAACTGGGCCTCAAGCGTGCTGAGATCCGAGACCGCATCTCTGGCTTGTCCAAGAAGATGGACGAGTTCAAGACCATGGCCGAGGAACGGATGCGTGAGAGCATCACTTCACAGATCGAGGGTGAGATTGCCACCGATGAGGCCACCCTCGCCGAGCGCGAGGCAGAGATGCGCCAACTTCA
Source organism: Methanobacteriota archaeon (assembly GCA_002722135.1). Taxonomy (GTDB): domain Archaea; phylum Thermoplasmatota; class Poseidoniia; order Poseidoniales; family Poseidoniaceae; genus MGIIa-L3. Next base: position 15,561 of record PBKJ01000021.1, on the reverse strand, counting down.
GAGCCAAGACCAGCGCATCGACAAGCGTCAACAGTGGCTCGCGTCAATTTCCGGGCAAGGTGCCACGGCTGCGGCTCCGGCCGATGCCTCAGCGCTCGGTGCACGCCCCGATTCGCTCGGGGCTGCTGCAGGGCGCACGCTCCGAGGCCCCATGGCTCAGGCCGCGCAGGCTCAGCAACCGCGCATGGGTCTCGCAGGCATGCGCGCCCCGACCTCGTCGGCGCGTGCCTTGGCTCCCTCGGCGCCAGCGCCGGTCGTCAAGGCCGTCAAGCAGGTCAAGACGCCCGTCGTGGCTCCAGCAGCGCCCGTGCAATCGCCCGTCACTTCGGTTGAGCCAGAGGCGGGATTACCCTCCAACGTCGTACCCCTTGAACCCGCGACCAACGAGGTGGACGTCGAATCCTCTGAGGCTCCGCCCGCCGTTGAGCCGGCTGTCAGCGAGGAAGACAACACGCTGCCTGCGCCTGTGGAAACTTCCGAGGTCACCATGGACGCCGTCCTTGAGGAGGCCCACGACGACGTGGCGGAGTCCGAAATGGAAGCCATGCTGGAAGCGCCGGTGGACGCGATTCCTGAAGCCGCGCTTCCAACGCCCGTCGCCACGCCCGTCAAGGCGGGAGGGGAGGGGTTCGGCGATCGGCCGATCCTCCAACCCGTCCGGACGCTGCATGCGCTCGGGACGCCTCGTCCCACGGCCGTGCTGAAGCCAGCGATGCCGGTGCTTTCCGCCGCCGGAGAAACCCCCGTGCTGCAACCCGTCACCACCATGACCCCCCGTCAGTTGACGCCCGTTGAGCGGCTTGAGCCCTCGGATGAGGACTGAGCGAAGAAACGAGCCATTCAAGGCCATGAGGTCCATCACGGTCCATGCGAGCGCTTCGTGCGGTCCTCCTCACCGTCTTGTTTGTCCTCGGGACCTTCGCGATGACGGGGTCTGCTTCCCTCATTGACGGAGGCGAGGTTCACCAGGGGCCGGAACCCGTGGTGCTGTGGTATTCAGCCGGTGGCGACGAAGTGCTCACCCTGGATGGCGATGGGGTCTTCATGGCCCTGCGCTGGAACGGAGGGGCGTATCAGGTGACCCGGGCCGTCGATCTGAACGTCACTGTGAACGCAGCTCGTTTGGACGTTGACGCTTCCTTGTTGGCGGTTGGTCACGCGAATGGAGCTTTGGTGATGGACCTGGATACCGACCAGGTGACCCTCGAAATCGACCTTCCAGACCCCGTGGACGACGTCGATTGGGACGACGACGGGGACGTGTGGGTTGTGCACAACGGTGGCCTGCGTCAAGCCATCGAGCATGAGACGGGTGGCCCCTCAGGGGTGCGAACCAGTGTCATGAGCGCAGGCATTTGCTCCTTGCTGATCCTCGATGACGGCAGGGTGCTCACGGGTGGCTTTGACGCACGGCTCCGTGTGCACACCGACGAAGGCATCCAAGATCAAGACCTGACGGGCCTCGGTGGGGCACCAACACAACTCCTCGAAGACGGGGATCAGGTGTGGGCCGGACTTTCCAACGGGCGCGTTGTGCGCTGGAACACCACCACCTGGGCCTCCGAGGAAGCGGTCAGCGGTACTGCACCGGTCACGTCCCTTTCGCTTGACGGACAAGGGGGTGTCTGGGTTGGGCACCAAAACGGCCGTTCGGTTCACCTTGACAGCACCCTTACCGTGTCGCAAGAACACCAAGCGACGGGGAAGGTCATCTCCATCGTGAGCAAGAACGACGGGACCGTCCATTTGGTCAGCATCACCTCAACCAGCACGCGCGTTCGCCTGTTGGACCTCGATGCAGACGGTGACGGCGTGGCCGATGCAACGGATGACTTCCCGGACGATGCAGGACAAACCACGGACAGCGACGGTGACGGCTATGGAGACAACACCGACCTTCCAGGCGGTGACGCCTTCCCCAACGACCCCACGCAGTGGTCCGACCGTGACGGTGACGGCTACGGTGACGAGGCCGACGGCACAAATGGAGACGCCTTCCCAGACGATGCAGATCAGTGGGAAGACGCTGACGGCGATGGCGTGGGCGACAACCAAGACGACCCAGATGGCGATGCTTTCCCAGAGGACCCCACCCAGTGGTCCGACCGTGATCGGGACGGCTTCGGCGATGCAGCAAACGGCGTTCGCCCGGACGATTGCCCTGATGCGAACGGATTCTCGTCGAACGATCGACGTGGCTGTCCAGACCAGGACTTGGACGGCTGGTCCGATGCAGACGCAAATTGGTTGGTGGCCCAAGGCGCAGACGCCTTCCCAACGGATCGAACCCAGTGGGAGGATTTTGACGGAGACGGGTACGGTGACAACCCAGACGGCACAACGCCCGATGCTTGCCTGACCGCAGCGGGGACGTCCCTCCGTGCCCTCGTGCCAGAACTTGGGGCCACCACGCGGTACGTCAGCGAAGCCCACTACGGTTGCCCCGACTTGGACGGTGACGGATGGGCGGATGCTTCGGAAGTCGGCGAAGGCATGGATGCCAATCCTGACGAACACATGGACCTTGACGGAGACGGCGTCGGCGCCAACGCCGATTACAACGACACCAATCCGCTGGTCATCGACATCGAGGACCACTGCTTGCTGAGTTTCGACGACCTACGGGAGGTGTGCCTCGGCTGGAGGAGCACAGAATATCAGGAGTACCTGTCCACGCTGAACGAAACGGAACGCAACAGGATGAGCTACAACTACTGGAATCAGAGCCTTGCAGGCGGTTCGTCCAGCGGCGGCTTGGACATGGCCTTGGTCACAGAAGTCGGCATGGTTGCAGCAGGTGTCTTTGTGGTCTGCTCGGTCGTGGTGGTGCTCTTCGGTGCCATGACAAAGCGTGCCAAGCGCCCCTCTGAAGAGAAAGCCTTCGACGCCTTTGCATTCGACACTTCGGCGAACGAAGAAGCGCTGACCGGCAAGGCGGGGCTCTCCGCCAGCGGAGGCCTTGACGATGACTTGTGGAACGATGCTGACGACACGGCCCCCGCCGAAGCGGATGAGCAGATTGTGGAGGACATGCCGGAGGTCACGTCGATGGTCGAGGACGTCGTGCTTCAGACCGACGACGTCACCTCAGCGGACGAGGAAGCGGCCCCCGCGGTTGCGGAAGCTGCATCCGCTCCACCGGAGGGTGAACCCGAGCGGGAAGCCCCGCCGGTGCCAGAAGGTGGTCTGCCGGATGGATGGACGATGGATCAATGGACATGGTACGGGCATCAGTGGCTCGAGCAGAATCAGGACGCCTGATCAAGACCACTGCACGGGCAAATCCGCTCGTAACTTGGCCAGTTCCTCACCGGAGTAGAGGGGCCGTCCTCCCTCCTTCACCGTGCTCTGAATGAGCCACAGCACGCCGTTCCAAGCGCTGCGAGAGGCGGTGATTTCCACGTCACCGCGTGCGGCGACGTTCATCAGTTCGGCTTCAGCCGTGGTCGAATCAAAGAGGGCCTTGACGAGATGACGTGTCTCGAAGGCCACCCGAGGTGGCTTCCAGCTCATCATGGCGCTCACACCCTGAAGGGAGCGAGGTTCAACCGCTCGACGAGGTGATCAACGTCAACATCAGCGGTGGCCTTCGCGCGCTCTCGGAGCAGCTCAAGGCTACCGTCCATGCGCGCCATGCGCTGGTGGCGGATGAGGTCCAGCAGGACCTCATTCACGCTCTTGTAACCGCCCAATGAGCGCAAGGTGTTCAACTGTCTTCGTACTTCGTAGCTCACGCTTACGGAGGTCATTCCCTTCGCTGTCATCGTGCATCCCGTTGGTTCCTGCCCTCTCTGCGCTACTTAAGCCGCGCGAGGGCCAAATCCCCAGAAATGCGATTTGTCGACCCTTTTGGGTTAGCGGCGGCCCTGTGCTTCAAGGGACACGCGGGAGGGGTCACGGACGCCGAATTCGCGGCGCATGTCCTGCACGCGTCGATGGAATTCCCGGGCCAAGGTCCAGTATTCGAGGGAACCGGCGCCTGCTCCGGAGGAGGTCGGCTTGTTGAGCAGAACCGTGGGCGCTCCTGACCATGGTGCTTCGGCCACGTTGACCAAGCGCCGAATGGAGGTGCTGAACAGCTTGTTCGGGATGCTCAAGGCCACCTGATCGCACACGTGCCTGGAGAGCTTCGATCGCGCGTCCACCATGGTCATGACCACGCCGAAGATCTTCAGGTTCCGGTTGATCCTGCGTTGAATCATCTTGACCGAATTCATCAGCATGCTGAATCCTTCCAGCGAGTAGTACTCGGCTTGCACGGGGACCATGACCCAATTGGCCGCGCTGAGAGCGTTGATGGAGAGCAGGCCGAGGGAAGGCGGCGTATCGATAATGATGTAGTCGAAGTTGTCGATGATGGGGGCGAGGGCTTCCTTGAGGCGGGTCTCGCGGCCGATCTTGTGGGACAGCTCGATTTCAGCCCCAGAAAGGTGGATGTCGCTGGGCAGGAGCCAGAGGTTCTCGGTGGTCAGGGTCGCTGGCGGTCGGCCTTTTTCGTTGCGAAGCATCCACGCGTTCCGCATGGACGCCGTCAGGTCTTCGGGACCGATGAGGTACTCCTCCATGAGGGGGAGTTCTTCGCCAAGGTCGTTGGTCAGCAGATCGTAGGCCGTCTTCTTGACGCGTTTCTTTTCGATGCCGAAGGACGTGGCGCAGTTCCCTTGTGGATCAAGGTCGATGAGCAGGACCTTCGCCGGTGGCAAGCCCATTTTTTGATGCCCACGAGCAAGGGCTGCAGCGAGGTTGACCGCCGTGGTGGTTTTTGCGCAACCGCCCTTTTGGTTGGCGACAGCGATGACCATCTTGTAGGGGTCCATGCCTTCACTCCCGAGACAGAAAACCCCGGCTCTCCCCTATCAACCCCGGCCTCAATCCGCATCAAACGGGCTGAACGACGGGCACGGGGACTTCGCTCAAGATCTTGCGAACGATGTGACCGCCGGTGATGCCTCGAATCTTGGCTTCGGGCTTCATGACAATCCTGTGGCTGATGACCTGCATCGCGACGCTCTTGATGTCGTCAGGCACCACGTAGGTGCGTCCTGCGATGGCCGCGGAGGCTCGACCCGTCTTGAAGAGGGCCTGGGAAGCACGAGGCGACGCCCCGTTGACCACGCGGTGGTCCTCGCGCGTGCGCTGCACGATTTCGACGATGTACGCGAGGATGGACGGGTCGACGTGAACGCCTTCAAGCGCACGCTGCATGGCGACGACCTTCTTGGGTTCCGTGACCTGAGCCACTTCGTGGTCGTCCTTTCCACGCATCTTTCGACGGGCGAGGATCGCCTTTTCTTCTGCGCGGTCGGGATAGCCCATGCTCATCTTCATCAGGAATCGGTCCATTTGAGCCTCGGGCAGCGGGTAGGTTCCCTCCTGCTCGATGGGGTTCTGGGTGGCCAGCACCACGAACGGGGCTGGAAGCTTGTGGGTGATGCCTTCGATGGTCACCTGCTTTTCTTCCATGGCCTCAAGCAGAGCCGCTTGGGTCTTCGGAGGAGCACGGTTGATCTCGTCAGCGAGGAGGATGTTGGAGAAAAGGGGTCCCGCACGGAGTTTGAAATCACCAGATTTCTGGTCGTACATGTAGGTCCCCATGATGTCCGAGGGCAGCAGGTCAGGCGTGAACTGAACACGCTTGAACTTGCATCCAAGGGCCCGGGCGAAGGTGTTCGCAAGCAGGGTCTTTGCAAGACCGGGGAAGTCCTCGAGCAGCATGTTGCCGTTTGAGAGGATGCCCACGCTGACGCGTCGGAGGTTCTCTTCCTTCCCAATGATGACCTTGCCCACCTCGCTCATGAGGTCGTTTGCAATCTGGGAAACGGTGCTGATGATTTTCGCGGTGTTCGCATCGGCGGCCTGCATCCTATCACCTATTCATTCTGGTAGGCTTGTCCATCCATATTTGAACGTGCTTGCGGGCGACGTCACCCGTGCATCACTCAACGGGCCCAGAAATGGTTCTCTTTTCGATGCAGGCGCACGATTTCTTCGAGAATTTCCTCTTCAACGGCCGTCAACTCCACTTTTCGGAGGCGTCGAGCGTGCGATTCCGGCACGTCCACAAGGAATTCGTCGCCCTCCTTGATGTGCCGTCCGACCGTTGGACCTTGGATCGCGCACGCGACCTCGTCGCCCTGGTTTGCTTCACGGACGTCTTCGCTATCCCGCGTTCGAAGGGATTTCACCTGACCGACCTGCGAGCCGTCGGGGCGCATGAGGCGCTGACCAATGTGAACGCGTCCTCCGATGACCCTGACGCCAATGATGGCGGGGTCACGTCCACGGAAGGTGTGGTTCTCGAGGTACAGCAAGCGGCCAGGATGGACCAAATCTTCACGCGCAGCGGCTTCTGCTGCGGCCTTGGTGTCTGCCCGCCACGTTTCGATTTCCTCGATGATGTGGTAGATGATCTCCCCGGCCACGAACTTCACCGTTGCATCCTCCGCCGTCAGGCGGTCCGCGACCTCACGGTTCGGCGCGATCGAGAAACCCGCGATGATGCGGTTGAGCGGGTCTTTTGCGGATTCGGCCGTTAGGATGTCCCGCTTGTTCACCGGTCCGACCGTGGCCATACGGATGGGGATGTCCAATTGCCCGAGTTCGAAGGCCAAGGCTTCCAGACCACCGATGGTGTCGGCTTTGATGACCACCCCCTCTTCTTGCAAATCGATGTCGACCCGGCATTCCTCATGGCATGCCGCGATGGCCGCCTCAAGGGCTTCATCGTCCTTGGCCAATCGAACGGTGGTTCCCGCCAAGGCCCGCTCAAGGCCTTGAGCGACGATTTTGACGCCACACGCGGCCTCGACGTGGTCGACGCTTTCCCATCGATCGCCCGCGTCACGCATTTCTGCCATCCCACGCGGGCGCTTCAGGCCCTTGATGCGCGTCGTGGCAGGGCCGTCTGAGGTGGCGAACACGATGCGGTCGCCCGTCTGCAGCACGCCCCGGGAGAGGATGACATCGATGGTTTTGCTCATCCCGACCTCGTCCTTCATTTCCAAGATGGTGCCTTCGGCATCACCGAGGGTGTCCGTCAACCGATCCTCAAGGAAGCGCTCAGCCAGCCCGACGGTCACCGTCAAGAGGTCCTGAAGGCCTTCTCCTTCTTTCGCTGACATAGGCACCAAGGCCACATCGGTACGGAAATCCTTGATGCGGTCATAGCGCTCGAGGTTGAACCCATGCTCGCCAAACATGCCGACGAGCTTCCAGAATCGGTCCTCGAAGAGCGCTTGGACGTCTTTGCGCTGCTCATGGAAGGACGCGATGAAGGCACGCCCTCGCTCCGACGACCATCCGTGCAAACGGTCGACTTTGTTGCCCGCCACCACGAAGGGCGTCCGGGTACGGCGGAGGATTTCCAGGCTCTCGATGGTTTGAGGCTGGAGGCCTTCCATGATGTCCACCACGAGGATGGCGATGTCGGCCAACTGCCCCCCACGAGAGCGCAGCGACGTGAACGAGTGGTGGCCAGGGGTGTCGATGAAGAGCAGGCCGGGGGACTTGAAGTTCCGACCACCCATCATCGCTGCGCAGGTGTCGTTGAGCACCGCCGCGGGAACCTCCGTGGCGCCGATGTGTTGCGTGATGCCACCCGCCTCTCGGTCCATGACCGAGGCTTGGCGGTCCACGCCGATGGAGCGGACCAAGTCGAGAAGGCTGGTCTTGCCGTGGTCAACGTGGCCAAGGACGCTGACGATCGGTTGTCGGTTTTCACCGCGCTCCGGGGCTTCTTCTTCAGTGGCGGGTGATTCCGCCTCGTCAGACATCCCCTTCACCTCGGTCATTCGTAGACCCAGCGCTGGCCGTCTTGGGTCCATTCCATGACGCCTTCAGGGAACCAGAGGGCCAGTTCTGCCGCAGCGGTGTCTTCGCCGTCGGAACCGTGAATCATGTTGTAGCCCATGTCCATGCCGTAATCTCCACGGATGGTGCCGGGGTCAGCTTCCCGACCGTTGGTGGAGCCGATGAGGCGGCGGGCGACGGCGATGGCATCGACGCCACGCCAGGCCATGCACACCACGGGCCCTGAGGTCACGAAGCTGATGAGGCCCTCGAAGAAGGGGCGCTCAGCGTGCACGGCGTAGTGGGTGCGCGCAATGGTTTGGTCGGGGACCATGGACTTCATGCCCACGAGCTGAAGCCCCTTGCGTTCGAATCGGTTGACGATTTCACCGACGAGGCCGCGTTGGACACCGTCGGGCTTGATCATGACGTACGTGGTCTGCATGGTTTTCACCTGACCCGGCGACCGGGCTGACCTTCAAGAAGCATCCTATGGCCGGTGGCTCACTGGATGCCGCCCTTCACGAAGTGACGGGTCCACTTGACACGGCGCGCGTTGCGCTTGAGGTGGACCATGTTCTTGCGGGCCTTGGAGTTCTTGAACCACAAGATGCTCCCGTCACGTCGAACGTACATCGTGCCCGTACCGGGTTCGATCTCGTCTCCAGAGAAACTGCACACACGTCGTTCTGGCATCAGGTTCACCTCGCGTTGAGCTTGCGGGCCTCGCGGCCCGTGTCCTTGAGCATCAGGATGTCACCGACGCGAACGGGACCGAGCACGTTGCGCGTGATGATGCGACCGACGTCGCGGGGGTTGGGGGCGTCGTTGACACGGACCTTGACCTGAGTGGCTTCACCGGTCATGCCGGTCCGACCGACAACCTCGACGACCTCAGCGGGCCATCCTCCGAGTTCTTCGCTCATGTGAATCCCTCAAATCAAGCCCGCAGGCCCTTGATGAGTTCGAGCACTTCATCGAGCATTTCCTGGGCGGCCTTGGGCACATCCATGATGGCGAGGCTCGCGGCTTTCACACCGGTTTCCATGCCGGCTTCTTTGGCCAAGAATTCCTGGGAAGGCACGTAGCCGAAGGGAATGCTGTTGTCGTCACAGATGAGCGGGATGTGGTTGACGAGCTCGGGGGGGTTGACGTCCTCGGCGAGCACGACGAAGGCCGCCGTCTTACGGAGGGCGACTTTGGTCACTTCGTTCGATCCGCGCTTGATGCGGCCGCCGTTGCAGGCTTGCACCAGTTCGTAGATCTTGTTGCTGACGTCTTCGGGGGTCTCGTATCGCACGTGCACACTCATCGGATATCCTCCTCGTGTAGGTAAGCCGTGCGCCACGTGGTCCGGATATAAACGCACCGGAACACGTCTGCGGCGCTCACGTCCACGTGTTGAGGATGGAATGGACGCCCCGAGCCAGCGCGGGGCCACCCTGAATGACGCCGCGTGGGTTGGGCAGACTTCCTGTGGCGTGCACGCCATCCACGAAGCTCGACAAGCGGTGAATGGCTCCGCCCGTGAACAGGCCGTGGCAGCAGGCCGCATGCACGGCGGTGGCGCCCTGGGCGCGAAGAGCATCGGCTGCACGGCAAATCGTACCGCCGGTGGCAATCATGTCGTCGACGATGGCCACGACCTTGCCGTCCACGTCCANATCCTTCGCTTTGTGGACGATGGTGCGCGCGTCGATGCGCGTCTTCTCCAGGTAGGAAAAGCCGCAGCCGATGGCCTCAGCCACGGCAGAGGCCCGATCGATGGCGCCTTTGTCGGGGGAGAGCACGAAATCCGGCTGGACCGTGTTCTGCAGATGCGCGGCAAGTTCTGGCATCGCGCTGGTGAAGGCCACAGGAACAGGCAGATCCTCGAGCACGGCCGGTGCGTGGAGGTCGAGCACCACCATCGCGTCGCAATGCGAGGCGAGTAAACGGCCGATGGCTTTGGCCGAAATCGGCTCACCGGGCTTGAATCGCTTGTCTTGACGGGCGTACCCGTAATACGGAATCGCCAAAATCACGCCAGTTCCGACGTCATCCATGGCCTGNGGGCCGATATTTCGCAAATTTTCCATCCGACCCGCTCGAAGGTCTCGAATCAGGTCGAGCAGCAACAGTGTTTCAACGATGCCTGCATCGGGGAAGGTGTTGGAAACCACCACCACGGGTTCGTTCCGGATGGCTTCGATGTGCTCCTCAGGCATGCGAACATAACCCTCAGTGTCGGGGAACCTGCGCGACTCTGCGGGGATGTGAGCCCACCCAAGGCTGCTGGCCAACTCCTCCGCGATGGCCCGTGCGTTGCTGCTTGAGACGACCGCCACGTGACTCCCTTCGGCCGGCGCTTGAAGGGCTTTCCCGTGAGGGGAGTGGAGTGCGCGAGGCAGGACTCGAACCTGCGACCTCCCGGTTATCAGCCGGGTGCTCCAACCGACTAAGCTACCCGCGCTTGGGCAGGCCGCCGACCTGACCTGCCATCAAAAGGATGACGGTGAGGCATTCACTCAAATTCAGAGGCGTCCATCTCGTTGAGCGCGATGTAAGACGGCAACTGCATGGCACGTTCGAAGGTGCGGCCCAACACAACCTCGTCCAGGCGGTCGCGCGTGCGGGCGATGGCCGTGAGGGGCAGGCGGATGGTCTCGCCGAGATCAAAGCGTTGTTGCACACCAATGCGCAAGGTGACGATGAACCCCTTGTAGGTCCGCTTGACCTTGAGCAGTCCCGTGATGATGCCCACCTCGTTGCCCTGGTTGTCCAGGACCGCGCGGTCGAGCATTTCGTCAGGCGCGTAGAGTTGTTCGTCGATGCGCACCGTGTTGCGCCAGCGGCGCTGCAGTTCGCGCATGGATTTGGAGAGGCGGACCGAGCCGTCGTCGTTGATGCTGTGGACCAATTCCTTGGGGAGCGGCGCATATTCAGCCGGTTTGCGCATGAATTCGCCAGCCACGTCCGTTTCGACCAGCATGCGCATGGATCGAACGCGCGATTCGTTTGGATGGTGACGCTCACCGATGATGGTGCCCACCTTCGTGTCCTTCACGTAGACATCTCGTTGCATCAGCTCCTGGATGTGGTAGTCTGTTGGTGCCATGTTTTCCCTTCCCGTTGCACGACCTGTGATGAGGGGGACACTTAATGTCTTCGACGGATAATGTAACTGTTCAATTGAGAATACGTCNATAACAAAGCGATTTCAATTGAAGAATCAACATAATCGGCATGTCGCATAATCCATTCTGGTAACTGCNTGAAGGNACGNTTTTGTTTCAATTCGACGGGAATTTCAATTGAAATCAGAATCAAATTCAGCCATCCTGAGCGGCCCCCTTCCGGATCTGCCCGCTGCACCGCATGATTGACGCCTCAAGGGGCGAAATTCGCATAAAATCGTGGTATTTCCAATTGAAAATCGTCAAAAATCGGCACATCACAAAACGGCGCCCTCATATGGGTCAAGCGCCGAGGCTCGCCCATGGAGGCCGTCGATGTTGGTGGCCTGCATCCAAGTCTGTCGGCAACCGTAATCCTGCACGCAGCCCGGAACGGCCAGCCCGTGTCCGGAATCGCCCCTGCCGCACGCCGTCTCGCCGAAGTCCGCGATGCCCTCGGTGCATCGGTCGTGGTCGAATCACCTGAGGCTACGGTCCATCTTTCNGGGCCAGGCGAGCATCATCGGCTTGTGCTTGCGCGAGGCGACGACGTTCTCACCTTGGTTCCACGTGATGTGGTCCCGACCATGAGTTCCAACCTGTGGCCAACCCTGCACCTGGANGATCGGGCCCGCGACGGCTGGTGGGTCGCTGAGCATGATGTTGTGGATGCCCTTCTTGCCTTGGCCAGTGGCCCTTTTCCGACAGCGACGATGGTCCTGAGCGGACGAAGGCTCTGGCAAACGGGGGAATTGCTCCGTGAAGCCGCGATGCTGCATCGTCGCTGGGAGGCCGGGCTGCATGGCGCCTTTTCGGNTGAGGTCCTGGCAGAACCGCAGCGCCCTCCCGTCCAGGTTCGAGCCGCCACGNCAGACGAGGATGAACCAGACCTCGCCCCCTTGCACGACCTGATGCTCACTCGACGGAAGGAGGGGTGGCGCCCCCAAATGACCGTCAGGGAGGCGTTGATGCACCATCTTGCGCTGCTTGAATCGATCAAGCGGACGTGAACAGGTCTGCGCCCAGCAGGGGAAGCAGGACACTCGCATCACCTTCAACGCAAACGTTGGGGGCTTCAGCTCGCATCTTCCCCCACGAAATGGCCTCGCGCAACCGAGCGCCGGACAGCGATCCGTCATGCTCTGGCGCGGTGGTGATGTACACGGCAGCGTCCAGGCCGCCTCTGTATTGGTTCCACCAAATGACGTGATGCTTGGAAATGCCACCGCCCACCATCAGGGCGTTGGAGGTCTCGACGTCCCACGTCAGGTCGCTCATCACCTGCTCGTCGGCCAGGGTGTCGAGGTGGAAATCTCGATACTTCTGCCTGAACATGAACAACTGTGCGCCGATGGAACCGTCGGTGATGCCCGGAATGCACACGGGAATGCGATGCTTGGCCGCCCAGTGGATGAGGGAATCCTCCGTGCCGATTTTTTCGCCCAAAGCCCACACCAAGTGGATGGAACCGAAGCCAAGCCACGCGTCTGCACCGGTCAAACCGGTCTCGGCCAGGCGTTCTGTCCTGATCTCTTCGAGTGCAGGCATGACCACAGCCTCGATGATTTCACCGTACGAGGAGGTGGGGACAATGACGTTCCCCAAGCGCATGAGGTCGTGTTCACCAAGCTCGATGTCGTCCAATTCGAACGCACCGTGGTAATACGCCGCATGGGCCCGGGCGATGTCATGGTCAAGGGTGCCGCAGGTCGTGGACACGACGTTGAACATCTTTCGCTTGAGGGCCTCGACAAAGAAGCCGCGCGTNCCGGTTGCACAGAGGCATGCTGGGAAGGAGATCCAGTTGAGCATCTTCGATGGGTCGTGTTCAACCGCGGTCAAGTCTTGGTGCATGTCCTTCAGAATGTCTCGGGCCATGGCCAACTTCGTTGCCGTGAACCCACCAGCAGAGGCCATCTGGTCGATGAGTCCTCGTGGCGTGGTGGCCGCCGTGAAGTCGTAATCGACGACAGGGACGTCGAACTGGTCGGGGTCAATCGCCATGGCCCGGCCTCGTCCGTGCTCCCCTTCAATCAATCCCTGCGGCATCGAGGCGGTCGTTGATGAGCATCAAGCGGTCACGCAACCGCGCTGCCTCTTCGAAATCGAGGGCCTTCGCGGCATCTTCCATGGCAGACCGGAGTTCTGAGGCCAACTTGGCCAGCGCGTCGTGGCTCGAAGGTAGTTCATTGTCGGTTTCCAATTGAGAATTCGAATATTCAATTGGAATCCGCTGGTCGTTGTCCGCGCCGCTGTTTGAAACCACATAGGTCGCGCCAGCNCCTTCAGCACGCCCGCCGCGGCGGGCCACGAGGCGCTTGCCCCCTCGTCCTGACGCGGTGGTGCCTTCCACGAGACCCTCCGANTCCTGACCCATTTGTGGGAGGGCCTTGACGATGGTTCTCGGCACGATGCCGCGGCGCTGATTGTCCTGTTCCTGCCGTTCACGGCGTTCAAGCGTCTGACGGATGGCTGCACTCATGGATGGCGACACGCTGTCGGCGTACAGCAGCACCGCGCCGTTGGCGTTCCGGGCCGCGCGTCCGATGGTTTGGAGCAGCGATCGTTCGTTGCGCAGGAAGCCCTGCCGATCCGCATCAAAGATGGCGACCAGGCTGACCTCAGGGATGTCCAGCCCTTCACGGAGGAGGTTGATGCCCACGATGACATCGATGAGCCCAAGGCGCAGTGCGTTGATGATTTCCGTCCGCTCGATGGTGTCGATCTCCGAATGCAGGTGGTGGGCCTTGACGCCCATGCGGCTCAGGTACGCCGCGACTTCCTCTGCGAACTTGATGGTCAGCACGGTGACCAAGGTCCGTTCTCCACGCTCGATACGTGCATTGATTTCCGACAACAAATCGGCCACCTGCCCTTCCGTCGGACGGACCTCAATGCCTGGATCCAACAGCCCAGTCGGCCGGATTTCCATACGAGGCAGGTGATCGATGCTTTGCAGCATCTCGTACATCGAGGGCGAGCCCTGGATTTTNTTGGCCACGTCTGCAGGGCCGGCTCCGCCTTTGGATGCGACGTGCAACAGGCCCTCGGGCACCGCCTGCCCAGTCACCTCGCACAGGTGCCTCAGTTCTCGCTCACCNGGCGTAGCGGAGACGTACACCATTTGCGGCACGAGGCTCTGAAATTCGGGAAGCTTCAGCGGCCGGTTGTCTGCAGCAGAAGGCAAACGGAAGCCGTGTTCGATGAGNTTCTCCTTGCGCGCCCGGTCGCCGTGGTACATGCCACCGACCTGAGGCAAGGTCACGTGAGATTCGTCCATGATGACGAGGAAGCGGCTGGGNTCGCCGTGAAACTGCCTGGCACACGCGGCGAAGAAGTCCAGCAAGCAATACGGGCGTTCTCCTGCTTCACGTCCGTCAAAATGCCGTGAGTAGTTCTCAATCGCGAGGCAATGCCCCACTTCGCGCAGCATTTCGAGGTCGTACTCGGTGCGTTGTTCCAGCCGGTGCCGCTTCACCACTTCCTTCGTGCCGTCGAAGTACTTCAGACGGCCGTTCAACTCGTTCTCGATGCGCTCAAGGGCGATTTCAAAACGCTCCGGGCTGGTCATGAAGAACTCCTTCGGGTGAATCCACGCCTCTTCCAGTTCGTCAAGCACCTCCCAACTGACCGGATCGCACACGGCCACGGCGACAACGCCGTCGAAATCGAAGCGGATACGCAGCGGATCGTCGCGGCTCGGCATCCAGACGTCGAGCACTTCGCCGCGCAACCGGGCTTGGCCCCGTTCAAGGTCGGTGTTGGTGCGCGCATACTGCAGCCCGACCAGGGCCTTCATCAGGTCCTGCGGTTCGATGGCCTGGCCCACGTGCACCCTGAGGTGGTGCTCGAGGAAGGTCTCGGGCGGGTTCAGCCCGTAAATGCACGAAACGGAGGACACGATGACGCAATCCGGACGTGACACCAAACTGGCCACGGCCGAGAAGCGCTCCTGTTCGATGCGCTCGTTGATGGAGAGTTCCTTGTCGATGTACAGGTCCCGCTTTGGCAGGTAGGCTTCAGGCTGGTAGTAGTCGTAATGTGACACGAAGTACTCCACGGCATTTTCCGGGAAGTAGCCCGCCAATTCGTGATGCAACTGTCGCGCAAGCGTCTTGTTGTGCGACATGATCAGCGTGGGAAGGTTCAGCCGTTCGATGACGTTGGCCATGGCGAAAGTCTTGCCTGACCCCGTCACGCCAAGCAGCACGCACCGTTCTTGGCCGCCCTCGATTTGCTTCACCAGTTGTTCGATGGCTTCCGGTTGGTCTCCGGCAGGTGCGTGTTCTGAATGCAGCACAAAGCGGCTGACGTCCGGGCGGAGGTGCTCCATGGAGGCCCCTTCGAGGGCGCGGGACAAGTCGAAGGGGTCCCGCTCTTGCAGGTCCACCTCGCCCACATCGAGGTTGGCACGGGCCTCGAAGGACCCGTCATCGTCCCAGTCATCGACCACGGCTGAGGGCGGTCGGGCGCCGGTTTGAACCCTTGTGGGGCTCAGGGAAGGTAGAGTCCACCGTTCACGTGCAGCACGGCACCGGTCATGTAGGCGCTGTCCTTGCCGACGAGGAAGGAGACCGCGCCGGCCATGTCCTCCGGCGAGCCCAGCCGCCGCAAGGGG
>PBKJ01000020.1 GCA_002722135.1 Methanobacteriota archaeon | reverse complement strand
GTCGGCGTCGGACCACTGGGTGCGGTCGAGCGGGAAAGCATCGGGCATCGTGGCGCCCTCGAGACGCTCACCTGGCCAGTGCGGCGCGCGGTTGGCGGTCCAGGCCGGATCGTCGTAGTTGTCGCCGTAGCCGTCACCGTCCGTGTCGTTCCACTGCTGTGGGTCCATCGGGAAGGCATCGCCGCGCTGGTTGATGTGGAGCTGGTTGGTCTGGTTGATGTCGTAGAGGTAGTTGTCCCCGTAGCCGTCTTGATCCGCGTCAGCCCACTGCTCGGGGTCCCCGGGCCAGACGTCTGCACCGTCAAGGATGCTCCATCCGGCATCCGGATCAGAATAGCCGTCTCCATCGGTGTCCAAGCAGCCGAATCGATCCATGCTGGAGGCCCCTGCGGTGTTCACGCAAGCATCGGGTTGCGTGGCGGGCGCAGGGTTGTCCCCGTAGCCGTCGCCGTCAGAATCGTTCCACTGGCTGCCGTCGGAGGGGAAGGCATCGACGATGCCGTCGCCTTGGTCCGTGGAATTGTAGCCGTCGTTGTCCTCGTCGATGTCGGCGTACCAGAAGTAGACGCCCTCGTCCCCTCGGCCGTGGGCGGTCACGAAATGGGTGCTGTCTGGACTCCACGAGAGGCCGTAAATGATGCCGCAATTGTTCGATCCACCAAAGCCTGTGCAGCCACCTGGTCGAGGCCCGGTGAAGTTGTCGATCATTCCACCGGTCGTCGTCTCGGCGATGTAGGTCGTCACGGCGTCAGCGCCGTACCAGTACATCCCCGCGGCAATGTGTCGGCCGTCCGGGCTGAATTCAATGGAGGCGCAGGAGGTGGTGGTTTGGTAGCCCCAGGCCACGCTCCACGACGATCCCGTGTATTCGTACATGTCCAAACTGGCAGAACTCCCTTCCCAACCGCCGCACATGGCGATGTAATTGCCATCGGGCGACCATGCAATGTTGTTGATGGCTGCCGGCGGGCTGCTGACGCTGCTCATGGTCTGCTGAGAGGTGACGTTTGACACGTAGAAATCACCGTTACCCGCCAACGCGATGAATTGCCCGTCGGGAGAGAAGGCAGAGGCGTAGAAACGGTCCTCACTGTTCGGGTTGAGGCTGTGCAGGTTTGAGCCGTCGCTGACCTTGATGAGGAAGACCTGCCCGTTCGTTCCACTGTTGCCCGATCGGCCGATGGACACCGCGACAAGGTCGCTGTCCGGATTGAAGGTCACGTCGTAGACGTAATCGCCACTGCCCACGTCAACGCTGATGCTCCCGTGGACGGAGGTCATGTTCGAGGCGTAGTAGATCTGTATGGTGTCGTCGTCCAGTCCTGCAGCGATGTACTGGCCGTCAGGGGACCAGTCGACGCTGGTGACGTCTCCCCCAGAAATGGCGTTGGCTGAGCGGACGTTGGTGTGGGTGGTCGCGTTCCACACGCGGACGAAGCCGTCCGAGGCGGCGGTGACAACGTGCGTGCCATCGGGCGAGTAGTCCACATCGAAGTAATCGCTGCTGGATGAGATGGTTTGGATGTTCGTAAAATTCGGGTTGGAGATGGTCCATCCGTCGTTGAGGTCCGAGGTGCCGTCGCCGTCGGTGTCCGGGCACCCGTCGCGGTCGACGGTGGAGGTCCCGTATGCGTACGGGCAGGCGTCGTTGGCGTCTTCCACACCGTCACCGTCGATGTCCGCGGCCGATGCAAGCAGCGTCATGGGAAGCAAGGCCAGAACCATCATGCCCGTGAGAAGGACAGCACGACCGCGGTGCGCTCGAAGAGTGGTCATGGTCATTGGATGTCGACCAATAAAAAGGCGTTATGGTGTTCTTGTGCACTCTGAGGCGCCACGATTCAGACAAAGCCTTGAACAAAGGACGGCAAGCAAGGACTGTGGCCACCGACCTGCCGAAGGTGTCTGTGGCGGTCCAAGATCGCATCCTGCTCCATCTTTTGGAGCATCTGGAGCATGCGGATCGATTCGTGGTGCCGCACGCCGTTACTCGCGACGGTATCGCGGAGGCGTGTGCGCTCCACCCGCCAAACGTGAGCCGCGCGATGCGAGCCCTCAGCCGCGATGCCCGGGTCAGCGAGCACCTCCGCAGCGTCGAAGGCGAAGAGCGGCGACGGAAGACCTGGCAATTGACGGACACCGGAACCGCGGCAGCAGAAGCACGCGCCGACGTGCTCCGCGAAACCATGGTGCTGTTGCGCGGCGAAGACGGGCAACTCCTCGAAGTCCCCGCGCATGAAGCGCGTGAGCGCCTCAATGCGGACATCGGACTGCTGCATGTCCTGATGCATGCTCAGCACGAAGGGGTGTTGACCTACGGCGACATTCGCTTTGGGCTCATCCGTCGGAGGGGAAGCGAGGAGGACGGCAAGCCACCGCCTGGACGTCTGACCATGATGGCGGGCGCCCATGCCACGTACCACACGTCACCACCGACCACGCGGAAGGTGCGGGGGCGAGAACATGAACGCGCCACCCTCGACACGTGGTATGAAGCGCGTCGACCTGCCATGCTCGTCCATGGCATCGCCGGCATCGGGAAATCCACCCTGGTGGCCAACTGGCTCGAGGCCGTCCAAGACAAGGATCAGCAACTCTCGGTGTGTTGGTACCCGTGCCAGCCTTGGGACACCGTGACCGGTCTTGCCGTCAGCCTTCTCCACCGCTTTGGCATCGACGATCAGCACGACCCCTACGACCTGATGTCCACGCTCCCGTTGCAACCCGGTGCTCAACTCAACATCGACCTGTGGCGACGGCGTTTGTTGGCCTACCTCACGGACGCCCGGACCATCCGCGACCGATTCGAATCAACTCGACGTGGCCCTCCTCCGTATTGGCTGGTGGTCATCGACGATGCGCACCACCTCACGGCTCAAGGCGAAGCGTTCTACGGCGCCCTGCTTTCCCTGGCAGAAAAAACGCCTGTCCGGTTGTTGTTCATCTCACGGCGCACGATGCAGTTCTACGACCAGCGTGACGTCCACACACGCGACGTGATCCGTGAACTTCCGCTCGAAGGCCTCCCCCTGGACGTGGTGGAACGATGGTTGGAGGACCTCTCGGGCGACGTGGCGTCCCCAGAAGACGTCCTTGAGCGAACGGGAGGGCACCCCCTCGCGCTTGAGTTGTTGGAGCTCTACGGTGACGTCATCCACGGGGACTGGTTGCGGTTTTTGGACCAGGAAATCTTGTCTGCGTTGCCCGACGGTGAGCGGGACATGCTGGCCACGCTGGCCTCAGCCGACGCTCCCGTACCTTGGCCACGTTTGGCGGATGCCATCGGGTGGGAGGGCGTGCCTCCGCAACACCTCATCGATCATGGGTTGCTGCTGGACCTGAGCGATGGCATGTGGTTGCATGAGGCGCTTCGCGAGCGCTTGCTGCGTGAGGTCGGAAGCGCGCAAGAGGCGCGCAGGACTGCGCTCGGTGCGTGATTCAGAAGTCAGTGCCTTCACCGAACGCGTCGGTCATGGCACCGTCGATCCAGGCGAGGACCTTGGCCTTTGGAAGGGCCCCGGTTTGGCTGCCCATCAGTTCGCCGTCCTTGTAGAGGTACATCGCAGGAATGCCCCGCACGCCGAGTCGAGCGGCATGCATGGAGTCGGTGTCGGTGTTGACTTTGGCGATCGTGATGTCGCGTTCCCCAGCCACCTGTTCAAGCACGGGACCAAGCGCTTTGCACGGGCCGCACCATGGCGCCCAGAAATCGACGAGCACCCAACCCTCTCCAACGGTTGCTTCGTATTGGCTGTCCGAGATGGAAACGACCTCGCCCATTCTGCTCACCCGTCCATCCCTCTGGTAAGGGTCCTATGAGGCTTTGTCCCGGTCAGGAGCGAACGCTCATGTGGGTCGGTCGCCCCGTCGATGCATGGCGGACGTGGTCATCGCGCCCTCGGTGCTCACCGCAGATTTGGCCGACTTGGCCGATTCGTGCCGAGAAGCGGTGGACGCTGGCCTCGAGTGGCTCCACTTGGACGTCATGGACGGCAACTTCGTGCCGAACCTGACCTTTGGACCTCCCGTCATTCGGAGCCTCCGCGCGGCTTTGGGCGACCGTCCGACCTTTGACGCCCATTTGATGATCAGCAACGCGGAAACCTGCTTCCAAGATTACATCGACGCGGGGTGCGATCACCTCAGCGTGCACGTGGAAGCGGTCACGCACCTGCACCGCCTGCTTCACGCCATCCGAGACGCAGGGGCCGGCGTTGGCATTGTGCTCAACCCGGCCACGCCGGTCGAGGCAGCCTTGGAGGTCCTCGAAGACGTGGATCTGGTCTTGGTGATGAGCGTCAACCCGGGATTCGGTGGCCAATCCTTCATCCCGAACGTGGAGGCGAAGGTGCGCCGGTTGGCCGATGCCATCGCTGAGCAGAAGGCCAACGGCGGTCGAGCCGTCCAACTCCAAATCGACGGGGGGGTCAAAGCCCACAACATCGCTGAGCTGCGGAGTTGGGGCGTCACCAACGCCGTGGTGGGCTCTGGTCTGTTCAACGACCGGGCAAGCGTGGCCGACAACTTGGCCGAACTCACTGCTGCCTTGCACGCGTGAGGGATTCAGATGCGCATCCTGGTGCTCAGCGGGATGCACCCGCTTCCAACCAACGTCGCGCGCGGGACTTTCGTGGCCGACCACGTGCGTCTCCTGCGCGATGCGAATCACGACGTGCGCGTCGTCAACCCCCTCCCGAGGATGCTGCAGTATCAAGAATCCCGACGCTCGACCTTGGCCGGCGTGGCGAAAGCGCCCAGACTCCACACCTTCGACGGAACTGAAGTGCTCGTGCCGAGGTATTGGGGCCTCTCCAATCAGGCTTCTGCGTGGTTGACGGCCTCGAGCATCCGTCGGCGTGCCTCGGCGGTGCAACGCTGGCTTGGCGATTGGAGGCCAGAGGCGGTGGTGGTGCACGCCTTGTGGCCGGTTGGAGGCTTGGCCTTGGCCTTGGCCAAGGCATGGAATGTGCCGTGCATCGGTGTGGTGCACGGCTGGGATCTTGACGTCGGCCTTGCCCATCGCGACGTAGGACCTCGCTTGCGGCGCATGATTGCTGACCTCGATCGCTTGGTGCTCGTTGCTGAAGAACAGCGTGGACACCTCACCGACGTGAACTGCCCTGAAACCCAAGTGATTCCATGCCACGTGCCGGTCGAGGAGGACTGGCTCCAACCCATGTCCTCGTGGCGTGGGCGCTGGCGACGCGACCGGCTCGATGTCCTGTTCCCGGCAGACCCTCGACGGCCCGAAAAAGAGCATTACCTCGCCCTTGAGACCGGCCGTGAGTTGGAAACCCGCGGATGGGTGGTGGGCATGACGACGCTGCGGCAGCAGCCCCGCCCCATCGTGTGGGACCGCATGATGGTGGCTTCGCTGACCTTGATCACCTCCTCCAGAGAAGCGGGGCCTCTTGTCGCCAAGGAGTCCGTCGCCTGTGGGACGCCGGTGGCCAGCGTCAACGTCGGGGACGTGGCCCGATGGTTGCCCGAGGCCTGCATCGCGGCGGACAGGAGCCCCATCGCGCTGGCTGACGCCTGCGAACGGGTGCTGAGCACAGATTGGGGTGAACAACCCGTCCTGCTGCCTGACTGGTGCCAGCGTCCAGCCGTGGCACGGGCGTGGGAGCATCTGCTTCGCAACGCCTGAATCCGACCGCAGCGGCGGGTTTATTGGCTTCAGCACCATTGTCAACGCATGAACAAAGGCCTGACCATTGCCGGCGCGGTGGTGCTTCTGCTCAGCCTCATCGGCGTGGTTGTGGGTGGCGCCATGGCCTCAAACTCCGTGGCCTCGTTGGAGAACATGGAGGATTTGGAGGATCCGTGGAACTACGAAAACGCCACCAGCGGAACCATCACCTACGACGACGTTGACGGTATGGGTGAACTCGGCTTTTACTTCTACATCGACACACCAATGAAGGACGACGATGGGAACGGCGAAGGCGACGCCTGCGAGTCCTTCTTCGACGACGGTGGCTCTGTGACCGTGACCCGAGACGGCGAATCCGACGCTGCAAACGAGTTCACCCAGGACTGCAGCATGCCCGAGCCTGGCGAGGATGGAAACGTCGACGCTGGCATGACGCGCATTGGGTATGCCTGCGACACGTTGACCGGAGAATCCGATTGCACGGACGGAGACTACTCCTTTACCGCCTCATCTGGCGTCCACGTGATGTACGTCGATCCGGTGCTCGGCGCCTTGTTCGAGGGCCTCGGCGCCCTGTTTGGAGGAGGGGCGCTGGCCAGTGCCGCTGCATGTTGTGGTCTGCCGCTCGGCTTGCTTTTGCTCATCATTGGACTGGTGAGCAGCAACGGACCAAAGGCCATGCCGGTCCAGGCCTACGGGCAAGCCACCACCATGCCCACGACGCTAGGTGCGATGCCTGCGGCCGCGCAACCCATGGTGCCGGTTCAGGCACCGGTCGCTGCCGTGCAACCGCCACTGGCCACCGCTGAGCCAACGCCGATGGTTGAGGTGCAGCCTCCACAGGCAACTTCCGAGACCGCACCTGTCGAGGGCGCCAAACCTTGGGACGAGCCAGAGGCTCAGGGCTGAATGCGTCACTCAGATTCGACCGACGGAACTTGATGGTGAGGCCCCACCATCACCGCAAGGCCGCTGAGCAGCACAGCGGCGACAACCGAAACCCACCACGCATGGTGCCAGAACCACGGCACAAGAGCGCAAGCGAGCACAACCACGCCCCAAGCGCCCTTGTGAAGGCGGCGGGGTGAGGGACGAAGCGCAAGTGCGAGCAGCGCCAGCACGGTGCACACCGAGAGGGCCGCCCACGCCGCACCGAGGGGGCCATGGCCCGGCACCAACAGCACCCCAGCGAGGACCGCGAAGCCGAGCCCTGCAGCGGCGCGGCCTGCATAGCGCCATGGGTTGAGGCCTGCTTGCACGCCCGCGAGCGAAGGCGTGGCGATCATCGCCAACCCCCACCCCGGCAGTAGGATGAGGAAGAGGTCGCCCGCATCGGCGCCGAGCACGCCGCTGGTGTAGGAGGCGGGAAAGACGCCGCCCAGCAGGATGGGCACCGTCCATGCCCCGGCGATCAAGCCAAGCGGCACAAGCGGGGCAATCCAAGCTTCCGCGTCTCGCATGGCGGCCGCCATGCCTTCGCTTGAGTCACGCACGGCCCCAAACGCCGGAATCAGGGCGGCTCGAATGGCGGCGGGCACCACCAAACCTGCAACCCAGGCCATTTGCGCCACGTGAAAGACCGCCACAGCGTCGTACCCGTGAACCTCAGCGAGCAGGAATTTCTCAATCCTCGAGACGTAGGGCCGCACGGCCGCGGTCAGGGCAAAGGGTGCCCCAGCCACCAGCAAGGAACGCCAGGAGGCGCCCCAAGCTGCTCCGAGACGCGAGGGTTCGACCTGATTGGGTCCGAGCGTTCGATGGAGCAAGCCCGCAGAACAAAGCCATCCGGCCGCCGCACCGGCCGCCAGCACCAGCGCATACGGCAGCACCTCTGATTCACCCTGCACCATGAACAGCGCATAGCCGCCGGTCATGACCGAACGCTCCACCACTTTGGACCAAGCCTCAAGACGGGCCTCACCTGCAGCACGGAGGGCAGCGCGTGGCGCGTAGGTGGCCAGGTGCAACAGCGAGACCAAGGCCGCGATGAACACGAGTGAAGGCACGTCAGGGTGCCGTTGGAGCACCGCTGTGCCGACGATCAGCGCCACGGGGATGGCGATTGTGGCCTGAATGCGCCACACCCGCCACACCGCGGGTCGGAGCGCGGAAGGGTATGTCGGCCCGTCCCGCGCCAACAGGGTCGGGAGGCCCAAATCGAGCACCAGAAAGGCCGCAATGAACACGTCGAGGAGCAGGATCCATCGCCCATACGTCGTCTCGGCCAGCGCGGAGGTCAGCAGCACTTGCCCGATAAGCGCCAAACCTACGGCGCTGATTTCCGCCATGGACAGCCAAGCAGCATCCCGGCGGGCATCGAGCCCCCGACCTGCCGTGCTCGACATGGTGCGGCACCGCAGCGGGCACGCCATCAATGCGCGCACGACCATGCGCAGATTGAAGACCGTCCGCGCGGAGCGCTGGACATGGTCGAGACCACATGGGTCGAGAACGAGGTCCGCACCCTCATCCCTGACGCGGTGGTGGAGTGCGTTGACCTGAACAACACGGGCGATCACTTCCACGTGCGGGTCATTTCACCGACCTTCGAGGGCATGCGGCCCTTGCAGCGCCAGAAACTGATCCTGAACCACTTCAAGCCCCACATCGCGGCCAACGTGGTGCACGCCCTCGACCTGAAGTGCATGACGCCGGCACAAGCCGAAACGGCGGGCGACACCGTGTTCCACCCCCACGCTGGAGGCACCGGCATCCACATCAGGCGACGACCCCCCAAGGAGGAATGAACCCCATGAACGACGAATTCAATTGGACCCCTGACGAATTGCAAGCCATCGTGGACGAGCACGCCCTCGTCCTCTTCATGAAAGGCGAGCCTGGTGCGCCGCAGTGCGGTTTTTCCAACCGTGCTGCACAAGCGCTGCAAGCCTTTGGTGAGCCCTTTGCCTCGGTGAACATCCTCACCGACCGCCGTGCCATTCCCGCCGTGTGCGAATGGTCCGACTTCCCGACCATGCCCCAAATTTTCGTTCACGGTGAGCTCATCGGCGGTTCGGACATCGTCTTGGAGATGCTTCAGGACGGAAGCCTCCGCGAGATGTTCGACGAAGGCCGTCAAGCCTGAATGTTCCATCTTCAAGACACAACCTTTCGTTTTTGGAGGTTGATTGAAATGCACGGCATTCTCCCGTTACACCATGCAGTCTGAATCCCGACGCCGACTTGTTGTCGAAGGCGGCGAGCGCATCATCGACTTCAACCACAAGGCGTTCAAGCCCATTCCAGAGGAAGGCATTGCCATGGCGACCGACGCCATGCGACGCGGCGTCATGTACCGCTACCAGCCACCGACCAAGGAAGACTTGCTCACGGCGCGCTTCGAGAAGACCTTCGCCGAGTACATGGGCATGAAGCACGCCATCGGCACCAATTCCTGTGGCTCTGCGATGTACATCGCGCTCAACATCGCCGGCGTGGAACCCGGCGACAAGATCCTGACCAACGCGTTCACCTTCCACGCCGTGCCAAGCGTGATCCACCACGCCCGTGCTGAGCCCGTGCTGGTCGAAACGAACCGCGAGTGGGGCATGGACGCCGAAGACCTCGACCGCAAAGTGACCGAATCCGGCGCGAAGGTCCTCCTGATGTCCTACATGCGCGGCCACGTGCCCGACATGGACGCGGTGATGGAGGTCGTCGAGAAGCATGACCTCTTCTTCATCGAAGACTGCGCTCACGCGTACTGCACGACGTGGGGCGGACGTCCCCTCGGTACCTTCGGTCACATCGGTTGCTTTTCCACCCAATCGAGCAAAGGCATGAGCGCCGGTGAAGGCGGCATCTTCGTGACCAACGACGACGAGTACGCCGCCAAGGCTGCGCTGTACGCCGGTTCCTACGAGAAGCTGTGGAAGAAGCACTACGGCCTCGATCCTGAGATGATGGACCGCCTGCAGAACGAAATCCCTGGCTACTCCATGCGCATGCACGAAGTGACCGCCGCCATGCTGCTCCCCCAGATTCCACGCTTGGCCGTCATCCACGAGATCCACGTCCGCAACCATGCTCTGCTGCGCTCCATCATCGGCGACCACGCCAACATCGAGATCCCGTCGCCTCACCCGAAGGCGGGGAACTTCCACGACACGATGCAGTTCCACTTGGTGGGCATGACCACGCCGCAGGCCGAGGCCTTCCTCGACGTCGCCAAGCACGAAGGCCTGCCCATGCAAATCTTCGGCATCGGTCGCAACGCCCGCGATTATCGCTCATGGACTTACGTCGACGCCCACCGGGACGACCTGCCCATGACCGTCGAAAACATCGCGTTCGCNGTCGATCTCTCGATGCAGCCTCACCTGACCGAGGACAACGTCCGCGTCATGGGCCGCGTCATCCTCGAGGTCCTCGACCACGTGCTTGCTTGAGACGGTGAACCGCCATGCGGATCCTCTGGGCCAGCGTCCGGGACCTCGACGCAGACCTCTGCGCTACAACCCAACGCGCTTTGGCCAAAGGGCTCGGCGAGTGCGGGCATGAGGTGACCTTCCTCGGCCCTGGCGTCACCTCGGTTGCCATCGACGGGGTGGACCATCAGACCCTTGAGGTCCGAGCTCGGCCCGGGCGACGCAGCCGCGCCATCGCAGAGGCCATCCTCGTCCGCTGGGGTGAGATCAGCACCCCTGATGTGGTGCTGATCGAGTGGCCGCTCCTGCGCCCGTTGCTCAAGGCTGGCGTGTTGAATGACGTCCCGTGGATGCTGCTGGACCGCAGCCCACCGGCCGACGCGGGCTTCCTTGCCCGCATCCATTGGTTCGTGTGGCGCCGCGCATGGCGGCTTGCCGCCAAGGCCGGTCGGCAGCATGCAGGACCGGTGGGCACCGTGGTCAGCGAAGCACACGCTCGTCAGGTGCGCTCCTTCACGAAACTCGACGCCAAGCGCGTCGTGGTGCTTCAGGCCGGCGTCGATTTGCGCCGATTCCTTCCCGGACCGGAGCGGCGCTCCACCGAGCGGACCCTGCACATGGTCTACCACGGCAGGATGGATCGAAACCGCGGGGTGCTCGCGCTCCCGATGGTGCACCAGAAGGCCAAGAACGCCGGACTGGACGTGACCCTGACCCTGATGGGCGAGGGTGATGCCCTCGGCGCCCTCAAGCGCATGGCGAAGGGCAGCGATGACGTCCACGTGCTTGGCCGGCTTCCTCAGGACGAGGTGGCGCATCGTCTCGGCACTTCACACCTCGGCCTGCTGCCGATGCCGGAGCATCGAGCGTGGTCGTTGGCCAGCCCGCTCAAGCGATCGGAATACCTCGCTTCTGGCCTGATGGTCGCGGGCATCGACCACGACGGGCACCGGCTTTCCGGCGAGACGCCCTTCATGCACCTCTTCGCAAAGGAGGACTTTCACGACGGCATCGTTGACCTGCTCAAACGCATGGAACGCGACGCGTCGGTGTACGTCGAAGGCAAGCGTGCAGCACGCAGGTATGCGGACGATCATCTCGGATGGACGCACAGTGTCGACGCCCTGCATGCGGCCATCGAGCAACGCGTCGATGAGGTCGGGCCGAAGGAGAAGGTCGTGCCGGGNTTTGCAGGGAATCCTGTCCCTGAGCCTGAACCCGTGGTTCAGGAAGCGCCTGAACCTGAACCGTCGAAGCCAGACCCGGTCGAGGTGGAGACGCCTGAGCCTGAAGCAGCACCAGAACCCGAACCTGCTTCGGCACCGACCGGCCCACGTCGGAAAATCTGAACCTCAACAGAAATCCACGCGGTCCAATTCGTCACGGTGCAACCCTTGATGGAGCCGCCTTGCACCAAGTTGGTCGTGAGCGGCAAGCATTGGGCGATTGACGGTGGCGTGTTGACGGCCATCGAACGCTTGGTCCCAAAGGGCAGCACGGTGCTTGAACTTGGAAGCGGCGACGGGACGGCTGCATTGGTCGANCGCTACACGGTCTATTCAGTTGAGGACGAGGAGGCATGGGTTGGCCATTGTGAAGGNGCGACCTACATTCACGCGCCCTTTGTTGTTCCCGACACAAAGCGTCCTGGGTGGTATGACGTTGATGTCCTTCGGCAAGCGTTACCGGAGCGCTATGACGTTCTGCTGATTGACGGCCCTGCAGGGCACAAAGGCCGAGAAGGCATCCTCCATCATGTGGATTTATTCAGAACCGATGTGCCCATCATCGTTGACGACACGGTCCGATCGCATGAAGCCGATATCGCCAGGGAACTGGCGATGCGGCTAAACCGCCCGATGTACGTCTTTTGGAACTTCAGCGTGATTCCAGTTGAACCGCTCACAGCAGAAGATGTGGCAAGGATCCAATGGGAAGCTGTGCGGGTGCTGGAGAAAAAGGACCACACCTTCGTCAAACGGTACTTCACGGACCCCACGCCGGCCAGGGACATCGACCGGTTGGAGTGGCATGAGATGGTGAATGAATTGCGTTCAAAGGGCACCACAAACCCGCAGCAAAGCTTCTCGTTGCGTGTTGGNAGGGTGCTGACTTTCCCCGGACGGTTCATCCTTGGACTCTTCCGAAACCGAAGGTGAGCGGTCAGGGCTTGCCCACGGCATGCGTTGACCAGCCCATGGCTGCGAGNGCTTCNAGATCCAAAACACGACGCCCGTCGAACAGCATAGGTTTCCTCATTCGTGAGAGAAGACCCTGCCAGTCGGCCTCGAGGCAGGCCCTGTGGGCGGTGACCAACACGACAAGGTCGTAGCCTTCAGCCTCAGCCAGACTGCTGTGGACCGAAACACCGTCAAGAAGAGGCTCGTTGAGGTGGGGGTCCCACGCTCCAACCCGCACGCCCTTCTCCAAGAGCGCGGCAGCCAAGGGTTCTGCAGGCGTCTCTCGGGGGTCACCAACTTCCGCTTTGTAGGACCACCCCATCAGCAGAACCCGAGCGTCTTTTGCGGGAACTTCTGCTTCAAAGAGAAGGTCACGGATGACGCCCGCCACGTGAATGGGCATCGAGCGGTTTACGCCTCGTGCAGCCGTGATGAGGTTGGCCGGCACCCCAACATTGGCCGCACGCTGAATCATGTAGTACGGATCGACGGGGATGCAGTGCCCACCCACGCCAACACCGGGCGTGTACCGGTGGAAGTTCCACTTGGTGGCCGCAGCTGAAAGAACGTCCTCGACATCCACCCCAAGGGCNGGGAAGATGCGAGCCAATTCATTCACAAGAGCGATGTTGAGGTCACGCTGAACGTTTTCGATCACCTTCGCTGCTTCCGCAACTTCAAGCCGCCCAACGTAACGAACGTCTTCGCTGGTCAGTTTGGAATACAAATCAACGAGTTGAGCCCCGACCTTCTCGTCGCTGCAACCGATGACACGCGCGACCGACCGTACCCCGTGGGCTGGGTCGCCGGGGTTGAAGCGCTCCGGACAATACGCGATGGTCACGTCCACGCCCTGCTCAAGTCCGAGTTCCTCCAACAAAGGCAACCAGGTTTCTGCGGTCACGCCGGGGTAGACTGTGGATTCCAAAACCACCACGGTGTTTTTGCCGCGTGGCAGCGATTCAAACACGGCACGTCCCGCGGCTTCGACGAAGGTCAAATCTGGCTTCAGATCATGCGTCACCGGCGTTGGAACCGTAACCAACACAACATCGCAATGCGGCACGGCCTCTGAGGTGGACGTGGTGATGTTCCACCGGGGGGCGCCAGAAGCGGGTACGATGTCATCCACGTCAGGGTCGCCGGTCGGGTTCTGTCCGGCACGAACCATGTTCACCGTGCGTTCTGAGATGTCGACCCCCCACACCTCAAAACCTGCATCGTGAAAGCCGATGGCTGTGGGCAAGCCAACGTAGCCCAGACCGATGATACCCACCGTCTGCATTTGNGCCTCGGCCATGGTGCGTGGGCATAGGATTCGGATTTCAACCTCGTGGCCGTGAACGGCCCGAACCTGAAGCATCGGACCCTAGCATCCATGAACGGCGGTTGACTTTATTCAACGGGCGGGGCACGGATTTCTGTGAACGAGGATTCTGACGAGGGGNTAACCACCCTTTGGCAAGGGGGTGGACGCCTCTCAACCCCCCTTCGGACCATCCAGCACCTCTGGCAGGAAAGGAACCTCATTCGGCTTTTGGTCAAACGCGATTTCACGTCACGCTACCGTCGCGCCGGCCTCGGACTAGGCTGGGCCATCCTCGAGCCGCTTCTTCTTGCCGCAGTGTACACGTTCATTTTCCAAATCTTGGTGGGCACTGATCGCTTCGCTTACCCGCTTATGGTGTTCATCGGAGCCATGTTCTGGCGTCTGTTTTCCACGGTGTTGTCTTCCTCCTCCAATTCGCTGATCTCATCACGAAATCTGTTCCAGTTTGCACGTGTTCCAAAGTCCATCTTTAGCGCGAGCAGTGCTGTGATGGCATTCCAAATGGCCCTCCTCTCAATGGTCTCGATTTTCCCCTTCGTGTGGTGGTATGAGTTGGAGCTGAGCTGGTCTTTCCTGCTCATCCCAGTCTGGCTTGCCGTTACCGCACTAGTTGCTTGGTCAACGGGTATCCTGCTGGCCCCTCTGGCCACCAGAATCCCTGATGTCATGCACGCGATTCGATTTGTGCTTCGCGTGGGGTTCTTCCTCTCGCCCGTGATGTGGACCTACGATATGTTCGGCAAGCGGTTCGGAGACGGTTGGCTTGCTGCCGTTGTACAATGCAACCCGACCATTGTGCCCATCACCGAGGTGCGGAGCATCCTCCTCTCCGAACCGACTGGAATACCGGCGACTGGCTATACGGTGTTCGCGTTGGTCAGCGTCCTGAGCCTCGTTGTCGGCACCATCGTGTTTGAAACAAAGGCACACAAGGCGGTGGTTTACGCATGAGAACGGTTCTGCGTTGTGAAGACGTAACGCTCTCCTATCCGCTCCCAAAGCGCTTCCAAAAACTGGATGCGACGGCTGCAGGAATCTCTGACATCAACTTCGAACTTCACGAGGGAGAGGTGCTGGGGATCATCGGCAAAAATGGCTCAGGGAAATCAACACTGTTGAAACTCTTGGCGGGCATATTCCCTCCTGACAGCGGTACCATCGCATTGCGGGGCTCTGTTTCCCTCCTTGCCGGGGTCGGCGTTGGATTCAATGGGGAGCTCACCGGTCGCGAAAATTGCTACCTGTATGGNGCCTTGATGGGACGAACAACTGCACAGATTGACGGATTGATTGACGAGATTCGAGCATTTTCAGAGCTTGAGCATTTTTTTGATCGCCCATTTCGGATGTATTCCGCAGGGATGAAGTCTAGACTGGGGATCTCGGTTGCAACAGCGTTTCAACCAGAAATTTTGCTGATCGACGAAGTGCTCGGGGTGGGTGATGCATCGTTTCGAGAACGGAGTAAGCGACGTGTCCGAGACCTCATTGATGGCTCCGGGTCCGTGGTCATCGTCTCTCATTCACTGAGTTTGATGAGTGGGATTTGTGACCGCATTATGCTCATGCATGAAGGCAAATGCGCGTTTATTGGCGCTCCGGAAGAGGCGCTTCAAGCCTACAATCAGATCACGTCTTTGGAAGCTGACTGAGTTCGAACTCCAGCAATGCTTTGATGGAACTTGCATGTGGCATGAGGCCTCCNGTTTCCTCCATCAGCGGGAGAAGCCAATGGAGAATCTCAACCCTTTGTTGAATCAAATGTGAGGGGGGAGGGGGGAGCTGCACGTTGCCTTGCGACCACTTCGCCCAATGCAAAATGAAGTACAGCGCGCGATACAAATCGGGGCCGAGAGAACCACCAGCAAGAAGCGGGCGAATGATGCCCCAACCGTGTATTTCCTCGGTGATGACGTCTTCCTTGTCGAAATCGTGTGTTCCAATGTTCAGCGTTGAACCATCAGATTTGACGAGCATGGGGAACTTTGTTTCAACCGCTTCCTCCGAAACCAACCTTGTCATCGGTTCGATTGCAGTCCCTTCNGGGTAGAATTGCTGTTGAAGAAGGCGCAAGACCTCGGAGTTAGTCAAGCCATCATGCACGGCATTGATCACAAGTTGAACGTGCTCAGGCCAAACCCGCTGATGTCCAAATCCCCAAGGGGCGACCATCCAATCGATACCATGATCGTGTCCAGTGGTTCCGTGCTGCAGATCTCCAGATGCTGAGAGGAAACGGAAGTGATGCGCGAGATGATGCGCATCAAACATGTTCTGCAACACGAGAACACGNGGCTTCGTGAAATCAAGTCCCTGAACGTTTGTGATGACGCCGCGNTCCTCCAAGTCCTGTTGTGCTTCTGGTGTCCTTGGAAGCCCATAGCAGACCTGCAAGTAGCGAGCGACCGGGGATGGAAAGTAACGGAAGAAATCGGTTTGCGGGTTCATGGCCAATGCCGTTGCATCCTCACCAATCAGCCAAGCCAAGCACAACGACGCAAAACCTCCGCCTGATGAGCCGAGCAGGAAGGGTTTGATGCCATGCTTCTTGGAGAGCCGNTGAATGAANGCAGCCAACTCTTTTTGCAGGGTCTCAAAACCGGTTAACCCAGCATACCATGCCAAATTGACCTCATTGTAATGCGTCCCAGGATCGGAAATCGAGAGCACCGGTCCCGGATATGACCGAGCGAGGCCCGCACCCGAGTAAAACGGCGGAGAGGATTCAGCGCGGTTCCGCACAGCCCCATTGAACACCACAAGCAAGTACCCACCGGAGTTGGTTTTCCCTGTGTTTGTCAGCATCATCGGCACCTGATGCCCGCCGAGATCGACCAACAAAGGGCCGTCGCGCCAGGCCGGGAGTTCATCAGGCACGACCTGCTGAGGATCACCCCACCTGGACCAATTCAGCGGCTGGATGGCACCACCCCCAATTTTTCGTATGCGCTCCCGAGTGTACGTGCGATCGCGTTCCAATCGCGCTCATCTTGGACCCAGGAGCGAGCGGTGCCGCCCAGTCGATTCCTTAAATCGGAGTCGTCAATCAACCTCACCAGCGTTTCAGCGAGACTGGAACCATTCCCTTTCTCGAACAACAGACCCGTAACGTCATGTTGAACAATTTCAGTAAGGGCATGAACGTCCGAAGCGATGACCGCCTTCTCCATGGCCATTGCTTCAAACGGTTTCAAGGGTGAGACCAACTCTGTGACCGGCAACGGCAAGCGAGGGAAGGGGGCAATGTCAACGAGCGAATAGTACGATTCAACCTCCTCGTGCGGAACGCGCCCGGTGAAGGTCACCACATCGTCCAATTCATTCGCTTTGCAAGCATTCTGCACGCGTTCCATGTACGCCCCATCACCGACGATGAGGACCCGGAAGGGCGTGTTGGTGGCTGCCTTGACCTGTGGCAGCGCCTCCATCAGCAGGTCNAGCCCCTCATAGGAAACAATCGAGCCGATATATCCGATGATTACCGCGTCATGAGGGAAGCCAAGTTGGGTTCGAAGTGCTTCATCAGGTTCGCGCGGGGAGAACCGCTCAATTTCAACCCCGTTGGGCAGATAATCAACCACTCGTGGTTGCTCAAGCCGGCGATTTATCTCGTCGATCAAACCTCTTGTGATGGCAAGGCAACCCGTCGCCTCCCGACAAGCCTGCGTTTCCATTTTGACCATCATTTCGAAGTAGGTGCTGTCTTCAAACGACGGTTGGCGAGAAATACGGGTGATTTCCCACAACCCACGGACCTCGTACATCGATGGAAGGCCGAAATGAGCGGCGACAGCGTTGCCCACCAAGCCGTTGAGGTGGTTTGAAGCCGCGTGAATGACGGAGGGACAAATTTCGGCCACTTTGCGAGCCAAATGTTGCTGATAGACCTCGTAGTATCGGAGGATTCTGACTTGCCCATACCCCTCCTCCAACTCATACATCCTGTGGTACGTGATCCCGTCGATGACTTCCATGTCAGGATGGCCTTCTTCGGGTATGATGCGTCGGTCATGCGGGTATCCAGCTCGTGTGACAACGTGAACGTCCCAGCCGAGTTTTGCCACGCCCCGCATGAGCCCATGCGCCCTGGCAGCATATCCGCCAGAGTTGAAGGGCAAACTGTTGTGCAAAAGGTAGACGATGCGGTTTGGGACGGGGGTAAAATCCTCCGGAACCTCGGGAAGAGGTACAGGCCTGAAACCGTGCTCATGCAGGGCAAGGAGCCCTTCCAAACCAGATATCTTGTCCTGGATTTTCTCTGAATTTGGGCTACCATGAACGTTCAACGCATTCAGTGCTGCATGGATGTCGCCCAGCGTGATGTATGCGTTCGAGACGTGGATGGCGATGGTGTTGGAAACCTTCGAGTGATCAAGTATGCGTTCACCCCAATGGATGGCCAATTTCGCCAACGCTTCACTCCTCTCTTCCTTGTACATCGGATGAACGAAGCGGAAGAAGACGTATGCCAAGTCTTTCTTTCGTGTGGACTCACTATACGCCGCGTCCATGTACGCTTGGAGGGATGGGAGACCACGTTCCAGTGCAACGTCAAGGTTTGAGGTAAACGTGGCCTCGAGCATGCGCAGTTCTTCCTTTTCTCGCAANCTTGAGAGGGTCGCCGCCACCCATTCCTCGTCCTCAATGATGCCCTGCTCAAGGAGTTGGATGGCACGAGGGGTATCGCCAACGCGGTTCAGAAAGACAATGTACGAACGCGTTCCTCGTGAATCTTCCATTCGAGCATCAAATGCTTCACCAAAACGTACGCCAAATTCAGCGTTCAGCTCGCCGAGTTCCCTCAATGCAGCAACGTAGAATTGTCGTGATGTTTTCATGTCCGATGAGAGCAACATGGACTCAAGCGCGGTGTGATACACGTCCATCTCGTCTTCCGATCTGACCATGAGGTCATGTTGAATCAACCGTCGTACGTCGTTGAGGGTGCGCTGACGATCGGCACAGGCGTTCATGATGCCCTCGATTGTGATGGTGCCTTCCAAGCCATGTTGACCGAGCACATCGAACAGCAGCGTGTCGTCCTCAAGATCGCGCATCCGTTTTGCATCGACTCGATCCAGCAACGAGCGAGCACGGGGATCCTGGCGAAGGGAAGGAAACGCATCGACAACAACCGCAAGTCGTGTTGGATGTTTGCTGGCGTGAGCACGCAAGGTGGCCAGTTCAACATCGGCGGCCATTCGAGGAAACCGCTGGAGCAGATTGGAGGCTTGCGTCGCAAAATCCACCAGTTCTTCATGCGTCAGATCAAGCTCAATCAACGCGTCTTTGAGCGGCGTCGGTCGACTCCGATGCTCACTTGCGAGGTGCAGAACTGGATTGTCGCTCTTGCTCAACATCCGGTTGAGAACCCTTCGGGAGATGATGTTCAGCCGAGTCACCTCAGGTGTTTACGAAGGGAGGTNACGCATCGCTCGGCCGTTCCGCCATCCCAAAGATCGATGCTCACGTCGTGTCGAGTCGGACCTTCCAACGCGCGTTTGAGGTCCTCTCGAAGACTGGAGGGTGTGGTCAGTACGTTGGTACCCTCTGTCAGCGTGATGGGACGCTCGGTGTTGGGCCGGAGCGTCAGGCATGGTACACCAAGCCACGTGGTTTCCTCTTGAATTCCGCCCGAATCCGTGATGACACAACGGCTCGACGCCACGCAAGACATGAACTCGAGGTAACCAAGGGGCGGCGTCAAATGCAATCCTGTTGCTGCCTCGACTTCATCCAAACGGCCGAGCGCCTCAATGCGGGCACGCGTTCGAGGATGGAGCGGCCAGACCATTGGCAAGGATTGGGCTTGATCGAGAAGAAGGTCCAGAATCCCCGACAAGACCTCAGGCTGGTCCACATTGCTCGGACGGTGAAGGGTGACCACAGCGTATCCGTGCTCAGGGACCCCATACGTGCGCCAGTGTTCTTTCGCCTCAACAGACGGAAGCATGCTCACCAACGTGTCGATCATGATGTTTCCAACGCGGTCGATGCGCTCCTCAGGGACCCCCATCGCACGCAGGTGGTCGTCGCCGTCTGGAGATGGGGTCCACAACAAATCCACCAAGACGTCGGTGACCATCCGGTTCAACTCCTCAGGCATGCCACGATCGAAGGACCGCAAACCTGCTTCAAGATGAACCGTGAATATCCCCAACTTCGCCGCCGCAAGTGTGCACGCCACCGTGCTGTTCACGTCGCCGATGACGATGACGGCACCCGGCCGGTGCTCGATGAGAATGGCTTCGTAACGCTCGAGGATTCGGGCGGTTTGCACCCCGTGGCTTGCACTTCCGACCTCCAAGCAAATGTCGGGTTTCCCCATGGAAAATTGCTCCATGAAAATCCCTGCCATCTCATGGTCGTAGTGTTGCCCGGTGTCCACCAAAACGGGATGGAAGTCTGGTGAGGAGCGCAGTGCTTTCAGCAACGGAGCAGCCTTCATCTGATTGGGCCGTGCGCCCACAATGACATGCACCATGGTCGCCATGACGCAGAAGCCTCAGTCTGCTTTCTATCAACGTTGTTCCACCAAATTCGCACAAGGGTTCATTGGGACCCCTGAGCACCTGCTCCGTCATGGAGGTCCAGTTTTCGGTCACGGGCCGAACGCTCCACCTTCACTTGATTCCCGATGAGGAAGACCTGGCGAGGGAAGGCAACCAATGCATTGCGAAAACCACGGCAGAGGTGGAGTTGACACAGGCCTGTGCGGTGACAGATCTGCATCCCGATCACCTCGCTCTCATCGCCATCTTGGTGAGTCACCCGTTCGTCGCGACGGAACTTGATGTGGGTGTGCCGGTCAGCGAACGATTTCGTCAAGGCTTGGCGGCCATCAGGCGGTACTCGATTTCATTTGAACNCGGCGAGGTGACCCCTTATGTTGCTGGTCCCGGTTCNCGTCCAGGGCTGGCCTTCAGCGGAGGTGTTGATTCTGCTGCCGCACTGCTTCTGATGCCCGATTCAACCGTTCCCGTGTTTCTTGACCGTCCCGCCCGGAAANTGAGGCGATCCCTCTACAACAAATCTGCAGCCTATGCCTGCCTTGATCAGGTCGAAGGCTTGGGTTGGACTGTGGTACGGAGCTCATCGGATTTGGAGTACCTCCGCTCACCGATTGGGTTCCCAACTGACATGGCGACCGCCGTTCCTTTGATCGCGAACGCCTCTTTCCTGAACCTTGATTCCACGGCGTATGGGACGATCATGGAATCAGCGTACAGGGTTGGCCACCGAACGGCACGCCAGTACATGACCTCAGCTCATCACCGCCTCTGGGGCCCTGCATTTGCGGGTGCTGGATTGCCNCTGAACCTTCCCGTTGCAGGGCTTTCTGAGGTGATGACCACCAAGATTGTCATGCAATCTGAACTGCATTCAACCGCGCGGTCCTGCATCCGTGGATCTTTTCCGAACGCCTGTGAGAACTGCTGGAAATGCTTCAGAAAGAACATGGTGGAACACCGCCATGATGGCGTTCCTGTCACAAACGATGCCATGCAAAAGTGGATGCGGGTGCGCGAAGTGCGGTCGAAGTTGGCCGCCCATCCAATTTCTCACGAGAACGTGCTGGCGTGGGCGCTTCAAGGTGAAAACATCGAACCAGGCGTGAGGGATGACCTGCTGGCACGAATGGAAGGCAGCATCAGGAACATGCGTCCATTTGAACGATGGTTGGGCGGTTCTGTTGATGCCATCCACGAGCCGTACCGTGAGGAGACCGTGGCTCGTATCCTGTCGCTTTGCAGCAGCATGCCTGAGGACCAAGAGGCTGCCATCATTTCACATGGCATGGACGCATGGTTGGATTCAGAACCTGCACAAAAGGCACTCCGAGACTTCAACGCCCGCTATCTCTCATAGGGAGCGCTATCGCATCCAACANCTCCTCTTCCCATGGCACCTGTGGAGGCGGAGCGCNCNGCTTCAGGCTCCACAACTCATGGATGCTTTTCTCCAGACCTTTGACTGAACGATCCGTGTTGATGACGGCCCAACCTTCCTCCGCACCCAACATGGTCCGGGCAAGTTGGTCGTCCATGCCTGTGTTCATGTTTGGCAGAAAGAGCGTGGGGGTTCGAACCATGCGGGCCTCATGGAAGGAGTTGTAACCGCCCGCTTGAACAAGCGCGTCAAAGGCATTGAGGTACATGACGTTGGGGTAATCGCGAAGCAAGATGACGCGATCAAGGTCGACGTCCAACCTTGCACCGAGCATGGACTCACCAATCACAACTTGAGTTTCAGGATCTTTCAGCAACACGTCGGTCACGATACGAACCTCCGAGGTAATGTCGTTGATGCGGCCCGCCCCGAGTTGCACATACACGACCTTCTTCCCTTCAGCAAGTCCGAGACGTCGGCGTGCGACCTCCCTCGGGAAAAGTTCCTCCAAACCGTGCAACAGGAACGGAGGGGTGTGCAACATGGGGACGTCGTGCTCGGAATCCTCGTCTTGAGGCGCCTCAAAGCCATCACCAGGATGAACGATCAAATCAAACCGCTCGACGCTATCAACCGGGACCTTCGATCCTTTTCGGAGCATCCCGCGACGAACCCAAACCGCACGCATGTTGCGCTCCTCTGCGATGGCGTTCAACATTCCACGGTAGGGAAAGGCGCCATCGAACACGAAGGTGTGTGGACGGTGTACGTCCAAGACGGTCCGTAGCATGTCCTCAACCAGCCCATTCCACGTTGAGGCTTCCATCTCGTCGTGTTTCCCGCGACCCGCCAAATGGTAGGTTGGGATGCCCTCGCTGTAGGGAATGTGCAGGGTAGGCATGGTGGTGAACATGACCACCTCGAGCGCCGGGTCGCGTTTGCGCAGCCGCCTCGCCAACGCCAACATACGCGTGAAGTGACCGAAACCGACGCCGTTGGTTGGAAACAACACCACAGCATGACGGCGCGGGTGAACCACGGGGGCCGCCAGCGCTTCCAAAGGCGGAGCCCGCCTACCAAGGCGCTCAAGACCCAAATTCAAGGCGGCAAGTGGAAAGCTGATTGGAAGAAAAAGAAGCCGCCAAGGCTGCTGGACGGCACGGGTCAGGTGACGTCCCAATCGAAAGGACACCGATGCCCGCAAACGGGCGCGATCCCGCCGTAGGCGTTCGACTTCTTTGCCTAACGCACGCATGCGTTCCGCCGAGGAACCCGACGGTTGCGTCGTCATCGTCATGCTTCAAGCGCGGCCGTCTTTGACGCTTCGGGAGGATAGGGCTCCACAGCTTCGGTTCCAAAGCTGATGTCAACCCGAGACAATGGGCTGTCGTCATCGAGAATCTGCAACATGTGTTCACGTGTTCGTGCCTCGACTTCCTCCCGCCACGGGAACGGAATGAGGTCCAGCCCGGGGCGGTAAGCTTCCTCCCACCAAGAAAGGTCCTCGGCAAGCAAGTGGGCTAAATCTGGCACAAGATGCTCGAGGTCCATCGATTGTATCGCCCACAACGCGTGCTGTGCCGTCCGAAGCGGACGAGCGCGAAGAAAGGTTTTGATTTCTCGGCTCTTTTCNTCAAAAGGCCTTCCCAGTGGCCCGTTTTTCAAGAAGCATTTCCAGCACCGCTCACACCCTGTTTTCCCGTCACCTCGCATGCAAGAATTCACCACATTTGCCCAAGGCCCGTTCGAAACAATGCGCATGGCTCCGGCTTCAGAGATGTGGTTGATGGGAAGGACAAGATGCAGGCCTGCCTCCAAAAATCGAGCCGACCATGTTTTCCAATGGTGCGTGGACGGAAAATCTCTGAATTTACGACCTTTCCACAACCATGTGTTGTCCGAAGGCACCCCAAACGCGATGCCCCCAAGATTCAGATGATCCGCCAAGAGGATGAGATGGACGCCNGAGGCATAATCGGTGCTGAAACCGATGCTTTTGCCGCGATGAGTGCGAATGATCTCATGATCGGAAGGAACCGTGACCACGCGGTGACCGCCGTTCTGAACAGCAGCGATGGTTCTGTCTGCATTCCGATGGTCGAGCAATCCATCGACGGTCCGCCGGTGGTAACCAAGGACGGTGTCGGAAGGGAGCAATTGCATCGCTGCCGTCGAGTCGGTCCCAGCAGACCACGAAAGGGCCAATTCAGTGCCAGGAACGCGCCCCGGCGTGAGAGGGGACCGAACGGATGGAACCCAAGGGCGCAGCAAAACATCCGCGGAAAGCTCCAGCAGAGATGGATGGCACGTGCTGAGTTCCCATCCATCGGGCATGGTCCAATGGACCCAACCGTCTGGATGTTGGAACCACAAAACGGAACCGGTTTGGTGCCAATTCTCAACCATGTCGGTCGAAGAAAATGCGACGGACCGGAGAATCTCTGGGGGGATTTTCCCATGCCGAACCTTGGGTGCTGGTCGCTCCCCTTGCAGGCGTTTGGCAGCCTGTGCTCCCAGCCCATGGAGGTCAGCGTCAGGCCAACGTTCTGTCAGCTCCAGAACCTGATCGTACGCGCTTGTACGCCATAGGCTGCGTATGAGGACGTCTTGAGCGACAAGCAGGTCACGTCCTTTCTCAATCAACTTCCACGCGAGTTGTTGGGCCTTGACGTCCTCGCCGGCGTTGTACGCACGGCGCAACATCAACCGACCGAGAACCCCCACATGGCATGGTGTTCGAAGCAGGGTCTTCATCCTCACCTGCACAAGTCTAAGCCATGCCGAGGAATCCCGAGACCGTGAAGACTCTCGTGACAGGAGGAGCCGGGTTCATCGGTGCCCGGTGCGCTGCACTGGCCCTTGAATCGGGCCATGAGGTCACCGTGCTTGATGATTTGAGCACCGGCTTGCGGTCTCGTTTCGACGCGCTCGAAGCCGCCGGCGCTCGCGTCGTGTTGGGCGATGTACGCGACGCGAACGCACGGGCGAGCGCGCTCGAAGGCGTAGACGCCGTGATTCATCTGGCCGCCCAAGGCTCCGTTCCTCGATCAATGGAGGACCCTGAGGCCACCATGGACGTCAACGTCCACGCCACCGACCGCCTGCTTGAGGACATGGAAGAGCGAGGTCTCTATCGGCTCGTGTTGGCCTCGTCCGCTGCCGTCTACGGTGATGTGGACGGCCTGCCNCACACAGAGGACCTGGTTGGGGCACGCCAATCCCCCTACGCCGACAGCAAATGGGCCAACGAGCAGGCCGTCCTACGGCGTCGTCAGCAAGGGTGGGAAGCCATCGCGCTGCGCTTCTTCAACGTCTACGGCCCNGGTCAACGCAGCGAGGGGCCCAACACCGGCGTCATCCCCATCTTCGTGAAGAAGATGTGCGCCAAGGAAGCCCCAACCCTGTTTGGTGGCGGCTCGCAAACAAGGGATTTCGTTCACGTTGACGACGTCGCACGTCTCCTTGTTCGCCTCGCCTCTGACGCGTGGAGCCATCCCCCAAGAGCCGTGTACAACGTGGGCACTGGGAAGCAGACGAGCCTCCTCGAACTGGTGCAAACGTTGGCTGCGGCCCTTCGCGCACGCGGCCTGAAGGGCGACCACCTCATCCCGCTCATGGGGCCCGCTCGCTCAGGAGACCTGGACCATTCCATGGCGGACCTTGCGGCCATCACCGCAGACCTTGGATGGCGTCCCACCGTCTCTCTGGATGACGGGCTTGGCGAACTGATCGATGCTCGGCTCGGCCATGGGGTGTGATTCACGCAGCACGCCTTTCGAAGGCCATGGCGTACACCTCCGTCCAACGCGAAGCGACNCGCTCGACCGCATGTTGGGCCACTGACGCCGACAACACGGCCGTGTCCGCTGGCGCGCTGAGCGTCTCAAGCACCGCCGTCGTCCATGCTTCCACCGTGGCTCTGGTTGGTCGAACCACGGTTTCGGGCAACCCGACGAGATCTGCATCTGCGATGACGGGCACGCCGCAGGCAAGCGCTTCGAGGGCAGCGAGCGGTTGTCCCTCAAACCGAGAAGGCAGGAGCACAGCGCTGCTGTTGTGCAGCAAGGCCAACCGTTCTGCCTCCGACAACCAGCCATGACGCGTCCAACCATCCCCCTCCAGAGGTTGGCCTCCAGTCAGGTGCAAGTGAACCGAAGGCCGCCGCTGCCTGACCGAGGCGAGCACATCGAGTGCAAAATCGCGACGCTTCACGGCCGCATCGCGTCCCATCACCAAGAGGCGTTCGCTTTCCTGGCGGCCTTCATCGGCCGGCCGATGCATCGGATGGACCGGGTTGGGCACAACTTCAACCTGGCCGGTCATCGGTTCAAGCACATCTTTCCACGCCGTNTCGAGGACCACCACCGCGTCAACATGGCGCTGGATGGCTGAACGNATTCGACCCGCCCGCTTGGTCGAGGACCGCAACCAGCGCGCCGTATCCCCGCTGTGAAGATGAAGGACAACTGGAACTTTGCACGCTGCAGCCAAGCGGAGCTTGCGCCGGAGCGACCAGTCGCTGGCCGCATGCAGGTGAACGAGCGTCTTGGCATCATCGGGCAGGGTGCGCAACTCGCGAGTNGACTGGCGTGCAGCCCNAAGCATCCCAATGCGTGTGGGTGCATGCGAGGCCAACAGCGAAGCCGTCCACCCTTCGGGTGGATGTTCAGCCAAGGTCNGCATGACGGTGCGGATGCCACCGGGGGAATCGCACGGCCCGACATGGATCACGTGCGGCATATCACAGGCCATGCGAAAGTTGGCCATGAGCGCACCGATGGACGGGAAGTGCTGAAACCACCGGGAAGGACGGAGGTGCGTGCTTTGGTGGGCGTTGGCTGAGGGCGCGGTTGTCCTCTGGTTTGGGCTGCCCTTCCTCGTCCACCGGCAACGTTGCATCAAGGCGATGCGGTCGCCGTGGACGCCCAAAACAGATGCAATCCACATGGACACCATGCCCGACGTGGTCGTGCTGGTGCCCACGTGGAACGAAGCGACGGTCATCGAGCGAAGGCTCGACAACCTCGCCACCCAGCGAATTGAGGGCCACACCCTTCGCGAGGCTGGCGTGGACCTGATGGTGATCGACTCCGCGTCAGACGACGGCACCCTTGAGGCGGCTGAGGCTTGGCTGTCGTCCAACCCTGATGCGTTCTCCAGCCACCTGCTCATACCCATGGAAGAACGCAAAGGAAAGACGGCAGCAGTGCAGTTGGCCATGGCAAGGGTTCGCGAAGCCTCTCCTGATGCGATTGTCATCATGGTCGACGCCGATGCCACCTGTGCCCCACATGCCTTGCAGGCGCTGATCCGTGCCATGGGAGAGGAGGGCCTCGGCGCCCTAGGTGGGCGACCAGATCGCCGTGGAATGACCTCCATGGAAGCTGGACACAGAGGTTTGTTTTCCTGGCTCCGTGAAGCTGAGAGCAGCCTTGGAGCCACACCCTTCCTCGAAGGCAGCCTCATGGCCTTCCGTGCGAACCTAATGGACCCAGAATCCTTCGACGTGACCTCAAACGCAGACGACGCTCAAATCGCGACGACCATCGCTGAGCAGGGGTACAGGACCGCACAACATCCAGGTGCCATCTTTCACGACTCGACGCCCCACGCGCTCGGTACCCGGTGGGATCANCGGATGCGCCGTGGCCGGGGACTCATTCGCTTGTTGCGAAGGAAAAAACACGTGAGGGCACCATCGGAGTTTGCCATGACCTTGCGCTTCCAACGCCATGCACATCTACGTGCCCCGTTCTTGCTTCTCGCTGGATGGCAAATGGCAGACATCAGGTGGGCCTTGTCGATTCGGCAAGGTGGGTTTCCTTGGGACACACCTCTCGGCCTTGTGCTGACCGTCATCGAGGCAACGGCGATGCTGATGTTGCTCACGGGNGTTTTTGAGCGCACTTGGCCGAAGCCGTTCAAAGGCCTATCAACCGTTATCGGCGGAATGATTCCGTTGTGGGGAGCGTGGATCCGAGAGTGGTTCGGCGGTCCGGCAAACGTGTGGACGCCAAACGCTGAGGCGCGTCAACATGGGGAATGAGGGGGGAGGCCCCCCCGGNTGCCGCAGCACCCGGGGGGACGGCCGCGTCCTTCACTGGACGTGGTGTGTACGGTGAAGATCCTTCACTCGAAGCTCACTGAGCAACGGTGGAGGACTCGTCCATGGTGTTGCCTTCACGGGTGTTCGTGATGGTCACCTTGACGCTGCAGGTCTCTCCAGCGGAGCAGATGGCCTGACCGTTCTCGACGATGGTCACACCGTCGCTGACGCTCCAGTCGGCGTCGGAGTCGTCGCCGAACTCAATCAGAGCGCAGTTGGTGTCGACGGTCTCACCAGGAGCCTGGCGGTCGCAGTCGATGGGCGCGCCGTTGTTGACGCTAATCTTCACGTTCACAGAGGCCCAGTTGATGTCACTGCCCTGCGTCATGGTGACGCGGACCAGGTTGTCATCGGTGCCGTCGGTGAGGTCGCCACCAGCGTCTTCGGCGTCGAAGACGTAAAAGGCGATGTCACCGTCGGTGTTGCCTTCAGCCAGGGAGCTTGCCCAGACGTACAGCACACCAGCGAGCACGACCGTGATCGCCACCATCAGGATGGTCGCGATAACGGGGCTCACAGCCTCATCATTTCGGTTTTCGTTGTTCATTTTCAGTCCTTCCTGCCCGTTACGGGCTTTCTTTCCAAATCAACCGTCTTATTTGAATACTCCGCCTATTAACTTCAGGTAGATGCTTCAAAACCGACGTACTGCGCGGTTATGTTGTGTTATTTCTGAACCTATTAACGTTCAGCGGGTGGTGCAAACCGTTTGTGAACAGCCTCGCGGCCGGAGTGAATGAAGGTGAACAGGGCGAGAGCAGACGCAGAGGGGATGGGATGCACTCAACGAAGCCAATTCACACCTGTTCAGATGTTCGTATGCGTCCTGCCTTCATAACCCTTGCCGGATGTATCGACGGTCGGCCCAACGGCAGAAATGAGCGGTGCACCTGGACATGGAGAAGGGGACGTCTCACCATCGAGTCATGGGGAGAGAAAGGCGACCTGCATCACCAAGCTCATTCGACCGTGAGGATCTCAGGGCCGCCTGAGGTGACCGCCACCGTGTGTTCGAATTGCCCAACCATGCCATCATCAGCACAGGCCAGCACGTGGTACGTTTCCAAAAACCGGATGCTGACGAGTTTCTTCACCAAGGCATTCCATTTGGATTGCCGGCTGGCCTCATCGGCGTCCGGGAAGGGCTTCTCCAGCATGGGGTAGGCCCAACGTTCGGCGAAGGGAAGGGTCTCATACCGCTCTTCGAGGTTGCGCGCCATTTGTGCTCCGAGCGGCTTGAGTTGCTTCTTCGCACGTGCCTTTCGGGAGGTGGTGGCGCCCGTCACTCGGTAGATGTTGGACGAATTGCTCGGGCCCATGTTCTTGATCAGGCCCTGCTCACCGGTGGTGTTGAACGGCTCCACGGCGTACACAGAGCCTTCCTCAACGACGCCTTTGAACCCCTGATGATCAGGTCCGCATCGGTAGGACGGCACCGACACGCCAGCATGGAGCACCCAAGGCTTGAGCTGGTGGCCGCACAGATTCCTGATGGGTTGGAAGCCGGCGTCGAGGGAGGGTTGTGCTGCCGCTTCACCGACCTTGTGCCAAGGTGTGCCCGGATGCATCATCTCAATGGCCGCGTCGCGTGCTTCGCGGGCGGCCTTGATTTGCTCGGTGTGGTTGTTGGTGTTGCCGACCTCGAAGGTCAGGGCATTGTCACCGATGTGTCCTTTGAT
Organism: Methanobacteriota archaeon; assembly: GCA_002722135.1. Lineage (GTDB taxonomy): Archaea > Thermoplasmatota > Poseidoniia > Poseidoniales > Poseidoniaceae > MGIIa-L3. Next base: position 26,171 of record PBKJ01000020.1, on the reverse strand, counting down.
GTGCACACCATAGTCGATCTTCACCAAGTCGCCCTTCTGAAGCACCATGTCGCCTTCCCAGCCTTCTGGTGGACTGACCGTGTGCTCGGTGGTGAAGTGGGCGGCGATGTTGTTGACCGCAATGGTCCCTGGGAAGGCTGGCTTGCCGCCGTGTCGATGGATGAAGCGCTCAGCGGCCTCGATGATTTCGTGCCATGTTTTTCCTGGCTGAAGTTCGTCTTTCATGGCCTCGAGCGTCCGTCGGGCCACGTGACCGGCATCACGCCAGTACTTCATGCCCTCCTCGAAGTCACCCATGCCATCACGTCCGATTCAGGTACAGCGCCCGCCCTGATAACGCTTACCTCCGTGGCTCCGGCCCGTTCCTCAAGCAGAAGGAAGGTGCTGCCGGGCCCGCCTGGGCAGACGCCAGGTGCTGCGGCGCCTCGGGGTAAACCAAGTTGATGTGCACACACCTCGGTGTCCAAAGCAGGGGCCTCACCGCTCATGTTGGCGCTGGTGGCCGTGATGGGCCCAACGGCATCCACAAGCGCAAGTGCGATTGGGTCGACCACGCATCGTACCGCGATGGCTTGGCCACCGAGCCGTGCATCTTGTGCCTCGCGAGCAGGCAGAATCAGGGAGAGACTCCCCGGAGGAAACGCCTCGACAAGCGCGTGGGCCAGCTCAGGAATGTGGACCAAAGCCCCGGCTTGTTGCAGGTTGCGGACCGCTAAGCTGACCGGTTTACGGTCATCGCGTGCCTTCAGAGCAAACACCGCGTCCAACCCTTGTGGCGTTGGCCGGGCGCCCAAACCAGGAAGGGTGCTGGTGGGATACACCACGGCCTCGTCTGCGAGGAGTCGAGCGACGACGGTGTTGAGGTCCATGCCGTTCAACCCGTCTGAATCCAGTGGTTGAGGTGGCGCTCTGCGACGTTCGACGCGAGCTCCTGATCTTGGGTCTTGACCAGCAATTTACCGCTCGGGAACAAAGAGAGGTCGCTTGGGCCTGTAAACGTCCACATCAAGCGCGTGCGAAGCCCCACCGCATAACCGTCAGCGACGATCTTCGCACCGACGGCTTCCAAGTCGATGCCGTCGCATCCCTCGGGGACGATTTGCCATGCGCCTTTCGAGCCACACAACTCCATTGAGAAGGTATCCGACATGGAGTTCAACCTCGCTCAGGGCGTGGACGGTGGGCCACTTGGAGGGCCCGATGGCGGACCGCTTGGAGGACCTGAAGGTGGCCCGGACGGAGGACCGCTCGGGAAGGTGGTCCAGATGGCGGACCGCTTGGAGGACCTGAAGGTGGCCCGGACGGAGGACCGCTCGGTGGGCCGGTGGGCGGTCCTGACGGCGGACCACTTGGGGGGCCTGAAGGAGGCCCTGATGGCGGACCGCTTGGAGGCCCGGACGGGGGACCGCTCGGTGGGCCAGTGGGAGGGCCGGATGGAGGCCCAGACGGGGGACCACTTGAGGGACCAGAGGGAGCAGATGGAGGCGTGGCCGGAGGGGTTGGTGCCACGTCGACAGGAGCGGGTGTCGGCGGCGCTTCAGGTGCGGTCACAGGCTCCTTTGGCGTCGGCGTGATGGGGGCGAGCAAGGGGTCTGCAGCAGGAGGTGCCTCAGGCTGTGGGGCCGCCGGGGCGGGTGAAGGCGTGGCCGGTGCCAGCAGGGGATCTGCAGCTGGCAGCGATGCTTCGACCAACGGAGCCGGTGCGGAAGCACCGCCGGCCCATGGCGGGGTCTTCGGGCCTCCCTCCTCAGCGTGACCAAAGGTGCCCGCAGCACGGATGGTGGTGGCACCGCCTTCGGCGTTTTCAGCGCTAAAGCTCGTCATCTGGACGCTTGATGCATCGATGAGTCCGCGCTCAGCCACTTGGCCAAACTCATCGAGTTGGCCTTCAAAGGCGCCCGAGAAGAGGCTGGACCCCATGGCGTTGGCGAGTTTACGCCCTTTGGGCGCCTCGTACTCCATGTCGCATGCAAAGGGGCCGAGGTCAAGCGAACCAGACATGGTGTTGGCCGTAAGGGACCACTCACCATGATCGAGGTGAAGATGGAAGCGGAGGCTGCGTTGCGCCCCTGGTCCGAGTGAACTGATGGGCACCAACGGGCCGACTTCCTTGCCCTCGGTGGTGACCACGCGGACATCGATGCCGCCAAGCGGAACGGCAGCCTCATTGATCAACACCACTTCGATGTCGAGCACGTCTTCATCGTCGTCGTCAATCTCCATTCGGACGGACTGAAGCCTGGCTTCGATGGAAGCCACGCGCGCGCTGTGTTCCTCCGCCATGCGGCGAGAGAAGGCCACGCCGTACTTGAATGCGGTGCTGATGAGCCTCACCGAAGGCCGTGCCTCGTCTCCGATGGGAGGGACCAATCCACGGCCGCCACCGTGTGGTGAGCACGGTCCACCCCCGTGCGGTATTCCGCACCGGACGAACGTGCCTTCCACAAATCACGAGCGCCAAACCAGAACCAGCCAATGAACGGAATCAGATACCGAAGCTTGGCGGCGGCACGTGGACCCCAGTGGTCCTCGGGAAGGAGCGTGCCGTCATCATGCACCAAAGCGATGCGGAACGCGCGCTGCCCGAGGGAGCGGCCGTACGCTCGACCCGTGTACTTCCAATACAGCCAGAACGCACCGAAGAACAAGATCCAACTCACAATGTAACCGGCGACAACGCGTGCATCGAACGTCTCGAGCGCGAAGACGTTGGCGGACAACATCAGCAGGAGTTGCTGGCCTGAGAGGAAATGGAGCAGCAGGCTTAGCACAATGACGTCGGTCATGAACGCAGCCGCGCGCCGCCAAACCGGGGCGATGAGCATGCCTTCAGGGGCGGTCGCAAGCGCCTGTTGCGCAAGTGTCCCTCCGCCCGGGTTGAGGCTGATTGGAGAGGCCATGCAGCGCGCTTGGGCCGCTCCCTGTTGAACATGTGCCTCAACCTCGGCCAACGTGCCATGCCATCAGGCCGAGTTCCTCGGCCCAATCCAGCCACGCTCGCCATGTGCCGTCGCGTCGGAGGGTCTGGGGGTGTCCAACCATCACCAATCCGCGTCTGGCCCGGGTGATGGCCACATTGAGACGGCGGCGATCGGACAAGAAGCCAATCTCGCCTCGGGCGTTGGAACGGACGGTGCAGAACACGATGACCTCCTTCTCACGGCCCTGATAACCGTCCACGCTGCGTACTTCGAGCCCGTGGAACCGTCCACCCTCGTCGAGGCCTCCACCTTCGTCGAAGAGGTCGGTCAACAGACGAACCTGAGCCGTGTACGGCGTCACGACGCCAACGTCATGACCTTCGAGGTCGCCTGCTGCGAGAAGGTCGCGAACGATGCTGAACGTCGCCGCCGCCTGGTCGCGGTTGGCCTTCGAAGCGCCTTCCGCGTCCAATTCCTCCTCGCCGTCCACCGGAACGAAGGCGACTGGACGGTCCCAATCCGGCCAGAGGAAGCCCGCAGGAGGTGGTCGCTCTGCCCTTGAGCAGCCGTCCTCAAGTCGGTCCTCGTAGAAACGAGCGCCGGGGAACTCACGGATGCTCGGATGCATGCGGTACTGTGTGGTGAGCATGTGGGTGGGCAAGCCAAGGTCGATGAGGCGCTCGAACAACGAGCGCCCAAGCCCACCCTCGGTGGCGCGGTCTGAGAGCACCGTGGGTGGCAGTTGACGGTGATCGCCCACCAAAACAAGATGGCGGCACCCGCGAACGATGGGCACGAGGCTGCTGGGCTCGCTCGCTTGCGTGGCCTCGTCCACCAGCACGATGGGGAATCGGCGCGACCCGAGGATCCGATGACCTGAGCCCACCGTGGTGGCACAGACCACCTCGGCACCGTCGAGCAGGCCGTCGATCATCTGCCGCTCCAGCCGCTGCATCTCACGTCGCTGCATCGAGAGGTCCTTGTGCGCCAGACCACGCTCTTTGCCACGAAGCCCCGACAGCCCGCGCTTGAGGGTGTCGTGTTCCTCGCGGAGCGCCGCCAAATCCTCTTGCAGGGGATGATGTTCCAGCCGTGCGTCCAGGGTGGCCTCACGCAAGGAGGCGCGAACCTTGACCGGTTGGCCGATGCGCACGGCGTTCACACCTGATTCGAGCAAGCCTTCCAGCAGGTTGTCCACGGCCACGTTGGATTCAGCGGTGGCGAGAATTGGGCCCCGGCCTTGTGCCGCCATCGTTGAGAGAAGGTGCACGGCCGTGTGCGTCTTTCCTGTCCCGGGCGGGCCTTGAATCAACGTCAGGCGTTGCTGGAGGGCCGCCTCAACAGCAGCGGACTGAGAGGCGTTGAGGGAGCCTGCCGGGTCATTGCGGAGGCGACGAAGGCGTCCACCGATGCCAGGAGGGGAGGCAGCAGAGGCCTCCGGGTCGTGCACTTGTCCCAACAAGAGGTCGCGAAGCGGCGTGCCGTCGTCCGCTCCGGCATCGTGCAAACGCAGCAACGCATCGGCCATCCGATCGTGCGCCACACGGTTGGCGCCACGATCAAGGCGCCACACACCGTCACGCACGCCTTTCGGACGCTCTCCTACGACGACCCGCACTCGGGTCGGTCCGCGGTCGAGGACCAAGCCTTCCACGGTTTTCTCGCCCCATGGGCGCGTTCGGCTAAGGATGACCATGTCGCCGTGAGAGAAGCGATGAACGGGCAAGCGTCCACCGTCCCGGGCCTCGAACACCAGGATTGGGTCGCCAAAGAGGCGCCCACGTGGACGTGCTTTGAGGTCNTACAGGGTCAAACCAGCATCAACCAAACGCGCCTTGCTCCAGTGCCGCCAACGCTCTTCGACGGTGGAGAGTTCATCCTCCAGCTCCTGACCGATGAGGTTCGTGAAGCGCTCCAGATGGTCCTGTCCTCTGTCCCAGCGGACAGGAGCGGGGCCGTCGTCCACCGCGCGCGCCTCAGGCGCTCCACGGGACCGGCTGTCCATCCGTCGGACGCCGCCCCGTTTGCCCATGTGCTGGCGATTCCGGGGGAGGTATGAGGCTCTGCCGACCGGCGGACGAGGAGGGACGAGGATTAAACCGGACCCATCTGCCCGGCGAAGAGAGGTTGCCTCATGTTCAGGCGGCGGAAGAAGGAGCAGCAGGTCGAAGGTGCCTGCACCTTCTGCGGATTCGTCCCTGACGAGCCGAGTTCGGTGTGCCCCCAGTGCTACTACGAATTCGACAAGTCACCCCGTGACCAAGGCTCGCGNCCGGACGTCGGTGACCAAGCCGACATTTTGGCCCTCTTGGAAGCAGAACCCACGGCCGTGAACGACGACGCACCTGTGGTGGAGGCGGTCTTGGCGATGGACGACATCACCGTTGACGTGCCTGATTTTGAGGCGCCTGCCCCCGTTGATGAAGAGCAGGACGTCATCGGCGAGCACGAGTTCATGGATGCCTCCGGCCCAACGTTGAACGAGACCAAGGNGTACGTGGCGGAGGAAGAGGCCACGCTGGTTCCGACCGACGTGCGAGCCGATGCAGGCACCTTCGAGGTACCGGATCATGACCCAATGGAGGACATCGCTGAGCCCGTGCCGATGAACATTGGTGGGTTGCATTCACCCAGCGTCCCGCAAGAACGTGACGAGGACCTGACGGGCCATACAGAACCGTTGCCAGAACTCCCTGATTTGGACGCCATCGAAGAGCCAGACGACGTCCCCTCGCCTGCCCCCCAGGTGGCTCCATCGCAGGACATCACGCCACCTGAATTGCCCAACCTCGATGCCGTGGAGGAGGCTGCTCCCGTCGTCCAACCCGCTCCACCCGTGCAACACCCCGACCGTTGGATGCCATGGACGGCCAAAGGCGCCTGGAGCCTCGCTGCCGCACAAACGGCCCTTGTGCCCATTTTCGAAGCGGTTGGAGCCGGGCAACTCCAACGTGCCGCTGCAGATTTGGACCACATTGGACCCCATCTTCCTGACGATCTGGACCTGATCTATCACGTCGGTCTTCTGCTCAAACAACTCGGCCGAAACGAGGCCCTCGAGACTTTGCTGGTCCGCGCCTCGGCCGCCCAACCTGATGATGGNCGAGTGCATGCGGCCGTGCACCACCTGAGGTGACCGAATGCAGACACCGACGCTCAACGCCGACGGTGGGTTGGTGCTTCGTCCGATTTCCAGCGGCGACCTGACCGACCTGCTGGAGAGTTACCACGAGTCTCCTGAAGACGGTCAAACGGCACTTCCATGGATGTATCCACGCAACGTTGCCGAACAGTTGGCTGACTTTGTGCGTGACATCCTCCGCAGCGCGGAGGAGGACCGCATCCACTTCTGGTCGATTCGAATGGACGACCAACATGTGGGGACCATCGGTCTTGGTGACGAACTCCAACTTGACCTCAGCAGCTGGAGCCTCGGCTATTGGATCCGTGTCGGCCATCAGGGCCAGCGGATCGCCAGTCGGGCCATCGATGCGGTCTTCGAATGGCTCAACCAACGGGGCGTCGAAGCGGTCGTCGAAGTGGCCGTCCACCCCCACAACGGACCGGGGCTCGCCACGGCCCGTGCCTTGTGCACACGATGGGGCGGTACGCCGCTGGACGACTTTGTCGGCATNGACTTCGGTGGCCGCACCATCCCACANCACCTCCACCTGATTCAAGTCGGAGGCGGCGAGGCGTGAGCCGCACGTGGTTGACCGTGGACACCGACGACGCCCACCACCGNCCGTGGCGGCAGGGGCACCCCACGCGAAGCAAGGACCCAGACGGTCGACGGACGCCGCGCCAGCCCAGCGAAGGATGGCTGAAGGCCATCGCACGCTTTGGAGACTGGGTCGAACGCAGCGGCCACGCGGCAACGGTCTTCGTCATTCAGGACCAGTTGGAGCAGCCCGATGCTCGGAAGGCTTTGCTCGACCTTGCAGCACGNGGCGGGCCGCGGCNGACCTTNGCNAGCCACGGCACCAGCCACCGCGCCTGGGGCGCTTGGCCCGAGGACGCGGCGGGGCTGACGGCTGAGGTCAAGCAGTCCTTTGCCGCCAACGCTGAAGCCTTCGGCGAACAGGCTCGTCCTTGGTTTCGAGCTCCTTCGGGCTACGTTGCGCCTTGGATGGCCGATGCCTTGGCCCAAGCGGGCGTGACGGTCGATTCCTCGGTCAACCCCTCACGCTTGGTGCGCAGGAAAGCCGGTCCGACGCGCCGGTGGTCGGACGTGACCGATGCCATGGCTCGGGCCGGGGTGCTGGAGCGACCGTGGCACGTCCATCGGGGTTGGCCGATTTGTGGCCCTGCCCTGCACCTGCCCGGCCTGGCCGGACGAGCGCGCCGAGCGTGGCGCAAACTCCCCCCGGTGCTGATGGCTGAGGAGGTCGAGGGTGCAGTGGAGGGGCGGGATGACCTGACCACCGTGTATTGGCATGTGGTGGATCACGTGCGACGCAAAGGCCGCTGGGAGCCGCCGCTCAAATCGACGTGACGTCATCGGCGTCCTCGAGGCCGAGCGAATCCAACACCTCAGCGTGGAGTTTGACGTCCACTTCACCGGCACGAACGAGGGCCGAGAGGGTGTCGAGCACGATGCGGTCAGCATCGATGCCGTAGAAGCGTCGAAGGTTTTCGCGGGTGTCGGAGCGACCGAAGCCTTCGGTGCCCATCACGTGGAAGGAGCCGCCGACCCATGGGCGGATCAGGTCTGGAATCGCCGCCATGTTGTCGCTGACCGCCACGGTCACCGGCACCTTGCCGTCGAGCTGTTCGCTGACCCAACTGGTCCGCGGCTCCTCGCTGGGATGCCGTGTGTTCCAGGCCTCCGCTTCCATCGCCTCACGGCGCAGTTCACCGTAGGACGTGGCCGACCANACTTCGCACGCCACGCCNAGTTCGCGGAGCCGGGCCGCGGCAGCTTCGGCTTGCGGCAAGATGGAGCCGGATCCGAGCAAGCGGACCAGCGGAGCCTCGTCGGCTTCGATGCGGTGCAAGCCGCGGAGGATGCCCTCATCGGCGTCCTTCGCCTTNGCGGGCATCACGAAATTCTCGTTGTACGCGGTGATGTAGTANATGACGTCCTTGTCTTCGCCGTGCATCTCCTCCATGCCGCGCTTGATGATGGCCGCCATCTCGTAGGCGTAGGCCGGATCGTAGGCACGTACCGCCGGGTTGGACATGGCGATGAGCAAGGAGTGCCCGTCCTGGTGCTGGAGGCCTTCGCCGTTGAGCGTGGTCCGGCCTGAGGTTGCACCGATGAGGAAGCCGCGGCAGCGGCTGTCGGCGGCTGACCACACGAGGTCACCGATGCGTTGGAACCCGAACATGGAGTAGTAGATGTAGAACGGCACGGTCGCCGTCATCTGCGTGGCGTAGGAGGTCCCTGAAGCGATGAAGGTGGACATCGCGCCGGCTTCGTTGATGCCTTCTTCGAGGATCTGTCCGGTCTTGCTCTCCTTGTACTTCATCAGGACCTTGTGGTCCACCGGCTTGTACAGTTGGCCGTCCGGTGCGTAGATTCCCAAAGCACTGAACAGCGGGTCCATGCCGAAGGTGCGTGCTTCGTCGGGCACGATGGGGACGATGCGCTCGCCGATGCCTTCAGCACGGGTCAAGTTGCGCAGGAGGCGCACGAAGGCCATCGTGGTGCTGACGGATTGCTTGCCGCTGCCCTCGTCAAATTCCGCGTAGGCCTCGGCCGGCGGCAGGGGCACGTCAAGCGAGGAGGTGCGCCGCTCCGGCAGGAAGCCACCGAGGGCCTCACGTCGCTCGAGCATGTACGCGACTTCTTCCGAGCGGTCCTCGGGCATGATGTAAGGCAGATCTTCCAGGTCTTCGTCGGTGAAGCCCAAGCCGATGGTGTCCCGCATGTAGTGCAGGGCGGAATCGTCGGCCTTCTTCTTCCCGTGCGTGGCGTTCCGGCCGGCGAAGGTCGGCCCGAGGCCGTAGCCCTTGATGGAGCGAGCGAGGATGACCGTGGGTTGTCCCTTGTGCGCCACGGCAGCGCTGTAGGCGGCATGGATGCGCACCGGGTCGTGGCCACCGACGTCGTCGGTCAGCGCTTCGAGGTCGGCGTCGCTCATGTGGGCGACCAGCGCCGCAAGCTCTGGCGTGTTGAACAACTCGGACCGAACCACGTCACCCGACGCGGTCATCAGCCGCTGCTCGTCGCCGTCGGTGAGGGACGAGAGGCGGGCCGCCAAAGCACCGGTGCTGTCCGCCGCAAAGAGCGGGTCCCAAGAACGGCCCCAAAGGCACTTGATGACGTTCCAGCCGGCACCGGTGAAGCGCGCGGCGAGTTCTTGCACGATCTTGGTGTTGCCACGCACCGGACCGTCAAGCCGCTGGAGGTTGCAATTCACGACCATCGTCAGGTTGTCGAGGTGTTCACGGCTGGCGAGGGTCAATTCAGAGAGCGACTCGGGCTCATCGGATTCGCCGTCGCCCATGAAGTACCACACGCGGCTTTGATCGGTGTCCACCAAACCACGGTCGCGCAGGTAGCGGTTGAACCGCGCTTGGCGGATGGCGGTCATCGCACCGAGGCCCATGCTCACCGTGGGGTATTCCCAGTAGTCCGGCATCAGGCGCGGGTGAGGATAGGAGGAGAGGCCGGTGGTGAAGGCTTCACGGCGGAAATGCTCGATGCGGTCGTGGTCAAAACGGCCCTCCATCCACGCACGGGCGTACAAACCGGGACTGGCGTGNCCTTGCCAGTACACGTGATCACCGTGACCTTCGCCGTCCTTGCCCCGGAACATGTGGTTCAGGCCAACCTCCCAGAGGGTGGCGATGCTTGCGTACGTGGAGATGTGGCCGCCGAGGCCTTCGAAGTGCTTGTTCGCGCGCGTGACCATCATCATCGCGTTCCACCGCAAGGTGTCGCGGATGCGCGCCTCCATCTCGAGGTCGCCGGGATAAGCCGGCTCATCCGCGGCCGCGATGGTGTTGAGGTAAGGCGACTGGGTCAGGTGACCTACGTCCACGCCGGCTTCACGGGCCGCCGTCACGGTCGCATCGAGGACCTCATGCGCGCGTTCTGCGCCCTTGCGCTCGTTGACGGCAAGGATGGATTCGGTCCATTCGACGATCTCTTCCGGGTCGTCGGTGCTCGAGGTGCTCGTTGTGGTGGCCCAAGCACCTGGCGTTTCGGAAGGAGCGGNTGGGGCAGGGCCTGGCTCGGGTTCAGGTGCTGGAACAGGCGCAGCCTCAGCAGGGGCCTCGGCAGGTGCGGCTGCACTGCCGTCGCCGTCTCCCTCAACCTCGAACTGGGCGCAGATTTCGCCCACGGGCAGGATGTCGCCCACGTCACCGCTGAGGTGTGCGACGGTGCCGGTCACCGGCGANGGAATNTCNACNGTGGCCTTGTCGGTCATCACCGAAAGCAAGGGCTGGTCCTCGACGATGGCGTCGCCTACGGCGACAAACCATTCGACCACTTCACCCTCAACGACGCCTTCTCCAATGTCGGGCAGACGGAAGGAATGGAGGCCCATGGTGGTCCCTCACCCCACATTGGGGCAGTTGGGCCTCCGTCGGCCTCCCTTTAGGGGTTCGCCTCGGCAACAAGAACGCGCCACGTGCCTCCACCGTTCATCCACGGTGCCTCACCGGCCTCGGCTTCGACCCAGCCCTCGAGGGTCACGTCGAGGTCAGGTGCGACCACGATGACTGCAACGCTGGACAAATCACCGCGATCGGGCAGCACGGTGCCGTTGAGCAGCTCGCCCTCCCATCCCGCATCGGGTGCCCGCCAGTGACCCACAAGACCATCCGGGGCTTGCTCGGAAAGGACGGGATGCATGGTGTACAGCCAGTGCACAGCAAGGGTCGGGTCGTGAATCAGCAGGAGGTCATCGCCTTCCTCAAGGTGCTCGAGCGCAGCCTCAGCCGCATCGTCGGTCCACAGCGTCTGACCGTGTGCGGCTGCGAGCAGCGCCAACGGCAGAAGCAGCACGAAGGCGCGCTGCAGGCGTTCGGTNGGAAGCGGAGCCTGGCCCTGAAGATGCACGATCAGCCACACCGCAGCAGGAAGCAGCACCATGCCGTGCCTTCCGTTGTTGCCAAGCACGACCATCGTCTTCCACCAGGCAAGGTCCCACGCTTGGCCCTCAACGGCCCACAAAGCCGCGACATAGGCCGAAAGCAGGCCCACGAGAACACCACACACCACGAGCAGTTCCATGGCGCCCTCGGCCTTGGTGAAGGCCATGGCGTCCTTCCCGAGGAAAGCCCAGAGCCCAGCGCCCACCAGCAGGTAGAGGCCGAGCACGTCGAAGACCGCAAAGGGCAGGAAGCTCCACCACCACCATCCACCACGGGCTTCGCTCACGCTACCGACGCCCAGCAGACCCGCGACGACCAAACCGAGCACCACGGCGAGCCCGAACCAGCCGACAGCACCACGCCTTGTGGCATCGATGGCGCTCCAATCCGCGAGGTCGAACGGATCGCACCACACGATGAGCAGCACCGCCCAGCCCACGGACCACCACGGATTCAGGCCCTTGAGCGCGAGGAGGGCGGCGGCGGCCGCGGTGCTGATGCTGACCGCGACGGCGANGGCAAGCATGGCGACACCGTCGCGAGGTGCCCCCGAGCGGATGCGTCCGAACAACGCCGGATGGAACGGGGCCAGGAGCATCACGCCACCGAGCAAGGCCCCAAGCGGCTCGCTGTAGCCACGCCCAATCGCGAAAAGCATGCCAGGATGAAGCAAGACAATGCACGCCAACCACGGTGACCACGACGCATCGGGGTCGCGCCATCGTGGCAGGCTGCCCAAGGCCCACGCCAGGACGGCGAGCGAGGCAAGGCCGACCAAGCGCACACCAAGCAAACCGAGGCCGAGTGGGTCCAGCCACGCGGCCTGCGTCAGTTCTGTGCTGCTGTTTGGGTCGCTGGCCAACGGATCCGCAGTCCTTGCCGAGCCCCACGGCGCTTGGCCNTCCTCATCCACAGACAGAAGCAAGGTGGTGTCTAGACCCGGAGCGTTGCTTAGCACCGCGACGATGACGAGCACGATGCCCGCGACAAGCCACAGGCGGCCACGCTGCTCCACGTCCCGTGGCTGCCTCCGGCTCGCTTGACGGTTGGGGTCCGCACGGGGCTCGGCGAGCCTTCATGCGCCCTCGGCTCAAGGTGCGGGCATGTTCCGACCCCTCGAAGGCGTGCGCGTCCTCGACCTGTCCCGCGTCTTGGCTGGGCCCTACGCGGCCAAACTGCTGCAGGACCTTGGCGCTGACGTGCTGCGCGTCGAAGCCCCGTGGGGGGACGACACGCGGGGCTGGGGCCCGCCCTTCACCGAAGTGGACGGCGACGAAGTCGCGGCGTACTGGACCTCGGTGAACCTCGGCAAGCAGGTCATCCGCAGGGACCTGCGCAGGGAGGAGGACCTCGAGGACGTCCGACGCTTGGTCGCAAACGCGGACGTCATCCTCGAGAACTTCCGCCCCGGCCGCGCCGACGCGTGGTTCGCGCCGTGGCCTGAGCGGGCCGTGGTCTGCAGCATCACGGCCTACGGCAACGACGGACCACGTCGAGACGAGGGCGGATACGACCTTGCCATGCAGGCCCGCAGTGGGCTGATGGGCATCACCGGCGACGCTGAAGGCGGGCCCGCAAAGGTCGGCGTGGCGGTCATCGACGTCGTCACTGGATTGCACGCCGGGGCAGCGGTGCTCGCCGCCTTGTTCCGTCGAGAACGCGAGGGCGTGGGTTCACGACTGACCTTGTCGTTGTGGGACTGCGCGCTTGACCTGCTCATCAATCAGGCCCANAACGCCCTGGTGGGTGGCACCAACCCCGGCCGGATGGGCACCGCTCATCCGAACCTCGTGCCCTACCGCGCCTTCCAAGCGGCCGATGGCGAGGTCGCCATCGCGGTCGGTTCCGATGGCCAATGGGCGAAATTGGTTGCTGCGCTGGAATTGACCCTCCCTGAGGACGCCGAATGGAGCACGAATCCTGGCCGCGTCACCGACCGTGACCGGGTTGAGGCGTGCGTCGCAAACGCCGTGGCTCACCTGACGCGGACCGAGGTCGAAGCACGCTTGGTCGGCGTGCCGTGCGCGCCGGTGAACCGCATCCTCGAAGCACTCGACGATGCGCAAGCCAAGGCCACTGGGGCGCGCATCGAAACCGAAGGCGTGCCGCACGTGGCCAGTCCACATCGCTTCCACACGTGATCACAGCTGCATCACGCCAAGCAACGTGCCGTAACCGACGAGCATGAGGAAGGGNGTGTCCCACGCGTGTGGGGAGTAGGCCTCGGTGAGGGTCATGGCGATGGGTATGACCAACAAGCCGGCGACAAATTGCGGCGTGGTCATGTAGGCGGCGTGCATCAGCAGCACCACGATACCCGTGATCAGCACGCATGCGCTGCCTTCGAGGGTCCGGGTGAAGCGCTGCGAGGTAAACAGGGCTCGGACGCTGTATTCGCGCTTCCCAAAGCGAACGCCCACCGGCTCAGCCAGGCCATCGCCGACGATGTTGATCAGGATGGGAACCGTGACCAGCGCTTCAAGGCCAAGGTGGCCAAACCACCAGATCATGGGCACCATCACCGCGAAGCCGACCGCGTACTGCGTCCACAGCCACAACAGCGTGTGTGGACGGTCTTCAGGGCGGTCGAAGCCGTCGAACATCAACTGAAAGACGGGGACCTTGGTGCGCACTCGCTCAAGGAAGATCACAAGAAAACCGAGCGTGCCGAGCGCGCTCACGCCGAGGTACGCCACGTCGGTGAAGGTCTCAGACGCAAACTGTTGGTCGACGAAAACCGGGATGAAAAAAATCGCGAAGTGGTTGATTTTCCGCGTGTAGTTGACCTTCATGCCACGCCTCGCGAGCACCCCCGCAAGCAAGAGGACCGCGACCAGACCAACCACTTTGACCACGCTGGCCAAGGCCGTNGAATCCGAAGCCATGCGGCGTGGTTGCGCCCTGATGAGATAAGCGTGGCTCCAAATCGACACCANGAGGGCAGAAACCGGTTGATTCATCGACAGGTCCGGTTGTCATCGACGCATGGCTGGAGGCCAAGGACTCGCCCTCGTTGGCGTGCTGACGGTGCTTCCGACACCGATGTTGGCCGTCAACATCCTGTTCGCNGTGGCCCTGTTCACGCTCCCTGGCGCGATGGTTTGGCTGGATCGTCAGGACCGCATGCCCGCTGCGCTGCCTTGGTTCCACCTTCTCGTGGTCACCCCGGTGTTGGCCTTCGCTCTGCTGATGATCTCCTTTCAGCCGAACAACTACTGCAACACCATCCTGCAGCACTCCGAGTTCCGAGCCTTCTACGTGCTCTTCCTTCCATTTTTGCCGCTCCTCGCCCACATGGTTGTTGCAAGCAAAGTGGGCCGGCCGTGGCTGTTTGGATGCATCCTCACGCTCCCTTTGCTGTTCGTGTTTGACCTGACGGTGGCCTACGAAGTGCTGCACATGGTGTACCAAAGCCAAGCTGGAGAGGGTGTCGTGTATTCAGGCGCACGCGCTTGGGAATGCAACCATTTCGACGGCGCATCCATGCAGATGGCCTTCCGTGCCAAATGGCGTGCAAACCAGGCCTTCCTCGTCCTGATGCCGTTGGTGTTGATTGGCGCACGCCTCGTNCACCGCCGACGCCGTGGTGACGATGCAGCTCAGAACGAGAAGAGCGAAGTCTGACCGCCGCCGAGGCGCCCGCCGTTTTCCAGTTTCTCGAAGGCCTCGTCCATGCGACGTTGACTGAAGGCCCGCTCCACCTGCAGGTATTGCTTCAGGCCAGCCACGTCAACAGGTTTCAGCACCAACTGCTCGGGTTCGGTGGGGTTNGCGGGGTGCTCGTGGAAGATGGCCCGGACCTCGGCGATGTTGTCAGGAACATCGACGCCCTTGGCCTCGCAGACGCCTTCCAAAGTGCCATGTTTGTGCAGCAATTTGAGGCCGGTTTTGGGGCCCACGCCGCGGATGCCGGGATGGAAATCCGTGCCGATCATGATGCCGAGGTCAACCAGCTGTTCCTGGCTCAAATCGAGTTCTGCCCGCATCGCATCGAGATTAATTCGTTCTGCATAAACGGTCCTTCCGTAACGCTTGGTGCCGTCTGCCATGAGGTTCCGCACCAGCACCGGTGAGCCGTAGAGAAGGGCGTCCCAATCCTGCGTGGCCACAACGTCAAGATGCCCGCGTTGAGCCATCACGGCGGCTTGGGCCTCACCTTCAGCCGCAGCACCAACCCATGGTACGCCAAGCAGATCGAGCATGTCCTTTGTTTCCTGCACCATCTCAGGCGAGTAGTGCATGATGCGAGCGGCCAGTTTCTGAGCCAGGCGATGGTCTCCGGAAGCTCGTGCAGCAGCGTACTGCTCTTCGGCCTCTTGGCGCCGTTCACGTCGCGCGGCCAGTTCCGCTTCCTTCAGGGCAGGCGAGGGGCCATCAAAGACGTAAACAGGAACAATGCGGTGTTCCAACAGCGCACAGGTGCGCTGGAGGAAACCCATCAGGTGCGCCACGTAGCGTCCGTCGGGCGCACGAAGCGGCATCCCGTCGCCCTCAGGAGAGCGGTCCCGCATGGTGGTCAGGAACTGAAAAGCCGTCAGGAAGGCGTCAATGCCCACGCGCTTGCCTGCNAGGTCAGGAAGACGAACGCGCTCGCTGACCGCGAGGTCCTTCAGGTTGCAGCCCATACCAAACGCTCAGCCACCACCCTTTGTGGTTCTTCGCCCCGCCGACAAGGCGTTGAATCCTCGGCCCCTCGCAGGGGCATGCCCGAAGCGCCCAGCGTGCTGGTCCTTCGTGGCGAAAGCACGGCCTTGGCCTTGGCCGAAGCTCAGGCCTTGGGCTTCCAAACCCACGAACGTCACGGGCGCTTGGCCGTCGGTGCTCATGCCGCAAACTTGGGCGTCGCGGCCGGTATCGACGCCATCCTCGATGAGGGGGGGCTTGTGCCTTGGACGAGCAACGAAGCGCTCATCGCGCACCTGGCTGAGCACGTTCGNCCGAAGCACGGGCGGGTGTGCGTGCGCGTGGAACGCCTGGGAGGGCGCATGGGTGAATCCTCCACCCAAGCCATCGCTCGAGGCCTTGGAGGGCACCTGCACGATGCCGGATGCACCATCGACCTCGAGCAACCCGAGCACGTGCTNTGCGTCTTCCTCGACGCCACCTCTCAGCATGTCGGGTGGGGCTGGGACGTGACGCGAACAGAGCGGCATGGCATTGGCGCCCGNCGGGCCGGAGAGCGCCCCTTCTTCCGCCCCGTCAGCCTCGACCCGCATCTTGCTCGAACAGCGGTCAACCTCGCCCTCGGCTCACGCGATGGCGTCGTGCTGGACGCGATGACCGGAACAGGCGGTTTCCTCATTGAAGCGGCTTTGATGGGTCACGACACGGTCGCGATGGACCTCGATCCGATGATGGTGGACGGCGCTTCAGCCAACCTCGAGTGGGCGCTCGAAGGACGTGCACGCCGCGCTTCTGTGGTCCTTGGCGACGCCACCGCCTTGCCGACCTCCTTGCCCGAATCAGCCCAAGGCCGCATCGCCGGCCTCGTGCTCGATCCACCCTACGGACGGAATTCACACGGCTCCCACGGGCCGTGGGACNTGCTCGCTCGGGTGCTGGCGAGTGCGGCTGAGGTCGTCGGCCAGCAAGGAGCAGGCTGTTGCCTGATCCTTCCAGTGAAGCCCTTCGCCATGGAGGAAGACGGGTCCGTTCTCGGCTCCACCGAAGTGGAGCCGCTCCATGGAGCGTGGTCTGATGTCGTCAACCTGTTCGAAGCCTCCCCGTGGGAGCTCGCTGCAGAACGATGGTCGGTTCGCGTGCANGGAAGCCTTGCCCGGCTCATCCTCCACGCAACATGCGCTCCTCCAAGTTGAGCAGCGCCATGGCGTCGTCCTCACTCGGTGCATCAAAGCCATCCGGATGTGGACAGGCCTCGTCCAGGACCGCACGATCGTCCTCGTTGAGCACGACGGGATACATTTGGCAGCCTTTAGGGCGGAACTCGTAGATGCTGCACAAGCCAGGCGCATGCGCTTCAGCCGAATCGGTCAGCAAGAAGGTGCAGGCCCGCGTGGTGGCGTCATTCAGCAAGGTCAGCACGCCTTGCTCGTTTTCCCACGTGAACGCCTCAATGCCCTTGCCGGTGCGACGAGTGATTTTGGCGGCTTCCTCGCGCGTGACCGGCATCGTCGTGTCGCGGCAGCACCGCGAACAAGACGCGGTCACGCACGGCAATCGGAGGGCCACGTGCTTAGCGTTCCACCCTCCTTCTTCAAGAGGGGTGGCCGTTACCCATGGCCACAGGGCGATTAGGGTAGTCTGGATATCCTTCCGGCCTTCGGAGCCGGAGACGTGGGTTCGAATCCTGCATCGCCCGCTTCTCAGCGCCGTTGACCTTGGTGCGGGGTACACGATGCTCCTCGTCGTTACCGTGATGAACGGTGGATGCCACGGCAGCANGTGGAACCGCTTGCATGGGAAGCCGCCGCGGTCTTGGGCATCGCCGTGCTGGCATGGCTGCGCACCGTCGCAAGCGGCTTGGTCACCGTCATGGACGTGCTCTGGGGCCTCGGCTTCGTCGTCATCGCCACGGCCCGCATCGTGGCCCTTGGTGGCACCGATACCGTCGGATGGATCGTGTACGGCGCCGTGACGGTCTGGGCCCTTCGCCTCGCCATCCACCTCCACCTTCGGACGCGGCACCGCGGTGAAGACCCCCGTTACGTGCGCATGCGTGAAGGATGGGGCGACCGGTGGTGGTGGGGCAGTTTCGTGCAGGTCTTCCTGCTTCAGGGCATCATCATGCTCGCCGTGGCAGCTCCCCTCCGCCCGTTGCTGGATGCATCCGCTCGGGCCGCGCCCGATCAGGCCGTGCCAATGATGGCGGTCGCAGGCCTGCTCTTTGCTGTCGGTCTGCTCATCGAAGCCGTCTCCGACGAGCAGTTGCGCCGGTTCAGGGCAAAGGCTGGACCCGGCCAACTGCTGACCACCGGCTTGTTCGCCATGGTGCGCCATCCGAACCATCTTGGTGAAGCGATGGTCTGGTGGGGGCTTGGACTGGCCGCCATTGCCACGAGCGGCTGGGGCGTCTGGCCGGTCCTCTTCGGCCCTCTGCTGCTCAACCTGCTCTTGCGATGGGTCTCAGGCGTGCGCATGTCTGAAGTCGATTTGGAGGAGCGCCCCGGCTTTGCCGAATGGGTCGCCACCACGCCGGCGATGCTGCCATGGCCGCGCCCGAAAGCGTGAGCTGGTACATCACGCGGTGGCGTTGCTGGCGACGAGGGGCGTCAATTCACCCACGTCGGCCAACAAACTCGGGCCGCTGGCAAGGTAGACGAGGGTGCCCAATCGATCGCGTGAATCCTCAGGCGTCGGCACGTCCTTCGTGGCACACTCGCCGGTGCAGCCGTCCGTGATGGCGATGAAAATTCGGCCTTCGCTGTCAATGACGATGTCGTTGAAGTCGAGCAAGTTCCGGTTGGAGCCGCCGATGTCGCGGCAGTCGCCGCTGTTGAGGCAAATGGAGCCGACCTGGACCGGGTCTTGCGTGATGCGGACGGTTTGGAAGACAGGGTTCTCGTCCAGCGCGTTCAGGCTGTAGGTGACGTAGAGGTCGTAGCTCACGTTGGCCGTGGCATAGTGGGCGTTGCCGTCCCACGGGTTGCCGTCGATGTCCGGCACGCCAAGGGCGCCGGCGTCCTCGCTGCCAAGGTAGGCCACAGCCATCCGCCCGGGGTCACCGGCGATGATCTGAGGGAAGACGCTGGAGACCACCTCGACCGGGGAAATGCGCAGGCTGGTCTGCTCCCACGACTCGCCGGAATCGGTGCTACGGGACATGTAGACGCCCTGGTCGGCGCCCGTCCACACGTGGTAGCCGTTGCTTTCCGTGTCCGCGGCCATCTCGGAGTTCTTGCGCGGGTTCGGCGTTCCAACGTCCTCACCCATGGTCTTCTCTTCCCAGTTGAGGCCGTTGTCCTTCGAAACGACGAGGGTTGGGGTGGCCACACGAGGTGGCACGTAGACCGTCCCGTCGGGGGCGGAGGAAATGGCGCCGTGCAGGCCGCCGTTGGTGGTGACCAGTCCGAAGGCTTGGCCGCCCACAGCAAAGGTCGCACCGCCGTCGAGGGAAGTGTAGCAGAAGATGCCGGCCAGTTTGTTGTAGCAGAAGTAGACCGCCGTGTCGTACACTGGACTGCCGATGGCGCCATAGCCGGAGTCCGTCCACGGACCCGTGGCCAGCTTGATGTGGTCGTTCAGCGGAACGGGGCCGGAATCGTGAGGGTTGCCCAGCCACGTCTCACCGTCGTCGTCTGACCAGCCAATCCAGGTCGTGGCCAAGCCAACCATCTGGACGTTGAAGATCCGGTCTGTGAGCGGATCAACCCAGCCCCACGGGTCGCTGGTGGAGGGGGCTTGTGTGACGTCGCCTTCGACGGTGTTCACCCACGTCTCCCCAGAGTCGCAGGACCGCATGACCTTCTCAAGGGCGATGAAGAAGATGCAGCCGCTTGATGTGACGCCAACGCTGGGTTCTGGGCCTTGTTGGCCGACGTCGTTGATGTAGTACGTCGTGTCGAAGGGCTCGACATCAACCGGAAGGCCGTCCCCTCCGGTCACCCACACGCCATCGAGGACCTCGTCTTCCACGACAGGAGCTGGAGGTTCTTCGCTGCTGATGCAACCGGCCATGGGCGCAAGGAGCATCAGGAAGGTCAACAGCAGGGCTGTCGGGCGCATGGAATCCCCTGTGCTTTCCTCCCTTCAAAGGCTCCGCCGGGTGCGGTGATGAACGGTCCTTCAAAACGAACGAGGACGGCCTAGGCACATGGTGGACGTCCCCTTGCCGTCTCACCTTGAGGAGCGCTGCATCAGGCATCCGGGTCCTGCCGCCGCCTCAGCGGGCCTCGTCGTCCATTGGATGCGTGCCGCGTTGCGCTTGGATGAGAACCCGACCTTCGACGTTGCCCGCACCATCGCGGAAGGCCTCGGCCTTCCACTGGTGATCTACCAAGGCATCGATGAGCGTTACCCTCACGCTTCCTACCGCCACCATCGATTCCTGCTCGAAGGAGCCGCCGACGTGGCGCATCGCGCCGAGGAACTCGGCATCCGTCACGTCGTGCACGTGGCGAGGGACGGTCATCGGGAGCCCGCCCTTCTTCGGCTCGCTGAGGAAGCTGCGTTGGTGGTGACGGATTTGGTGGACCTTGAACCATGGTCGGCGTGGACCGGAGCCGTCGCCAAGATCCGCCCTGTCATCGAAGTGGACGCCCACTGCGTGCTGCCCCGGCCGGTGTTTGGACGGACGGCGAACCGGCCTTTCCGGTTCAAAGACGCCACCAAGCGTGAGATGAAGCGTCGGATGGGCAAACCGTGGCCCCGCTGCACCGCGAACCTCGAACCTCTGCCACCCACTTGGACGCCTCCATTCACGCCCATCGATGCGGCTGCGGCACTCCGGAAGGACGGCGCCGTCTCGCTGTTGGCCACGTGCCGGATCGACCCGAGCGTGGTCCCTGTCGCTGGCATGACCGGAGGTGCATCGGCTGGAATGGCCCGATGGGCGTCCTATCTGAACGAGGGATTGAGCCGCTACCACCGCACCCGCAACAACGCGGCCAACCGTGGCGGGGTCAGCGGCATGTCCCCGTGGTTGCACCATGGCATGGTGGCCGCCACGCGATTGGTCCGTGATGCCGCAGAGCACGGCACAAAGGGGGCCGAGAAATTCCTCGACGAGATGTTGGTGTTCAGAGAACATGCGTACCACCACGCTCATGACGTGGACCGTCCGTATGCGTGGGACCGCATCCCCGACTGGGCCCGAGCCTCCTGGCGCAACACGGCCTTGGTGCATCCAGCACGTCCCGCCATGGATTTGGAGCGGGCCCAGAGCAGCGACGTGCTCTGGAACGCGGCCCAACGGGGCGTGGTCCGCCATGGCGTCATGCACAACAACGTCCGGATGACGTGGGGCAAAGGAACGGTCCAATGGATGGAAGATCCGGAAACAGCAATGCGGCTGACCCAGGACCTCAATGACCGGTACGCCCTGGACGGGCGAAATCCGAATTCAATCGCCGGCGTGATGTGGTGCTTCGGGCTCTTCGACCGCCCCTTCGATCCGCCCGAGGTCCGCATGGGACGCGTTCGACGTCGCGACCCACGCGACCACGCGGCACGCTTGGACCTGCGAGCCTACCGCGAATGGACCGAGGTCCATGCTGGCTCCAAACGGCTCAACGTCGGCATCGTCGGCGGTGGGCTTTCTGGACGGTTCGCGGCGCGTTTGTTGTCCGACCTTGGTCATGAGGTGACCGTCTACGACAAGGGCCGTCGGGCCAGCGGTCGGCTCTCCGACCGTACCGCAAGCGACGGCACACCGTTCCAACTGGGCGCTCCGAAAGTGGAGGGGTGGCCGTCGTGGGCCGAGCGCCACGTGCAAGACTGGATTGAGCGCGGTTACCTCAACGTTGACGGTGAACACCCAGCCGTCACCCTTCCGCCCTTGCTCGATCATCTCGGCGAGGGGCTCAACGTGCGTCAACTGCATCGTGTTGATGGGCTCGAAGCCACGCCGGAAGGTGCCCGTTTGCGCATCATTTCCCAAAACGGCCCGCTGGAAGTGAACCATGACCACGTCCTCGTGGCCGCACCGCTTGAGCAATCCAGGGCCTTGTTGGACACGGCGGGCATCCACGTGGAGGGCCGCAGCGAGGCATGCTGGGTGGCATGGGGGCCAGCGCCAGACCAAGACTTCGAACCGCCTGCCGGCTGGACGCTGACCCGGCGTGGGCAAGACGGAGCGACCTTGGAAGTCAGGCTTGATCCTGAACAAAGCGCTGCGGACCTTGAGCGCAGCCTTCCGGACATGGCCGTCGTGATCGCCACGACACTCGGGTTGGACCCAGACGGGTGGGCGGCTCACCGCTGGCGGTTCAGCCGGCCGATCGAAGGGCCTGAGCATGTCGTGCATCAGGGTGCCTTCAGCGTCATCGGTGACGCGTTTGGCGCACCAATCGGCACCGCAGGAGCAGCGCTGGACAGCGCGGCCCGAGCCGTAGCCGACCTGCACTGCACCGTGGGGTGGCAGCCCAGCGAAGTCAGCGCCCGAGCCCAGCAGACCGATCTTTCCGCTTGGGGGGCCTGAATGGGCGTCTTCCGTAAGGCGCTGAAGCCCGTCGACCTGGACGGTGTTGAGCGCTGGTGCTACGTGCACGTGGACCAACTGAACCTCGACGTCGGGCCATGGCGGCCCACGCCGGAACGGCCCCGCTCGGCCATCGGGCTGATCCTCATCGAAACCTCATGGAAGGCCCGGCAACGCCCCTATCACCAGCAGAAATTGGCGCTCGTGCTGACCAACCTGCGTCATTTTGCACTCGAAGCCCAAGAGGCAGGACATCCGGTCATCGTCGTCCATGACGACCGACCCTACGAGACCGTCCTCGAAGCACACGTCGAAGCGCTCGGCCCACTGCACGCGATGCGTTGGGCCGAGCGGGAAACTCGGCTCGCCCTCGAACCGCTGGAGGACAGGGGGCTGCTGACGGTTGAGGACCACGGGGGTTGGTTGACCGATCGGGCGCTGTTCGACCGTTCAGTCGGAGACAAACGTCCGTGGCGGATGGACGCGTTCTACCGCGAGGCGAGGAAGGCTCACCGAATCCTGCTGACCGATGAAGGAAAGCCGGTGGGTGGGAAGTGGTCCTTGGACGCGGAAAACCGGCTGCCGTGGGACGGAGCCGTTCCCCTGCCTGAGGTCCCGACCTTCCCACCTGATGCCATCACCAAAGAAGTCGCAGCGATGGTCGAAGCCACCTATGGCCACCACCCGGGCCGCGTCACGCTCGAAGACCTGCCCGCTTCCGCGGCCGATGCGGAGCGCGCATGGCGCTGGGCCCTCGAGGAGGCGATGCCGTGGTTTGGTCCGTACGAGGACGCGATGACCGTGCAGCACCGCTCGTTGTTTCACACCCGCATCGCGACCCTGCTCAACCTTGGTCGCCTCCAGCCCGGGCGCGTGGTCCACGACGTCGAACACGCGGACCTCGCGTTGAATTCGAAAGAGGGCTTCATCCGCCAAGTGCTTGGCTGGCGTGAATTCATCCGACACGTGCACGACGCCACGGAAGGATTCACCGAAGGTGTTCACGTCGCGATGAGCACACGTTCACGCCCGGCTGCAGGGTGGGAGGGCGCATGGCCTGAGGCACCGACGAGCGTGGACGCGCTCGGCGATGATGTTCCGCTTCCTGCGGCGTACTGGGGAGCACCCAGCGGTCTTGCCTGCCTCGACGACGTCACCAAAGCGGTGGTGGAAGACGGCTGGACCCACCACATCCCTCGGTTGATGGTGTTGGCCAACCTCGGGACCTTGATCGGTGTGCGCCCACGGGAATTGACCGACTGGTTTTGGGCGATGTTCATTGACGCCTACGATTGGGTGGTCGAACCCAACGTCTTGGCCATGGGCACCTATGCGACAGGTCCGCTGATGTCAACGAAGCCCTACGTTTGTGGCACACCCTACCTGAAGCGCATGGGCGATGCGTGCAAGGATTGTGCCTTCTCGCCCTCGTCAACGTGCCCCATTTCTGACCTCTATTGGGCCTTCCTTGCGCGTCACGCTCCGCTGTTTGACGGCAACATCCGCATGGCGATGCCCATGCGGACCCTTGCAAAGCGCGCGCAAGAAAAGCGGGAAGCAGATGCGCGCGTCCACGCCACGGTCGTCGACGTGTTGAGTCAGGGAAGACCGCTGACGCCGGAGGACGTCAAGGCGGCTCGGGCCGGCGAGGCGGCGGTAGAGCCAAGTCCTGCACAATGACGTGCAGCCATGGGCGCTGAGCGTGATGCGCGCTGGCTTCTTCAGCGCCTGCGCGAAGAGGAAGACCTGCGTCCACCGTACCGGCTTCAGCGCGAACAACGCTGGGTCATGGAAGCGACCGTGCTTCGGGATGAGGACGGAAGCCCTACGGCCTACACTGAATTGAGAAAGCACCTCTTTGCCGTTGAATTGACCACCGTGGTCGTCGATCCACATCACCGAGGAAAGGGGCTGAGCCACGCATTGGTGGAGGCCGCAGTGCAGAGCACCACCGCTCGCCCACTCATCCTGTTCACACGCTCAGCTGCTTTGCAAAGGGCCGTGGCCCGAGCAGGTTTCGTGCAACGTCGGATCTGGAATCCACTCACGTTGTCGTCGGTTGGACTTCGTGCGGCGATGCGATGCGGGCGGATGTTGCTGCTCGGTGACCTGCGGAAATTGTGGGCTCAAGTCGCCCACGTGGCGGCCTTTCGATGCTGGGTGCTCGACGATGGAAAGACGGCGTGAATCATTCCTCTTCAGACCCAGGCACCGCCAAACCGCACAGGCTGGCCTCCAGGCCAAGCGCGTGCAAGGGCGCTCGGAGGCGTTCCACGTCGTCCGGTGATGCTTGTGCCGGGTTGAGGGGCGCCACCACGGCGGAGACGCCGAGCATGCACAACCGGCACGTCCACGCGCCATCCAGACCGGCATCCGTCAAGGCAGACCGGACGCTGCTCAACAATTCGGCGCGCTCGGATTCGGCCTCAAGTCCCGAGGAGGTGGCAAAGGTCGCGGCTGCCTTGAGCAGGTCGCTCCAACGGTCTGCGGTCCACGGGCCCTCCATCAAAGGACCGAGGGCGTGTTCTCCGGCCTCGGTGATGGCGCGTTTCCAACCAGGATGGTCGATGTAGGCGGACGTGTGCCGGGACTCGTCAGGCTGCCAAACCAAGAGAAGCGGGGCCTCGAGGATGGCGCCCTCTGCTGCACCGCCCACGTTTGGCGCCCCCGGCTTTCGTCGGAGCGCCATGCCCCCTGCCTGAAGCGCCAAGACGTCCCCAAGCCCGCCTCGGTGCAAGCGTTCCATCCTGTGCGCGGCACGCGCTGCGTACCGATCGTCAGGAGTTCCGTTCGCGTCCAGCACTGCACGGGCAGCGGCGAGGAAACCGGCGGCCGACATCCCAAACCCTTGGCTGATCGGCAATTCGAGTCGGACGTCCAAGCGCCACGAGGTTGCGGCGGGGATGCGCCGGACGGCACGAAGGTCGTCGATCAGCATGACGTACATGGCCTCACCCTCGGGCCAGGGTGTGCCGAAACGATCGCTCACGCTCACCTCGATGGAGCCGGGTTGAGACGGCGCTCTTGGTGCGGGAGTGGCCCCTTCGGAAACCTGTCCAGCAGGAGCTGGTGTGGCTTCAGCCCGAACGCGAACGCCTGCGTCCAAACACAACCCTGCACCTCGGCTGCCTTGGCGGCGAGGAAGAATCTCGTCGTCGTGGATGGAGAAGAGCAAGGTCACGTGTCCGCCGACGTGGGCCACACCGACCGTCATCGAAGCACAAGCACAGCACGCCGTCCATCAAGGTGCGTGAAGCCGGACGCGTGTTGCGCTCAAGCCAAAGCCTTCTCGAGGTCGCCGGAGATGCCCATGAAGCGCTCGCTGAGTTCGCGGAGGGCTTCGTTCATCACGACGTCGGGAGCCATGGCACCGTCGGTTTCGAAGGTGAACACGTAGGCGCCTGGCACGTCCTCGAAGACGATGGCCTCGCCGAAGGCTTCGTCACGGCCCGTGCCGGGTCCAACCTGGTGGATGGCCTTCTCAAGGTCGTGGACGGTGTCGATGTCCTCGACCCGGTTCTTGGTGAACAGCTTCGCGTCGATGGCACGGCCGTCGCTGGTCGTCAGGTTGAGGCCGAAGAGCACCTCAGCGCCCTTCTTGTCTTGCAGCACGGCCACGCGCTGGGGGCGGAAGGCCACAGCAGCTGCGGGTGCGTGCTTGACGTGGTCACGGCCGCGGCCATAGGTGGCAAAGGCGTAGAACTCGAGGTACTGGCCCTTCGCGAGAACGGTCAGCGGAATGCGCGCGAATTCCTCGGGGATGTCGAACATCGGATCCGAGAGGGTCATCATGTCACCGACGTGGACGGTGCGGAACTCGTCCTCGTCGTCGGTCGAGGGGCCGCGAGCGTTGAGCGAGTAGAGCACTTGGCACTGCATGCAGCCGCGCTCGGATTCCACCAAGGTGCTGCAGTTGGGGCACTCGTCAACGAAGTAGATGCCCTCGTCGGGATAGGTCGGAACGGGAAGCATGGCCAAGCGGTGAGCGATGACCTCGTCAGGAAGCGCGTTCACCGACTCGACCACTTCGCCCTGGTTGTCTTGGTTGACACCTTGGGTGAAGTCGACGAAGGCGATGGCCAACTTTGGCACGTCGCTGAGGATGG
>PBKJ01000019.1 GCA_002722135.1 Methanobacteriota archaeon | reverse complement strand
GGTCGTCGTCGCCGTGGTCGTCATGGTCGTCGTCGCCGTGGTCGTCATGGTCGTCGTCTCCGTGGTCGTCATGGTCGTCGTCGCCGTGGTCATCGTGACCATGGTCGTGGTGGTGGGCGTGAGCGCCACCCATCTTCAACACGACGAGATCGAAGGTTTCGATGCCCGTTGCTTCAAATTCAAGCACGTGCTCGCCTTCTTCAAGGCCGTAAATGTGAATCATCGTGTCCGCAGGACAAGCCTCTGGGCTGTCGATGCTTTCCTCGGCGGTGTGGTGCTCGTGGCCCTCGTGGTGGTCGTGTCCCTCATGCTCATCCTCATCGTGATGCGGTTCGGCAATCATCGTGTGGTCCACAGTAGAGGCAGCCCAAGCGATGTGTTCGGTCTCGTTCAGCATCACGTCATCGATGCCAACCTGGCTGACGTCCCAGTGGTCGCCGGTCTCGTTCCAGACGTAGAGGGACCAATACCACGAGGCGTCGGCTTCGACACCGCCGATGCCCGTGACGAAGTGGCCCCAGGTGCCGAGCGTGGCGTTCCACGTGATGTTGTTGGCGGAGAGGGCGGCAGTGGTCAGGTTCCAACCGGTGGCGTTTTCGGGCCAGTCGGCGTGATCTTCGACCTCAAGGGACACAGAAGTGTTGTCCGGGTAGTGGACGACAACCACGTGGTGGTCTTCTTCGTGCTCCTCGTGCTCATCTTCCTCGGCGGTGAGGTTCGTCGCTTCGTAGGGGCCTTCGTTGAGGTGCTCGCACAGGTCGGCGATCAGCATCGCCTCGAATTCCAGAGCGAGGTCACCGTCTGGCATGGCGTGGGTGGACACGGTCTTGGGGGCTGAGGAGCCCATTGAGTCAAGGGTGGCGTCAACCCAGGTCTCGAGGCCGAGGCCGTGGTAGAGGAAGAGGTCTGCACTGCTGAGCGTCACCACATCGGCCGGGGTGGGCTCGTAGTCGTGCACGGGGATGTTGGACGGGCTGAGGAGTTGCACGTCCACAAGGTCACCGCCAACCGCTTCAGCGAGTTGCTGAACGTGGTAGGTCGAAACCATGACGGTTCCAAGGCTGTCATCGCCCTCATCCGTGTTGCCGAGGCATCCGGCGAGGCTTGAGGCAATCAGCATCAGGGCAAGGAGCAGAGGCTTTGACGTCTGCAGGTTCATGCTCCTTCGGCCCGATATTAGGTATTTAACGAGTATTATTATTCAGCGGCGCTCGCTGATTTCCTCGAGGAGTGCGCTGCGGAAATCGTCGAAGGGCACGCCCTTGTGCTGGCGGAGCTTGTTGTTCATTGGCAATAGCTCACGATTGATTCGACGTCGTGCATGCTCCGCAAACGTGTTCAGTTCTACCTTGCTCATATGAGCACAAAGGGTTGGCTGACCCCATGGTTCCTGATCGCCGTAGCGTTCGGGATCTGGAAGCAAATCCTCAGCGCTTTCAATCTCGCTTCCGCATGACGGTTGCATGCGTCCCGTGATGACCTTCTTGCTGAACACCGATCCTGGGTTGATGTTGAGGATGTTGACATCAAGGCAATACAACGGAAGCCCAAGGAACGTGGTCAGTTCTTCCTCCAGAATGGCCGGTGTGTCCTCCGGCAGCCCGATGATCCATGCGGCGGAGACTTCGACATCAGCATGGTGGAGGTTGAGCACAGCCTCACGGTTCATGCACGCATTGGCCTTCTTTCCGAGCATTTCCAATCGGTCGTTGTTCATCGATTCGAGTCCGAGGAACACCCGCTTGCACCCTGCCTCACGCGCCAAACGAGCCAAACGACGTCCTGAGTCGCCCTGCAGTGGATTTGCCCGCGTGTAACAGGTCCACGGCAGCCCGGTGTTCTTCATGACGTCGAACACCTTTTCCACGTCAGGGTGTGAGAAGAGATCGTCGTCATGAAACTCAATGGCCTCGGCCTTTGTGTGTTTCAGCAAGTGTTCGAGGTCCATCTGGAACCGCTCAACATGCCCCACTGCCCATGGACCGTTCTGTGCTCCTGAAGTGCAGAAATGGCACGCTGATGGACAGCCCTTGCTCAGAACGATTGACATGGGTGCACGGCCACCAAGGTCTCGCTTCCGTGACGCACGGTGCACGATACCCGATGGTACAAGGTGATATGCGAACGAAGGAGAGGGCCACATGGACGGCAGCAACTGGCGGAGTGGTCGCTCTGCCCCCGTCCATGACTCATTCCCGAGCCGATCCACTTCCTTGTACCGCATACCCGGGACGCCTCGGGGGAGGAAACCCGGCCATGGGAAGAGCGAACGCATCGCGGATACGCCTTCGCCGAGGACCACAGCATCCGCAGAGCTCTCGTTGGGGTGCATGGTCACGTGCGGCCCGCCTGCAAGGCAGAGGAAGCCATGTGCTTGCATGGCACGAATGAACATCTCCTGACGATGGTGCGTCATCGTGTATGTGGTCAGCATTACCAGTCCTGTCTTGGCTGGGCCCAACCAATCGATGACCGCCTGCTTGCATCCATCGATTCCAAGGTGCTCCTCATCGAAATATGCCACGCTTCCCTTCATCCCTGCATCAGCCTCCTCAATGGCTGAGGCCAGCATGAGAAGGCCGAGGGAAGGAAGATGGGCGCCGGTTTCTCCGATGACCATGCCTGGTGGAACAAAGGCCTGATTGACCAGAGCGACGCGAATATCGTCGCTCATCGGGCAACTTTTTCTTCCAGAATATAAAAACAAACGACCGAGTCACGCGCAGCAGTCACACAGCAAAGCGCCCGATGAACTTCAGCGGCGCTCGCCGATTTCCTCGAGGAGTGCGCTGCGGAACTTGTCGAAGGGCACGCCCTTGTGCTCTTCACGGTCTGGTCCGAGGTAGGTCACGGTCCGTCCTTCCACCTCGGATTCCCCGAGGATGAGCAGGTAGGCAGGGCGCATCTTGCGGTGCGTGCGCAACTTCTTGCCGATGGTGTCGTCGCTGTCGTCCACCTGCACACGGACGCCGGCCTCGCGCAAATCAGCCGCCAGTTCGGCCGCGTACGCGGCGTGCTTCTCGGAGATGGTCAGCATGTGGACCTGCGTGGGCGAGAGCCACGTGGGGAACATGCCGGCGAAGTGCTCGATGAGCACGCCGACGAAGCGCTCCATCGACCCGAAGGGCGCGCGGTGGATCATCACCGGGCGATGCATCTCGCCGTCGCTTCCCTTGTAGGTCAAATCGAAGCGCTCGGGGAGGTTGTAGTCCACCTGAACGGTGCCGAGTTGCCATTCGCGTCCGATGACGTCCTTCACCACGAAGTCGATCTTGGGACCGTAGAAGGCGGCTTCACCGGGCTCCTCGGTCCAGGCCACGCCGAGGCTTTCCGCCGCGTCACGGCAGGCTTGCTCGGCCTTGTCCCAGCGGGCGGGGTCGCCGACGTATTTCGTTGAGTCAGGGTCGCGAAGGCCCACGCGAACGCGGTAGTCTTCCATGCCGAGCGTGCCGAAGATGATCTGCACCAGTTCGATGCAGCCCAGCACTTCCTGCGCGATTTGGTCCTCGGTCACGAAGAGGTGCGCGTCGTCCTGGGTGAAGCCACGCACACGGGTCATGCCCGAGATTTCGCCCGACTGTTCCCAGCGGTAGACGGTGCCGAATTCGGCCAAGCGCAGCGGCAGGTCCCGATAGGAGCGGGCTTGTGAGGCGTAGATCTTCACGTGGTGCGGGCAGTTCATCGGCTTGAGCAGGTAGCCTTCGATGTCGCCGGCGGACATCATGTTTGACAACTCGCCGCAGGTGCAGCCTTCGTCGGAAAGCCGCTTCATCAGGTCGCGTTCGACCAAGGGCGGGTACTGGCTGTCCTGATAGTAGGGGAAGTGGCCCGACGTGCGGTAGAGATCGAGCTTTCCGATGTTCGGCGTGAACACTTGGCTGTAGCCCTGCCTTCGAAGGTGGTGGCTGATGAAGTCCTGGAGTTCCTGCCGGATGACGGCGCCGCGCGGCGTCCAGAGGATGAGGCCTTGGCCGACCTCTTCGTCCACGTGGAAGAGCCGCAATTCCTTGCCCAACTTGCGGTGGTCGCGCTTCTTCGCTTCCTCGAGGCGTGCGAGGGTCGCTTTGAGCGCCTCCTTCGAGGGCTCGACCAGCCCGTAGATGCGAACGAGTTGTTCGCGGTCCTGATCACCACGCCAGTAGGCGGTGGACACCGAGGTCAAGCGCACGTGCATGAGCGTGGCCGTGGTGGGCACGTGCGGGCCAAGGCAGAGGTCGTACCAGTCGCCTTGGCGGTAGATGGTCGAGCCGTCGCCGTCCTCGAGTTTGTCGTCGATGATTTCGATCTTGTACGGGTTGTGGGCAAAGTGCTCGCGCAGGTCACCCTCGTCCAGCTCCACGCGTTCCACCGTGTGGTTGCGGCGGGCGATCTCGTGCATTTTTTTCTGAATCGCCTTGAGGTCGCCTTCGCCGATCGGCTCCATGGCGAAATCGTAGTAGAAGCCGCGATCGATGGCGGGACCGATGGTCGGCTTGGCGTCGGGGTAGAGCGCCGTGACCGCTTGGGCCAGCAGGTGGGCAGCCGAGTGACGGAGGATGTGCATGCCTGCGTCGCTGTCCCCAGAGATGCCGGTGACGTTGCAGTCCTCATGGAGCGCAGTGGACAGGTCGCGCTCGACGCCGTTGACGGTGGCCGCCACGCAGCCGTGCTTGCGGCCGAGGGCGTCGGTGACGACTTCACCTGCGGTGATGCCTGCCGCGTACTCGTTGACGGTGCCGTCGGGCAGCGTGACGTGGACCATCGCCATGGTACTCCCTCGGCTTTGGGGTCGGGCTCGACCACTTGAACCGTCCGTCGCTGAACGGCTCACCACGCGATATCGTCGTCGTCCGCGAGGTCCACGGTTGGTCGAGCGATAAGGTCGACCTTTGGGGCCGGAGTGCGAGGTTCACGGCCTTCGACGTGCATGACGTCAGCGGCTTTCGCTTGCGTGCCACCCGTGTAGTTGACCGGTGTCGGCGTGGGCGCCGGCTCCGGAGGCGTCTCCGCTTTTTCCTCGGTCACCGGGGCTTCTAGGGCCGCCTGCATCTCCTCGATGCCTGCAGCAAAGAGGTCCTCCACCCGTGGTGTGGTGTCGTCGGGATGGCGTCGCTCCATGCCCTGCCGAGAGCGCAGGAGCGCGATGAAGATGGCGCTGGTTCCGAGCGGACCTTGATGAGGCTCCCACCGCTCCGCTGACCATGCGCATCGGTCTGGTCGTCAATCCAGACGCCGGTCTCGGCGGCCGTCTCGCCTTCAAGGGCAGCGACGGGCGAGCGGCCGAAGCGCGCGCAGCGGGCGCAGAGGATCGCGCCGGTCCGAGGATGAACGAGGCCCTGCGCGCCTTTGCCGACCTCTTGGCCTCGCCGCTGAACCGCACCAAACTGAATCCCACCTTTGTCGGCTGGACCGGGCGCATGGGCGATGCTTGGCTCGCCGATGGCGCGTCCTTCGAGGCGATTGGGACCACGCCAGACACGACCAGCGCCGCCTCAACCGCCGAGTTGGTCGGTGAGCTGCTTTCAGCGGGTGTTGATGCGGTGCTCTATGCGGGCGGCGACGGCACGACCCGCGACATCGTCGAGGCCCTCGGCCGGCTCGGTGAGGAAGCGGCCACAACACCGCTCATCGGCGTGCCCGGTGGCGTCAAGATGCACAGCGGTTGCTTTGCGACCACGCCGACGGCCGCAGCCGAGGTGCTGATGGCCTTCGCGCAAGGCGATTTGCGGACGGCCCTGACCGAAGTGATGGACCTCGACGAGGAGGTTTACCTGAAGGGGGAATGGCGCGTCCGGATGTACGGTGAAGCTTGGACGCCGGCAAGCCCACGCTTCATGCAGGGCGCCAAGGAACAGGTCGAGCGTGAGTCCGAAGAGGACACCATCGAAGGCATGGCCGAGCACGTCCGCCTGCTGATGGAGGACGAGGACCTCATGGTCGTCTGGGGCAGCGGCGGCACGCTGCGTACCATCGGGCGCCATCTCGATCTTGACCTGACGCTGCTCGGCATCGACGTGGTGCACGCCGGAAAGGTGCATGCGGACCTCGATGAGGCCGCGTTGCTCGACGTGATTCGGGCCCATGAAGGGCCGCGGGTGCTCCTGCTCTCACCCATGGGCGGTCAAGGATTCCTCATCGGGCGAGGGAACCTGCAGTTGTCGCCCGATGTTCTGCTGGCCATCGGCCTCGATCATCTGCTGGCGGTGGCCACGCCGTCGAAATTGCTCGGTTTGTCGTCGCTGCGTATCGATACGGGCTCCGCTGACCTCGACGCCACCTTCCTTGAGCGTCGCTTCGTGAAGGTCCTGCAGGGCTTCAGAACCACGCGGGTCATGCGCGTGCACGGTGCCTGACCGGGACCTTCTTGGCCCCTCTCGTCCCCATTCCGGCCATGAAGAACAGCGGCGTCTGTCCAAAGTGCCAGAGCACGGACATCAAGATCAACAGCCTTGGGTCGTGGGGGAACATGACGGCGGGCAATTTCTACCGTTGCACAACGTGTGGGTTTACGGAAATCTGGTCGGGCAAGGGTCACCAGCGTGACATGAAGATCCTCATTGGTGTCAGCATTGGGGGTTGCATCATCGCGCTCGGCATGCTCGTCTACTTTGTGATGAACAGCTGATCATTCGTCTTCGATCACGGTCGGTGCCTTGAGCGCCATGTCAACGCTTGGCAGGTCCTCCAGCTGCGCCGCAGTGTTGTCTGAAATTTGCATGTCTTCCAGGCGGCGCGCCTGCGGGAGCACACGACCTTCCCAGCTGTTGACGGCTTTGTTGTAGGCATCCGTCGCCTTGCCCAGGTCTTTTCCGACCTTGGCAAAATGGGCCGACCATGTCGCCATGCGGCCGTAGAACTCCCGCGCAGTGCCGACGATTTCCTCGGCCTGTCGGGCAAATTGGACCTGCTGCCACGTGAGCGCCACCGTGCGCAGCAGGGCGATGAGCGAAGCCGGCGAAGCGATGACGACGCGCCGGTCCATCGCCCATTCGTGCAGGCCAGGATCGCGGTCAAAGGCCGCTGAAATGAGCGCCTCGGACGGCACGAACATCACCACGAATTGTGCCCGGTCCCCGAAACTGCTCCAGTATTCCTTGCGGGTCAGTTCCGTGACGCGCCCACGCAGGGCCTTCGCGTGCTGATCCATCAAGGCCTCACGGTGCGGGCCTTCCTCGACCTCCAAGGCCTCAAGGTAGTGCTTGGCGGTCGCTTTCGCGTCAATGGGGATGACGCCCTCGCCAGGCAAGTGGACGATGACGTCTGGCCGGCCCGTGTCCGTGCTGGCCTGCTCCTCAAAATCGGCATGGGCGTTCAATCCTGCCAGTTCGAGGATGTTCCGAAGGGCCACTTCGCCCCAGTCGCCGCGAACGGCAGAGGATCGCCTCAGTGCCGTGGACAGGTTGCTGGCTTCCGTTCCGAGACGAGAAGCGAGCGCTCCCACCTCCTGCATCTGCCGCTCCACGCCCGCGATGGCGCCGATGCGCTTCTCCTCGAGCGCTTGGGTGGCTTCCCCAAGGTTGGCGAGGGATTCTTCGATGGGTTTCACGAGCCCTTCCATTTCTGTGATCTGGGCTTTGGCTTCCTTCTCTGCCTCACTTTGCAATCGCTTGAAGCGTTCCTCAGCGATGTCGAGGAAGTCTTTCCGCTGCTGTTCGGCCAAGCGGCTGCCCAGGGCCGTCATGCGGTCCTCAAGGGCCTGTTCTTGCCCAGCTGCTGCAGCCATCATCGCCTCCAACTGCGCGATTTTGGCACCGTCTTCCGCTCGCGCCTCGGCAGCCTTCCGGCCCGCCAAGGTCCACGCCAATCCACCCACAAGGGCGGCCAATCCAACGGCGATGAGGGCGGTTTCGACGGCGCTCATGCGCACGCATCGGCGTCGAGGGTTCTTGAACGCTCAGGGCAGAGGTTGGCCGCTCGCGGCGAGGATGAGTCCGAGGAAAGGAGGACTCGGTCGCCCTGGCCGTGACTTGAATTCGGGGTGGTACTGCACCGCCACAAAGTAAGGATGGTCAGGCAATTCCAGGATCTCACAACGCTGGCCGGTCTCGTCCTTGCCGACAAAGGTCAGGCCTGCGGCCTCAAGGCGCTCAATCAGTTCGGGGTTGACCTCGTAGCGGTGGCGGTGGCGTTCATCGACGCTCTCCGAGCCACCGTAGAGGCGCTTGACCTTGCAATCGTCCACTTGGAACAGGGTTGGACGGCTGCCAAGCCGCATGGTGCCGCCCAAATGGGTCGTGGAAATCTCGGGCATGAAAATCACCGCAGGGTTGGGGCAGTCCTCGTCGAATTCCGTGGAGGTGGAGCCCTCCATGCCGAGCACGTTGCGTGCAAATTCGATGGCGGCCACTTGGAGGCCAAGGCAGATGCCGAAGTAGGGCACGCCGTTGGTCCGTGCGTAATTGGCGGCGAGGATCTTCCCTTCGACACCACGGTGCCCGAACCCGCCCGGTACGAGGATGCCGTCTGCGGCGCGCAGCCGCTTCCATGCGTCTGCATGGACGTCATCGGCCACCCCGTGCTCGAGTTCACCGGCCTCCAGCCAGTCGATGGTCAACTTGCGGTCAGCGGCCATGGCCGCGTGCTGAAGCGCCTTGATGACCGACAGATAGGCGTCCGACAGGTCGGTGTACTTGCCCACCATGGCGATGGTGACGTTCTCTTGGAGCGCATCCAGGTGGTGGGCCATCCTGCGCCAGTCGTCGAGGAGTCCGTTCGGTTGCACCTTCAGGCCAAGGGTGGCGCAGAGCCCCTGCGCTTCGAGCATCAGGGGAACGTGGTAGATGTTCGGGACGTCATGGGTTGAAATGACGGCCTCCTGAGGCACGTGACAGAAGGCGGCCAGTTTCGCCCGCGTCTCTGGGTTCAGCGGCGCGGAGGACCGGCACACGAGGATGTCGGGGGTGATGCCCAGCCCCATGAGTTCCTTGACCGTGTGTTGGGTGGGCTTGGTCTTCTGTTCACCCACCGGCCCCATCACTGGAACGAGGGAGACGTGCACGAAGGTCACGTTGTCCCGGCCGACGCGGAACTGGAACTGCCGGAGGGCCTCGACGTAAGGGGCGGATTCGATGTCGCCGACGGTGCCGCCCAACTCGATGATGCACACCTCCGGCTCGAGACCGGAGTCGTCGCTGCACTGGTGCGCGACGGTCTCGATCCAATCCATGACGGCGTCCGTGATGTGCGGGATGACCTGAACAGTTTTGCCGAGGTAATCGCCGCGCCGTTCGGCTTCGATGACTTTCGAGTACACCTTTCCAGTGGTCAGGTTGTTGTCCCGTCCGAGGTTCAAATCGAGGAAGCGTTCGTAGTTCCCAAGGTCGAGATCGACTTCCCCGCCGTCGTCGAGCACGAAGACCTCGCCGTGCTCAAAGGGACTCATCGTTCCTGCGTCCGAGTTGAGATAGGGGTCGATTTTGATGGAGGTGACCCGAAGGCCGCAGGCTTTCATCAACACGCCAATGCTGCTCGCCGTGACGCCTTTACCGAGTCCGCTGAGGACGCCACCTGAGACAACGATGTATCGCATGGCCCCCAACGGGATGAGAATCCGTTGCCCGCCCTCTATGAGCGTTGCGTGATGGAATCCGGGGGCTTACAACAGGATGGGCAACACGGCAGCGATGACCATCAGCGCCGGTGTGATGATGGCTTCCGTGGTCGAGCGGACCGCGCACATCACCGACAATTCGGTGCCGCGGTGCATGCTGGCCGAGACGCCAATGTCGTCTTCGCCGGTCATCATGAGGTTCGAGCATGGCACGCTGCCGTCGAGTCCTTCCGCGGCCAGATCAGCGCTTGGGCGCGGTTGCACCTTCCCGAGCGCGTACACGGGATCGCCAATGCGCAAGCAGTGCATCGTCCATCGACGCGGACGGTTGATGCCCGTCACGGAGCCCACGCTCACGATGTTGCCGACCTGCCAGTCGAAGATGGCCGGGCCGAAGTTGAACGTCGAGCGTCCACCGCCAAACAAGGACGCCATGCGAGAGCCTTTGCCCTGTGTGGCTGCAGCCCACGAGCGGTCAAGCCACGTGGCCGGGTCCACATACAGGCCACCGGTTCCGTCGTGGATGAGGAAGGGCGTGGATCCCTTGTCGTCGGCCTCATGCCACCACTTGGTGACTTTTTCGTCCCCGCTGCCGCGGGTTTCCCAGACCTCCTGCAGCCACTTGAAGGCGACCACGCCGTCCACGGTGTGCTGCTGAAGGTGTTGGCCGGTCATCGATTTGATGGCCGCTTTGGCCACGCCGCTGGTCAGGGCGGTGATGGCCGTGCTTGAGCCAGGAACGGTCTGGGTTCCAACGGTGACGCGCAGGGAGCCTGAGGCGGCTGGGCGAACTTCTCCGACCACCTCGGCCATCCCGACGGCCACCGAGCGAACCGGAGAGGTCGGGGTGTCAATGATGCTGTGCAGACGCTTCCAGCGTCCCCACGAGGCCCAGAAGACCAAGCCGCTGAACAGGGCGAGCCCTCCTTGCATGATGAAGCGTCCAACGGTCCCGTACGCACGGTCTGAGTAGATGCCGAGCATCGTGACCGCCGCCACGAAACCGAATCCCCAGACGGAATACATGGTGAAGGTCGCCAAGTGAAGTTTCCCGAGGTTGTTGGGGTGCTCGGGCAGCAAGGCCTCGGGGTTGTCTGCCGCATACGGCATGCTGCGGTTCCATGCTTCCACTCCGGGCGGGTCGAACACCCAGTCGTGTTGGTCCCCTTCCCATTCCGGGGCCACCGCATAGCGCAGGCCTTCCTGATCCTGATGGAGGCGGGGGTGCGGGTCATGTGCGCGCTGCAGTTTCCTGAGCATGCGCGCACCGGGCGGCGAGGTGGAGCCCATCAGGACCAGCGAGGCGATGGCCAGCGTGGCGAAGGAGGTGGTGAACGCGGTCATTCGACCGATGGGGCGATGCGCCTGTTCACCGCGAACGCCAACCCCAAGCACCTCTTCCTCTCCAGTCTCATGGTTGACGAACACCAGCAGCTCCACGTTTTCGCCGGCCTGAATGGTATAGTCTGAGCAGCCTGGCGTTGGGTAGCCGTGCGGCGCACTGGGGTTGGTCAACTCCAACGTGTCACCGTTTGGCAGATTGAAGGTTGAACGTGGGTTGAGGACGTACAAACTCCAAGACTCATCACCTTCTTCGTTGGTTGTGCACGTCACTTCTGCGTACGTCTTCGTGGTCGTGGCCGTGGTACGAACCCAGTGTCCTTCGTCGCCTTGTCGCCCCTCGCGTAAGACGGTGGGTGCGTCGTCAGGTTGTTCCCCACCAGGGTCAGCGACCACCGGCACCTCCGCCGGGGGCGGAGCATCGACCAAGGTGCCTGCCATGATGAAGGTCGGCACAGCGATGGCCAGCATGAGCAGGCCGATGCCCATGGCGACCCATCCAGCCAAACCCATCGGGGCACCGAAGACAAAGGTGCCTTGATGCAAATCTTGACGCGGATCGCCCATGATGGGGCCTGAGCGCTTTTTGGTTTCACGGTTTGGCCGAATCTTCGTCAAAGATCAAGACCACTTTGCCGCAGTCTCCACGTCCGGCCAAGTCCATGCCTTGCTTGAATTCGGTCACGGGAAGGGTGTGCGTGACGATGCGCTCCACGTCGATGGCTCCTGCCTCAAGCAGCGCGTGCATGCGATCCCAAGTGCTCCACATCTTGCGGCCGTTGATGCCCTTGAGGTGGAGGTAGCGGAACACGACCTCGTTCATCGGCACCTCCGGCATGGAGGTGCCGTACACCGAAAGCACGTTCACGAAGCCGCCCATGCGTGTGGACCGGATGGCGTTGGCCAGTGCGGCTTGTGCGCCAGAGAACTCGCACGCGTTGTCCACGCCCCGTCCATCGGTCGCCGCCAGGATCTCAGCGACGACGTCGTGGTCCTTTCCGAGCACAAGGTCTGCGCCGAGCTGTTCGGCGAGGTCCATGCGGAAGCGGTTGTCCCAATCTACGGCGATGACTTTGGCGGCGCCCATGGCCTTTGCCGCGTTGACGGCGAACAAGCCGATTGGCCCGAGCCCGTGAACGGCGACGGTCGCCCCCTCGATGGGGCCTCCGGTCAGCGTGTGGATCGCGTTGCCAAGCGGGTCTTGAATCG
The DNA here is from genome assembly GCA_002722135.1 of Methanobacteriota archaeon. Lineage (GTDB taxonomy): Archaea > Thermoplasmatota > Poseidoniia > Poseidoniales > Poseidoniaceae > MGIIa-L3. The sequence goes on along the minus strand of PBKJ01000019.1, from coordinate 41,987 downwards.
AGGCGTGTTCGGGCTTCAGCCCTCGAGGGATGGGCCGTGCATTGACCGCTGGAACGACGAAATAGGGCGCAAAAGCGCCATGGTCGTGGACGCCAAAAATGGTCCCGTTTTCACAGACGTGGGCGTTTCCTTCGTCGCACCGCGGACACGCCCAACATGCCAAATGACACTCGATGGCGACCAGGTCACCGACGTGACGGTCCACCACGCCTGGCCCGATGGCAGCAATCTCTCCGCACGTTTCGTGGCCGGTGACCGTTCCGAGGGGGACGTTCTCGCGGCTCCACTCGTCCCATTGCCAGATGTGCAGGTCGGTGCCGCAGATGCTGGTCGCCCGGGTGCGAACCAACACCTCTCCTTCACCAGGAACTGGGATGGGATGCTCCACGAGGTCAAAGCCATCGGGTTCGTCGCGGACTTTTGTCCACGCTAGCATGGTGCCCTCGGCGTGCACGAGCAAGGCTTGGGCCCACGACCCTTGAGGTTTGACCTGCAGGGTTCAGGCTGAAATCCAGGAGTATCGGCGTGCGCCCTCAAGGTCGCTTTCCTCTTCTTCCGAGCGGACGAACTCTTCGTTGGGCGGCACGACGGAGGCCTCGCGAACCCCCTTGTGGAGTTCTTCGTACACCACGGCGTCGATGGCCACGCGGCCGGCCAGGCGCTCGAAGAGGTTCCAGCGGGACACCACTTCGCGCCAATTCGGGCTAACGACGCCTTCGAAGACCTTGGCTTTGGCACCTGACCCGTATCCGCACAATCCGAAACGGACGCCATCGAGGTCCGTGTTGTCCTCGAGATCAGATTCGAACGTCGACATGAGAGCAAGGAAGATGCTTCCTGTGTACTGGTTGCCGATCAGGCTGCTTGCGCGCTGCCCTTTCTCGATGCGGTCACGATGGAAGGTCACGTAGGCCTCGGTCTTGGAGATGGCACGACGGTACTGGTCCATCGCCTTCTCCCATGCCGCGTCGTCTTGACCGTCCTCGCGCTCGGGTGGCGCGCCGACGATGGCTTCCACGTCGTCCCACATCGCCGTCCCTTCTCGGTCACGATGGAACACGGCGGGGAACATGCGCTTGGCTTGGAAGGCGTATGGCAGGTGCATGATGATGCGTTCCCACTGTTCGGTGAACCGATCGTCCTCGTCGTGGGTGTAACGGCCCGTCCGGGCCGCTCGTCGCTGGAAATCCAGGAAGGCGTCGCGGACGGCGTTCTGATAGCAGCGGTTCGAGTACTGCCCGTCGAACACCGGCTCGTCACGGTGGATGCTGATGCGCTCTTCGCCGTGCGCGAAAATGCCGAGTCTGCGCAGGGCTGAGCCGGGCAGGTGACGGACCATGCGGTCAAGGATGCCTTCCTTCAGGTTCGCTCCGGTTTCTCGTGCAAGATCGAGCACGTCGCCCATGACGGCGCGCAAACTCATCTCGCGGCGTGGCTTGAAGAAATCGTGCGCGGGGCTGGTGGAGATGCCCCAGCAATCCGGGATGACGAGCAAACGTGGGTTCCGACGGATGAGCAGGGCACCACCTCCGGCGCCTTGCGTGTACTCCCCGGGTGAGCCGAGTTCGTACTTCGCGTTGTCCGCATAGACGACGATGCCAATTCGCTCGTCGTCATCGGTGCTTCGAGCGCACCAGTCCAAGGTGGTGTGGAGGGCGTCAACAGCGCCGATGCACGCGAAGGTCATGTCGACGACGTCGCAGTTCTGGAAGCAATCCTCACCGTAGCGCGAGGCGTAACGCTGCGTGAGCATGTCAACGATGTAGGTCGCGGTGGGCTTGGCTCCGTCGAGCGCAGATTCGGTGCCAAGGTAGAGGCGGCCGATGCCCCTCGGGTCGAGGCCGTTGCGGTCGATCAGCCGCATCACGGCCATGGCGCCCATGGTCGCCGTGTCCTCGTGAACGTCGGGGATGGCCATCGCGGAGAGGCCCAGTCCCTTGTTCAGTTTGTCATAATCCGCCTCGCGGAGTTCAGCAAACTCACGCATGTCGAGGTACAAGCGAGGAACGTGAATGGCAAGGTCGTCAATACCGACGGTAATGGAATCTCCCTCGGAAGTCACATGCCCCGGGCTGTCGGACGGCATATGAACGCTCGTGTTGAGGCAAAGCGGTACAGGCCGGTTCGCCGAGGCGGCCATATCAGGCGTCCTGCTCGCCCATCGCGTCCAGTTGAGCCTGGATGTCGTCCGGAATTTGGGCCTCGAGGCGCGCCCAAAGCACGTCGTCGATCCTCAACACCGCGCATGCGGCTTCGGTGGCACCGCTTACGGTGGGTCGAATCACGCTGAGCGGCTCAAGCACTCCAGCCGCCCCAAGGTCGGCGGGGACGTGCTGTTCAAGGTGCAAGCCAATGCGCTCCGCCCCATTCACGGCATCGGCTTGGGCAGCGGTCACGTCGAGCAGCGCGTCGATCGGGTCCAAGCCAGCGTTTTCTGCCAAAGCGCGCGGAATGACTTCCAAGGCGTCAGCGAAGGCCTCGATGGCCATTTGCTCTCGCCCTGGCGTGGCTTCGGCAAAGCGCCTGAGGTGGCGTGCAAGGTGAACATGGCTCGCACCGCCCCCGACCAACAAGCGTCGATCTTTGCGGAGGTGCGCCGCGACGCCGAGGGCATCATCGAAACAGCGGGAGGTTTCCTCGACGATTTCATCGCCGCTGCCTCGTGCGATGAGCGTCGCTGCATGACCTTCCCCGCGCACGGTCCAGTGATGAAGGTCCCCAAGCATGTGCGAGCGGCTTTCGAGCACGCGTCCACAAGCGTCGGCGTGCAGTGCATCCACGTGGTGGAACACCGTAGCGCCGGTGGCGAGAGCGAGCACGTCCAGATCGTTCCCAGGCACCCTGCGGAAGGCTTGGATGCCAAGGTCAAGCAAGCGCCGGTGCGCCTCGTCGTCAATGGCTCCTGAGACGGCCAGGACGTCCACGCCAGCGGCCGCGACCGCCTCGACGTCGTCCAGCAAGCGTTCGATTTCACGGCGGCGGAGGGCGTCCAAGACGTCGGGGGTGGTGGCTTGGAAGGTCACGTCTCCACGCATCTTTCGTCGCTCCAGCCCGCCATCGAGCAGCGCGATGGTGCCGTTTTCCACGAGTTTGACCATGTCTGGGTGCGCACGCCGCTTCTGAAGCACGAGCCCTTCGACGATCTCCGAGTCGGTGGCGGGACGGCCAACGGCCATGACCGTTGAGACCCGCGTTGGGTCCACCTCGAAGACGCCGTCCACGGTTCGCTCGACGCACATCGCGGCTTCCATGGCCAAATCAGCGAGCCGATCCTGGACGGCGCGGCTCGCTTTCCCAGCCAAGCTGGAGCGAACGGCCGTGGTGAGGTCCTCCTCGCTGCCTTCGAAGGCGAGCTCCTCAAGGTGAGCCATGGCTTCAGACTCCGCCATGCGGTAGCCGCGGACGATGGTGCTCGGGTGGACTCCTTGGAGCACGAGGTGCCAAGCGTTGCGAAGCAGTTCAGCGGCGATGACCACCGCAGATGTGGTGCCGTCACGTGCGGCGCGGTCCTGGGCGGATGAAGCGTCGATGAGCATGCGCGCCACCGGATGTTCCACGCGCGCCGTTTCGAGGACCGTCACGCCGTCGTTCGTGACGAGGGTGCGTCCCTCATCGTCGAGCAGAAGCTTGTCCAATCCCTTCGGACCAAGGGTGCTGCGTACTGCACCCGAGAGCGCCATCGCGGCCGCGATGTTCTTTCGAAGCGCCACACGGCCCGTCGTGCGCTCGGTGTCTTCGAGCACCGGAGCCTCGGCCATGGCGCAACCACCGGGGGGCACGTCTTCAACCGTGCGTCGGCTCAGTCTTCGTCGACGACTTCGAAATCGGCGTCCACCACGTCGTCTTCGACGCTGATGTTGCCGTCCTCTTCGCCGCCTTCTGTGGCTGCTTCTGCTGCAGCGGCCTCGTAGAGCTTGGCGGAGATACCGTGCATGGCCTGCTCGATCTCCCCGACCTTGGCCTGGATGCTGGCTTCATCGAGGTCCTCGATGTCCTTGGGTCGACCTTCGTCGTCCTGGACCATCCCTTCGAGTTCATCGAGGTGGGCGCGAACGCCCGAGGTGTCGTCATCGGACAACTTGTCGCCCGCTTCGTCGAGGGTCCGGCGGGTCTGGTAGACGATTTGGTCCGCGGTGTTGCGCAGTTCGACCTTGGCCTTGCGGGACTTGTCGGCCTCTGCGAATTCCTCCGCCTCGGCGATCTTGGCCTTGATTTCATCTTCGCTGAGCGAGGTCTGGGATTCAATCTGAATGGATTGTTCTTTGCCGGTGCCGAGGTCCTTGGCGCTAACGTTGACGATGCCGTTGGCGTCGATGTCGAAGGTGACCTCGATTTGGGGCATGCCGCGGGGGGCGGGAGGCAGGCCAACCAAGTGGAATTGGCCCAGCGTCACGTTGTCCTTTGCGAACTCGCGCTCGCCTTGGAGCACGTGAATTTCCACCGCTGGCTGGTTGTCCGTCGCGGTCGAGAAGGTCTCGGAGCGGCGGGTGGGGATGGTCGTGTTGCGCTCGATCATTGTGGTGGTCACACCGCCGAGGGTTTCGATGCCAAGGGTCAATGGGGTCACGTCGAGCAGCAGCACGTCGGAAACACCCTGATCTCCAGCGATGATGCCGGCTTGAAGGGCAGCGCCAAGGGCGACGGCTTCGTCAGGGTTGATGCCCTTGTAGGGCGATTTGCCGGTTTCCTTCTCAATGGCTTCCTGGACGGCTGGAATGCGCGTCGAGCCACCCACGAGGATGACCTTGTCGATGTCACCGGCCTTGAGGCCGGCGTCCTTGATGGCTTGACGGGTTGGGGCCATCGTCTGCTCAACGAGTCCCGAGGTCAACTGCTCGAAGGTGCTCCGCGCGAGGCTGATGTCGAGATGTTCTGGGTTGCCGTCGCGCATGGTGATGAACGGCAAGCTGATCTGCGTTTGCTGGGTTCCCGACAGTTCGATTTTGGCCTTTTCCGCGGCTTCCTTGAGGCGAGTCATGGCCTGTGAATCGCCGGACAGGTCAATGCCGGTGCTCTTCTTGAATTCGGCCAGCAGCCATTCAATCACAGTCTCGTCAAAGTCGTCACCACCGAGCATGTTGTTGCCGGCTGTCGCCTTGACTTCGATTTGGGGTTGGCCGTCGACGTCGTAGATCTCCAGCACGGAGACGTCGAAGGTACCGCCACCGAGGTCGTAGACCAGGATGGTCTGGTCGACGTCCTTGTCCACGCCGTAGGCCAGGGCGGCAGCGGTGGGTTCGTTGATGATGCGCAGCACCTCAAGCCCGGCGATGCGCCCGGCGTCGCGGGTGGCCTTGCGCTGTGCGTCGGTGAAGTAGGCCGGGCAGGTGATGACGGCCTTGGTCACGTCGTGACCGAGGTAGGCTTCCGCGTCCGCTTTGAGCTTCTGCAGGATGAAGGCGCTGACCTCTTGAGGCGTGTAGGACGCTTCGTCCACGTCCGTGGACCAGTCCGTGCCCATGTGACGCTTGACGGAGACCATGGTGCGATCTGGGTTGGTGACCGCTTGGCGCTTCGCGGTCACGCCCACCAACCGTTCGCCACCGTCTTTCGCAAAGGCGACGACGGAGGGCGTGGTGCGTGCCCCTTCGGCGTTCGTGATGACGACGGCTTCACCGTTTTCGATGGTCGCGACGCAGCTGTTTGTGGTTCCAAGATCGATGCCAATGACGTTGCTCATGTGTGTTCCTCCAAGTGTGTTCAAAGAATGGGAATGCCACCGTCGTCGTCTTCGTCGTCATCATCGTCGGCCAAATCGATGGCGATGCTGCCGTCCTCAACCACGGGTTGCTCGTCGTCGTATGCCTCGTCGAGGTCCGACTCAGCGGGCTCGTTTTCCAGGGGCACCAACCGGAGGGTGATGTCCAGAATGCCGTTGTTCAGGGTCCAATCAACCACGTCCTCACAGCGGTGGGGCAGAGCGACACGAGCCACTGGCGTGATTTGGGTGCGTCGGAGCACCTCGATTTGCTGGCCACGCTCGACCAGAGCCAGTTCAACTTGGTCTTCCGTGAGGTCAGCTTTCCGGGCCACGTCCAAGGTGATGATCATGTTCCAGTCTTCGAGGAAGACATCGCTGGGTGGCAAATCGATGTCGGGGTTCGCGTCCAGTGCTTCGTCGTCCACTTCCACCTGCTTTGCGTCCACGGTCACGTCAAGACCGAGGCCACGCATGAGGTCCTCGAGCCCCCCGCCGTTCTGAAACAGGCGGCCCAATTCCTCCATGTCGAGGTTGAAGCGCACGTCCCCGTTGGCCTTCTCGAGGTCGAGGCCCATGTTCTCCAAGTGGTTCCGGAACAGGTCCATCATGCGCTCAAGATCATCGCGATCGAACTCGATGCCGAAGGTGGCCAACATCTGCAGAAGTTGCTCCATGAGCCGTTCTTCCCAGTCGTCGCCGCTCGTCATGACCTCGCCTCAGTAGTGAACCTTAGGTTTCATAGTCGCGTCAGCGGCGGGGTATTTCAAGGTATGGCGAATTGCGCCACGGCCGCAAGGTCAAGTTCATGGGTTGGACCTGAGGTGGGTTGCTCGATGACCATCGCGGCCGTGCAGCACGATGCCCTCCAACGTCTCCATGCGCTCCGTGCCCGACAAGGCCCGAGCGGAACCCCGGGGCTTGACGATGCAACGATTTCTCGATTCCTCGAGTCGGACGATCGCCTGGTTCAAGCCATCGATGAAGCCGAGCAGCGTCTCCACGTCCTGGTGGAAGAACTCGGTGAAAGCGCGGTGTTCCGCGACGAGGGCGATCTCGTTCGTGACCTGCAATCCGGTTTCGTCAACTTCTACGCCGCCCCCACCGTCAATCCGTACGTGGCGCTGGCTGCTCGCGGTCCCTGGATTGTGACCGCTCATGGAGCAGTGTTGCACGACAACGGCGGATACGGCATGTTGGGCGCGGGGCACGGCCCTCAGGACGTCATCGACGCGATGGCCAGCAACCACGTGATGGCCAACGTCATGACCCCGTCGTTCAGCCAGCACCGCTTCATCCAACGGCTGCGCCGCGAGATTGGGCACAGCCGCGAGGACGGCTGCCCCTTCGACCGCTTCATCTGCATGAATTCCGGGTCAGAAGGCATGACGGTCGGCATGCGCATTTGCGACGTGAATGCCCTCCACATGACGGGTCCAGGGGGTCGACACGAAGGAAAGCCCACCCGAATGTTGGCCATCGAGCGCGCGTTCCACGGGCGCACCGACCGACCCGCGCAGATCTCGCACTCGTGCAAGGACGGCTACGACAAGAACCTGAACACCTTCCAAGGCCGGGAGAACCTCGCGCTGATTCCCGCCAACGATATCGCCGCCCTCCAGGCGGCCTTCGCACAGGCCGATGCAGACGGTGTGTTCATCGAACTGCTTGCCATTGAGCCTGTGCAAGGCGAGGGAGCGCCAGGCGTCTGTGTGGAGCGAGCCTTCTACGACGAGGCCCGCCGTTTGACCAAAGAACACGGCAGCATGCTGGTCATCGATTCCGTCCAAGCCGGCATCCGTGGTCAGGGCTGCCTCAGCATCGTCGACTACGAAGGCTTCCAAGACGCCGAAGCGCCTGACATGGAAGCATGGTCGAAGGCGATCAACGCCGGCCAGTTCCCGCTCTCTGTGGTTGGCATGACCGCAGAGGTGGCCGACAAGTACGTCACCGGCATCTACGGCAACACGATGACCACCAATCCTCGTGCCCTTGAGACCGCCATCGCCGTGCTCGACCGCATCACCCCTGAATTGCGGGACAACATCCGCGCACGTGGTGCCGAGTTGGTCGCAGGTCTTGAGGGGGTCATGGCCGATCATCCCGACGCCGTGTTGTCCGTTCGAGGCACGGGTCTGCTGGTTTGCGCTGAGCTGGACCCGGCGCGCTTCCCCGTGGTCGGGGACGAGAAGGTGGAGATGTGGTGCCGCCGCCACGGCCTTGGCATCATCCACGGCGGTCACAACGCGCTCCGATACACCCCTCACTTTGGTTTGACCAGCGAGGAAGTCGGTCTCGTCGTCGACATGACCAGGAAGGTCATCGAGCACTTCAGCGCCGCGTGATGCGACGTGGTGTTCACTCGCCCGTGATCAAGTGGTGCAGGGTTCGAACGTGCACGCCGGTCGCGCCGTGCTTGACCGTGGCGTTGGTCTTCGCGCCCCAGTAAGTGCCAGCGATGTCCATGTGCGCCCAAGGGATCTGTTCCTCATCGTCACCTTCGCCGCGGCTGGGAACGAATTGCTTCAGGAAGGCGGCTGCGGTGTTCGCGCCGCCCCATCGACCGGCCCCGAGGTTCCGGGTGTCGGCGATCTTGGAATCGGTCATCTCCTTCTCGAAGGCGGGGAGCAGCGGCATCGGCCAGGCCAATTCGCCCACCGCGTTGCCCGCTTCGTGAATCCGGGAGCGCAGGTCGTCATCGTTGGACCAAAGGCCCGTGGCTTCGTGGCCGAGGGCCACCACGCACGCACCGGTCAAGGTCGCGAGGTCGATGATGTATTCCGGGTCGTACTCTCCGGCCTTCCAGAGTCCGTCTGAGAGGACAAGGCGTCCCTCTGCGTCGGTGTTGAGCACCTCAATGGTCTTGCCAGAGTAGGTACGAATGACGTCACCTGGGCGCTGAGCGTTGGCGGCAGGCATGTTTTCGGCCATGCAGGCGATGCCCGTGACCTTGCCTTCCCAGCCGGTCTCGACGAGGGCCTGCATGAGCCCAAAGACGACCGAGGAGCCGCCCATGTCGTACTTCATTTCGTCCATGGAGGGGCTTGGCTTGATCGAGATGCCACCGGTGTCGAAGGTGATGCCCTTGCCGACGATGACGGGAGCCCGACCGCCTTGTTCGGCGTTGAGCTCGAAGATGACCATGCAGGGCTTGCGGGAGGATCCCATGCCGACGGCCACCAAGCCGCCCATGCCGCGCTCGAGGGCTTCCTCGTAGGTGATCACGGACACGTTGAGCCGGTCGGAGGTTTCGGCGAACTCCATCGCTTGGCGTGCGTAGGCCATCGGGTAGAGGTCGTTGGGGGGACAGTTGCCAAGGTCGCGGGAGCGGTGGACGCCCTTCACGACGCCGGACATGCGCTTGACGATGGCCGCGAGCGGTTCGGTGTCATCGTCTTCGCAGGCGAAGCGAACGACGACCTCGCTGTCGTCTTCGTCGTCTTCGTCGTCCTTGGTGATGTACACATCGTAGCTGTAGTCACGGAGCATCATGCCCTCGGCCATCGCGGCAAGGTCGTGCATGTCGCCGTCTTCGGCCGCGACGGTGAATTCCTTGCCGTGGCTGGGCTTCATGGCCGCCGTGACCTTGGCGCCGGTGTCGCGCCAGACGTCACGGTCGAGGTCCTTGGTCTTGCCAAGGCCCACGAGCAGAGCACGTCCTTCTCCGGTTCCGACCAGCGCGAGGATCTCGCCCTTCTTGCCCTTGAAGTCGCCATCGCTGAGCGCGTTGGCGATTTGCGCCTTGAGCGCGGAAGGCACGCCAGTGAGGCTGGCGTCGGCGACGTCGTCGCCTTGCGTGAGGGGCAGAATGAGGGTGCCGTGAAGCGTGTTGCTCGGGCTGATTTCGATGCGCATGTGGATTCCCGGTCGTGGACCGAGGGGTGGCACTTCAATCCTCGGTCGCATCTTCGGCGCGACCTTCGCGGCCGTTCCGGCGCTCAGCCACGATGGCCGCGAGCAGGGAGACCACAAGCAGCGGCGCTGTGGCGATCGGCATGGACTCAGCGCCCGCCGCGCCGGATTCATCGACGGCTTCCGCCGGGACGCTTTCGTTCACCCATGTTGAGGCGTCGATGACGCGCTTCTGGTAGTTCAAATTCCACGATCCCCCGGGGCTGAGAAGGCTGGTCTCAAAGGCCATGTCCACGGTCTTTGAGGTGGTGGCGTTGACGTTGAACAGGGAGGACGCCCAGGCGACGCTTCCGTCCTCAAGCCGGTATTCGAGGGACGCGTTGGTTGTGCTCGCATAGCCGTGGTTGGTCACGTCAAGCGACACGCTGCCGTCGTAGACCTCAAGGGAGGTNACGTCGAGCCGGGCCCTCCAATACCAGACCTTGTTGATGAGGTAACGCATGACGTCGAGTTCTTCGGCCAGTCGGCTGTGCAAGGATTCGAAGCTCCCTGGCACGAATTGTTCGTCGTCGGTCTCNAAGGTGAAGGTTGGGAAGCCCATCACGCCGTACCCGTAGTCACGGCTGGNGCCACAGTTGGGATAGAGGCCTTGGTTGGCGTTTTGGATGGGGATGTCCGACACGGTGGCGTGGACCTCGTCTCGAATGCTCCAGAACAACTCCCAGTCGGGGGGCTGGTCGGCCCACTTGCCCCACGGGTAGAGCATAATCCACACGCCCGTGTGCATGGTGACGTAGAGGTCGGCGTCGGTGACGTAGGCGTTCATGTAGTCTGAATTGTGCAGGGTTTCGGACTCGCTGAAGGCACTGCTGCCCGGTTGCGTGGTGGGACACGTGTTCCAGTAGTGGTCGTAATTTCGGTTGAGGTCCACTTGATTGATGTTCCATCGCGTGTCGATGTCGTTGCCGTCGGGGTTGAGCATGATGAGGATGTGCAACTCCGTGTTTTGCAAGACGTCGATGGCTTCCTGATTGCCGGCCTCCCACTCGTTGATGTAGAATTTCGCGGTGAGGTAGGCCAGCGCCGTACCGAGGTATTCGTTGCCGTGGTGACCGCCGTCGATGTAGATGATTTCCTTCGCCGTTCCATTCGGTTTGGTGTCCATCGACCAATCCGACAGGCGAACGACCCAGAGGGTTCGCCCGAGTTCAGAGTCACCCACATCCATCAGGTCAACGATGTCAGGGTGATCGTCGGCCCATCCGTTGACCTCCAAGGTCAGCGCCGCCCACGTCATGTGCACGTGGTTGTCGATGGGCTCGCCGGGCCACGCTTCTTCAGCGACGACCTCGGGCCACTGNGCTTGAACCGTTCCGGCCGCCAACGGTGCGAGGAGCACCACGACCAGCAGCAAAGCACGGCCGCGCATGGAACGCGGACGGGCTTGGGTCTGATGACCCTTCCCACCCTCACCAGTCGGACGTGAAGGCGTTGGGGTTGGCGATGCGCTCCGATTCACGCGTCCAGATCATCGCCGCATCTCCGGCGTAGACGTCCGCGTACGGGTCGACCTCTTCGGTGTCGAGGCTGCGCTGCATGTAGGCCTCAACACGCTCGCGGAGGTCGGGCTTGAACTTCCAGTAGTGGATCCTCCACTCGCGTCCGTCCCACAGGGTGGTTTCTTCGGACTCGGTCGTCAGAAGGTCCCAATCTTGGAACATGTAGAACAGGTTGCGGTCGTTTGGTTCGAGCGCGTTGTCGATGATTCGGTTGTAGAACCCAAAGAAGCCCAGCGCGTGCTCGGCCATGCCGCGTGCGACCTCGACGTCCATGTCGGTGTCGATGTGCTGTTGGATGGCACGCGTGAGGTCCTTCAGGGTCATGCTCATGTTCGTCCCACCTCGCCGCGAATTCTCCTCCGCAACGGTACTGTATATTGTTCGACACCCTATATCAACCCTCTTCCGGAAATCGGCCTTTCGTTGCCGGAAGCCCCCTCGGGCGAACGCTCATGACGAGCAACCATGCCCGCCAANCATGGACGACGGCCTGCCCACCTTCCTCGGTTTGCCCGAGGACGGCACGGTTGCACCGGACGTCGTCATCCTCCCGCTCCCGTACGAATTGACCACCTCCTACGGCCAAGGCACGGCGGAGGGTCCAATGGCGTGCTTGGAGGCCAGCGCCCAAGTCGAAGTGCACGAGGTCATGCTTGGCGAGGACCTGCCCGCAGGCCTCGCGTTCCGGACCGAAAAGCCGTGGTCCTCTGAGGCTGGGTCGCTCCTCGAGCAACTCGACGACATGGAAGCCTTCCTTCGACCATGGTGCGCCGGGGACCTGTTTCCGATGGCCCTCGGAGGGGAACACGGCATCCTCCCTCCGCTGCTTGCGGCGTTGCGGGATCATCCAGCGCTGGAAGGCGATCTCGGTCGGTTGACCGTGGTGCAAATCGACGCGCACGCTGACCTCCGAAGCCAGCTCGATGGCGAGCCCTTCTCCCACGCGAGCGCCGCCGCGCGTGCCCTCGATCTCGGCGTCGGCCGCCTGCTTCAGGTGGGCGTTCGTGCGCACAGCCTCGAGGAACAGCAGCGCATTGACGACGACGCACGCATCACGACGTGGTTTGCTCGGGACGTCATGGCGCCGTGCGGTGGCGAAGCGAACTGGGCGTCGTTCATCGAGGTGCTGAAGGGTCTGGAAGGGCCCGTCCATCTGACCTTTGACATCGATGGGTTGGACGGCACCTTGGTGCCTGCGACCGGCACGCCAGTTCCCGGAGGGCTGAGCTATTGGCACGCCGTTCAGGCCATTGAAGCGGTGTTTTCAGCGTCCAAGGCAACCGTCATCAGCGCGGACGTGAATGAAATTGCACGCCAAGACGGCACACCGTTGACCCAATTCACGGCCGCGATGGTGGCCACGAAAATCGTCGGAGCNCACGTTTNAGCACGCCGAGCAGGCCGTTGGGAGAAGGCCGCAGCCGGACGTGCTGGNGCTCGGANCCCATTGAACCGTCANACCTTCACCCAAGGTGCTCCGAACTGATGGATTCAAATCCAATTTGACGGTCCGGCGCGCGTTGACGTCCAAGGATGCCCTCGCCGCCCACGGCCAGCACGTCGTGCTCGACCTCACGGGATACGCTTCGCCAGGCCCCGACGAAGCGGCGTGGGTCCTCTCCGTGCTGGAAGACGCGGTGGCGCGTTCGGGGGCCCGAAACGTCCACGCGCATGCCGCGGTGTTCGACGGTTCACTCTCTCCTCCCGGCTTCGCCGCAGTGGTCCTCTTGGACGAGAGCCACCTCAGCGCGCATTGCTATGCTGACCGCGGTTGGTTGGCCATCGATTGCTTCACGTGTGGGGGGACCGACGCTGAAGGCATCGTCGACGATGTCCTCAACGCCTTCATGGCTGACATGCCCAGCCTCGTGGTTCGGCAACGCGTGGTGTTGGATCGTTTCCTGCATCCCAAGGAGGCGTAAACATGTCCGTACGNGCCTTTGTTGAGGAGCATTTCCAGCACTTCAACGCTGGCGCTCTGCGGGACACGGCACGGAGCCTGACGGCCTTCTTGGAACAAGGCGGCGTTCTCGTGCTGACCCTTGCCGGCGCCATGAGCACGGCGGGTTTAGGCCGCAGCATCGCGCCGATGATCCGTGCCGGGCACATCGGCGCGATCTCATGCACGGGTGCCAACCTCGAGGAAGACCTGTTCCGTTTGGTGGCCTTGGACCACTACGAATCGGTCCCGGATTGGCGCGGCCTTTCCGCGGAAGACGAAGCCGCACTGCTTGCGCGTGGAATGAACCGGGTGACCGACGTCTGCATCCCGGAAGAAGAGGCCTTCAGGCGTGTTGAACACCACTTGCTCAAGCGGTGGCAAGCGGCAGAGGTTGACCAGGCACGGCACCTTCCCCACGAGTACCTGTACGGACTGCTAAACGACGGCGTCCTGGACGACTCCTTCCAAGCCGACCCCGACACCTCCTGGTTGCGGGCTGCGGCCAAGGATGACCTGATGCTGGTGGTTCCCGGTTGGGAAGATTCCACGTTGGCCAACATCATGGCGTCTCACGTTCTCTCTGGGTCGCTCAAGAGCACCGACGTGGTCCGAAGTGGCGTGGATTACATGCTCCGCTTTGCGGCATGGTACCGCGCTCAAACCCGACCCGTGGGCTTCCTCCANGTGGGCGGCGGCATCGCGGGTGATTTTCCCATCTGTACCGTGCCCATGCTGCGCCAAGATCTGGGCGAAGACGTCCCGCACTGGTCGTGGTTCGCGCAAATCAGCGAATCCTCACCTTCCTTTGGTGGCTACTCCGGAGCCCCTCCAAACGAGAAGATCACGTGGGGGAAATTGCTTCCAGAAACCCCACGTTTTGTCATCGAATCCGATGCGACGCTGGTGCTCCCGCTCCTTTTGGGATACGTCCTCGATGCCTAACATCATCCCCCAACCCTCTTGAGGGAGCCGGCCAGGGTCCAATCATGCAACGGCGTGCCCTGCTGATGCTTCTGCTCCTGATGGTGGCGGTCCTCCCGGTCAACGCTGAGGAACCGGCGTCCAGTCCAATCTTGCACGTGGACTGGGGCCACGGAGCGGACGACCACGCTTACCGCTTGGTCATGGGCGATGATGCCTCCTACGCCATCGAGGTGAACTTGCTCCACTCGCGCAACGGCAGCCCGCTCGACACCAACGTGACCACGACGTGGTCAGTGATGGGGGGGCGGTCCATGGCGACCTTGGTCGTGAACCAATCGCTGGCGTGGAACGACACGGTGGACATCGTGGTGGACGTCATGGGCATGGACGGCGTTCCAGTGGATTGGCCCACCGTGGAGCGAACGGTGCAGGTGGGTCGCTGGAACCAGCCCCTTGCCGACCACGAAATCACCACCTCATCGAATTGGACCTTGGACCAAAGCACCGTGAACGACGGTGCCCCTCAGCGATTCTTCCTCGAATTTGACGGCCATGGTTGGCAGGAACGCGTGGGTGAATCGCTGACGGCGTGGGAACTTGGCGATGGCCGCTTGGTGATGCTCGAAACCGCCGACAACTCGACCATCGACCTCGACCTCGTCCTCGACCGGGTGTGGCGCAACGAATCCAGCACGGCCGGCGTCCTCCAGGCCAGCGTGTTCGATGCTTCGGGCTTTGGCACCTTGACGCTCATCGACGACATCGACGGGGCGCGGACAGAAGTCGCGGCCACCGTGAGCGAGGCGACCCTGAACCGTTCGGTGATCGACGGCCTCGTGAGCGAACGTCTCCGCATCGAGGCGAACGGCTCACTGGACGTCCACACCATCGACGCCAACGAGAGCGAAGGGTCGCTCGACATCGAAGGAACCGTGGCGGTGTTGGTGCTCGAGCTGTGGGACGAGGACGGCGTCCGTCGGATCGACCACCAGCAGATCGAAGCCACGGCTGACTTTACGCTCATCGAGGACGGGACCCGCATGGATCTCGACCTCGAAGCCTTCCAATCCTTGCAACGTTGGGAAGACGGCGTCCGCGTGGACCAACTCGAACGCATCCGTGGTTCGGGCACCTTTGGTTTCGTGGAGCAGGACGAAAACGCAACGGTGGCCATCAACGGGACCGTTCACGATTTCCACCAGTGGAGCGAGGATGGAGAGACCGTGGCCGACCGCCTCCACGTGGACGGTGTTTTGACCGGCGACGCNGANGGCACGTTCGGCATCGTGCGCGACATCGAAACGACGCTGGACGCAGAAAACGCCTCAGGCGTCGTCCATCGGGTGCACATCATCCATCAGGAAGAATGGTTCAACTTCACTGGCCTCAACGGTGGCTCCTTCTTTGGCAATCAAGGCCTTGGTGCCCACCACAACGAATCGTGGTCCTATGATGTGGTGGACATCGACCACGACAACCGCACCATCCGCGTGATTTGGCAGCAATCCGGTCCTGACCCGTCCGAAGGCGATGAGAAGCCTGAGCGCTCTCCAATTCCACGTGAGCCTGAGGCTCCTGAGCCCGTAGAAGGGCTGGGCAACGTGACNGTCGGTCGTGAAACCGGATTGATGCCCATTCCTGCGGCCCCCGGCGACCGATTCCTGTTGGCTGAGCAAGCCGGNATGGAGCTGAACGTTNNGGTGCTGGCCTACGGCACCGACGAGGCCGACGGACGGACCTTCGAGACCGTGCAATGGTCAGGAACCTACAACGAATTCGATGGCACGGCTCACGGGCACCTCGTGGCCGTGGGTCCGCTCAAAGGGCTCTCCACCTCCGTGACCCGGAGCCTCGAAGTGCCCTACGGTGAAGGCGACGAGACCGCTTGGCTGAACGAATCACAGACCTTGGCCAGGGTGCTGTCGCCTTCGGTCGTGACCGCTGAGGGCAACACGCCTCCGGTCTTCCTCGGCTTGAGCCAACCGAACGGATTGGCTGCCGCGGAGGGCGCACGAAGCAGCCTGCTCGTCGCCGAGGTCGTGGACGTGGACTGGAACCTTGAGCGCGTCGAGGTCGACTTGACCGCGCTCGGCTTGGGCGTGCGGGTGCTCAACGATCGTGGCCAAGACGGCGATCAAGCCGTCGACGACGACCGCTGGACCACCACGCTCACGGTGCTCGACACCACCACAGGCGTCTTCAGCGCCCCCGTGACGGTGGTTGATGCCTTCACCTCAACGACTTACGACAACGCGACGGTGCAGATCGACAACCCTGCGCCTCGAATCATCAGCATCGACCTGGTGCCCGATCGCGTGCAGCGCGGTGGCGCAGTGATAGTGGAGGCCAACGTGGTCGACCAACATGGCGTGGCCTCCGTGGCCGTCGACCTCAGCGGCCTGTCTGGCGGTGCGTTGGTGCCTCTGAGTCAGGTGAGCGGCACCACCACATGGAGCGGTGCATTCACCCTCCCCTCGGGCGTGCAACCGGGCTGGATGACGCTGCCTTGGGCGGTCGAGGACGAAGAAGGCGCGTCGGCGGTTGTCACACGCACCGTCCTCGTTGGCGCGTCAGGAGGCTTGGTTGGTCCCTTCCTCGAACCGGACGATGCTGACCTCGGCTGGTCACGGTTGCTCGTGTTGAACGATGCCCCGGACATCGTGGCAGAGGTCCTTGCGGTCGATGAAGGAAGCCGAGGCGACGCGTGCGTCCCCTACACCGTGCACGTCATCGACCAAGACGGCATCAACGCCGTCCAAATCGATCGAGGCACGCTGACGCCGCTTGGCGAACAAGCAGGCTGGGCCTCGATGAGGAACGATGGCCTCGGCCCAGACGAGGCTGCAGGCGACGATGTCTGGTCCGCATGCCTTGACGTCCGTACGGGCACCCCCCTTGGGGCTCATGAGTTGCTCATCCGCGCATCGGACACCTACGGGGAAGTGGCCCCGACGGTCTCCACCGTCATGCGGCTCGACGCCGGAGGCGACGGGGGTGGCGGGGGCCAGAACGACGAGATCTCACCGGTTCTGCTGTGGGGCGGTTTGGGCCTTCTCGCGGTGCTCGTCGTTGGCTTGCTCGTCGGATTGTCACGCCGCGAAGGCGGCGGCGGTGACCGGTTTGGGGACCGCTGAAGGCGCGTCAACACCTGCTCCGACAACCGTTTATACTCGGCCCCGGTGGGACGGATGCACACGCGAGCGTAGTGTAGTGGTTATCACCTGGCGTTGCCAACGCTAGAACCCGGGTTCGAGTCCCGGCGCTCGCACTCCAGTACCCCGTTTTTGCACCGGTAGGTTGAATCCAACGACCCCCGTCATGTGCCCATGGACGAACGCCAAATCTTCGTGGGCAAAAAGCCCGTTCACCTCTACGTGCGCGCCGTGGTCATGGCCATGGATTCGGGTGACCGTGTGGTCCGACTGACCGCACGAGGTTCCGCCATTGGGAACGCGGTGGACACAGCGGAATTGTGCCGCCGTCGTCATGGCACGATCGCTGCAGGTCTCCCCGAAACCGTGCACGTTCGATCGGTGGACATCGCCACGGAAATGACCGAACGCCGTGACGGCGCCGGTGAGCGCGGCGTGAGCGTCATTCACATCGTCCTCGAAGGCGAAGGCGACGTGCCCGCTCAGGACGAAGAAGAGTGAGCATCGCGGATTGCCTCAAGGCGCCGCGTGATCTCGTCGGCGGTTGCTTCGTACAGCGACAACGGCCCTCCAACCGGGTCGTCAAGCCCCCAGTCCTCGGCAATGGGGAGCGCTGGACAAGAGACCCCACAGCCCATCGAGATGATCATGTCAGCGGACCCGGTGTCCACGGCCTCGATGCCCTTTGGGTGCAAGCCTGAGGCGTTGATGCCGCGGGCGTTCAGGACCGTCAGCGCATGTTCTGCCACGGCCGAGGCTGGATGGGTGCCGGCACTTGAGGCCTCGAACCCCATCGACCGCGCGATGGCTTCCGCCATTTGAGAGCGACAGGAGTTGCCCACACAGACAAAAGCCAAGTGCATGACAACCCCTCAGCGTCAGTTGATTTGAACTCCGCTGTTGAGGACAATGTGGGGCGCTTTTGTTGAGCGTGAATTGAAAAGACCCCCCTCGATGGAACGCCATGGCAGGCTCACCTGTGTCCACCCACACGCCAAGCGATGGCCCCGCTCCCGACGGTCCCTCGCCTCAGGAACAGCGCCAAATGGAACAGGCTTACGCGCAGATGAAGCGCAAGATGGCCATGCAGTCCCTCGGGAAGCGCATCAAACACAAGATCATGGTGCTCTCGGGGAAAGGCGGCGTTGGGAAGTCCACCGTCTCCACCGGACTGGCCCTCTCCTTGGCTCAGCAAGGGCACAAGGTGGGCATCCTCGACATCGACATCACCGGTCCAAACGTGCCCAAAATGATGGGACTTGACGGTCGACGCCTCCACGTCGAAGAAGGGCGCATCCATCCCGCCCAAGGCCACCTCGGCGTGAAGGTCATCTCGATGGCTTTCCTGCTTGATGACGACGACACCCCCGTGGTGTGGCGCGGCCCCATCAAGCTCGGGGCGATTCAGCAGTTCATTGGTGACGTGGAGTGGGGCGACCTCGATTACCTCGTCATCGATTTCCCACCGGGCACGTCTGACGAGCCGCTGACGGTGGCGCAATCTCTGCCCGATATTGACGGCATGGTCATCGTGACCACGCCACAAGACGTGGCCCTGCTCGACAGCCGCAAGTCCATCGGCTTCGCGGAGTCGCTCAAGGTCCCGGTGCTTGGCGTGGTCGAGAACATGAGCGGGTACACCCTGCACGGGCGTGCTCCTGCGGGCACCGAGGTTCAGATCGCGGGGCCAGGTGGTCGAACCCACAGCGCCACCGCCGACGGTGACGGTGCGTTCCAGGTGACCCTCGACCTGTTCAAGCAAGGCGGTGGCGCGGCGACCGCCGAAGAATTCGGCATCCCCTTCCTGGGCGCGTTGCCCTTCGATCCCGGATTCGTGCGCGGCGGAGACGACGGCGTGCACCGCATCGTCAGCGATCCTGAAGGCGCCGCGTCCGTCGCTTTCGCTGACGTGGTTGCGGCGATTCAAGCCCAAATCGGTCAGTCCGGTGGAACGGGCCTGGAAATCGTGTGAGGTGAGCGTTCGTGAGCGAACCGATGCCGACCCTGACCCGCCTTGAGCGCCGTCAGGTGGACCTCCATCTGACCTACGACGACGGTTCGGAATTCACCGTCTCGTACGACGACCTCCGCCACGCTTGCCCTTGTGCAAAATGCGCCCCATCCCGCAACGACGACGAGACGAGCAAGAGCCTCCGCCGTCAAGTGGAAGCCTTGCCTCCGACCAAACCAACGGTCCGGACGGTCGGCAATTACGCGCTCACCTTCGATTGGGAAGACGCAGGCTGCAGCTCCGGCATTTACCGCTTTGAGCGCTTGTGGGCCCTCGCCAATCGCCAGGACCCGGACGGCGGCAAGCCCTACGTCCACGGAGCGTGGTGAGCCGGTGTTCGAGCCAGAGGCTCGTCTGCACCTCGGCGCGGAAGCTGAGGTGACCGCGGGCACGTGGCTTGGACTTCCAGCGGTCATGAAGCAGCGTCGAGCCCGAGGATGGCGTCATCCTGACCTCGACGAGCGCCTCGGGCGCCAACGTATGCTGGCCGAGGCCCGAATCCTCCTGCGCCTGCACCGTTCAGGTTTGCCCGTTCCAGCGCTGTTGGACGCGGACGTGGATGAGGACCGATTGGTGCTGGAACACGTCGAGGGGCGTCCACTCATCGAGGTGCTTCGTGATGCAGCCGTTACCGACGTTGAGTCTTTGTTGCGCGCGGTCGGACGCGCGGTTCGTCACCTTCACGCTCAGGCGGTGACGCATGGCGACCTGTCCACGAACAACATCATGATCCGCGATGATGGAGGTGTGGTGCTCATCGATTTCGGCCTTGCGTCCATCGAGTACGACCTCGAGCGCTACGGCATCGACCTTCACGTGCTGGACGAGGTGCTCGGCGCCAGTCACCCCGACCGTCCAGGCGCCATGGCCGCCCTCGAAGCGGGATACCTCGACTGCGAGCATGCGGGTGAGACCGAAGCACCGGGCGGGATGGTCCCGTCAGCGGCGGACGTTCTAGATCGGTTGTCTCAGGTCCGAAGCCGGGTGCGCTACCACGGTTGAGGCTCACTCTTCCTCGGTGCGCCGTCCACGTGCTTCCTGTTGGATCTGAACCACGTAGGCGAAGGTCAGCGCGAGCATGACCATCAGACCAACTTGAAGCACAGCGTTTGAGTACGGCTGGAGCACCACTTCTCGGCTGTAAATTCGGACCGATGTCTCATCGGATGCGCTCCGTTCAAGGAAGATGATGTGCTCCTCAAGGACCGTTGGGGACCATTGGTCCCGCGTGTCTGCGGTCAAGACTTCCGTGAGGTTGGTTGAGAGGTCGTGAAGATGGATTTCGCTGTCGAGGTACTTGGTCTCGGGGTTGATCGGATTGAGGTGGTCCCATCCGGTNTAGGCGAGCACGTCCACGCCAAGGGCTGGGTCGGCGGCAGAGTACTTGCCGTCCCCGATGAGATGCATGGTACCAAGCGCGCGCTCGTACAGCACCATGCGGTCCACGGTGCTGACGTTCACCACGGCCACGAGATGTGTTTGACTGAGTTCGAGATCGATGATGGTCCCGTTGTCCACGTCTGCCGGAAGGCCCCAGCCAAGCATTTCGGCTTCTTGCTCCGGAGTGGCACTGGCGTTGAGCGGGACGGTCAATGCCCCGCTGGTCCCCAAGCGAGCCATGCGGACGTCAAGCGGCTGGTCTTCCGTGGCCCACGCCAACTCCGCCCCGTTGGTGACCAGCGCGATCACGCCTGACGCCTGAGCGGGAAGCACGGCGTCCTCGCCAAGCATCGTCCACCCGTGCAAGGTACCGTTGATGACCGCCAACACCACGGTGCCCTGAGGCCCGTCGGCGAGGGTCAAGATGGACGGTTTGTCCTCAATCGCGGTCTCCATGGTGACCGTTTGTGGGGCGTCGGTCCTCACGGTGCGTATCATCGAGGCGTTGGCCATGACCACGTGTCTGCCGTCGAGCGCGACCATGTCGCCCTCTGTCATGTTTGGTTGCGCGACCTCGATGACCACGTCGGGGGTTGACAAGTCGTTCAGGACCACCGTGTGCACGCCGCTTCGGTTGTCCATGGTCGCCACCCAACCGTCCGCAGCAGCGGCTCCTTCGGGGGCTTCAATGCCGCCAGCCGGCAGCGCTTGGTGCGTCAAATCGTAGGTCACGACCAAGAGCACCAGGAACAGCACCACGCCAAGCCCCAACCGTGATTCCCGGGCTCCCGGCGTTCGGAACCGCTTGAGCTGTGCTGTGACGGGNGCAACGAGGGCGCCCAGCGCGACCCGGGGTTGGGTCAACAGCGAGGCGAGGCGCGCGTTCATGGTTCGCTCGTCGCCGATGCGCCAGACGAAGCCCACGGTTCGCTCGGTCATGGCCACCGCTCCTGCGGCGATCAGCAGGCCTCCGACGATGTCGGAAATCCAGTGGATGCCGAGGTACAGGATGGTGAACGCGGTGACCACGGTGTAGAGCAAGACCGTGTGGCGGTAGCGGTTCCACCGGCGATCTTCGTCGTACCGAAGCAGGCACAGCCACACGACAAAGGGGATGCCNATGTGCAAACTGGGCATCCCGTTGGTGAAGGGATCGATGCGTCGGAACCAATCCGCGATTTCAGGGGTCAAGTCGTAGGCAATCGTCTCCATGCCCGGGATGACGTCTCCCGTCACGCGGACGTTGAAGAAGAGGTAGAAGGGCACGGCCAAAATGTAGACCCACGCGATGGACAACACGATGCGGTCGGCCATCCAGCGGTCGTCAAAGTACGCGACGTAAAACACGGAAACGTAGCAGATGAACATGAATCCGGCCACGTAGAAGTGGGTCAAGGCGATGGACAACCACCTGGCTTCGAACGCTTCTTGAATCCGCAACACCAAGTCGCCTTCAATGGCGTAAATCCACGCCGTCATGTCGAGGTTGGTGTTGGCCATCAGGATGCGATCCACCTGATCGAGGAAGTCCTTNGCGTTGTAGATCATGAACAACAAGAGGACGTGCACCCAGTACCGACGAATGAAATCCACGAAGCCCGAGAGCGTCAAGCGGCTCCACGGCGGTGCATAGACGGGAAGAAGCGCCACGCCCAGCGCGAGCGCGCTGATCATCCACGTCAGGTAGACGCCTTCCACGCTCCTGCCTTCGGGTGAACGCCTTGAACGTTCGGCGTGCTTGGCGTCGTCGGTGCGCTCTTGAGGGGGCGGCGCGTGGGGGCAGCATGGCCGAAGACGTGCTGCTTGTCGAACATCTCCCCGTCGCTCCAGATTCCGACGATGAAGGCGTTATCGCCCTGGTCACCATCAACCGGCCAGACAAATTGAACGCCCTCAATCAAGACGTGATGAGCGCCATCAAGGCCTATGCGAAAGAGGTCGAAACGCAGGGCCACGTCCGGTGCGTGGTCTTTACGGGTGCCGCACCAGGCCCCGCACCCGAAGGCCGTCGTCCCAAACCAAACGCCTTCGTGGCGGGCGCCGACATCTCGGAGTTTGCAGGCAAGAGCAGCGAGGAGATTTACCCCATCTTTGCCGACAACGGGTGGGAAGCCATCTGGGGCATCAGCAAGCCGACCATCGCCATGATCGACGGTTTTGCACTCGGTGGTGGATGCGAGGTGGCGGTCGCCTGCGACCTTCGCGTCGCGAGCGACCGCTCCAGCTTCGGCACCCCTGAGATCAACCTCGGTCTGATGCCGGGCGGCGGCGGAACCCAGCGTTTGGCCCGCTTGGTGGGACTTGGTCGAGCCATGGAATTGGTGTTCACCGGCGAGATGATCGACGCGACGGAGGCCCATCGCATTGGTTTGGTGAACCACGTGGTGCCTGCAGAGAACCTGATGGAGCGCACGCTGGCGCTCGCCCGCACCATCGGCAGCAAGTCCGCGGCGACGATGAAGGTGGCCAAAGCCACGATGCGCGCCAGCATGGAAACATCGCTGAGCGACGGTTTGGTCGTCGAGTTGGACGCCTTCTCAGCGCTGTTCGACAGCGCCGACACCGCCATCGGTGTCGAGGCTTTCTTGAGCCGTGAAACGCCCAAGTGGACGCATGAATGAGGCGACCTGAGGCCCCGCAGGGCCCCAGATCGCGGCCACGGGACAGAATGTCCCGATCTGAACGTGCGCCTCAGCGCAGGTTCAGTTTCGCCCGAACGTCGTCGGGCAGGTGGTGGAGATGCCGCTTGTGCTTCCGAAGGAACCACGTTGGCGCTTGCATCTTCCAAGCACCGTTGACCCAGCTCCGGTCAAGGCGTGCGNCGCGGAGGTCCGCAAGCATCCGTGCCGTAGCCTCCTCTCGAGCCGCGTCGTTCGCGCAGCAGGGGCGCGGGGCGCGGGACACGGTCGGCGTCCGGTGCCGGCGCTTGCTGGCTTCGATGCGTTTCCCGAGGGANCCGCCTTTGTGCTGTGGTTCCTTGGCACCACGGGCCATGTTGCGTCGTGAACGGCGCGCGCGCCGTTCTTTCTTACCAATTCTGCTTCCCATAATCTGTTCTTCTCCTATGCCGGTGGCCAAAGCTGGCTCGTGGCCAGCAGGCTCGATCCGGCATCGGAGGGTCAGATGGGCTGCGCCATGGTAGAGCCTGACAGGCAAGACGTATAAACATGTTGCCTTCATGTTGAATCATGTCAAAACGACGATTCAATGCCTGCGCAGAGAGAACGCGGGTGGACGGGCCCCTTGATGGGGAGTATTGGCCCTCAGCGCTTCACAAAAAGAAGCTTTCTTCACGACGTTTAGTCGTCGTCGGGCGCGAGCGCGGCCAGTGCATCTGAGCGGGCTTCGATGGGATCTGGAAGCGGCGGGAGGTCGCCGAG
This sequence comes from Methanobacteriota archaeon, assembly GCA_002722135.1. Lineage (GTDB taxonomy): Archaea > Thermoplasmatota > Poseidoniia > Poseidoniales > Poseidoniaceae > MGIIa-L3. Next base: position 18,089 of record PBKJ01000019.1, on the reverse strand, counting down.
GGGCGGCAACTCGCCCGGAGCAGGAAGCGGGGGAAGATCAGGGAGCGGCTCAGGTTCGTTGGTTGCGCTGCTGCTGAAGCCTTCGTCGAGCGGGACACGGAGTTTGATCACGCGGGCCTCATCCAGTCGAACGAAGGTCGCACCGTAGGGCCGGCCTGGCTCTGGATGCTCCGGCAGGTCGTAGACGTGCAAGCCGTGGTCGGGCGTGCGGAGCAGGGCCACGAGGTCTTCGCGTGCTTCGGCTTCTTCCCACATGCGAACCGTCGCGGCTCGGATTTCCGCCATCCGGCCTCTGCGCCGTGCTTCGATGCGCTCGCGAACCGCCGCATGGCGCTCGCGGCGCTCCTCAACGGTCACGGCGATGTCCGCGTCTTCCACGGAATCAGCGGTTACTTCGACCACGAATTCCTGTGCAACGTGGACCTCTTCCACCTCGACTTCGATCATCGGGCCATGAGCCTCTTCCGCTTCGGCTTCCTGAGCGGCGAGGGCTTCGGCTTGCGCGGCCTTCGCGGCCTGGACCTTCATGCGCTTTCGTTCCGCCATGGTGGCCGGCGATTCAGCGCGAACAGGTGCCGGCGTCTCGGAGGCGTCGTCCGATACTGTTTCTGAGACGGCTTCTTGAGCGGCTGAGGCCACCGCGGCTTGCGAGGGTTGCGCCACGGTTTGTGGGCGCGGCGTGCCCCCGAGGCGGACCCACGCCAAGCCAAGGACGCCGAGGGCACCGACGGTGCCCCACTGTGCCTCTTCGACCAATTCTCCGGCCAAAAGGAGGTAACTGGCCAACACCCCGAGGAACAGAAGCCCCACGAGCATGCGGAGTGTCCTCATGTGCCTCAACCCTCAGTGTTGGCTTGTGCTTATGACGCTGATGCCGCTCACTCGGCGGGGCCGAGTTGGGTCAGCAGATCCAGCAACGCGCGGGTTCGGTGGCTGAATTTCCCTTTCAGATCCATGTCCACGGCTGCGAAGGTGCGACCGTGTGTGGACACCTCACCCTGCACGCCGATTTCGGTGGGCTCGCCCGCGAGGTCGAGGTCCCTGGGAATGAACACTGGATCGAATCCAAATCCACCCTCTCCGTCCACGGCGGGAGCGATGCGGCCCACGCACGAACCCTCTCCGATGAAAACTCCCTCAGGCGTCATCAAGGCGGCAACGGCCTTGAATTCTGCACGACGCAAGCCTGCCTCCACATGGAGGTCTTCGCTGTGCAGGTGGTCCAACAGGCGGAGCAGGCCATGGTTGCCCAAGGTGCTGAGCGCGTAGGACGAATAGACGCCAGGGAAACCGTCTAGGGCTTCAACAAAGAGGCCAGCATCTTCGACCATCAACCAATCGTTTGGATTGGGAAGGTGGGCTATGGCTTGATTGAGTTTTGACCGAGCAACGGTTTCCAAATCATCGGCTTGAGGCTCGACGATGNCGTCCACGGACAGGTGCATCACCTCATGCCCGAGGGGTGCAAGATGGTGCACAGCTTCGGCAAGTTTCCCTTCGTTTCCGGTCAGGAAATGGATGCGGGCCATGATGGGCCATCGAAGCCTCCACCTTCAATAAAGCGGCACGAGGCTTGATGCTTGGTTGGTTCGTGGGCGTGGCATGGTGGCNCCTGTCGTGCTCGTGGCTGTGGGTGGCGCGTGCGGGGCAGTGCTTCGTTGGAGCGTTGCGCCCTCACCCGATGCAGAAGGGGTCCCGTGGGGCACGCTCGGGGTGAACCTGCTTGGGTCGTTTTTGCTCGGGATGATGACCATCATGCTGGCCGAGGCCATCCTGAGCCGTGAGCACGCTCTCGCGNTTGGCACGGGTTTGCTTGGTGCNTTTACCACCATGTCCACTTTCGCTGTTGAGGTGGTGCGGNTGGTGGATGGCGGTGACCGGTTGGTGGCGGCCGGCTACCTTCTCGCAACCCTGGTCGGTTGTCCTCTGGTGGCATGGTTGGGCTGGAGCATCGCGGAGAGCATGGCGGCATGAAGGTCGCCGTTGATGTGCCGGCATGGCTTACGTCGTCAGCGTTGTGTGTTGCTCATCCGACGAAGACTTGAGTCTGGCCAGGGTACCGGAGCATTTTGTTGACCTCATCGAGATGGCTTTCCTCGGCGATGATTTGCTCGCGGGCATACTCTTCCAGAAGGATGGAACCACCTTCAGTGGCTGCATCGAGCAGCCTGTAGTACAACTTCAGAGCGGCGCTTTCGTGTTCGAGGCTCTCCCGAAGGATGTCGCCGATGTCGTGCTGCTCTGTTTCCAAAAGCGTTCCAATTTTCAGTGACGGGTGGCCGCCGAGCAGCGTCACGAACTCACCTGCGCGGTGTGCGTGATCGAGCGATTCTGTGGCGTTGCCCTTCATCCAGTCGACGATGGGAATCCGGTTGTAGCCGTAGACCATCAGGCTGTAGTGGGTGTACTTGACCACACCAGCCAGCTCTGTTTCCATGATTTCGTTGAGGATCTCGATGTACGTGCCGTTGTGTTCGCTCATGAAATTCTGCTGATTTGAGCAGACTCTAAACCTTTGGATGGGCACGCAGCACCCTTTTCGGGAGGACGAAATCCCGTTTCGTTCTCCCTTAACCAGCAGGCTGCTTGAGGTCCGATTTATGCTGTGATGGACAACATGCGCTCGAGCGCTGTAAGGGCGCCTTCTTGCACGGCATTCGGGACCACGACTTGATTCGCATGTTCTCCAGCCTCAAGGCGTTCAAGCACATCAAGGAGGTAAGCAGGGTGAATCATGTACATCGTGGAGCACGGGCACACCTCCGCGTCCANGCATTCGATGTGCTTGTCGGGATGTTCCTTCGCCATCCGCGCGACCATGTTGATTTCGGTCCCCACCGCAATGCTGGAACCGGGGGGTTGAGCGTCGATGAAGCGCTTGATGTACTCGGTTGAGCCGTCGGCGTCAGCCGCCTCCACGGTGGCCCGAGGGCACTCGGGGTGAACGACCACCACGCCNTCGGGATGGCGGCTTCTGAACTCNGCGATCTGCTCCGCCGTGAAGCGCTTGTGCACGCTGCAAAAGCCGTGCCACAGGACGATTCGCGCCTCATTCAAATCGCCCGTGGCGCCCATCTCTGGGATCCACACGGGCATGCGGTCTTCTTCCAACCCCATCTTCAGGCCGGTGTTTCGACCGAGGTGCTGGTCGGGGAAGAAGAGGACTGCACCGCCTTCTCCGGCCCGTTCAAAGGCCCACTCCAAGACGCCGCGAGCGTTGGAAGAGGTGCACACGACACCGCCGTGGCGGCCGACGAAGTCCTTCAGCGCGGCGCTGCTGTTCATGTAGGTCACGGGCACGAGGAAGGCATCGCCTTCGCTGGCGGGTGCGGTCGGATCTTCACGCTCCGCCGGGTCCGCCCATCCGCCTTGTTCCAGCATGGCGGGCCAATCGCGCTCCACTTCGCTGAGCGTGGCCATGTCCGCCATCGAACACCCGGCTCGCAGGGTAGGCATCAGCACCGCTTGTTCGTCCCGCGTCAGCACGTCGGCGGATTCCGCCATGAAGTGGACGCCGCAGAACACGATGGTGGTTGCGTCGGAATCCGCCGCTTTCCGGCTGAGCATGAACGAGTCCCCGATGTAATCGGCGTGTTCGACGATCCCATCACGCTGGTAGTGGTGGCCGAGGATAAGCACCTTATCGCCAAGGCGAGCACGAACGGCCCGGATGGCCGCAGCGATGTCTTCCTCTTCAGGAGACTTCGTCGTGTCCATGTAGTCGACGACGCACATTGGGAGCGTGGTGGCCATCTTCCTCATGCGGTCCAGCCCTGCCTTCCTTTTCAACCGATGCGCTGAGGAGCGGGCGTCCTTTCCGCCCTCGTCGAGGCCGTGGCGGCTTCGGTGCGCTCATATGGGTCAGCCGTCACAGGCAAGGCATGTCCGACCGTCAACTCCTCGTCGACGCCAAGGACATCGGCAAGCGGTACGGGGATTTCGTGGCCCTGCACCCGCTGGACGTCAGGGTTCATGAGGGCGAATTCTTCGGTGTGTTCGGGCCCAACGGCGCAGGCAAATCCACCTTCATCAAACTCCTCACGGGGCAACTCCGTCCCAGCATCGGGCGCATCGAGGTGCTGGGCATCGACGCGGTTGCGGACCCTCAGCACCTCAAGGCCAACATCGGCATCGTGCCCGAATCGGAATCGCCGCCGTCCTTCCTCACGCCACCCGAGTTCCTGACCTTCGTGGCCAAATTGCGTGGCTTGGAGGACGTGGACGGAAAGGTGGACCACTGGTTGTCGTGGTTTGGACTCGAGGAAAAGCGCGACACGATGTGCAAGGATCTGTCCAAGGGTCAGCGCCAGAAGGTCATGCTCGCCTCGGCGTTCATCCATGCGCCAAAGTTGCTTTTCCTCGACGAACCCTTCGCGAACCTCGATCCCATTTACCAACGCAAGTGCCGTGAGTGGCTGCTCGAACACGTGGCCGGCGGCGGGACGATTTTCCTGTGCTCTCACGTGCTTGAATCGGCTGAACGCCTCTGCAACCGGATGGCCATCATCAACGAAGGCAAGGTCCTGGCCGCTGGCGCCATCGATGATCTGAAACTCGACGGAGAGAGCCTCGAAGACGTCTTCATTCGCCTTGTCGGGCACACCATCGAGGAAGCGGAACACCTCGCGGGAACAAGCACCGAGGAGGAATGAACGTGGGCGCAAGCGTTCGTTCCCGCGATTGGGACGAGGTCGTGGACGCATTTGGCCACCTGCGCACCGCGCTGCCGCCCGGTGACGGCTCAACGCACGTGCCTGGGCTGCACCTCAACGAACCGCGGCGAGGGTGGGCGGCGTTCAGAACCACGTTCCGAGCCATGTTCCTCGAAGAATGGCGCGAAACGGTGGATTTCGCCCAAGCGCGCCAAATCATCCTCTTCCCCCTGCTCTTGACGCTCATCACCGCGGTGACGACCATCGGGCTGCAGTTCTTGGTCGGCACCGGCGCGGCCCAGGTGTCGGACATCGACGAGCGCACCTTCAGCTGGGACCAACTGCGCATCGGCGTTCACCTGCCCCTGCTGATGTTCTCCTTGGGCATGGGCACCTTCGCGTTCAAGGGCCAAGAGGCCATCATGCAGCGCACGGGCTCGAAAAACAGGCTGCTGGCCGCCCCAGCCCTGCAACCCCTGACGATGTCCGCGGCTCACTTCACCTACTTCGTGAAGGACCTGATCTACTACGTGCTGCTCATCCTCACGCCCATCGTCGCCGGCATGAGCCTTGGCTTATTGCTCGATGAAGGTGGCCTCATTCAAACCCCGCTCGAATGGTCCTCAGTGTTCTGGACGTGGGCGGCCATGGCCACCACTTTGGCGGAGGGGTTGGCGTTGGCCTTCCTCGGTTCCGTGTTGTGGCTTCGTGGTCGGCCGTTCACCTGGCTGGGCCCGGTGGTCGCGGTTGGCGTCGGTCTGTCCGCAGGATTGGGGCTCGTCCCGTGGGATGCAGCCCTGGTCGGTCTCGCCGTGCAGCGCGACCACGCCCTCTTGCCGCTTCTCGGTGGCTTGGTGGGCGCCGGCGTGCTCGGCGCCATCGCGAGTTCCCTGCTCGTCGATGATTTCGAGGTCAAGGTCACGTCGCGCAAGGACCTGCTGAACCCAATGATGCGCCGCCTGCGCTTCCTTGGCAACGGGCCGCTGCGCTTGTTGGTGGCCAAGGAATTCGTGGACCTCATCCGGTCTGGGACGATGAAGAAAATGACCGTGTCGTATTCGGTGCCTCTCTTGGTGCTGCTCGGGATGGCGTGGTTGATCGATTTCGCAGAGGCTCCGATTCCCATCAATTTGCTTTCCTATGCGCCGTTTTTGGGCTTCTTTGGGTTCAATTTCTACTCGTGGTTGACCATCCTCGACGATCCCGATTTCATGAACGGCCTTCCCCTTCGCGTCCCTCAACTGCTTCGTGCGAAAGTGGTCGTCTATTTCCTTGCCACGTCGTGGATCTCGCTGATTTTCTTCGTCCTCATGGCGTGGCGGCTCGACGAATGGGCGGCCCTGCCGACGGGCCTGGCGGTCATGTTTGCAAATTCAATCTACATCGTGGCCCTGACGGCCTTCCTGATGGGGCTGCGTCCAAACAAAGCCATCTTTGACGGGCGCATCATGTTCTGGTTTTGGCTGGGCACGGTTCTGCCTTTGCTGGGCTTGTTCTTGCTGTCGTTCACGCAGGGTGACGTGGACCTGTACGGCAACTGGTGGGAGCGCGTCAGCGAAGACGGACTGAGCGCCACCGCCACCGCCTACGACGTTGAGATGGTGCGTGGCGGCTACCTTGGCATTCTGTCGATTTCAGGCGGCCTGTTGGTGGGCTCAGCGGTGCTGTGGGCGCTCATCGACGTGCGGTGGGGAAAGAAGCCCTTCGAGAACTGAGTCGGTCGCGCCCTTCATGTCCCCTCGCCTGCACGGACGGGCATGGTCCGTGTGTTGGCCGTCTGTGGCCTGCCCGCTTGCGGCAAGGGGGAATTCGCAGACGTGGCCGCGTCGCTCTCGCTCCCTGTTCGCTCCATGGGCGACATGGTGCGAGAGGAGGTCGTGCGCCAAGGACTCGAGGGCGACCCACGTGTCTTTGGACGAATCGCCGTTGAATTGCGGGCAAAGCACGGCGACGACGTGCTCGCCGTCCGCCTTGCTGACGCCATTGACGGCATGGAGGACCGGCCTGCTTTGTTGGTGATCGACGGCCTTCGCGGCGTGGCTGAACGCGAGGTGTTCGCGGCTCGATGGGGCGAAGCCTTCCGCGTGGTCGCCATTCATGCCGACGCCGAGGTTCGTTTCCGTCGCAGCCAAGCGCGCGCTCGTGCTGAGGACGGCTCCCTCGAAGATTTCCAAGCCCGCGACGTCCGGGAGCTTGGCTGGGGCGTCGGCCAACTGATGGATGAAGCCGACCACGTGCTCCACAACCGCGACCCGCTGAGCGCCTTTCGCGCTGAGGCCCGAGCCCTGCTGGTCGACTTGGGTGCCTGACGCCCAATTCTCCCATCTGTTCGGGGTGCGGCGGCGTCGTGAAGCGACCAAAGGTTATAGTCGGGCCGCGGGTGTGGGAAAACCGATTGGACGGGCGTGACCATGGCGAGAAAAGGGGGGAAAGGAGGCCAACGTGGTCGCGCTGCCCAGCGCGCCATGTACGATGAACTGGACAAGTACCCCGTCATGCCCCCTCACGCCTTCGCCCGCATCGTGCGCGACAAGCGCACGCTGAACATCATCTACCAGATCATCGAGCCTCCGATGACCAAGAAGGAACAGGAGCAACTCGATGAGATCATGGACATCTTCATCCGCTCGCTCCAGTCGAACATTGAGGAAATCGACACGCAGCCCGAAGCCTACCTCCGGGCGGCGATGGACAAGGTGATCAAGTCCTACGGCATGAAGATCAGCAAGAAGTCGAAATCCAAGATTTTCTACTACATCCGACGCGACCTGGTCGGATACGGCAAGATGGACGTGCTGATGAACGACGTCAACGTGGAAGACATCTCGCTCGACGGTACCGGCGTCCCCATCTTCGCGTACCACCGCAAATTCGAGTCGGTGGAAACCACCTGCGTGTGGAACACGGACGACGAACTCGAATCGTACGTCATCAAACTCGCCCAGCGCTGTGGCAAGCACATCTCCGTCGCCGACCCCCTGCTTGACGCGACGCTGATGGATGGTTCCCGTATCGTGATGAAACTCGGCCGCGAGGTGTCCACCCGCGGCTCGTCGTTCTGTATCCGGCGTTTCAAGGACGACCCCTTCTCGCCGGCCGACATCGTGGCTTTCCGCACCATGTCCTCGCTGATGGTCGCTTACCTGTGGATTGCCTTCCAAAACGAAGTCCCCATGCTCTTCGTCGGCGGTACGGCATCCGGCAAAACCACGACCCTCAACGCCATGTGCATCTTCATTCCATGGCAGATGAAGATCGTCTCCATCGAGTCCACCCGCGAGGTGAACATCCCTCAGCCCAACTGGGTGCCCGGCCTGACGCGGCAAGGGTTTGGTGGTGAGTCGAACGAAGGTGTCATCGGTGAGTTCGAACTGCTCAAGGCCGCCCTCCGTGAACGTCCAGAATACATCATTGTGGGTGAGATCCGTGGTGCTGAGGCCTACGTGCTGTTCCAGGCCATGGCCACCGGCCACTGTGCGTACTCGACGGTGCACGCAGACTCCGTGCCGTCGCTCGTGCACCGGCTTGAGAACAAGCCAATCGACATCCCGCGTGTGCTGCTCCCTGCCCTTGAGGCGTGCTCGATTCAGATCCAGACCAGGATCAACGGGAAGCGTGTCCGCCGAACGAAGCAAGTCGTGGAAATCGTCGGCATTGACCCGAACTCACTGGAAGTCATCACCAACGAAGTGTTCCGTTGGGACGTTTCCTCGGACGATTTCATCTTCAGCGGAAAGTCCTACGTGTTGGAGAAAATCATGGTCAAGATCAACTACAGCCAAGAGGAAATGCGCCGTGAACTTCGCACGCGAAAGCGCATCCTCGAATGGATGGTGCTGAACGACATTCGAAAGGCCGACCAAGTGTCCCAAATCGTGACGGAATACTACGTCCGTCCCCAGGAGGTCCTCGCTCGGGTCGACGGACTCAGGTGAGGTGGAACGACGATGGAGCTCTCCCTCTGGCAGCAGTTCTGCAACCGCCTGCTTGGGCGGATGCTGAAGAAGCGCGCCCGAGCCAACAAGGAACTCTCGGACAACATCGTCAAGGGTAAACTGGACATCATGCCTGAGGTCTACATTGCGCAGACCATCCTGATCACCCTCGCGGTCAGCGCCATCTGTGCCCTCATCTTGGCCGCGGTGTTCTTCCCTGAAATTGGCGCCATCGCGCTCTATGAAGGGCTGATGGACCCTGCCATTGACGACAAGTGCTTCGAGTGGGTGTACTGGAACAAGGACCTGCTCGACGACTCCCTGCCCTACCAGGGTTGCCCCTACTACCGCACCCGTGTCTTCCCCTTCTTCGCCAAGGTCGCCATCGGNGGCGTGTTTGGCGTCGTCGCGCCCTTTGTGACCTGGAAGGTGGCGGGCAACAGCGCNGCCGCCGCCGCCAAGAAGCGCGGTGACAAGATCGAGAAGTACCTCCCCTACGCGGCGTCCTACACCGCTGCGATGAGCGCCGCCAACGCCACCCCGGGCAAGATTTTCCGGTCCCTCGCGATGAACAAGGACATCTACGGCGACGTGGCTGACGACGCTGCGATGATTTACCGCGACATCACGCTGATGGGTTACGACCTCATCACGGCCATGAAAATGGCCGTGGACCGTGCTGCATCGCCATGGTTGACGGAATTCTTCCAAGGGATGATCGGCACCCTGACCGCCGGTGGTCAGCTGAAGCTGTTCTTCCTCAACCGTGCCGAGCACTACATGCGCGAAAACAGGACGCGGCTCCACAAATTCTTGGAGAGCATCGCTCTGCTTGCTGAGTCCTACATCGTGGTCGCCGTGGCCATGCCGCTCTTCCTCATCGTGATGCTCGTCATCATGTTCTGGGTGTCGGGTTCGGGCGCCCAAATGTCCGAGGGCATGCTCTACGGTATCGTCCTCGGCTTCATCCCGCTCATCCACGTGGCTTACGCCTTCTTGGTGTGGTCGAGCAGCAAAGAGCAGGAAATGTGAGGGGGTGAGGTCATGGCGAAGAAGAAGAAGATCGTCGTGGACCTCGANCTTCCAAAGGACGATCCAACGCAACGGAACTTCCTCATCATCCTCTTCCTCTCCATCATGCTCGGCACCGCCTCCGGTCTGTTCTGGATCACCAACTCGGGCTTCTTGCCGACCGCCAACGGCGAGCCCATGTTCACCAACTTGGCGTGTTCNACCATGACCGGGGACCAAGCCTTCAACGGCCCTGGAACCCCAACCTATGCGATGAACGAAAGTTGCTCCATCCTCAAGGACAACCCCGAGGTCGTGGTGTGGGAGGAGACCGAGGGATGGGAAAACGTCGAGCGGGCCGGGGCGTCGTTCGACATGCCTGGCATCGACCGCAATTTCGTTGACGGCGTGGTCATCACCCAGCCGGTCACGGTGACGTGCACGCTGAGTGCTCCCGAGCCAACGCCCTACACCGTCGCCATCCGTGACAAGTACAAGATGACCATCGAGTACAACCAAGGCGTTGCTGGCGAGCCGGGTGACGATTGCAGCCTGTTTGTCGAGGACCTTGAACCCGGAGAACGCTACGAATTCGGGTTCTGGGTGGACGAGCGCGAACAGGTGCTGAGCAACGTCAAATTCCGTTTCGAGGCACAATATTACGACGGCATTCCTGACAACATGAACAACAAGTCACTCTGGCTCGGCCCCACCTTGGGCGACACCCAACTTCGACCGATGATCTTCCTGAACTTCTTCGGCCTGACCTTCTTCCTCTACATCTTCCCTGCATCGTACTATGCCGAGCGCGTTGCCCTCAAGCGCAACGAGAAGGAGGACAAATTCCCTGATTTCCTTCGCGACCTTGCGGAATACTGGAAGGGTGGCTTGTCGATGACCGTCGCCGTTCAAACGCTGGCGACCTCAGAATACGGTGCGTTGAACGACGAAGTCCGGAAGATGTCCAGCCAGCTGTCCTGGGGCGTCAAGTTCGGTGACGTCATCAACATCTTCGCTGAGCGCGTCGGCACACCGCTGGTCAAGCGCGCGATTTCGCTGATTTCAGAAGCCGACCGCGCGGGTGGAAAAATCTCGGACATCCTCATCACGGCGGCCAACGACAGCCGTGAAATCAAGTTCCTTGAAGCCGAACGGCAGCGTGCCATCGGTTCGTACATCGCCGTCATTTGGACGTCCTACGGCGTGTTCCTGGGCGTGATCGTTGTGCTTGCCAAGGTGTTCATTCCCGCCATCGCCGACTCAAACTCTGGTGGCGGTGACGGTGGCGATTCCGGCGGCCAAAACATCGGAAACATGCAAATTCGAGCCATCGACCCGCTGTTCTTCCTGACGATTTTCTACTATGGCGTGACCATGCAAGCGATGGGCAACGGTGCGATGGCGGGATTGATGGCCACAGGCCGCATCACGAGCGGATTCAAGCACTCCGGGATGATGATCGTCTTGGCGATTCTTGTGTTCAACCTCATCGCCTTCTCACCGGATCTGATTGGCGTGACGGTCCTCGATGGCCTCAACCAATCCGCAGGCCCGTACAGTCCAACACGGCTCAACTGGGTGTGAGTCATGCGCCCTGAGGACGACCAGGCCCAAGTGCACATCCTTGAGATGCTGACCTTGTTCTGGATGTTCTTCATGTCCGCGACCTTTCTGATTCAGATTCAGGTTCCCGATGCGCCCTCCGTCGCTTTGGACGCGGGCCTCGAAAACGCGGGCGTGGACGCGTTCACCGCCGCCTTGGCCACGCCGTCCGAGGCGGATGCCGAGAGCCGTCTTCACGACCACCTCGAGGCCCAAGACCTCGACGCTGCATGCGCCNTGCTGCAAGACCGCTTGACCGACGGACACGACGGGAATTGCTGGATCGCGGCGGACCGGGCACCGGCGTCTCCGCACGGCGATACCGCCACGCCGCTCGGTGGAACCGTGGCCGTGCATCACCTGCTGGTGACCGNAGGCACGGTATGGACCCTCACGCTTGACGTCTGGCACCGTGGAGGTGGCGTTTGATGCGTCACAGCCAGCGGCAATCCGATGAGCGTGGCCAGATGCTGTTGGCCACGGGCATGGTGCTCTTGCTGTCCCTCATGTCGATGGCCATCTTCTCGATCAAGGTCGCCGGCATGGCGATGCCGCACGAGCCGGCCTCGGACGGCGCGTTGCGGACCACCGCACAGGTTGACGAGGTGCTTCCAGGTCTGGTGACCGCACGTGCTGAGATGTGGATGGAAGCGGGCGACATCGAGGAAGAGGAAGCCGTGCGTCTGGCCATGGAAAGCGCCGTCCGCGACATGCTCCATCACGGTGAGGTGCGTGGCGTCGAGGTCAAACTGATGGAAGCGACCGTGACGCCAGACGCCACCACGGCGGGCCTCATCGACGTCACCGTAGATCTTGGCGTGTCGGACACCGACGTGCGCATCGAAATCCCGNTGTCGTTCACGGTCGACCTGCGCTGATCACGCCTGCAGGGCGTTCCACGCAAGGTCCAGATGGTGCAAGATGCGCTTCACCTCGTCTTGGCGGTCCACGTCAATGATGGGCCAGCCCGCAACTTTCGCTCGGTCGACGAGCCCGTCCTGAATCGTGCGGATGCGGTCAAGTGACGCGATGTAGCGGTCCGCGCGGCGCCACGAGGCCTCCTCGCGCTCACGCAGCATCGCCTCATGTCGGGCCTCATCGTCCACGCGCAGCACGACGCCAACCGCGACGCCACCGTCTTGGCGCCAGGCTTGGAGCAAGCGGTCCATCGGAACAACGTGCACGCCTTCGAGCAGCAGGTCGACGCCTTCCCGGCGGGCGCGCTCGACGGTGGCCCGAACACCTTGTTCCAGCTCATCGCACGTCTCCAACCAGTCGAGGACCGCATCGCCTGTTCCGCCGAGGCTGAAAGAGGAGCGGTGGAGTGCGGGGCGGCTTCGCTCGGGGTCGGTGGTGCGCAGCACCTCACGGATGGCGTCGGTGGAGACGCATCGCGTGAAGTCACGGTCGAGCAGGATGCGTCGAGCGGTGCTCGACTTGCCGGTGCCGGAGGACCCCGCGATGACGAGCAAGCGTGGGGTGCGCGTGGCCGTGGCGAGGATCGTCGCTTCGGCGAGGCCCACGCGCTCGACCATGCCGATGCTTCGTGCATGCGACACATCATGATTCCCGCCAAATCGACCGTTGTTCCACGCCGTTCGACTTTTCATGCGTCGCTCGGTGGGGGGTGCATGGACGAGACTTCGATGTGGATTGGCGGCGCCTGGACCGGCGCTTCAGACGGNGCAACCGGCGAGGTGCTCGACCCTTCGAGCGGCGAGGTCATCGCCAAGGTCCCCAAGGCGACCTTGGCCGACGTGGACGCGGCCGTGGCCGCAAGCCGCGCGGCCTTCGAAGACCGGTCATGGGGCGCCATGGACCCTGCTCAGCGCGGACGCATCTTGCAAAAGATGGCTGCGGTCACCTATGCTGAAGCGAAGAACCTCGCCACCATCGAGAGCCGCAACAACGGGAAGACCTTCCGCGAGGCGCTCTCTGAAATCCGCTACGGTGCGTGGACCCTCGAGTACTTCGCAGGCGCTTCGGACAAAATCGAAGGCTCGACGATTCCCGTGCCCGGCAACCGCCTCAACTACAGCCTCCGTCAACCCCTGGGGGTCACCGCCCACATCGTGCCCTGGAACTTCCCCCTGCAACTCGCTCTGCGCTCCATCGCTCCGGCCTTGGCCGCAGGGTGCACGGTCATCGCCAAGCCGGCCTCATGGACGCCGCTCTCGCTCCTTGCGTGGGCCAAGGCCATCGACGAGGCCGAGACCGGGCTGCCCTCGGGCGTGCTTCAGGTCATCACCGGCTCTGGCGGCCTCATCGGCGATGCTCTGGCCGGCCACGCCGGTGTGGACGGCATCGTCCTGACCGGTGGCGTCCCCACCGGCAAGGCCGTGATGGCCAAGGCCAGCGAGCGCCTGACGCCGGTCACCCTCGAACTCGGCGGCAAGGGCGCTCACCTCGTGTTCCCCGACGCCGACCTTCGCACCGCCGCCAAGGCGGTGTGCTTTGGCATCTTCATGAATGCCGGCCAGATGTGTTGGGCCGGCTCCCGTCTCATCGTGCACGAGGACGTCCACGACGATCTCGTCGAGGCCATCGTCGCCGAGATCGGCAAGTGGCCGGTCGGCCCCGGCCTCTCCGAAGGCGTGCGCATGGGCTCGCTGGTGCACACCTCCCACCGCGACGAGGTGCTCGAGAAGCTCAACGCCGGCCTCGCCATGGGCGGCAAAGTGGTGCTTGGCGGCGCCGCCATGACCGACGACCATCCTGATGGTGCCTTCATGCAACCCACCGTGGTGACTGGCGTGACCGAGGACAACCTCCTCTTCACCGAGGAATTGTTCGGGCCCGTGCTCGCCGTGACCACCTTCTCCGAAGAATCGGAAGCCCTCCGACTGGCCAACGCCACGGAATTCGGCCTCCTCAACGGCGTCTGGACCCAGCACCTGGGCCGCGCGCACCGTCTTGCCCGCGACCTGCAGTGCGGCATGGTCAGCATCAACGAGTATCCCATCACCTTCCCACAAACGGCCTTCACCGGTTGGAAGATGTCGGGTATCGGTGTGGAGCAGAGCCTTGACGCCCTCCGCTTCTACACGCGCGTCAAGAACGTCAACGTGAAGATTTGAGGTGAGTGAATGACCGTCGAGCGTACGTCCCCACAACCCGGCGTTGTGATGCTTCGTCTGACCGGAGCCGCCGCAAGCGCCTCCTTCTCCCGAGATTCCATGCCCGTCATCGCCAAGGCGATTGACGAGGTGTTGAACGACACCGAGGTCCACGCCCTGGTCATCACCGGAGAGGGTCGCTTCTTCTCTGCCGGCGCAGACATCGATGCGTTCGCCGCTTCCATCGAAGCAGGTGAAGCGCCTGCACTGATTCGCGATTTGACCGGCCACCTCCATCCGCTCTTGCTGCGCATGCGGACCTCGTCCACCATCTGCGTGGCCGCCATCAACGGTGCTGCCGCGGGCGGAGGCCTCGGCCTCGCCTTGGCGTGCGACGCACGCGTGGCGTCCACCGAGGCGCGCTTTGCCGCGTCCTATGCCGGCATGGGCCTCTCGCCGGACGGTGGTTCGACGTGGCTCTTGCCGCGTTTGGTCGGCACGCAAGTGGCCCGCCGCTTCTTCTTCGACAACACGATCTGGTCGGCCAAGGAAGCCCATGAGCACGGCGCGGTGGATTACCTCGTCCCGGCCGAGAGCCTGATCGACACGGCGGTGGGCGTTGCGGTCGCATGGAGCGGCTGGAGCGAGCACGTCCGTGAAGCCACCAAGCACCTCCTTCACGTGGAGACCGACAACGACCTTGCCAGCCATCTTGATCACGAGCGCACGCTCATCGAAGCGGCCGGCACGACGCAGGCCTTCGAGGAAGGCGTGGCCGGTTTCCTTGCCCGGCGCCGTCCAAAATCGGACTAAGCGGTACCGCCATCACTTCACGTCGGGCAGGTCGCAAGGCTCTGGCGAGCCGCTGGACCAATCGTAGATGCCCTTGCCCGTTTTCTTGCCGAGCCGGCCTTCGGCCACGAGGGCCTCAAGCAAGGCATGCGGCGCATAGGCGTCGTCGTTGAAGGAGGCCTGCAGGTTCAGCAAAATGTCACGGCGCACGTCAAGACCGACCAGGTCGGTCAGGGCGAGCGGTCCCATCGGATGGCGGTAGCCCAGCGTCATCGCGGTGTCGATGTCCTTCGCGCTGGCCACGCCATCGGCCAACATGCGGATCGCTTCGTTGCCCAAGACCACCCCAAGGCGGCTGGTGGCGAATCCAGGCACGTCGTTGACGAGGATGGCCGTCTTGCCCATGGCTGCGCCGGCGTCCAAGGCCAGCGCGACCGTGGATTCGCTGGTGCCCTCATGCTTCACGACCTCGAGCAGGGACATGATGGGGACGGGATTGAAGAAATGCATCCCGATGAGCCGTTCTGGATGCTTCAGCACCGATGCGATGGTGCCGATGGAGAGGCTCGAGGTGTTGGTGCCCAACACGGCCTCGGGCCGCGCCAAGGCTTCGACCTGCTGGAAGATGGATTGCTTCAGGTCCATGATTTCCGGCACCGCCTCGACGACGAGATCGGCTGTGGCGACGGCCTCGCCGAGGTCGCTGACCGCATGCAGGTGGGCAGACCATGCCGCCTTCTGTTCCTCCGTGGTCTTGCCACGGGCGATGCCCTTGTCCCAAAACGCGCTGATGCGCTCCATGCCTGCAGCAAGGCCGTCGGGGTGGGCGTCATGCAGGTGAGTGCGCCACCCTGCTTGGGCGCACACTTGCGCGATGCCGGCGCCCATGGTTCCGGCTCCGATGACGGCGACGGTGGAGATCTCCATGCCCTCTCGGGTCATGCGACGCCCCATCAGGCCTTCGTTGCCCGCTGGGCGAGGCTGACACCACTCAGGATGAGCACCAGCGCAAGGACCAAGCTCCAACCAAGCTGCTCGCCGAGCAGCAGGTAGCCGCTCAGGATGCCAAAGACTGGAACGAGGTAGATGTAGGTCGACGTCCGACTTGGCCCGATGCGTTTGACGCCCTCAGCAAACCAGACGTAGGCCACCACGGTGGACAGCAGCGCGAGGAAGACGATCGACACGAGGCTCCACAGGTCGACCACCGGCCAACCGTTGTTGGCCACCTCAAACCCAGACCAGGGCGTCAAAAACAGCAGCCCGACGGCTGAGGACCACACCGTGATGTGCAGCGGACTCATCGGGCCATCGTTCTCGGTTTCTTCGACGTCCATCGCTCGGCGCATCAGCAGGCTGGCGGTCGCCCACGCCAGCGCGGAAGCCGCGATGAAGGCGTTGCCCAACCACCGCTCAGCCACGGGCAGGTCCACGTTCGGTGAGGCCACAAAGAGGACGACGATGCCCATGAGGCCGAGGGTCACGCCTCCGGCGAGTTCTTTGGTCATCGCGTGGCCAAGCACGAGCACCGCCAAGGTGCTCGTGAAGAGGGGATTCAGGGTGATCACCAGCGAAGCATCCCCTGCCGCTGTCCACCCCATGCCGTACATGAACAGCACTTGGTAGAGGAAGGTGGAGAAGGCCCCGATCCAGAAGAGACGCCGCCACTGCGGCCACGTCGGGATGGACCAGCCTTCGGACACCTTCAGCCAGACGAGGAAGGTGGGGACGGCGATGAGGTAGCGCAGCCATGCGCCGAACACCGGCCAGTCGTTCATCTCGGTGGCCACGACGCGACCGGCGGTCCAGGCAACGCCCCAGAAGGCAGCGACGAGCCAGAGCTTGACGTGCAAACCGAGGTGGTTCATTCGAAGCGCTCCAGGCCAAGCTGGAGAACGCGGGCCCGTGGAAGCCCAATCTCCGGCAGCCCGGCGGCGGGAGCGTGCTTCTTTAGCCCCTCGATGCGGGAAACGTAGACCCCGTACGATGCGATGTCGTCGGGGCGGAACGGCGTGGAGAGCCCCATGTCTTCCAGCGCCTCGCAGGCCTCGGCGCTGTAGATGGGATACACGCGTGCCACGAAGTGAGCCCACCGGGAGATGCGAACCGCATCCACGCCGTCCAGCGTCATGAGGTGCTCGAAGAGCCCCACGTCCGGGTAGCGCGCGCTGCGCAGGGCCATTTCAACCTCCATCGCGACGTCGTCCGGCCAAGCAAAGGGTGTTGCGTCAGCCCACGCGTCTGCGCGCTCGACGGTGTTCAGGATGTTGCTTTCTTCAGCAGCATAGAGGACTTCGCCGTAGGCGGTGTCGTCCTTCATGTCGTCCACCAAGGCTGGCAGCGCCTCATAGAGGCGCTCGCAGCGTTCGGCGTTGACGCCGTAGAGCTCGACCGGAATCATCGTGATTCCACCTTGGTGATGTTTCAGGCGGACGCGCCGATGCCCGTCGCACGCTGGCGTGCGGAGAGGGGCTTCTCGCTGATCCACTGCTGCTCGAAAATGTCGGGCAGAGCGGCCTCGTCCTCGGCCGTGGGGAGGACGGAGCGGATGTAGGCCTCCCATGCTGCATCGTCGCCCTCGAAGAGCGTGCCTTCGACCGTGTAGCGGCCCTTGGCGAAGGCGCCGATGTCGCGGTTGAAGTTCTCGTGGGGCACGTACAGGTTCGCAGCCCCCTCTGGGAGGTAGCCGCACAGGGCCTTGACCGCGTCCACGATCTCCTGATGGTAGTGGCCACGTGCCTCTTCGTTGAGGTGGTCGCGGTCGAGGGGCACACCCGCTTCCTGCTTCTTGCGCTCGTCCCAGCGGCCCTTGATGCCCCAAACGTACGCCCACTCAGCGGACGACGACTCGTCCACGCCGAAGAGGTCGTGTGCCGTGGAGACCCACTTGTTGATGTAGCGCTGGAGCATGTCCAAAGGCACCACGCCAGCGGTGATGATGCGGCGCAGGCCGTTGGATCCGGTGCCGAGGTGGAAAGATTCCTCCTTCAGCATCGGGCCCATGGAGGCCGCGAGGGGCTTGAAGCCGGACGTGGACAGCA
>PBKJ01000018.1 GCA_002722135.1 Methanobacteriota archaeon | reverse complement strand
CAGATCGGAAACGCTGTACCTCCGCTATTGGCAGAAGCAATAGGCATGAGGATTCGTGAACTCTTGTTGAACGATGGTTGATGAGGGACGAGCCTCCGTTGGNGGTTATGGCAGGGGGCTCCGGCCGCGACCGTCGCCTCGACGGCTTCGAGGATGACCCCTTCAGCCCCGACTGGAAGGGCCGCAGTGACGGCACGGTTGGCGGCCGCGCTTCGCGCATGGCCGGCGGTCAACCCCGCGTGGTCCGCGTCCAGCACGTGCGCGCCAGCCGCGGCCAGGANGGCGGCATGCGCGTNGAGATGGGTGGCGGCGGAGGCATGGCGAACCCAGACCTTACCTCCGTGATGTCGCAACTTTGGGGCATCGCGCCCAAGCAGGCCGTGCGTCACCACAAGGGCAACCTCTGGCACTTCAGNGAGGAAGAGAAGCGCCACCTGCTCCTTGCCACGGGGGCCTTCACCCTCGCGCTGGGCCTCATGTGGGTGGGCGGCATTGGCGGGTTGCTTTCCGCCNCCTCGCCCGCGGTGTGGCTGTTGACGCTGCTGTTGGCGATGCCGATGATGCTCATCGCGGTCGGCCCCGCCTTCCTGNTGCATGAGATCGGCCACAAGATCGTCGCCAAACGGCACGGGTGCTGGGCAGAATTCCGCGCGGACCCCAAGGGCTTGCGCTTCGGCGTGCTGCTGGCCGCGCTGCTCGGCTTCCTCTTCATGGCGCCGGGTGCGGTGATGGTCGCTGGCGTGGTCNCCCGCCGTCAAAACGGCCACATCGCGGTCGCTGGNCCGCTCGTGAACCTTGGCTTGTTCATCGTTGGNGTGCCNCTTGGAGCACTGGTGCTCGGTTTGACCAACGCCTTCGAAGTCGTTCCTTCTTACATCGAGTACTTCGTGGACGGCGCCCTGAATTGGCCCCTGATTTTGATCAACATCTGCACCTTCTGGCTGTACGCCAACCTCATCCTCGGGCTGTTCAACATGCTGCCTTTTGGGCCTCTCGACGGGCTCAAGGTGCGCGATTGGAGCGAGGGCGCCTTCTATGCGGTGCTGCTGATTTTTGCCGTGCCCGTCCTTGGGATGTTGTTCGGCATGTGGTCCCCGAAGGANCTGCTTCAGGCCCTTGCCTCNTNCATCTGACGCAGGCGCGTTGGTGAACGGCAGAACGCCTATGCCTGAGCGCGTCAGTTTCCTGCCATGCGCCGCGCCATGACTGCCCTGCTCCTCTGCGCCCTGATGGCGCTGCTGCCCCTTGCCGGCTGTTTGACCGGTGCGGACGGCCCCGAAGGCCCCGAAGGCCCGCAGGGCGATCCTGGGATTGACGGCATGGACGGCGTTGACGGGGCGGACGGCTCCACCCTGCACTTGGTCGCCANCGCGACTGAACTGCCGGACTGCGCACCTGCTCTNCACGGCCAGATCTACTTCGTGGCCGGCGACGGCGCCTTCCAGGTGTGCTCCACGGCCGGCTGGGGCGCAGTGGATTTGACCGGGCCACCCGGCGATGCCGGCGCTGACGGAACAGACGGTTCCAACGGCATGGACGGTGCAGACGGTGCCGACGGGCAGGCCGCGATGGCGATGACCTTCCCCGAACCCGTGGGCGAGGCGTGCCCCAACGGCGGCGTGCGCATCGAGGTCGGCGTGGACGACAACGAGGACGGGACGCTGACCCCTGACGAGGTGGACCAGATCGCCCACGTGTGCAACGGCATGAACGGCCAAGACGGCAGCGCCTCGGACGAGACCATGCTCACCGCGCTGTCCACGCCGGACGCCGCCATGGGCTGCGAGGCCGGCGGCCGCGTGATGGCTCAAGGCTTGGACAACGGCGACGGCGACGGCGTGGCCCGCAACGGCATCCTCGAGTCCGGTGAGGTTGACGCGCGAACCGTGTTNTGCAGCACGCTGGATTTCGACCGCGTGACCGACGTCAACGGTGGCACCAACAACAGCTACCCGGGCTTCTACATGGAGGTCCGCGTGGGCGATACGCTGTACTTCGACTCGGACGACGGCATCCACGGTCGCGAATTGTGGGCTTACGGAATCGAAAACGGCACCACGTGGATGGTCGCGGACATCAATCCCGGTTCCGATTGGAGTTATCCTGGATANTTCCGCGAGACCGTCATCGGCGACAGCATCTACTTCGGAGCGACCACGTCGGCTTACGGCTTCGAAATGTGGTCCCACAACACGACCACCGGCATCACCCAGCGCGTGACGGACATCAATCCCGGAGCGGGTGGATGCAACTTTGGCGAAGACATGCAAATCGCCGTGGGCAACCTGCTGTACTTCAGCGCCTTTGATCCCGTGACCTTCACCGAATTGTGGGTCTACGACACGGTCTCAGGTACCTTGCAGCANGTGATGGACATCATGCCGGGCAGCTCGGCCAACCCCGGCTGGTACATGCACGTCGTCCACGGCGACACCCTGTACTTCAGCGCCAAGGACCCCTCGCACGGCTTCCAGTTGTGGGCCCATGAGACCCTATCGGGCATGACGTGGAGGGTGACCCACATCAACGAAGGCCACGGCCACGCCTATCCGGGCAACAACTTCCACGCCCTGGTCGACGACACCCTCTATTTCGATGCGCTGACGCTTGAACACGGGGTCGAGCTTTGGGCGCACAGCATCCTCAACGGCACCACNTGGCAGGTGGCCGACATGTTCAACGGCACAGAAAACAGCAACCCAGGCCGAAACATGTCGCACGTGTCGGGCACGACCCTCTACTTCGACGCCAGCACGGGTCCAGAACCCAGCGAATTGTGGGCCTACGAGACCACCAACGGCAGCTTGTGGCAGGTGACCAACATCTACGATCCAGCCTCCATGGGCGCCAGCGACGTGGGCCTTGGTGAGCACCTCGCCGTCCAAATCGGTCATACGCTGTACTTCAACGCCAACGACGGCCACACGGGCAGCGAATTGTGGGCGCACGACCTGGCGCACGGACACACGTGGCAGGTGGCCGACATCCGGCAAGGCAACACTTCCTTGCCGGGGCAAACCCTCAGCACGGTCATTGGCGACACGCTCTACTTCTCCGCCAACGACGGNGTGAGCGGGACCGAACTGTGGGCGCACAGCACTGCAACCGGGCACACGTGGATGCTTACCGACGTCTTCTCAGGCGCCAACAGCAGCGCGCCCGGCGCATACTTCGAACTCGTGGTGGGTGATGCGCTCTACTTCTCGGCCAAGGACGAAGCCAGCGGCGTGGAACTGTGGCGGATGGCCATGGAGCACATGGTCCTCTACGGNTGANNCACCGNAGCCNTTCACATAGGNGCCCTNCNNTNGACGGAACGAAGAGCGCATGCGCACCGACCACCTGCCCTTTCCGATGCCTGAGCGTCGGCACGCCCTGGTGCAGTCGTGGTTGGACCTGACCTTCCTGCATTGGCCGGTGGCTCCGGAACGCCTTGCGCCGTACATGCCAGACGGTTTGGACTTGGACACCTACGAGGGCGTGGCCTACCTCGGCGTCATCCCGTTCAACATGACCGGCGTTCGTCCACGATGGGCCCCTCAGGTGCCCGGCATCTCGACCTTCCCTGAATTCAACCTCCGCACCTACGTCACACACGGCGGCAAGGCCGGCGTGCTCTTCCTGACCCTCGAGGCTCAGAGCCGCATCACCTGCGCCTACGCGCCGCGCGCCTACGGCNTGCCNTACCGCTACAGCCGCGGCTTCGTGCGGGCCAAGGACGGCATGCACCAATGGTCCGCCAAGCGTCCCGGCGGCACGCACGCCTTCGCCGGCACCTGCCGGCCGACCGGACCCGAACGCGAAGCAGAAGCGGGCACGCTGGAGCATTTCCTCTTCGAGCGCTATTCGCTGTACACCGAGCACAAGGGCCGGTTGATGATCGCCCACACGCAGCACGACCCGTGGGTTTGGCGTGAGGGCGAAGCCACCGTCGAAGCAAACGCCTTGACCGAGGCCTTTGACCTCGGCATCGAGGACGTGCTGACGCCCGCGCTCGTGCACGTCTCGAAGGGCGTCAAGGTCCACACGTGGAGCAACGAGGTGGTTCAGTGAACGATCTCGGCACCACNCGCGACGTGCTCCTGCTCGACGGCGATTGTGGCCTGTGCCACCGCTTGGCGACCTTCGTGGACCGCCGCCTCCGCTCGGACGTCGACCTGGCCTACCGACCGATCCTCTCGGCCGACGGCGAGGCCCTCATCGCGACCTTCCCCGAGCCGATTCAGGCGCTGGACACGGTCTACCTCGTGCGCAACGGGGTGGTGCACACGCGCTCGGCCGCCGCCATCCGGACCNTGCTNTACATGCGCTGGTGGTGGCGCTGGTTGTTCCCCTTCGCGTGGCTCGTGCCCAAGCCGTTGAGGGACGTTGCCTATCGCATCGTCGCGAAGCACCGGCACCGCTTCTTCGCGCAACCCGAGGTTTGCATGTTTCGCATCGACTGACTCTCACCCCGATGCACCCCGGGGTAAACGTTCATGGCGGGCATGACACCGGGGAAACGTGGGCCTCGAAGCGACCATGGTCGAGGTCCCGTGCCCCATGTGCGGGCACTCAGACGTGACCCGTCTTTCGTCCCGTGGACAGTACAANGATCCTGCCAACGCGGTCCTCTGCACGCATGACGGCTTCGTCTACCTCTCNCCACGCATGGACGCCGCCGGATATGCGGCCTACTACGCGCAATCCTACGAAGAGGAATACAGGGTGGAACAAGGCGATGCCGCCATCCGTCCCGTCTATGGCTTGGTCGTGGACCGGCTTGCTCCACACCTTTCCGATGCACCAACCACGGCCCTGAGCGTCGGGGCTGGGCTCGGAAGCATCCTGCACCTGCTCAAGGTTCGGCACCCCACCCTCGCATGTTCCGCCATTGAGCCGACGCCGGGCGCGCAACGCCACCTTCGCGAGGTCAAAGGATTCGACGTGGTCGCGGGCGACATCGAATCCGACTGGGACGTGGGACGTGAAGGACACTACGACGTCATCATCATGCGGCATGTCCTGGAACACCTCTTGGACATCACGTCGGCCCTTGACCGGATTCGGACCTCCTTGTCAGAGGACGGCGTCGCGTACATCGCCGTCCCCGANATGATGCATCCCAATGGGAGCCTTCGACACTACTGGTACCGCACGCCCCACGTGTCCTACTTTGCTGCACAGACCCTCCGGCACTTCTTGGCACGCTCAGGTCTTGAGGTGCTGGACATGGTCGAGGAAGGCCACGAAATTTGGTGCGTGGTCCGGAAAGGCGAGCACGGCACCCATGACGTTCCCGCGAGCCACGCGCGCGAGCAGATGTCGGTCATCCGCAAGCACGTGCGCAGCACGGCCATCCCGCACGCCATCCAGCGCCTTCGCTGGGCGGTGGGCCGCCGCCTTGGGCGCGGTTGAGGGAAGGACGAAACCCGAGACCACCATCTCGGCGCATGGTCGCCCACTCCACCAGCCCACTGGCCGCCCATTGGGACCTCGATCCGGAGGTGTCCTACCTCAACCACGGCTCCTTCGGCGCCACGCCACGGGCCGTGATCGAGGAACAACGCCGCTGGCAGACCAAGCTGGAGGCGAACCCGATGGCCTTCCTCGAAAGCGAGGTCTACGGCGCTTTGGCGGCCGCCCGCCGGGCGCTGGCGACTCTCCTGTCCTGCGATGCGGACGACCTNGCCCTCATCGAGAACGCGACCTCCGGGGTCAACACCGTNCTCCGCTCGCTTCGCTTNGAGCCNGGCGACGAGATCCTCGTGCCCGACCACGCCTANCAGGCCTGCCGGAACACCATCGACTACGTCGCCGACCGCTGGGGCGCGACCGTGNTCACGGTGAACCTGCCCTTCCCAATTGACGGCCCAGAGGTCGTGATGGAGCGCATCATGGCCGGGGTGACCGACCGAACGGTCTTGGCGATGATNGACACCGTGACCAGCCCGACCGGGCTGAGGATGCCCTTCGAGGACCTCGTCGAGGCCCTGGAATCCCGCGGCGTCGCGGTGCTGCTCGACGCTGCACATGGCATCGGCATGGTGCCGCTGGCCCTCGACGACCTGGGCGCGTCCTANACGACCACGAACGCGCACAAGTGGCTCTCCGCGCCCAAAGGAAGCGCGGTGCTGCACGTGCGCAAAGACCGGCAAGCCGACGTGCACCCATTGACCATCAGCCACGGCATGACCTTCCCGCTTGGGGACACCACGCGCTTCCGTCACGAATTCGATTGGACGGGGACGCGCGATCCGTCAGCGTGGTGTGCCTTGCCCTTCACCGTTGAGCACGTGGGCGGCATGATGGAGGGCGGATGGCCCGCGATCATGGCCCGGAATGATGCGCTCTGCTTGGAGGCACGCCAATTTCTGTGCGATCGCCTGGGCCTTGAGGTCCCCTGCCCGCCAGAGATGCTGTCCTGCATCGCGACCTTGCGCATCCCCGAGACCTCCGTCGAAGCTGAGGCAGGCATGCTTGACCCGCTGTACTACCGCTTGGCCGAGCGCGGCATCCGAATCCCCGTCTGGTCGTGGCCGTCCCCCGCCGGGAGGTATTTCCGCATCAGCGCCTACCTGTACAATTCCATCGAACAGTACCACCATCTGGCGGACGTCATCGAAGAGGAACTCGCTGCGGAGCGGTCCTGATCACAAGCGGTGCAGCTCGCCTTCACGCGCGATGCGCCAGCCGAGTTCGGTCACCTTGGCCGCCTCGTTGGATTCAGGGTCGGCGCAGGGGTTGGTGTGGTTGAGGTGGAGGAAGGCGATGTCTGGATCGTTGACGTCATCACGCNCNCCAAGCCGCTTCAGGCTCTCGGAAATGGTGGGGTGCGGGATGAGGGACATGTCNCGNCCAGGCANTTCNTCTCCGTCCCAGAAGGTCCCGTCGATGAGGGCAACGTCCACCTTCAGCTGAGCCAGCCAACCTCGGATGTCGCTGGCGATGTGGGCCGTCAGCGTGCCGCCCCACGTGTCGTGGTCGGGCAGGAAGAGCAGCTTCCGCTCGCGTCCACTCAAGAGCACGGCGTGGGTGTCACCGTGCTCGTCCCGGTGCGGGACTTGGATGAACTGCACGCCCGCCACGGCATCGAGGCCGAGCGGCCTGAACACGTCCATGTCACGGCGCTCGAGCACCTCATGCACGGCGGGGCTGGCCATCAGGGGCGTGCCGTGGCGGCCCATGACCTCGGTGCCGAACTGGCCCAAACCTTCGACGTGGCCCAGATGCAGGTGGGTCACGGCCACGACGTCGGGCATGACGGGTTTGTCACCACCCAGCGCATCGGCCCAGGTCCACAGCTGGTGCGCGAGGGATTTGGTGGCCTCGATCAAGAGGTTCCGACCGTCTTCCAACTCCACACCAAGCGCCACAGGGGTGCGCTTTCGTCGTGGGTCGGCTTGGGCCAAGCAGCAGAAGCGGCAACCGCACCCGGCTTGAGGCAACCCCCCGTCCTGGGCGGTGCCGAGCACGACGACGGAACGGACCACCATGCACCTGCGAAGGCCGCCCGAGCAAAGGCCCTTCCGATGACCGAAGGTTCAATTCGCAACCAAACATGTCCTAGCCTGAACCCGTATGGCGNTGGAGTACGACGGTCACGTCAAGGCGCAGCAGGCCGGCCAAGGCGTTGGCCTTCTGATGTTCCTCCAATCGCCATGGGCGGCCTTCGCATGGTTCGTGTGGCGGCTCGACTTCTTCTATCAGGAAGGATTCGNCAACCCTGCTCAATTCGAGGGCTCAGCGTTCTGGTCGCTGCTGGCCGTGTTGCTCACCTGGTGCGCGCTGCTCCCGACCCTCCTTGCCGTGCCGCTGATCGCCATGCGTGGCCGGACCACAACGCCCGAATGGAACGGCAAAGTGGCGCTCTTCCTCCACGCTTTGTTGCCTGCAAGCCTGATTTTTTCCACCCTGTTTCTGTGGGCCTTTCCCCATCAGTGGGGTTTGCTGCCGTGGAAGGGGTCCTTCTACGACGACCTATGGAAAATCGGTCCCTTCATCGGTCTGTTCTCCTTCGCTGGCGTTCCAACCGTGATGATCTTCGTCACGCTGATGCGGTTGCTCGCGAATCCTGAGTTTGCGAGCGAGCAACCCCGTGCCGTCACGCGGCATCCTCTCGAGACGCCCCCTCCGGTTTCACCGTCCACCGTGCTGCGGGTGACCGGAACGGAGGGCGCGACTGTGCACTTTGCCGTTGACGTCGAACACCTCGGCCATGACGCGTGGNTCGGTCTCTACAGGGCCGGCCAGAGCGATCAGGATCACGGCGAACGCTGGATGTGGGTGCGTGACGCCAAAGAGGGGAAAGGGGCCCTGCAGCACGCCGCCAACGGACCCCTTTCGCTTCGGCTGTTCAAGGACGGGGGGTACGCTCGCATGACGGCCGTGAACGTCGAACCCACACCAATGGAAGCCGTTTCGGAAGCTCCCAACCCGAGGTTTTGGGACGCTTGAGCCCATGCTGCTGGCCAAGTTGCGTTATCCTCAACAGACCCGCACGCTGGTTCGATGGCTTCTCGCTGGAAGTGGGNCGGAGCGAGCGGCGTTCGGCGGGGTTGTTAAGTGCGGTATTGGAATTTGAACGGCCATGGAAGCAGCACCTCCAGCAGCACAGAACATGACGGCCATGCCTCAGCANATGACCGTGGTGCCCCAACAGATGGCCGGCATGATGGGCCGACCCGCCGCCATGATGTCCTCCATGGACGCCATCAAGACGTGTTTCAACAAGTATGCAGACTTCGACGGTCGTGCGTCGCGTTCAGAATACTGGTGGTTCAGCCTCTTCCTCTTCCTTGCGAGCATCCCGTTTTCGATGCTCGACGGCGTCCTTCTCGTGGTGTTTGAGTGGCCTGCCGTGTTTGGAACGCTCTTCAATCTGGCCGTGTTCATCCCCTCCCTCTCCGTGATGTGGCGCCGTCTCCACGATTCAGGGAAGAGCGGACTGAACGTCCTATGGATCCTCACCATCATCGGCGCGTTCTACGTGTTTTACCTCACGCTGGTCGACGGCGATGCGGCCCCCAACCAGTACGGGGCCGTTCCCACGAACACGCTCTGAGCGGCGTGGCTGACCGCATGAGCGGTTCATTCGCTCACAGGTAGGCGTTGAGCACCGGTTCTTCGTCCAAGTGGAAGAAGGAATACGCGGCCCACCACGTGATGGTGTCCAGCGCATCGACCAGATTCGATGTGCCCGATTGGGCNTCGCCGTAGTCCTTGTTCGAAGTGTCCATCCACTCCTCCATTTCCTCAAGGGTATCGCAGGTCTGGTGGTAGCACCAATAGCCGTCCACCAGGCCACCGAAGCCCATGGTCACGGTGCCAAGGTTGCGCTGGAAACTGTCGTGGTCGCTGCGCGCGGTGGTGTCCTCGTAGACGATGATCTCCGGTCGGTCGTTCTCCAACCAATCGTCGACCTTCCACGTCGATTCCTCGTGCCCGGCGCCGACGAGGGTCGACATTTGCGCCTCCACGCCCACGGCATCGGAGCCAATCCATTGGGCGAGACCGACCATGCCCGGCTGGTTGAACAGGTCATGGTCGAGGCTGGGTCCGATGTAGACACGCATCGGCCAGACTTCCTCGTCCTTCGGGTAGCCGTCTTCGTCGATCTGCGGCTCTGGGTCGCCGTGCGGCGCACCGCCACCGCCTGGCCAGTTGACGCCAGCCATGTCGAGGTTGACGTAATTCGTGACCGTCACGTCGGGATTCTCCTGTGAGACGTAGAAGTCTGTCCAGTAGTCGCTGCCTCGCTTGCCGCCTTCTTCGCCGGACCAGAGGCAGAACACCATCGTCCGGCGCGTCGCCGCATTGGCCATCGCCTCAGCCACTTCGAGGACCATCGAGGTGCCTGCGGTGTTGTCGTAGGCGCCCACGCGGGTGCCGTAGGTGCGCACACCGGTGACGTGAGGATCGAGCGCGAGGGCGTTGATCGGCGGCGCCACGTCGAAGTGTGCGCCGAAGACCATCCACTCGTTGGGGAAAACGGAACCGAAGCGGAAGCCGCAGATGTTGTAGCCCTCAGGGTTCTGGTTGCCTTGCCAGTCGGTGTACTCGTAACGCTGAACGTTGACTTCGAGACCAAAGGATTCCATTTCCTGAATCAGGTGCTGCGCAGCGTCTTCGTAGGCGGCGTTGCCTTGACCGGCCCAGCGGTTGAGGAAACCTTCCGCGCCGTCGGCCAGGTCGGTCGGGTCGATGTCCTCGTTTGAGAGGAAGGCGAGCGTGTCGTAGGTGTCGCGCCCGTTGACGAAGCCGGTGGAGTGCCGTGCACCCTCAGCCTCGTCGTAGGCTGGTGCAGCGAGACGCTCGATGGAGGCCATGACGGCCGTGGACGGCCCGCCGGTGANGTTGCCGGATCGGATGGAGGGCCAAGTGCTGTTCTCGCCGGCAAGAACAGAAGCTGCGGGCCCGCGATCAGTGGCGTCCATGCCGTCGCGAGCGACCCATGTGGCCCACGACTCGTTGACGTCCCGGACAGGGAAGGCGTCGCGCCCGGGCAGGCCAATCTGGACCACGGCGGTGGTGGTGCGCGGCGGTGCGAGCAGGGTGAGCTCGACGGTTTCCCCTTCGTTCAGGTCAACGATGGTCGAGTTTTGCACGAAGTTGGTGGCCGGGTCACGAAGCAGGTAGGGGACGTAGAGGCTGAGGTCTTCGTCCGCGGTGAAAGCCACGGTCTGGAATTCACCGCCGATCCACGTGGACGGGCGGATCTCGAGGTCGTCTGAGGACGGGAGATTTTCACCGTCGGAAGGCGCGAAGCAACCCGACAGGGGTGCGCTGCACATGAGCAACACGAGGACGAGGGCGTGCGCCACGCGACTCGAGACCATGCCNTGCCGTGGCGGCTCTCCTTCTCAAGCCTGTTCACGCTTCGCACAGGTTCTCTTCTGTCGCCGGACCGGACCGATTCTTTGAAGATGGAACAGGACGATATTCAACCATGGGTCATGCACGAAAACCGGCTTACCTTGCACCCAAGCGACCGAGCCGTCGCCGTCACGGCGATCTGTGGGGGCGCGTCCGCCCACAGGCGGTCGAGGATGAAACACGTCCCTTGGTCGAAGGCTGACGTGTGGGCGACAGGCTTCAAGTCCCATCCCACCAGCCCACGTCATGGACGAAGCGACCGCCTTGGGCCGCGTGNNNTCCAACCCGGTGGTGCGGGGCATGCTGCTCTTCTCGGCTTTCCGGGCCGTGTATGGCATGGGCATCCTCGTCGTGACGTGGTTCCTGGCCACCAGCGGCGAAGCACCGTGGTGGACCTCGCTGCTGTTCCTGGCCTTCTCCATGGTGTTCTCCCGCCTGCTGTTGCGCGGCATCAAGGCGCGTTGGCCGGGCCTTTGGGGTCAGCCGAAGGGCGGCGAGGCGGCATGAGTGACGTTCCCGAGGGCACGCCCTTCCAGATGGCCGTCTGGGCTGAACTGCTGCGCATCCCGCGCGGTGAAGTTCGGACCTACACCCAGATCGCCGCCGCCATCGGCCGGCCGAACGCGACGCGCGCCGTGGCCAATGCCTGCGGTGCCAACCCCGACGCACCTCGCGTGCCCTGCCACCGTGTGGTGCGTTCTGACGGTGGGCTTGGCGGCTACAGCGGCCCGGGGGGCATCGCGACCAAGCGCCGTATGCTGCGCGAGGAAGGCGCCGACATCGACTGAAGACGGACGCCTCACAGGGCGTTGAGGATCGGTTGCTCATCAAGGGCGAGGAAGGTCATCGTCGACCACCACGCGACCACGTCAAAGGATTCCACGAGGTTCTGTTCGCCCGTTCGCCCGTCCGTGACCATGTATTCGAGCATCTTTGGCAGGCGGTCGCACTCACGGTGGTAGCATGGGTAACCGTCCACCACACCGTTCCACCCCATCGTGATGGTGTCGAGGTGCTCTTGGAAGGAATCGTGGTCACTGCGCGCGGTCGGCGATTCGTAGATGGCCACGGTGTCGACGTAGGAATCGGTCCACATCGCGGACTCCCCGTCTTCAAGCCAGGCGGCCCAGCCGCGCTCGATTTGCGATTCAAGCCCGAGCTCGCCCGCGCCGATCCACTCTGCAAGGCCGTACATTTCGGCCTGATCGATGACCTCACCGGGCGTCACTTCAGGCCCGATGTAACACGACAAGACCCAGTCGCCGGGCCAGTTGATGCCCATCATGTCGAGGTTGACGTAATTCGTGACCGTGACGTCCAATTCCGCGGTGTCTTGGGCCCACGCACGGGAGCCCCAGAGCCCTTCTTCCTCGCTCGACCAGAGGCAGAACACCATGGTGCGGCGCGTTTCGATCTTGGAGAGCGATTCGGCCGTTTCGAGGATCATCGAGGTGCCGGCCGAGTTGTCGTAGGCGCCCACGCGGGTGCCGTACCCCGGAATGTCTGGGCCGGGCGTCATGACGAGCGGCGGAGCGATGTCGAAGTGTGCGCCAAAGACGAGCCACTCGTCGGGGGCCAAGGTCCCGTCCTTGTAGCCGCAGATGTTGACCGCCCAGCCGGTGTTGGCCTGGAATCGCTGCACTTCGGTGCGGAGCCCGTAGCCTTCGAGCACGCCGGAAAAGAAGGCGATGGCGTCCTCGTAGGCGGGAACGGCGTTGCCCACCCATCGGTCGAGGTAGCCCACGGCGCCGTCATAGGGATCGGTGGGGTCAGGCGTCTCGTCGGTGATCATCGCCAGCCAGTCGTAGACGTCACGGCCGTTGACCCATCCTTCGGTCTGGGCCTGCCCTTGATCTTCGGCGAACGCGGTGTTCACGTTGCGCGTCAGTGGAACTTGGGTGATGATCACCTCACCGGCCGACGAGCCGTTGGCGGCCCGCATCAGGCTGTAACGGCCCCCTTCGTCGTTCGGCGTGGCCGTAATGGGCGTGTTGGACGCACCTGCATTCGGCCCACCACGGGCGATCCACGAGCCCCATGATTCGCCCGCTTCGCGGACAGGGAACACGTCGGTTCCAATCGGAGCCAGCATCAACGTGGCGTCGGTCAAGCGGGCGCTTGGGAGGACCTCCAGTTCCACCTCATCACCCACGTCGAGGTTGAGCACGGTGCCGTTTTGCACGTAGCCGCCGGTCACGTCCCGCAGGAAGTGCGGCACGAACACGGACAGGGGCGCGTCAGCGCTGAAGGTCACCCGCGTCCATTCCCCGGCCGACCAGACCTCGGGCATGACGTTGAGGTCGTCCGCAGCCGGCATGGTGACGTCATCGTCGTTACCGACGCAGCCGCTAAGCGGCGCACAGATCATCAGAAGCGCGAGCAACGCGGTGCGTGCAAGGCCAGCCATGGCATGCGGTTGCGCCGCCCCCTGTTCAACGAAGCGGTCGTTCCGCTCAGCGACCCGTCGGGAGGAAGGGCATGAGCCGGTCGACCAGGGACGAGAAGTTGCGCGTCTGGATCCACACCGTGCCTTGGCCGGTGAAGTTCATGACGAGGCCTTCTCCGCCGAAAGCAAACGACTTGAGTCCGCCGACTTTGTTGACGGTGTACTGCACGGTGGATTCGAAGGCGACCACGTGACCGGTGTCCACGGTGATCGTCTGACCGGGCTGCACGGGGATGGCCTTGATGGCGCCAAAGGAGTTGAAGTAGACACGACCGGAGGGCTGCTGGGTAAAGGCGCGAATGAAGAACGCGGATTCCCCACTAAACAGCCCCTTCATCCCCTGGAACTTGGTGTCGGTCTCGATGCCCATGGTGGACGCCAAGTAGGATCCTCCTTGGATGAACAACTCCCGTCCGGGCGAGAGGTCGTAGGCCTGGATGTCGCCGGGTCCGCTTGGGGCCAAAGAGACCCAACCGCCAGCGGGGCCGGCCGTGAAGGTGTTCAGGAAGAAGGACTCGCCACCAAAGGCCATTTTCTTGAGGCCCTTGAGGAAACCACCGCTGGATCCGGTGGACATCTCGCAGCCCTGCATGGACACCATGGCGCCGGGTTCGGACTTGATCTGCTCACCTGGCGACATGGCGAGGGTCAGCATGGCATAGGACGGATTGAACTCAAAGTGTTCTTGCATGGCCCTCACTACGACGTTGGAGCCATGATGTTTCTGGCGAATGGTACATCCTGTTTGTCGGATGCCGGAAACCAATTTCTCCAATACTGCATAGAATTATGAACGGACATTCAGCCGGCCAACCATGGCAACGGTCCGTCTGGACCAGAAACGGCACGCCCTTGTCCGTGCTGTGCCCGATTCTTACCCTGAGGCCTTGGCCCGATTTTTCGGCTCAGGCCCCACGGACATCGCCACCGCTCGAGCACAGCATCAGGCCTACCGCCAAGCGCTCCTTGACAACGGCGTTGAAGTGACGGTGCTGCCCGCCGATCACGCCTATCCGGACTGCATCTTCGTCGAGGATCAAGCCGTCGTGATCGACGGCCACGTCCTGCTTCCCGTTCCCGGTCACCCAAGCCGCGTGGGTGAGCAGCCCCCCGTGGCTGACTTCCTTGTTCGGCAGCTCCACGGCGGTCGCTTGTGCCGCATGGACGGCGAAGCCCGGATGGACGGCGGCGATTTGCTCCGTCTTGGCAACCTGTTCTTCGTGGGCCGCTCAACCCGCACCAACGACGCCGGCATCGAAGAACTCCGCCTGCTGCTCGACCACCTCGGCTACGAATTGCGCGTGGTGGACATTCCTGAGAACGCGCTCCACCTGACCTCGATTTCCTCGACGCCCACCGATACGGACCTGTTCATTCCAGAAGGCTACCTGACGCCTGAGGACTTCGGGCCCTTGCCCGAGGGGTGCACGGTGCACGTCATGCCGGCCGAGGAGGTCTACGGCTGCAGCACGATCGGCCTACCGACCGGCCGCGTCATCGTCGCCGAGGGCTACCCTACCGTGCTCGCGACGGTGGAAGCGATGGGGCTGGAGCCCTTGGTGCTCGACATGAGCGAAATCCGCGCAGGAGACGGGTCCTTGACCTGCTGCTCCATCTTCTACTCAACGCCCGGACAGAACGAATCCGAGTGAACCCGTTGAGCTTTGATGCCCGGTCGGGGTGTTCAAATACAGGAGGACGGACCGACGGCCTGCACGCAGGAGTCGCCCAGCTTGGTCAAAGGCGCTGGGATGAGGTCCCAGTCCGTAATGGTTCGCAGGTTCGAATCCTGCCTCCTGCACCACATCGCTCTTCCGTGGCGCCCGAAACCAGCACCGTGGCCGATGGAAGTTACGCGCCCCTCTCCCGCTACATCTGCATGAACGTCAACAACAACGACTGGGGCCTCGTTCGGGGCTTCTTCGAGTACGGTTTCTCTGAGGCCGGCATGGATCACGTGGCC
Source organism: Methanobacteriota archaeon (assembly GCA_002722135.1). Taxonomy (GTDB): domain Archaea; phylum Thermoplasmatota; class Poseidoniia; order Poseidoniales; family Poseidoniaceae; genus MGIIa-L3. The sequence goes on along the minus strand of PBKJ01000018.1, from coordinate 2,915 downwards.
GACGTGGGCTACGTCCCACTGCCGACGCCATGCTGAACGAGATGCTGGGCCGCCTGGGCTGAGGTCTGCACCAGCAGAAGGTTGTGCGGGGAAGGGGCAACTGCCCTTCTCCGCCTCATTCCGGCACACTGCGGGCTATACGCCTCGCGGAACTCCGCCTCTGGGAGCATTTTACCCGAATTGAATGGACTAGTATACAGAGCGCATAAAACAGTCATTCAAAGAAGATGGAAACGTCCTCGAGGCCCTTTCGCTCAACATCAGGCACTTTGGCGTCCTCCGCCGGGTAGCCGACGGGAAGCACCAGCATCGCCGTTTCGTGATCGGGCCGTTCCAGCAAGGTTTGCAGGAAACCCATCGGTGAGGGCGTGTGGGTCAGGGTGACCAGGCCCATGCGATGGACCGCTGCGATGAACATCCCGGCCGCGATGCCGCACGACTCCGTGGCGTAGTAGGTCGGGCCCCACGCGCCGTTGTCGCGCAAGCGCTTGTTCTGTCGGAACAGGACCACCACCCACGGCGCGTCCGTCAGGTGCGCCTTAATCGCGTCCGTGCCAAGCGGGGCGAGGACTTCCCGCCACGCATCTGGCATGCGTTCCTCGTAGGTGCGCCGCTCTTCGGCCTCGGCCGCGTCGCGCAAGCGCTGCTTGAGCTCCGCGTTGGAGACCGCGACAAAAGTCCACGGCTGAAGGTGGGCTCCGCTTGGGGCCGTGCCACCTGCAAGGATGGCGGTCTCGATCAAGTCACGCGGAACGGGGCGCGTCGAGAAATGTCGGGTCGTACGCCGCCCACGCATATCTTCGAGGAAGCGCTGACCGTCGTCGCGCATCTGCTCCATCGGGCGCTCATGCCAGATCAGCGGCACCATCGGCGCATCGTCCATGGTGGCGGGGAACTCGACATACCTCATGGCCCTGCCCCTTGTTCGGGGGTGGCTTGAAGGGCGTCGTGCCGATGTGTCGACGTGACGACCGGCGACGGGAACGACGTGTTCTGGGATTCCGGCTGGCAAAGCGGAGCCGCTGCGCCTGCGCCACAGCAGCCCGCCATCCTCCCCGCGAACCCTGTCTCTTCGAACCAACCGTCCATCGCCATCGGCGCGAACGCGGCCACAGGCGGAAGCATGTCGGCCAAGCCTAAGCGGTCCTTTGGTGGTCCAAAGCACCCGGTCGCCTTGGGCATTCTCGCCGTGGTGGCCGTCGGCCTGGTCATTGGCAACGTGACCTTGGTGAACGCCAGCAACGCCTACGTTCCTTGGTCTGAAGTGGAGGCCTCGGTGGTGGGAGGCCCCATTGCTCCAGAGGCCTTCTTGACCACGGCGACCGTGTACCTTGACGAGAACAACGGGACGGCGTACTACGAAGACAGGTACGAGCGGTCGAGCAGACAATGTTCAACGCAGACGGACGAATATGGTGAGACGTACCAGGATTGTTGGACCGAGTACTGGACCGAATACGAGTGCTACGCGGATCTCGATTTGAGGTGGACCGTGAACGGGACGGAACATCAGGCGTGGGAATACAGCCCGACACTCGTTGACGGGGAACGGTGCCTTTCGGCCATTGAGGAGGTGTTCGCCCCAGGCACCAACCTGACCATTGCCGTTGACCCAAACGACCCTTCCTCACATCAAGCGTTCGAGTTGGCCATCATGACCGAAGTTGACGAGGACCATCCGGGTTTCCGGACCGGGTACACAGAATCTTCGTTCCTAGAGTGGGCAGGCTACGGCCGTGCCGTCCTCGTGTCCATGTGCAGCATGGACGCCGCTGTGGCGTACACCTTCGACGGTGAGGAATACGTCAGGGACATTTGGGGGGAAAGCCCAGCCACGGAAGGCTGGGGCTCCTCTTGCTTGGTCGACTACATCGAATCGTTCGGTCCGGGAAGCGTCGTGAACGTGATGGTTGACACTGAAAATCCGTCAGAAGCGGGGTGGGAGGACCCCACCACCGATCCGGGTGCGTTCATTGGCACCGCCATGTGCTGTTCGGCCATCATCTTCCTCGCAGCCTTCGTGCTGACCGGCAAAGGCGGCACGGCCCGACCATGGGGTGCTCCCATTCGCCATCACAGCCAGTTCGATCACCGCCCTTCGCGCCACCACCGGCACCGTGGACGCCACCGCCGCAGGCATCACGGGCATACGCATGGGTCTTCCAGGTCGAGGGGGTCAAGCCACCGGTCCAGCGGGGGCAGCCGGTCCAGCGGTGGTGGAGGTCGGCGCAGCGGCGGTGGTGGCCGGAGCGGCGGTGGCGGACGCGGTCGTCGCTGAACCTTTGTTCAGACAGAAAGGGTCATGTTGACACCTCAGCATGGACGGGCATGGCCTTCTGCCCTTCTTGTGCAAAGGAGGTCGATGCCACATGGAAGGTTTGCCCGTTTTGCGGTGAATCCCTCGGTCTGGCCGACCAGCAGGCGAGGGTGACGTTCACCGACTCGGCCATGTCAGGTGACATCCACCACACGGTGGTGAACAACGACCCGGCTGCCGTGACCACGGCCGTGATCTCAGCCCTGAGGGAGCTCGGAATGGTCCACTTCCCCTCCTCTGCACCGACCCCCCCTGCACCGTCAGTGGCTGAAGAGGAAGACGCGCTCCCCCCTTCGTTCGCCATCGGCGATCATGTCGAATACCACAGCCCAAGCAACGGTCGTTGGTTGGACCGCTGCACCGTGGTGGGTCTGAACCCAGACGGCACCTACCGCATCGAGGTGCCGTACGATGACGCGGTCCAAACCAAGCATGCTGTGGTCATTGGAACGTCCCCAGGGACCATTCGGCCCGCTGCACCACCGTTCGTGGTCGGCGACCGCGTGATGAGCGATTGGCGCGGCCACGGGCACCTCTTCCCCGGCCGAATTGCGCAGGAGCATGCCGATCACACCTTCCTGATCCACTACGACGATGG
>PBKJ01000017.1 GCA_002722135.1 Methanobacteriota archaeon | reverse complement strand
CGTTGTGGTGGAAATGCAGAACGTGCTTGTACCCACCAACGACGTGGCCTCAAAGGCCATCCGAGCACGCGACAGCGACGTCTATGCTGGCGAAGTTCATCCCACTGGACTGACGGGCGCCGGCGTGGTCATTGCNGTGCTNGACACNGGCGTGGACAACGAGCANNGNAGCCTCAACGACTTCGANGANTCNNGCGACGCNCCCGANTTGGACCCGCTCTCNTACGACGANCACAAGTGGGTCGCAGGATTTGACGCNACGTCCNCCTCNTCGAACCCNGACGGGTCACAAGANCCNGATGACGGTCAAGGNCACGGCACNCACGTCGCNGGNAGCGCNCTNGGNACCGGNGATGCATCGNGGCAGCACANGGGNACGGCNCCNGGCGCNTACCTNGTNGACGTNAAGGTGCTNACCGANGCNGGANNTTCCAGCAGCAANTCNNAGTANTCCATCANCGGCATCCAGTGGGTGNTCAACAACGCCAACACNGANTGGGGTCACAANGGNTCNNCNAANGGNATNCANNTNGCNTCNATGTCCTTNGGCTCNNNCNNNTCTCCACTCAANCCGNANGACACNGGAGACAACGGTTCGAGCGCTGAAGCGCGACAGGTGAACAACGCCGTCGACGCTGGCGTGGTGTGCGTCATCGCCATGGGCAATGACGGCGCCCGACGCGTGCCATCTCCTGCCAGCGCCGACAAGGGCATCGCCATCTCCGCAGCCAACGACCGTGGCACCATCAACCGCACCGACGACTCGACGGCGAGTTACACCAACTANGGCCCNCGCGACGACGACGGTGACGGCGATGATCTGGACGAGTTGAAGCCCGATTTGGCCTCCTTCGGCACGGGCATTACCAGCGCCACTGCGGCCACAGGCACGACCTTCCCCGGCCAGCCCGACCGCCCAAAGGCCGACAGCGGTTACGACTCAAAAGACGGCACAAGCATGGCCACGCCGCTGGCCTCGGGCGTGGTTGCCCTGATGCTCGAAGCTGATCCATCCTTGGAACCCGACGAGGTCAAACAGTTGCTGCACGACTCAGCAGAACGGCGCGGAAGCGCGAGCGAGCCCTCCATCGACCCGCACTGGAACGACAAGTGGGGCTGGGGCCTCATCGATGCCTCATGTGCGGTCGATTTGGTGCTCGAGCGCACGTGCACCGCACTGGACGGCGGCACTGTGGTCGTCCAGCCCCCGGTTGGAGACGGTGACGGGAATCACGTGGACATCTCATCGCACCAAAATGGAAGCCTGCTGCTTGCGGGTGACCGAGTGCGGTTCCAAGGCAGCGTGGAGGACACGGACGATCGGACCTACACCGAAGTCGAGGTGCGTTTGGAACAGTACCGGGACGGTTCCAGCAACCCTGTGGAATTGCTCGACTGGCGCAAAGCGGGCGGTGAACCCGCTTCGTGGTACCTTGACGTGACCCTCAACGACGATTGGGTGGACGAGGACGAGGATTACACCCTTCTNCTCGCCAGAGCACGCACGGCGAGCGGTGACGTGTCGGCCACCAACCTGCGCGTCATGAACCTCGGCCGCATGGCCGCNAGCATCACTTCGCCCTCCACGCAAACCGTCCTGGATGGAAGCGTCACGTTTTCCGGTACGGCCCAAGGCCCGGAACCGAGCGTGGTCGAGGGGCGCATCGGCAATGGACCATGGGTGGAAGTGGCTACCCTCAGCGATGAGGATTTCAAACTCCAAGACTGGACGTGGACGTGGGATTCAACGGAGGTCGAAGACGGCGACCATTACGTCGCGGTGCGCTTTGTCAACCAATCCGGTGCCGTCAGCGAACCCTTCCGCCGCACCTACGAAGTGGACAACCTTCCCGCCGCGCCAGAGCTGGCGTTGACCGGATTGTCCAGCGTCTACGACCAAGGCCTCATCACCACGAGCGCCGTTGCAGGCACCATCCTCGAAGTTCGGTTTGAGTTCCTCAACGACGGCGACGCGGCCGCAGAAAACGTTGGTCTCGTGCTCGACGCTCCGGGATCGGTCTCCGAAGTCTACCCCAGTCAAGGCCTCATNGCATCGGTTGAGGCCGGTGAGCGACGCACCTACAGTTTGTGGTGGTGGGCCACGGAACCCGGCACGCACGAGGTGGTCGTCACGATCGACCCCGAAGAGCGCTTGAGCGACGTGGACCGCAGCGACAACGAAGTCAGGTTCACCTTCACCATCGAGCCTCGTCCCGTCGAGCCGAGCCTCCGCTTCCTGCAGGGTGCGGTGACCACCATGCCCCTTGTCCCGGTCCCCAACCAACCCTTCGAACTCTCGGTCCGGCTCGACAACCTCGGTCAAACTGAAGCAACATCCCTGACCATGAATTTGGAACGCTGGACCGACGAAGGCTGGTTGTCTGTGGAATCCGCAAGCATCGGGCGCGTGAACGGTGGGAGCTCCTCGTCGGGCTACGCCACCGCGCGTTTCCTCGACCAAGTGAACACGGTCGGCGGCCATCAGTACCGGGTCTTGCTCAGCGGGAACGGCGTCGAACCAGACCATGCCGAGCACCGCTTCACCGTGGTGGCAGACACGTTCACCCTCGGTTCTCCGATTCGCCTGACGTTGGACGACGGCGAAACGCCCGTCGAACTCATTGGAGGCGATGATGGCGCAATCTTGCTGACCACACGTGACGGGGAACTTCATGCCAGAATCTTGTCCAGTTCCATGGTCGTGATCAGCGACGTGCTGGTCGAGCGCAACTGGGGCGGAGAGGTCGCAAGCACCGTGCGAAGCGACGCCATGGTCCAATTGGCTTGGACCCGACGCACGATGAGCGAAGACGGCTACACGCTCCAAGACCTCGGCATTGCGGCATTGACCACCTCCGGACAAATGACGCCTGTCCAGCGGGAATTGACGCCCCTGAAACTGTCGGAAGGCAGTTACTGGGGGCTGGACGTGGCCGAGCGCAACGGTGAGGTGGTCGTGGCCGGCTACCACCGCGACATTTCGACCGGTGGCTCCTGGTTGGACGTTACAAGCATCTTCACCATGATCTCCGAACGACCTGATCTCTCCGGATCATGGGATGGACCTTTCATCGTTCACTCCGATGTCGAGGTTTTGGCCTCCCAAGGCGACCCTGTCTCGGTCGCCATCAGCGAGGAACGCCTTCACATCCTCTTCCAAACCGAACGCGATGACATCACCGGCGTGGAGCGCCTTGGTGTGCTGTACAGCCACGGTGAGCGGGACCAAGAGGGNTGGAATTTCATTGCCCCTGTCGGTGACAACGCATCGGACCATCACCTCTCGGTGGATGAGGACGGTCAGCTCATCGCGGCATGGCTTGAGCGCCAAGGTCAAGACGCGCAAGTGTGCACCGCCGTCACCGACCAAGGTTGGAGCATCGACGCCCCGACCTGCTTGGAGGCCCCGGGTGCGCTCAGCCTGAGCACGATTGAACGCGAGCATGGCGTGATGGTCATGTACGACGAGATTTCAGTCCGTGGACCTGTGGTCCGACTCGGTTTACTCGCCGTCGGGGAAGGCACCGAGGCCTACGCGCTGGCCAACATCCTCGAGACGGGGCAATTGTTGGGCGCCGGCGGCGAAACCGCAGATGTCGTGGTTGGCTTCATTTCCACCACTGGAGCGCTCGACATCCGCATTCTGGCAGACGCAAACCCAAGCGGCCCCGGTGGCAATGATGCAACCTGGCTTGACGACCTGCTGGCCCCACTGCCCGGAGACCGAGACATGCAGATGCTCATCCTTGGAGGGTCAGGTTTGGTCGTCGTGGTGCTCTTGCTGGCGATGGTGCTCACGGCCCGCCGTGCCCTTCGTCGACGTCCAGAGGATGACGAGGGCGTCGAGAAGGAACTCGACGAAGACGTGGTGATGATGATCACCCCAGAGGACGACGAGACGCCGTTCGCGGTCGTCGAGGAAGAAGAGACCATCGTTGCCGTGATGGATGACGAGGAAGAAGAGCCCGAAGAAGAGGAAACGATCCGTCCTGACCCGGTCAACGCGCGTCAGGAACGAAGGCGACAGCGCGCCCTNGCCGGGTCACTTCCGAAGCCCGAGGAAACCCTCGCGCTTTCCGCTCCACCGCTGCCGGACCTCGCGGACCTGCCGCCACCAAGCCTTGCGGACGCTCCGCTGCCTTCCCTCCCTGCATTGCCGGATTTGCCCCCACCGAGCCGAGAGGCGAATTGTGCCTCATGCGAGGCGTCCTTCACCGTTCGGGACCTCCGGCTTCGATCGGTGCCTTGCCCGATTTGTGGCGAGAACGTGGAGGTGTGAAGCGTGTGTGGCATCGTTGGATACCACGGCCGGCGCCAAGCGGCTCCAATTTTGCTCAACGGACTCCGCCGTTTGGAGTACCGGGGCTACGACAGCGCGGGCTTGGCCCTCCGTGGCGATGCTTTCGACGTCCGCAAGCGAATCGGAAAGGTCGCAGAACTGGAAGCGACGCTCCCGAAGAAGATGCCAGGGACCGTCGGCATTGCCCACACCCGCTGGGCCACCCATGGCGGCGTCACCGACGAAAACGCTCACCCTCACCTCGGCCCTGAACAGCGGGTGGTCATCGTCCACAATGGGATCATCGAAAACGCCACTCGCATCCGTCGACACCTCGAGCGAAACGGTGCAACGTTCCGCTCCGAAACCGACTCTGAAGTCATCGCTCACCGTCTCGAGCGTGCCGTGGAAAAGGGGCAATCACCCATCGCCGCCATGCGAACTGCACTGAAGGGCTTGCGCGGCACGTGGGGCGTCTGCGCCTTGTTCCTCGACCACGATGAGCTCGTCTGTGCGCGCAACGGCAGCCCCTTGGTGCTCGGCGAGACGGACCACGGCTTCATCGTGACTTCCGACCCGCAACCCCTNGTGGAACACACGGATCGCGTCATCATCCTTGAAGACGGGGACATCGCCTCCTACGGCGCAAATGGCTTGACCATTGAGCGGCTGGATGGCGGACAAAGCNAAACGTCTGCCATCACCCTCGACGAGGGTTGGGGAGAGGCCGAACTTGGGGAGTACCCACACTACATGCTCAAGGAAATTTACGAGCAACCCGACGCCTTGCGCCACTGCATTTCAGGTCGGCTCGATGCAAAAAATGGAAACGGTCGCCTCGGCGGTATGCAGCTGACCGCCAAACAGCTCCGGACGGTTCCTCACGTCCGGTTGCTTGGGTGCGGCACGGCCCTGAATGCCGCGTTGATCGGGCAACAACTCATCGAGCGCTTGGCCCGCATTCCCGCCGTTGCGCACGTGTCCAGCGAGTTCCGGTACCAGGATCCTGTGGTGAATCCAGAGGCATTGCACTTTGCCGTCTCACAATCAGGGGAGACCATGGACACCATCGCGGCCATCAAAGAAATCCAACTCAAAGGCGGCGACGTGCATGGCGTGGTCAACGTCGTCGGCTCCACCATCGCTCGACTTTGCGGTCAAGGCGTCTACATTCACTCTGGGCCCGAACAATCCGTGGCGTCCACCAAAGCCTTCTCCAACATGGTGGCTGCGCTGACCATCTTCGCCCTCCAAATCGGCCGAGCGCGTCAACTGAGCGCCAACGAAGCACGCGTGCTTGCCAAGGGGCTGCAAGAAGTGCCTGACCTCATTGAGCGGTATCTGGCCAACCCCGGACCCATCGATGAGGCGGTGGCCATGATCCGTGAGGCCCCGTCACTGCTGTTCTTGGGACGTGGATTGTCGGCCAACGTGGCGAAAGAAGGGGCGCTGAAGGTGATGGAGATCACCTACATCCCTTGTTTGGCCTACCCCGCGGGCGAGATGAAACACGGCCCGATTGCGCTCTTGGAAGAGGGGCGACCGGTGATCGTCGTGGCACCTGATGACGCGGTCAAAGAGAAGGTCGCCTCAGCCATTCACGAATGCAAAGCCCGCGGTGCACGCATCATCCTTGTCTGCACCGAAGGTGATGATCTTGCCCAGGAAGCGGACGTGGCCATCGAAGTCCCAAGGACGCATCCGCTTTGCTCGCCGCTGCTGACCGTCCTGCCGCTGCAGCTGCTGGCCTACCGCACGGCACTCGCCTTGGACCTCGACGTGGATCGACCACGAAACCTCGCCAAATCCGTGACCGTCGAATGAGCGGCCGCTGAGTGAGGTTGATGAAGCCTCACGTCCACGCAGGTGCGGTGACCCCATGAGCATCGAGCGCATCCCCACCCACATCGAAGGCCTCGATGAGAACATGCAGGGCGGCATCCCCGAGGGCCACATCGCCATCGTGGCCGGTGCAAGCGGCGCCATGAAGTCCAGCCTGACGTTCTCGATGTTGTACAACGCCGTGCTCTACGGCGAAACCTCGGGCATCTACGTGACCCTCGAGCAGGGGAAGGACTCCCTCCGCTCCCACATGGCCAACATGGGCATGAACGTGGAAGACCCACGCGTGCGCAACCGNATTGCCATCATTGACCTGGCCGACCTTCGTGTGCAGCTCGATGAACAGGGCATGGGCAACCGCGTCGATTGGATGGGCCAACTGATCGCTCAACTCACCAGCTACCGCAACTCGATCGGCTTCGAGATTTTGGTCTTCGACTCCCTTGGTGCCTTTTTCACGCTCACCAAAATGGAGAACCCGCGGGACGAAATCTTCCGCCTCTTCGAAGCGGTTCGTCGCCTCGGTTTGACCTCCTTCTTCATCTGCGAAATGACCGGTGAAGACCACAAGCAATTCGGCGAATACGGCGTTGAGGATTACCTATCGGACACCGTGATGCACCTTGTCATGGACCGCGATGCGGACGAAGTCAAGCGAAAACTCGGCATCGTTAAGATGCGACACACCCACCATTTGCTCGGCTACCAGCCGTTCTGGTGGAAGGAAGACGAGCAGCGCTTCTCCATCGTCAGCCGCCTCTGAGGTGGTCGTCTGAACATCGTTCTGGCCTCGGGTTCAGAACGTCGAAAACAGATGCTCGAATCGCTTGGCTTGACGCCGGTCGTGGCTCCGGTTGATGTGGATGAACGGCGCGTTCAGGGCACGGTTGATGCCCAAGTCCTCCACATCGCGAAACAAAAGGCGGAAGCGGTCGGAGACGCCCACCCTGGCAGCATCGTTCTCGTCGCAGACACGATGCTGGCCGACCCNGACGACGCGANCCTCGCGCTGGGCCAGCCCTCCGATGCACANGCAGCCCTTGCCATGCTGCTTCGCCTGCGCGGCCGCAGGCACCGCGTGTGGAGTGCGTCGGGCCTGCGTGTGGCCGGCACGTGGACCTTTGACCTGGCTTCGGCNGTCGTCGAGTTTGCATCCTTCAGCGATGATGTGCTGGCGGACCTCATCCNCAGCGGCTCATGGGAAGGAAAGGCAGGNGCATACGACCTCGCTGGGGCCATGAAATCGCACGCCACCTTGGTCGAGGGGGATGAAGCCACGGTCCTCGGCATCCCCGGCAGGGTCCTCGAGGCCCTAGCACACCTATGACGAGGGCATCGGAAGAAGCGCGGTGCCTCCGAGTTCATGCCGTGCCGTGTCCATCACCACATCAACGCCGGGGATGAGGAAGAGACGNTCATCAGCATCGAGCGCCCACGCCCCAACACCCGTGGCCTCACCAAGCCGGCGAAGTTCAGCCCTGAGCGAATCTTGGTGAGCGTGCATGTGCGCCATTCCACGGAGATCAACAAACAAGGAATCGCCGTCCTGCACGCGGAGCATCATGCCGTTGACCGGCAGGCGAGACGACGCGTCAGGCGACAAGTATCGCACGGCACGGTGAGCAACCTGAGGTGGGCCCTGCCGATGAAGGCCCAAGTCGATGAAGTGCGGAGTCGTCGAAGGTTCACGTGGTGGCGTGGGCGTCGGTGCGGCGGCGGGCGGTGGAGCAGGCTGCACCATTGGCATTGGNGCGGCCTCTGTCCGCTGACCCTCAGCGGGGTCGGGCAGGCCGAAGAACTGCCAAAATCCGCCCATGACGACCCCTCACAAATCCAGACCGTCGAGGAGGTTGTCCAAGTTTGCCGGAGCCGCTGGCTGTGGCGCAGCATACGTTGGGGCTTGGACGGCCGGGGCGTTGGCCTCAAGCCACTTTTCGCCGTAGAAGGCCCACTGTTCCATGGTCCATCCAGGCGGAAGACCAGAGGCGGGGAGCGGTGGTCCTGCCTGAACTGGCGCGGGTTCCGGCGCAGCAGCCACGGGCTGCGCGTTCATGTCCGGCATCGGTGCCATGGGCGCCGGTGTCGGCGCAGGCAGCGGCGCTGCGGGTGCGGCGTCAAAGGTGGCGGCGACAGGAGCCTGATCCCACACGGACGACGACTTGGTCTCGATCAATTCCTCGGCGCCGCCTCGACGACCCAAGACAAGCATGCTCACCAATCCAAGGATAACCACACCGAGCACGCCGATGATGATGGTCGTCGTCATCCCGAATTCCTTCACCGCCCACGCGATGGGGTTGTTGGTCGGTGCTTCGGCCACCACCAATTGCACGTTCATCGAATGCGACGCACCGTCATCATCGGTGACGGTCAGGTTGACCGAATAGGTGCCTGGCGCAAGCGCCTCGAGTTGCAAGATGGGGAGGGTGCTGTCGATCGCTCCGGGTAGGGCGTCCGTGTCCCACACATAGGTCAGGGAAATGAGGTCTGATTCGGTGTCCAGGGAATCTGCTGCGGTCAGGTTGAGCCAATCTCCCTCCACGAGGTTCGAGAGGTTGGTCGCCGACGAGATGACCGCCGTGGGACGGAGGTTGACGATGGTGAGCGTCGTGTTGGTGCTGGCCATGGCGCCGTCGTCATCGACCACGAAGGCCGTGATGAGCCGGGTCCCGGCTTCCGACCAAATCTGTTCGAGGGTCACACCTTCGACGTCGCAATCGTTGGTGGCACCGCCGTCGTTGTCGGTGTCGATGCGCGCATCGAGGTCCCAGCACGTGGTCAAGTTCAGCACATCCGAGGCCGTATCGTCAACGACGACGCTGAGTTTCAACACCTCGTCTTCGTAGATGGCCACCGTCGGATCGAGGCTTTCGATGGTGGGCGCCACGTTGCGGACCAACACATCGGCCTCGAGGGTGCCCGACGCCACGCCATCGTCGTCGATGGCCTGCACGCTCACGCGGTGGGTGCCGGACACCGGCCACGAGGTTTCGATGGACGAGACAGGCCCAACGGTGCCCTGCTCAAGTCCGTCCACCAGGTCCGAGAGGTCCCAAAGGACGGCCAGAGACGAAAGATCGTTGGGCGTGTCATCGGCCTGAACCAGGAGCCCGATGGGCTCGTCCTCGTCGACGATCCAGCCGTCGATGACCGGCACTTCGGTTCCGTTGCGGAACAGGGCGATGGTGTCCAGGGAAGGCGCGATGTTCGTGGCTTCCACGGTCGCGTTCACGACCGTGCTCGCACCGTCGTCGTCCGTCGCGGTGAGCGTCACCACGGTCAGGCCCTCGTCGGAGGGAGAGAAGGTGCAGCGGTCCGATGAGCTTCCTTCCTCACACACGACGCCGGACCACGAGAACAGCACGTCAAGTCCGGCCGGTGAGACCGTGTCGTTGTCGTAGGCCTCCACGACACGGACGGTGGCCGAGGACCGTGCGGCCACCTGAGCCGGGGCTTCAATGACCACTTCTGGTGCGCGGTTGAGCACGACCACTTCACCCGTGACGACGCTGACGTCGCCCTCCTCGTCGATGACGTCGACGGTGACGCTCCACGCGCCGCCGTCGTTCCACGTCCATGCGAGGGTGCAGTCGTCTTCCTCAAGTCCAGTCTGAGTTCCGAGCGAGTTGACCACGGTAAAGACGCAGCGCACATCACCGCCGTCTTCGTCGAAGCTTCCGGAGGCGTCAATCAGCACCTCTTCGCCGGTGGACCGCCCCTCCTCCCAGGTCAGGTTCGCTGTGGGCAGGGTGCCAACGAAGAAGGGAATCGACAGGAAATCGTTCGACGCGTTCCCGTCGGTGGCGCCGATCGCTGAGGCATCGGTGAGGACTTCGACCGCTGTGGGCTGGCCAATATCGGCCGAGGCCACTCGGAAGCCGAACGTCAGGCCGGTTTGCCCGTAAGCGCCAACAGGACCTGACTGCAACTTCGTGGAAGGGTTGGTGCCGTTCCACCATGCGGTGGCGATGGGGTTGCTCCCACCCACGTCGAGGATGCCACGGTTGGCGATGAGGACCGTCATTTCGATGTCGTCGCCGTCGATGCCAGCCAGCATGTCACCTGGACCAAGCCGAGTGGTGACGCCGTCACGGGTGCGGTCGACCACGATGCCGTTCTCCAACGGCAAGAGGTCCACGCCCACGATGCTGAGGTCGACCACGACGGTGTACACGCCCACCACACCGTTCTGTGCGTCGAAGGCCACGATGCCGTCGCTGGAGTGGTCGTCGTTGGCCGGCGAACCGTCCGTGACCGTCGGCACGGTGTAGGTGCAGCACGCGATGCCGCTCCAGCGGCTTTCTTGGGTGGTGGACGGACTCGACGTGGTGTCGAAATTCACCGAACCGGTCGTTCCGGCGATGCTGTATTCCATGTAGGCCGAATCGTACCGGTCGACTTGGTCAGAGAAACACGCGGAATACGCCGCAGGGGTGATGACATAATCGACGTCGATGTTCACCGTGCTTGACGGCAGATACGCGGGGTACTGCCCGCTCAATTCCAGCGTGGTGCAGCGGGCACCGGGGTCGCCAGAATTGACGACGTTGTAGGAGTCCTCTGGGATGTATTCTTTCAGGGTCCAATCGATTTGGAAACCGGCCGATTGCTGAATGCGAATCCATGACGGTCCACGGACTGCGGGACAATACCATTCGAATCCGGTGGCAGAGCCGGTGGTGTTCCATTGGTTGATCTTGTACGAGTCATCGCAACCGGTGTACGCCACGGAGTACCCGTCCTGAGCGGTGGGGACGCCCGAATCGGTGACTTCCCACGTGGTGTTTTCCTGAGTGCTCGTGTCGAACTCGCTCGGGTCGAAGTAATCCGAGGAACCGCTGACGGTGGTCGTGGCCGTGTAGGCGTGCGACCAATTGTCGCCTGAGCGCACCGGGTGGTCACGGTTTTCCTTCGCTGGTGAGTATTCGGTGTCAAAGGTCAAGTCCGCGATGGTGAACCGGAGGAATCCAAGGTTGAACGGCGCGAATTCGACCTTCAAATCGAAAGACGAGTCAATGGTGGCCATGTCCGAAGCACGCAAGACGTCGATGCCTTGGTACTCAATGTCGAGTTTGCCTGAGACGCCGTTGAAGGTCGCTCCACTGTTCCCCGAGGTGAAATCGCCATCGATGCTCATCGTGTAGGCCACGACGTTCGTGGCCGCAGCGTCGTTCATCGGTTCAAGGCCGATGCTTTCGATTTCCATCTTGGTGTCACCCGACAGCGTGCTGACGCTCGCAGAGACGCCTGAGTTGGCGATCAAGGTGGCCACGTCAAATCCAGTTGCGTAGACCCACTCGTCCCCGACGCGCCATGTTGGAACCTCATCCACGGATGCTGTTCCGGAGGACTGAGCGGGCGTCGTCATGTCCTCAAGGACCGTTGGCGATGCTGGAGGTTGCACCATCGGTGAAAGCAACGCCGAGAGAAAAATGCCGAGCAGGAGCAGGCAGACGGCCGGGCGCGGAGCGTCCATGCACCGTGAGGTGCGCTTCTGCCCTTAATTGAACGCCCCGAAAAGGGCGCCAGCGATGAACACCGTGTCCATGGCCGCAAAGGCTCCAAGACCCGCAGTGAGCACCTTGTAGGCCCCCTCATCGTCGATGTGTCGAAAGCCCATCCTTCGCAGAAGATCCCGGGTGAAATGGCGATCCGATTCTGGAGGCATCCCGAGGTACTGCTTCTCCCACTCGGTCAGCACGCATCCACCGGTCACGTGCCAGTGGTAGCGGACTGCAAGCAAGAAGACGAGGTGGATGGCGGGGCCGGGCATGGGCATCATCCACCCCAAGGCGCCGTACGCCAAGACGGCGACGTGGAGCACATAGACCAGCGTGGCCATGTTGCGACGCAAAAGCGTCACACTCAGAGCAAGTCCGCAAGTTCGTCCTTGATGATCTCGACCGCTTCGAGGATCTCGTCTTTGTGGCGGGCGCCGGTGATCACCATCTTGCCGCTGCCGAAAATCAGGCAAACGACCTTGGGGTAATCAAGGCGGTAAATCAGGCCAGGGAACTGTTCCGGCTCATACTCGACCTTGTCGAAGGGAAGGTGGAAGGTGAGGTGGTTGAGGTTCAACTTGCGGGGTGCGTCGGCGAGGGGTTCGCCGGTGAACTTGTCCTTGCCGTCGTAGTCCACAGGGTAGTGGAGGGCGTAGGTGGCCACCATGTTCTGGACCTCAATCTCGACGTCCTCGACTTCCCACGTGGTGATGCCGGCGGCGCGGAGGTCGGCGATCATGCGCTCGATGCCGGTCTGGATGTTCTGTTCGTCCTTCCCACCGGTGCACACGGCACGACCGGAGCGGAACATGAGGATGGCGAGCTTGGGGTCAACGACACGGTACACGACACCCGGGAACTGCTCGGGCTCATACTCACAGTTGAGCTGGATGGCGATGTCGGGCAGATCGAGTTCTTCGGCAACGCGGGTGCTCGCAACAACGTTCACCACAGTCAGGCGCTCTTCATCGGTGGTCATGGACGTGGAGACCGACCACCCGTATTTAAAGAACGGGCCGACGTAGATTTGTCGAGTCGAGCAGGATTTGGCGTGGAGCAGGGGCCATGAAGCGAGCAGAGAAAGCCATTCGCATCAAGGGAATGCTCGATGAGATGTATCCGGAGACCCCTGTTCCGTTGGACCACAGGAATCCCTTCGAACTGCTCATCGCGGTCCTGATGTCCGCCCAAACCACGGACCTGAAGGTCAACGAAGTCACACCCGCGTTGTTCGAAGCAGGACCAACACCAGCGGCCATGGCCGCCTTGGACGTGGACGTCATCCAGTCCCTCATCCGCTACGTCGGTCTCGCACCGACGAAGGCCAAGAACATCAAGCGGCTGTCGGAGATGCTTCTGGAACACCACGACGGCCAGGTCCCTGCCACCTTCGAGGCGTTGGAGGCCCTCCCCGGCGTGGGCCACAAGACCGCAGGCGTGGTCATGGCTCAGGCCTTTGGCGTCCCTGCCTTCCCGATCGACACCCACATCCACCGGCTTGCTGCTCGCTGGGGCCTTTCCAACGGGACCAACGTCGAGCGAACGGAGCGGGACCTCAAAGCCGTCTTCCCGAGGGAAAGCTGGAACGATCTTCACCTGCAGATCATCTTCTTCGGACGGGAACATTGCCCTGCACGATGGCATGACCTCTCCACATGCCCCATCTGCAGTTGGGCGGCCACGAAGAAGCGCATCGAGGAAGAACGGCGCATGAACGCCAAGGCGCGCCGCCGCTGATCAGCCGATGCCGAAGACCGACGAGGCGCGTTCAAGCAACACGGCCGTGATGAACGAAGCAATGCCCGCCACCCACAACAGCTGGATGGCTTGGCCCAAAGCACTGGTCAGACCACCGCCGCGCAAGCGCGTGGCGATGAGGGACACAGCGGTCACTTGGCCAAGGATCAGGATGGACACGATGATCTTGAACATGCGAATGTTCGTGTCCACTGAGGATGAATCTTCCATGATCGGCAACGCAATTCCTGCTCCGAAATCAGCGAGCGCAGAAACGTCGGCGTTGTCGGTGATGCCCGAAGCCACGCCGGCGACCGCCTCACCCAACTGAAGCACAATGGCGATGGTCACGTTGAGCGACGTCACGCTGGCGATGAGCAGACCGATGGCGACGCCCCACATGGTGTTGGCCGAAAGGGAACGGCGGTTGCGCAGCGACAGCAGGTTGCCGACCGACCGTGACACCATTTCCGCGGTTTGGGCCGGTTGGCCGGAGGATTGTGACCCTTCGATGTAGATGCGCGTGTACCTCGAAATGACGGCTGAGTTGGTGTCGGCGTTGAAGTAATCCCAAGCGCGGTCGGAATTGATGCGGGTGGAAAGCCGCTTCTCGAGGCGATCGATGGACGAATCCAGCAGACCAAAATCGATGCCTCGAAGGGCCTTGATGGTCGCTGACGGCTCCGATGAACGCGCTTGGGCGGTCCCACCCAATGCGCGAATGAAATCAGGGTAGGTCTCGTCACGGCGCAGCACTTGCCGCTCCTCGCGCATGATGAGCGACGAGGGAATCAGCATCGGCGTCAGGGGAATGGCCAGCAAGAGCAGGCCGTACTTGTCCCAACCTTCGCCAATGGCGCTCCAGTAGATCACCACCACGATGCTCGTCAGGAACAGCAAGCCGATGGTCACCGCCCCCGAAGCGAGCAAGGCACGCCGCGCGTTGATGCGGAAGGGTGTCTCCAGTTCGTCACGCGCGAAGGTGGCGTCGTCCGGAATCGTGGCTCGAAAGGCAAACACGGCGCCGATGTTGACCAAGATGAACAAGAGGGACGCCAAAATCAGGAAGCGGAGCCGGCTGGCCACTTCAATCGGCGTATCGCTGGCGGAGCCGACCTCGAAGAGCACCAGGTGGATGCCAGCGATGACCAGGCCGAACAACCCCGCCGTGACCATGGAGACGTAGATTTCCTGCATGGTGTCCACGCTTTCGAGGCGCGTGTCGTAGAGGGTGGTGTACTGCTCGGCCACGGTCTCCTGCTCGGAGCGCATAAACTCGTCAATGGGTTGGCCTGCCTCGATGGAGAAGGCCATCCGGTCGAGGAAATCCGTCCACAGGGGAGAAGGCGATTGTTGCGCCACAATCCGTGCCGCCTCTGGAAGGGCGGTGTGCCACTTGTCGACCAGCGTCTCGATGCGCTTGACTTCGCTGGCCAGTTCGCCGTAGTCGCGCATCTGTTTCAGGATGTCAAACATCGATTGCGCGCCAACTTCACCCAGCGAGAGGATGCCCATGCGCGTGATGAACATGTGCATCTCTTTCTCGATGCGGTTCGCAGCACGCTGGACCTCGAGCAGCGGATACACGGCCGCGGAACCTGCGAGAATGAGGGGCAGCGTGATCAGCAAGCTGATGCCGGCCAATCCTGAGAAGAGCGCCCCGTCAGTGAAGCCCCCCGTCGAGAAAATGAGCACCAAGGCACTGACCAGCCCGACGAGGGCGGCGCCGCCGACGAAGAAGGCGAGGTAGCGCGGAAACGGCATTTCGAGCCGGCGGAGGGCGATGTGCCAGATCGGCATGCGCTCCATCGTGATGCCTCCTTCAACGGTCGTTCACGCTGACCCACGTGTTGACCGCCGATCGGAACGCATCCCAACCGCTCTGATAGTAGACGTTCAACAAGCCGAAGACGTCGTCATAGTGCGTCAAGTCGCGGTCCGCCATGTCTTGAATGGCCTGACGACGGCGCTCGAGTTCCTCGTAGATGTCACGCTTGTTCGAGAATCCGGCCATGGCGGCAATCTTGTTCTCAAGCAAGTGCGATTGGAACATACCGCGGAAGTAGTGCTTGTCCTTGACGGGATCCCACTCGAACATGCCACGGGTCAGCACACCGTCGCTGTGCTTGTTGTAGCCGATGACCTCGTCCACACCCGTGATGCGACGGGCGATGCCGCCNCCCGGCGCCTCGACCACTTCTTGGAAGAGCGCGAAGTTGAGGTTGTCAAAGAAACGAATGGGGACGTTGATCGGGTCACCGGTGAAACGCTGAATCATCTTGACGATGGACGATGCGTGGAAGGTGGCGATGACGGGGTGACCCGTCTGCATGGCCTGGAAGGCGGTGGCGCCTTCCACACCTCGGATCTCACCAATGATGATGTAACGAGGACGGCTTCGCAGGGCGGCCTTGAGCAGGTCGAACATNTCGACACGGCTGTCCTCGTTCTTCGAGTCACGCGTCACGAGGCGCTGCCAAATCTTGTGGCTGACCTTGACTTCAGGCGTGTCCTCAGCGGAGTAGATCTTCACGTTGTGGTCGATGAAGGGGAGGATGGCGTTCAGCGTCGTGGTCTTCCCGGACGCGGTCTCACCGGACACCAGCACGGACATGCCGTATTCGAGGCAAATCCAGACGTACGCCGCCACTTGAGCGCTCATCGTGCCCCACTTGATGAGCTGGACGATCGAAATCGTCTCCTCAGCGAACTTACGGATGGTGAACGACGGCCCGAGCATGGACACGTCGTCTGAGAAAATGATGTTGATACGGGAGCCGTCGAGCAGGGCTCCGTCGATGATGGGCTTGTTGTCGGACACCGGTCGGCCGATGCGCTCGGACATGGCCCTCANGTAGCGAGCAAGCACCTCGCGCTCACGGAAGCGGATGTTCGAGGTGACCATCCCGAACACCTTGTGGTCCATGTGGATGTACTTCAGACCCACCGAGTGNATGTCTTCCAGCATCTCGTCGGACAGCAGCGGCTCCAAGGGTCCGTTGCGGATGAGGTCGCGGATGATGATGTAGCGGAGACGCTGGCGCTGNGCTTCGTCAACGGCGAGNCGCTTGTCCTCNAGGCCGAGGATGTCCCACATGCGGCCCTGGCGGCGGGGGCCAACAGGCAGGTCCTGACGGAGCACCGTGTAGCGGTCGATCATCTGGGAAAGGATGCCTTCGAATTCATCGTCAGTGGTGAAGTTCGGCGCGGCTGGGGCTTCCTGCAGGAGGACTTCCACGAGTTCACGCCGGATGTTCTCTTCCTCTTCGGTGAGTTGCGGCTCGAGACCGATCCAGAGGATTTGACCGGCATCGTCCTCGTCNTCACTTGGTTCGTAGATGTGGACNAANATGGGTTCCTTGGTGATGTAGATGAGGTTNAGCGGACGCTGCTTCTTGGCGTCACGGTCCAAGGGGCCGTAGTAGGTGGGCCTTGAGCCGTACCGCGCTTCGAAGTCGCGCACCCATTCCGCAACGTGCGGATGAGCCG
This sequence comes from Methanobacteriota archaeon, assembly GCA_002722135.1. Classification (GTDB taxonomy): domain Archaea; phylum Thermoplasmatota; class Poseidoniia; order Poseidoniales; family Poseidoniaceae; genus MGIIa-L3. The sequence continues at coordinate 6,050 of PBKJ01000017.1, read as the reverse complement.
CCATGACGCTGGCCAGATCGCCTTTGGCGAACTTCAGCTCTTCGTCGGCCATCGTGAATTCCTCCTCAGCTCACCGCGGTGATGTCGACGATGAAGCCCATGCTGGGCTCGACACGCCAACCGATGTTGGTCTGCACCGGACCCGCCGCCCGCAGGAAGCGGGTCACGGTCAGGCTTCGCTTGATGTCCCCGCCGATGAGGGCGGTGCTCATGTCGAGCACAAGTTCTGCGCTGCTGCGCAGCATGTGCAGTGCTTTTCCGTCCGTTTCCTCGGGGTCGACCGTCAACAGAATCGAACGACCGTCGGCCACGACTTCGCGCAAGCGCTGCATCATGGCGACACGCTCGGTGTCGTTGTGCAACTCGGGCATGATCGAACTCGCGGTGTCCAAGACGATGACGTCCGCTTCTTCGATGGCGGGTGAGGTGAACACGTCGTAGAGCGAGACATCGGGTACCGGCTCAGCGATGGTCCCGTAGCGCGAGAACACCGTGAGGCGCCCTTCCGTGAGCGGTTCGGTCACGCCGTAACCGATGGATTCCATTTGTTCAATCCAACCGCGGGTCGTCAACTCGGTGGTCACCACGAGGATCTTGCAGCCGTTTTCCAGCATGCCGTGAACCAAGCGTTGCGAGACGAGGGACTTCCCTGAACCAACCGTGCCCTGGATGAGGTACAGCGAACGGTTCGGGAGGTGGAGTCCCATGGAATCCGCCAATGAATCGGTTTCCACACCGAAGGGGAAGCCGTCTTCCACGGGCTTTGGTGCATGCTCAGACAACGAGCCTCACCTCCGCATCCAAGGTGTCCGTACCGCGAACGTTGCTGACGAATTCAGAGGAGACCACGACGGTCAGCACCACTTCGGTGTTGTTGGCATAGGTCAGCGTGTTGTCCACCACCTGAACTTGAAGGAGTTCACCGGCGGACCAATCGCCACCGTTCATGACCGTCGTGGTCACGTTGGCGGTTTGCTGGACGCCGTCCACCAGCACCACAAGGGTGCTGTCGTCGAGAACCGAAGTTCCAGAGTTCATCAGGTAAAATTGGATTTGACCGGTGAGGCTGTAGCGCACGTGACCGGGATCACCGGCCAAACTGACGTCGGTTTCTGCGTCGATGGCTTGTGCCCGGCGTTCCATTTCCATGGACCGCGCCACGTCGCCCCATTCAGCGATGAGGAAGGTGCTGACGCTGCCGGCCACCAGCAAGGCGGTGACGAGCATGATGAACGAGGTTGCGCCACCGTCTGCCATGCGCTCACCTCACACCAATTCCGTTACGACGGTTGTTTCGCCGACCGAAAGCGCAAGGCGCTCCCAGGCCGTCGCCGAGCCTTCAAGCCACATGACCCACATCGTTTCACCCGAGTACAGGTTGTTGCCGATGGGTTCAGCCACNATGAGATCGGGCACGCGCTCGACGTTCTCGCCGTCGAGGAAGGCCCAGACCTCGTCCAAGGGGACCACGGTGCTGCCGAGGTTGGTCACGTTGGCGTGCACCACGCTGCCGAGGACGGCTGAGACGGCTCCGGTGGAACCGGCAACGGAGCTGATGGTCAGGGTTGGGGATGAGGTGAAATCCCTGTTCCCTTCCATGGCTACGCTGACGGCCACCAGGCCACCGCTTGCGTCCACTTCGGTCACGCTACCGACCACGGTCGTGCCGTCGAGGATTTCATCCCCGGTCACGTAACCGCTGCCGTTTGTGGTGATGCTGATGTCAACCAACCCGTTGGTGTCCACGTTGGCGTCCACGAAGGACATCTGTGGCGGTGGGTCACCGGGTTCNGTGACATCAAGGTGCGTGGCAAGTCGCGCGTCGAGGGTACCGACGAAGATGACGAAGACGGCCAACATGGCCATCCCCACCACCAATCCACCGATGCCCGTCGACGCACTCATGCCTTCACGCCCTCATGTTGTTGCTTGCTGCTGCAGCGCGCTGCGCTTGGTTGCGCCATGCGCTNACCAAGGCGGAGAAAGACAGCAAAGCCCGGTTCGGGAGGTGATCCGCCAAAGCGGCCTCGGTTTCGCCGGGTTCAGCCAACTGCACGATGGCCATCACTTGACGGCCTTCGTCCGGACTGAGCATGCCTGAGTCCATCGCCTTCTGCGTGAAACTGGACGCCGCCATGCCCGTCATGTGATCGAGCAGGAGGGCGGCGACCGTCGGTGCCCCAATGCGGTCACCCGACGCGCCACCAAGGCCGTCAGGTGCACGCAAGAAGGGGTTCGCAGCCAGTGCTTGCGCTTCGTAGAGCTCAACGAGGGGCGCCTCGTCGTCCGGCTTGAGGCGTGAGGCCCCGTCGCCGGCAGGGATGCGCTCCCCGGACGCCGTGATGATCACGTCGCCGCTCATGGCTTCCATGTCCGTTCCTTCCTCGCCTTCATCGCTGAAGGTCGCGGTTGGACCGGACACCATCGCTTCGTCCACGCGGGTCTCGACCATGCGGAGCACGTCTTCGACCATGTCGAGTCGGCTGCTGATGAGCCGCTCGAGGCCGGACGTGTCCACGGTCGCATTGACCTGTGCTGGTGCCGAGGGCGCCAGCGCTTGGGTCGTGGATGGAATGCTGCCAATGCTGTTGAGTTTGGCGCGTGCTGGGCCAGGACGAATCGTCCAAGCGTCCTCCTCGGACAACTCCCCCTCCTCAGGGTGGGGGACCTGCTCGATCGGGACGTTCGAGAGGACCTTCAGGTGACCTTCAGTCGCCTGAGCGTCATCGTCCGTCGCTGTCCGTGCACCGCCACCAAATGGCCATGCCATGGTGATGCCTCCTCTGCACCCCGTTGCCGGGGGGCATCAGGGCGCAGAGCGGATCAGACCACCACAGCGCCTTCGGTGGCGTCGTTGACCTTGAGGATGTCATAGGTCGTTCCGCCGCCGACGACGTGAATGTACAGCGTGGCCTTGACGTTGGCCGCAAAGAGCGCGTCAGGGCTGCAGTCGTTGCCTGCACCGTCGTTGGCGTCGAGGGTGTACCGGTATGCGGTACCGGCCTCGACGTCGTCGACGTCAGCCGCAGCGTTGTCACCGAGGTCGATGACCTGGCCGCCAGACGCATCACTGAAATCACCGGCGATGTACTGGAACGTGCCCGCGCCGTCGTCGCAGGAGACCTGCCACAGGATGCCGTCATCGGCCGTGTCGTCACTGCCCGCAGCAAGGCGGAAGTAGACTTCGTACGACTCTGCGCCATCATTGACGAAGACGTTGAGGATTTGCACCTTACCAGACATTTCGTCCGTGGTGTCCTCACCGGTCGACTGGGCGTTCTGCTGGAGCTTCTCCGCGGTCTGGATGATGACCGCAGCGGCCACGGCAGCGACGAGGATGAGCGCGATGAAGACGATCATCGCACCGATACCGATCGCGGCCATGGTGTCCTGTTCTTGCGTGTTGTTGTTGTTCATGTTCGTGTTCTTCATGGTAATCACCTCAGACGACGACGTCCCCGACACTCGGGTCGCTTCCGTATTGGAGTTCTTCGTAGGTCTGACCGCCGCCCACGACGCTCAGCACAAGGATGTGTGCCGTGTTGGCCGCAGGATCACAGTTGGAAATGTCCATCTGCACCACGTAGGTGGTACCGGGGTCAAGGGAAGCCAGAGCACCACCGGTTCCATCACCGGTGTGGTCTTCAGCGCCACCGAAGTTCCCGGCGGCGAAGGCCGTGGCGCCCGCACCGTCGTCACAGATGACGGTGTAGGTCACGTCCGCAGGCACCACTGGGTTGCTACCAGCAGCCAGCTCAAAGGTGCTGAAGAGCACCCCTGCAGCGGCGGTGTCGTCCCAGATGACGGTCGAGAGCAGGACCACCTTCGTGGACATCTGTTCTTGCGTGTCGTCACCCGCAGACTGGGCGTTCTGTTGCAGCTTCTCAGCGGTCTGAATGATGACCGCCGCCGCCACCGCTGCCACCAGGATGAGGGCGATGAAGACAATCATCGCACCAATCCCGATCGCCGCGGCGTTGTCGCGCGTTTCGTTTCGTTCGTTGTTCATTTCTTGTTCACCTCATGTTGTGTGTGTTTTTCCCCCCCGGCGTCCGGGGGTGGAGTTGGNGGACGGACCGTCGCGCGGTCCGCCGATGTCAATGCGGAGTGGCATGCGGATGTGGGCCACCTCGTCGGGTTCGAGACGTGGCAACATGGGCAGAGCGTCAGACGTGTAACCCGGCGGGAACCACGGGTCGATCAGGACGTCAACCAAGGGTTCCATGGAACGGTTCTGGGCACGCACCGTGCACACGATGTCNCCTGAACGCATCTCATAGCCGACGGCGAGGGCCAATTTCCTGGCCAGCGGAATTTCGTCGGCGCCATAGCGACGGTCTGCGGTGATCTCGAAGCGAACCGGAAGGTTGCCGCCCGGAGCGATGCTGGGCACGTCGATGAGTTCCGGGTCAGAGGTCCAGCCCTCGGGAACAGGAGGATGCATGCGCATCATCGGGAGCGTGATGGGGCCGTCGTTGATGATCCGGACAATCATGACACCCATGTCGCCACCGGCGGGCCAGCGCGTGTCGATGCCGAGCCAAAAGTGGCGGAACAAGAAGGGGTTCAAGGTGGAGGTGTCCCCGCCAATCAGGTCGTCGACCAAGCCTTCGACCTCCCCGGCAGCCGTACCGACTTCACCGGCTTCCGCAGCGCTCGTGGCGTCACGGAGACGGAGCAGGATGTGCTCCACCTCACCGTGGGACACGTGAGACTTTTCCTTGAGAAGTCGGTGCAGCAAAGCCATGGATCGGCGCAGGTGGAGGACGGATTCCTTCAGGTCCTCCAAGGCCTTCTCAGCGCGAAGCACGGTTTTCAGGGCCTTGCGGAGGCGATGGCTGTTCAAGTGAGCACGTGCCTCAGCTACGTCAAGTTCGGTCCGGGCCAGTGAGTTGACCTGCTGGTTCAGCACCGTGTTCACGGCCAAGTTGAGGTCACGGCGGGCCGTGGCGACGGCGGGGCCGTCCTCTTCTTCTTCGAAGTCAACGTCGTCGAAGTCCTCGTCATCGAGTTCAACGTCGTCGACTTCATGATCATCCACGTGGTCCACGTCATGCTCCATTGGCACGACGTCGAGGACCGCATCCTTGTCCTCCACCTCAAAGGGAGCGTCTTCGATGTCGACCTTGTCCTCTTCAGACATCCTCGACCACCTCCTGCTCGTCCCAGTCCACGGTGTCGCTCAACTCCCGGGCCGCTTGGCTGGCTTCATCCAGAAGGTCGGCCAAGCCGAGACCGTCTTCGGCCAGATCTCCGAGAAGACGGGCCGGATCGGCCAGGTCACGCTCGATGCGCGCCGAGGCCGTTTCGATGTCGGTGAGCCGCCCNTAGATGCGGCCGTAGGTCCGGTTGCTGCGGCGCAGCAGGTAGATGACGCCGAAGGACACGACGATGAGGTAGGCCAGCAGACTGCCGCCGTTGAGGTTGTTTCCTGGCACTTGTGCAGGCACGCCCATGACGATGAGCACGAAGCCGAAGATGGGGAGCGCAAGAATGGTGCTCAGCGCACGCTGCGTGTCGCGAAGGGCCTCAAAGTGATCGGCATACATGGTCGAGAGGCCCTTGCGTTGACGCTGGTAATCCTCGTGAAGCACGCGGAACTCTTCGGAGGCCCGCCAACTCATGCGCCACGTCCAGAGGGCGGCCACCGTGAGCACGACGGGACCCCACCAAACGATGGAGAGGAGGTGGAAGGAGAAGCCAAGGCCGAGCAGGCCAGCATAGACGGCGGCGAGGCGGAAGTTGTCGTTCTGGTTTCGCAAGGCCACGAAGAGAGCGGCCAGCAACAGGCCTGCAGCTGCGCCAGCCAGCACCACGATGGGGCGTGGGGACCATGCGACCACTTCTTCTTCAATGACCAGACGGTTGTTGTCGGTCTCGTCGCCGAAGCTGTCGGAGACAGGTGACGACCAGTCCGCCGTGCAGCGCAATTGCGAGGAACTGAGCCACCAGTCCATGCTGTCGGGTTGGATGCCAAACTGCACTTCCACGGTCTCACCGGGGAAAAGCAAGGGGATGGCCTCAGGGCTACTGAGCACTTGCGCGCCCTC
>PBKJ01000016.1 GCA_002722135.1 Methanobacteriota archaeon | reverse complement strand
GTGGCCAGAACCGTTCCAAAGCAGTTCAGGGACGCCTACGCCATCCACGCCAAGCGTGGGGCTCGAGGATGGCGAAACCGTGTCGTTCGCGTGGCGGCCTTTGAGGTGGTGTTGGTCGCTGCTTTGGCTGCTTTGGCGCCGGCCGCGGCCTTGGTCTTCGTTGGGCAAGCGGCGGTGGCCGTCTTTTTGCTCGAGTACATCAACTACGTTCAGCACTACGGTCTGCGTCGGGGGGAAGGGGAGCGGCAGAGCAAGATGCACAGCTGGCAATCCGAGCGGCGGTGGTCATGTTGGACCCTGTTCAACCTCAGCCTTCACCCGGCGCACCACCTGAAAGCCAGCGAAGGGTGGTGGGACCTCCAGCCCTACGACGGGGCACCAGACATGTTCAGCGGGTATTACGGGACCTTCTGGCCCGCCTTGTTTTCACCACTTTGGAAGCGATGGATGGCGCAGAAGCTGGCTGCTCTCCCTTCAAACTGACGTGATGTGGAAGACTGCTCAGAAGCAGTACTGAACGTCGGTGAAGCCTTCGCGCAGGGCCGCCACCTCGCCTTTGACCTGCGCAGGGTTCACGCCGTCGAGCAACACCCGTCGGAAGCACGTGGCGACGTCTTGCATCTGATCTGGGCCCATGCCGTGACGGGTCAATTCCTGTACGCCAAGACGCAAGCCTGACGGTGAAAGGGCGCGGGTGTCGCCGGGAAGCATGTTCATGTTCGTGATGATCCCGGCTTCTTCAAGGAGAGCGGCTGCGGTTCGTCCGGCACCTGAGTCCGTTTCGCCATGGCGAGTCAACACCTGATGGCTGGCGGTGTACCCACGTTCTTCGGCCAGCACGTCGAAGCCTTCCGCGGCCAGTGCCTCTGCCAACGCTTTCGCGTTGGTGACGGTGTCCTGAGCATAAGCGGCACCAAAGGCCTCGAACTCAGCCAACGCGACCGCTTTTCCGGCCACGTGATGGAGGTGGTAGGAAGAATTCGTTCCAGGGAACACCGCGTTGTTGAGGCGCCGCTGCATCTTCTCATCGTCCGTGTTGGAGAGCAGAAATCCGCCTTGTGGCCCGGGGAAGGTCTTGTGCGAGGACCCGGTCATGATGTCCGCTCCCTCGCGGAGCGGGTCTTGGAACACGCCACCGGCGATGAGGCCCAGCACGTGCGCGCCGTCGTACATCACGCGCGCTCCGACCTCGTGTGCGGCGTCGGCGAGCTCTTGCAGGGGCGTTGGGAAGAGGAACACCGAGGCTCCAAACAGGGCAAGGGCGGGTTTTGTCTCGCGGATCATGGCCGCCGCTGCGTCAATGTCCGGCTCCATGCGATCTTCGTTCCACGGATAGGTGTGAAGGTCAAGGCCACGCAGCCCCACNGCACCCATCTGCGCGTGTGAAATATGNCCGCCATCCGCGGTCGAGACCGCTGTAATNCGATCGCCCGGCTTCACCATGGCCTTGAGCGCGGCGATGTTGGCGACGGTGCCCGAAATCGGCTGNATGTTGGCGAAGTTGGCGTTGAACACTTTCTTGGCCAGGTCAATGCCGATGGTTTCGATGGTGTCGAAATCGTCGCACCCTTGGTAGTACCGCTTCCCCGGCAAGCCTTCCGCGTACCGACCGTGCAAATCGCTGTCGCAAGCGCGACGTACCATCGGGGAGATCACGTTCTCGCTGGCGATCATGGGGAAGCCGGAGCCGTAGTGCNCTCCGCTTTGGTCAACGGCGTCCAGCACGCGCTTGGCGGTTTGATGGGATGAGGTGCTCATCGTTTACCTCTTGTCGCGCCCGTTCAAAGCCATTCTGACGGAGCCATGCGCAGTTCGACGGCGGCTTCAAACGGGCGTGCCNCAACCCTTCCCTATGCCCAAGCGACTGGTGTTCACCAAAGCCGGGGCGCCCGAAACGATGCGGGTGGACGCCTTCNAGGCAACCGCGCCAGGNCCGGGTGAGGTGGCCGTTGACGTGGCCTATGCTGGCANCAACTTCGCCGATTTGCTGCAACGGCTTGGTTTGTACAATCCTCGGCCGCCGTACCCTTTCACGCCCGGATACGAGGCTTCCGGGACCGTCGCGGCTCTCGGGGATGGCGTCAAGCACCTCAGCGTGGGTGATCGGGTCATCGCCGTGCCGGGCACCGGCGCGCACACGAGTCGTCTGGTGTGCGCGGCCGATCGCGTCATCCGCATTCCTGAAGGTATGGGGTTGGAGGCCGCGGCCGCCATGCCGGTGACCTACCTGACTGCGCACCACATGCTGCATCATCTCGGGCACCTGTCCTCCGAAGATTCGGTACTCATTCATGGAGGGGGTGGGGGCGTAGGAACCGCTGCACTGCAGCTGTGTCGGTGGGCNGGCGTCGAGCGCGTCTGGGCCACCGCNTCCGCAGGAAAGGCCGACATCATCCGCTCCTTCGGTGGAACGCCCATCGACCGCCACACGGAGGACTTCGTTGACGTCATCCGAAAGGCAACGGACGGGTCTGGGGTGGATCACGTTCTGGACCCCATCGGTGGAGATCANCTCGTGCGCAGCCTCTCGGCGTGCCGTGAAGGCGGGAAGGTGTACACCTTCGGCATGTCCACNTTTGCCCCGACAGGAAAGCGACGACCGATTCGAACCGCGCTTGCATGGCTGCGGCGCACAGAAATTGACCCGCTTCGCCTGATGACCCGGAACCGTGCTTTGTTTGGGGTTCACATGGGCACATGGTCGCGTCAGNACGTGATCCTCGAGCAGATGGGTCGGTTGATCCAGGGTGTNGTGGAGGGTCACTTGGATCCGGTGATCGACTCGGTTTTCCCTCTTGAGGAAGCCGTGGCNGCGCACCACCACATGCACAACGGGAAAAACGTCGGGAAAGTGTTGCTCTCGATGTAAAGCATCACGCCGGNGNGAGGTGTTGCCCAGTCAATTGCTCGCTCAGGGCCCACAAGCNCTCGACGTCCTCGTCCTTTCTCGCTCTGCGGGCATGACGGCGGGGTTTTGGGGGCCCTGCAAGTTGCGTCAGGCCCTTTGCGCCAAAATAGGCGGCGGGGGCAACGTCAGGCTCCATCGCCGCACGGAGCGTGGGCCATGACCCTCGCTCAGCGCTCATGTTGAAAGGTCGNAGCACGACGTTGCCAAACGTCGCTCCAATGGAATGGCGCTGCAAACGCGTGCGCGACCAGCCGGGGTGTGCGAGGGTGGTGTCGTACGGCACCCTTGCGGCCAAGCCCCGGATGAAGAGTTGGTTCGCCAATTTACTCTGNCCGTACGCCTGCCAACGCACGTAACGCGTGGATTCCCAATTTGGATCGTCCCACCACATGCGTCCCACGTCGCCCGCTACACTGGTGATTGAGGTCACGCGAGAACCTTCGGTTTGAAGCAGAAGAGGGTGCAAATGGCACGTCAACGCAAAATGACCGAGATGGTTGACGCCGAACTGTTGCTCAAAGCCCTGTACGGTTCGACCAAGGGGCGGCACCATGAGGCCGGCGTTGAGCACCAGGCGGTCCAAGCGGTCGTGAGCGGTCAGGACATCTTTGGCAAAGGCCGTCACGCTCTCCAGGTCTGCAAGGTCGAGATGGCGGGCTTCGAGCGAGCCGTGTTGGGTGCTCTCGCGGATCCTCTGAATGGCCGCTTCTGCTTTCTCCATGTTGCGGCACGCAAGGGTCACGTCCGCTCCTGCATGAGCAAAGAGACGTGCGGCTTCGTACCCAATGCCGGTGTTGGATCCGGTGATCACCACACGGAGCCCTGCTGGAGAAGGCATCTGGTCTGGGGTCCAACGTGCCATGACTGAAGGTTCGGTGTGGAGGTTTTCAACCTCCGCTTTTCTGAGATCACTCTTCTTCTAGACCGAGATCCCTGCGAAGGTCACGAAGTCCGATTTCAAATTCGGCTACGGCTTCCTGAAGCGTTGAACTGGCCAGCACGAGTTGGCGGCTCTCAAGGTCAGGAAGCACCATGGAAGCGGCCAAGAACACGCCATCAGGTCCAGACGTCTCAACCTCCTCGATGCGGGACTGAACCCATGGGCCAGCCGTGTCTTCATCGATGCCCATCGCGCCGGCGATGGCGGTCATCGTGCTGCGCACGAGGTTGAACACCGTCGTGGAGGCTCCCTCGTCGGGTTCGAACGAAGGACGGATGCGCACGCTGGCACTGATGTGGAGCGGAAGATCGGCGCGACCGAGTTCATCGGCACGAGCCATCAGGGCCTCTTGGTCCGGAAAAAAACCGTCCTCGCCGACCAGGTCGCTCACGGCGGGGTCAGAGAAAGGTGGCAGAGCTGGTTCGATCACCTCAACCACGTCAAAGCGCTCCCCGCCGCGCACCACCAGCATGTGGTTGCTGCCGGCTTCTTCGTGATGCTCGATGTAAGCGAGCGTTCCTGTGGTCCTTGGTCCGTCCCAACCGCGAACCGGTTGGAAAGGATCGTTCAGGACGAGGCCAAATGGACGTTCGTCGAGGATACACGTGTCGAGCATCTGCTTGTACCTGGGTTCGAACACCCGCAATTGCGTGACCTCACCGGGCATGAGGGTCATGGGGAGGACGAACAACGGAAGAGGTTGGCCGTCGTCCATGGGGTGACCTTGGTGCGTTGGGGTATGAATCTGTGTTGTGACCACCCGTCACGCTTGACGGGGACGAACGACGACCAAAGCGACGCTCACCAACGCGATCAGGCGGGCTTGTGCCTGTCCTTTCACCATAAGGGCGGCGTAGAACAGGTAGAGGCCAACCATGCAGAAGAAGCCGACAATCGCGAGGGAGTCCATCCCGTACGTGGCGTATGTTCCTCCTCCACCCATGACGGGAGGGCGTCGAGCGATGTTGGGGTACACGCTGGCGCCAAAAGGGTCAGACGATGGTGTACGGCACACCGTTATCGGGCGTGTGCACGGTGTGTCCATTGGCTTCCAGTGCCTCTGCAAGCGGTGGTCGTGCATGGTTCGGGTCGCTGTGGTAGATGACGACGTGTTTCGCGTTGCATGCTTTGGCAAAAGCGACAATTTCGTCGTGTCCGGCGTGGGTCGAAAAGGAGAATTGGTCGATTTCGAGGTCGATCTGTGTCATGGTGCCGTAAATCTCCAAGCGACCGGTGTCCAACAGCGCGCGGCCTCCGCTCCCGCGCGCTTGGTACCCCGTCAACAGGATGGCGTTGCGCGGATCGTGCCGTAGCCGGTTGAGGAACCAGAGGGCTGGCCCGCCGTCAAGCATGCCTGACGTTGACACGATCACGTCCGCATCGAGCGCACGCTTGCGGTCTGACTTGGACGAGATGCGCTTCACCCAAGACCAGGCCTTGCGCAACGCTGAGGGATCGCGAAGGAGGTGTTCGTGCTCCATCTGATGCTGCGCAATGAGTTTCCCCATGCCGTTCACGTGCACGTTAAGGTGAGGACGATGCTTGTGCAAACGCATGATGACATCTTGCGTTCTTCCGTTCGCAAAGGCTGGGATGAGGGCCGTGCCGCCACGTGCAACAACNTGGTCGATGCGCGTGAGGAAGCGTTCGAGCTCTTCTTCTTGATCTGGATGTGATCGACCACCGTACGTGCCTTCGAGGAAGAGGATGTCCACGTCTTGGGGTTCAGCACCGGCCACGAGAGGGGAGTCACGGGTGTCAAAATCCCCCGTGAACATCACGCGGTACGCGCCAGTATCGACGTGAAGCATGACGGCGCCAGGAATGTGACCTGCCGAGTGAAAGGTGCACGTCCACGGGCCGTGCCGCCAAGGTTCTGCCCAGCCATGGGTCGTCCAAGATGCAACCGCGATGTCGATGTCGCGTTTGTCCCAAGCAAGTGGGTACCCCTCGATGGAGGACACTTTGTGACAATCGTACCACATCGGTTCGGAAATGGCTGCGGTAAGGCTCGAACCGTGTAGGCGGGTGCCGTGTTGAGCTGCGAGCCAAGGCGCCATGCCAAGGTGATCAATATGTGAATGCGTGATGACCGCATCCGTAACACGAGGTGCTTCGTTTGGATAACGAGGTGGATCTGTTGGTGCAAGACCATAATCAAGCAACAATTTGGTTCCAGATGGGTCTTCCATCACGATGCCGACGTTTCCAACTTCATCGCCACCCCCAAGGTAGTGAAAACGAAAACCTTGCTCCGGTGGAAGAGAGGGATAGGTGGACGTTCGACCAGGATCGTACATCACCATACCACGACGAAAACGGTCTCCACCATGAATCTGTGGACGTACACCCCTTCATTTCCACTCGACCTTTTTCTGCTGATCAAAACCAAGGTTTTCTCAGATTTTTATCCAGAACATGATAGACCACATTCGCCATACATTCCAATGACGTCTTCGATACGACATTCTTCCTTCGACGTCTTCGCTACCTGTTGTCACATTTCCATCTTCCAATGGAAACAAAGGGGTCTGTGAGCACGCGTCACTTTCCTCTGGAAACCAACCATTCTTCCATCCACTCGATGACCAAACATGCAACATTCCGCGGAATCCATGAACGAGAACACTTTCGTGGTGTTCATGCCGTCCACTGGACACCTGCTCCAGGTGGATGACAACCGATGCTACGGTTGTGCTGCCTGCATCATGGTGTGTCCCGTTGACGCGTTGAATCTTCATGGATGGTTGGTTGAAGTCGATCACGCCACATGCACCTTGTGTGACCACTGTCTCCCCAGTTGCCCGGTTGACGCGCTTTCCATGGAGCTGATCACGTGATTATTGTGGTTGGTAGTGGATTGGTGGCCGTTACCGCAGCTCGACTCATTTTAGAACAGGGGCATAACGTCATGTTGACCACCGCTCATGCGGAATTTGGCTTTCCACACGGAGGGTGCGGACTATGGGACACAACTGTGCTCGACTGGCCCCTTCAAACCCTTGAAGAAGCCGTGGCTGCGCAAGTCGGATCACAGATCACGTGCCGCAGCCAATGGCTGGTGAAGCGGCTCGTCCACCTGTTCACGGCAGCAGGCGGAAGGACGTCGACACGTGTTCGTCTTCAGCAGCTGGAGGGTGAATGGCACACAGCCGGGACCGGAACGGTTCCCCTTGCTGAGGTGCAGCACGTCCTTCTTGCCGATCAGGACGTGGCTGAGCCATTCCTGGGTGTCGGGCTCCCTCTGCTGTCTCATGCCCAGGCTTGCATGTGGTACGGTGCTGTTGTCGCGGAAGGCACAGCCGTTGATGCGGAACACATGGGCCAGCGGGCCGATGGGTCCATCGAAATCTGGACCACGGAGGCAGCCGAACTCGACGCGCTCAAACCGTTTACGTTGGAATCGATGACCTTGGTATGGAACGAAAAGGATCAGCCACTGAACGCCGCTCGGTGTGCTCACCGCACCATTGAAGCCGTGCACGACTTGATGGTCTCAGGGCGTTTGGACGAAGCATGAGCCTCACCACCCGTCGGCTGTACCTCGAATCTTTTGACGAGACGTACGCCACGACGTTTTCGGCCAACGTCACGGACGTGGACGGTTTGGACGTGGTCCTAGATCAAACTCGCTTCTACCCCACCGGCGGTGGCCAGCCTTGTGACATTGGACATCTCGAAGGCCCAACCGGATCGCTTGCCGTCAGCGATGTTGGCGGACGTGATGCCGTGCGCCACAGGCTTCCCGAAGACCACAACCTCCAGGTGGGAGATGAGGTCACCGGGACCATCGACTGGGAACGGCGGCATGCGCACATGCGAATGCACACCGCACAACACCTCCTCAGTGGCCTTGCCTACGATTTGTTCAACGGCGCCAGAACGGTGGGCAATCAAATCGGCGCGGAGCGTTCCCGCCTCGACCTCCGACCCGTCTCGATGACCGAAGACGAGGTCATGGCGCTTCGTGCCGCCTTTGATGCCGCCGTTTCCAAAGACCTCCCGCTCAGCATGGATGTGCAAGATCGGCAGACCCTCATCGATGAGGTCGGTGCAGAGCGTTCGAACGTTGACATGATTCCAGCATCGGTTCAGCAGATGCGCATCATCCGGATTGGCGACCAGGTGGACGTGTGCCCTTGCGCCGGAACGCACGTTCGTTCGCTTGGCGAAATTGGGCCTCTCGGAGAGGTGCACGTCAAAAGCAAGGGGAAGGGGACGAAACGGTTCGCCTACACCTTGGACGGCCGGCCAATCTGATCCGTGAGAGATGGCCTTCAAAGCGAAGAACCATTCTTCGATGGAATGAAGAATGTAACATGAAGCGATGGAGCGACGACCAATCAACCTTCACCATCGAGGTCAAGAAGTTCTCCGACTTCATCGAGCAAACCACCCAAGGCTTCTCTGCGCTTGATCGCACCCTCGACATGGGCCTTCTCAACCACGGTTCGCAATCCTTCCACAGGCTCGTCGGCAGCCTTTCGTTCGGCCGAAATGCGCGCCTCGAGGGCGGGGTCTTCTCCTAACCGATCCGACCGGTCGACGGTGGCGATGGGCCGACTCGGAATGGTTCTCCGGGCTTCTGCATTGATCTGTTCAGGGTCGAACACCGCCTCGCCCAGTTGGCGAGCCGAAGCCGCTTCAGGCGCCTCGCCCAACCGATTGCCTACGCTGCTGACCACGCTTCCTTTGTCACGTGCGCGGCTGGCGGCAAAGGCCGCTTCCACATCGGCTTGCGTGGCGCCATGATTTCGTGAAGCGACGCCCAATCGACGCATCTGTTCCTTCAAGACTGGCCCATGAACGGGATCGTGGTCATGCCGATGCGGCTCAGCCATGAGGCTGAGGAGGTGACGTGCGGCTTGGTCGATTGGACCGTCAGCTCCCGCTGCCAATCGGTCACGGACGCTTCGATGGGTGGCGATGCACGTTCGGCAACGCTCACTGCCGGGAGTATCCGGTGCGTCGCACCATGCACAGCAACCGGCCAAACCCATCTCGGCCATGGCCCTGCGCACGGCGGACATCGATTCGCAAGAGACGCCGCCCGTCCATCAAACCTCGCGCAGCACGATACCGTGTTTCGCGTAGGTCGAAAGGCACCGTTCCAACAGGTCGTGGCCGACCGATTCAGGCGCATGCACGCCAGGCGAAACACCACCGTCGAGCATGTGCTCAACCACCGCGCAGGTGATGGCTCCCGTCGTTCGGGCCATCGATGACCCGCTTGGACGCCCCTCGTCATCGAGGATCCATCGCGTGTTCCCCTCACCTTCGGCCACGACCTCCATCCACGTGAATTCAGGTCGGTCGGCATCCCAAGCCCACGCTTGGACCAATGCGTCCTCGTCGAATGCCCCATCAAGTGCAATGAAACGGTCGATGTGCCCGGGCCAGCGCACCGTGGCCTCGGTCAAATCCTCGGCTGGAATGGTGTCCAGCACGGAACGCAAACCGTCGGTGAGGAAAGCCTCCATTTCCCCCCGTCCCTCGACGTCGAAGCGTTGCCGCTCCGCCAAGGCCGGAACCGTGATGACGGCGCCGTCTCGCACAATCCGAGCGGGCCGCGTGTATTCTTCGATGACGTCGTAAGGGGAAAACGGGGCCATGTAGCTCCATCCATCGTCGGTGTTCACGGGGTTTCCACCCACGCGGACGCGGCCCCGGGTCAGGCGACCGTGGCGCCGCACCCCTTCCGCAAGCAGAAGGTTCGACATGCCTGGTGCAACGCCGATGTCCCACACCAATCGCCCACCGTGTCGAACGGCGAGGTCGTGAAGCACACCAGGGTCCTCGGCCGTGAAGGCGAGATCGGCGACGGCACACCCACGCTCGAGCAACCCTGAACGGATGCCGTGGCCGATGCGCCCGGGGAGCGTGTTCACCACCACATCGGGCGTATACTCGTCCACCAATGCGGCGGTGGCAGGGGCGTTGATGACCATCACATCGGGTGCGCGAGCGGCCAAAACGGAGGCATTCGTGTCGACCGCGGTCACGTGATGACCGTCTGCGGCCAAGGTGTCCGCGACCCATCCGCCGACCAATCCAGCGCCGAAAACAAGCACTCGCCCCATGAGTCGTTGACAACCCTCAGCCCCTTCATCCTCACCCCCAAAACAAGACAGATGTGTTTTCTCGTTCAACCCTCGACAGCGAGATTAAATTTGAGAAAGCAGGTGTAGCACCATGGTGACGATTGGGGAGTACTACACCCGTCGTTTTTCATCCGAGGCCTTCTTCGGGTTCGGAGCGCTGATCTCCATTTTCTCCATCTTGGTCCTCCTGTGGATGATTGGGCTGGCTTACCTTGTTTTTCGTGCAGACACGTCAAAACCAGAGAACCGGTTCATGGCCCTGCTCCTAGTGTGTGAGGGCCTCAAAGCCTCGTGGGTCGTTGCCGACCTGTTCCTCTACGGTTCAACGTGGCAGGGTTTGTGGGATACGCTGTGGTGGACCAAGATCAATTTCTTCTTCGCTTCACACGTCATTTCATGGATGTTATATTTCTCATTCCCGATCTACTATCGAATCGAATCCCTGTCGTTCATGCACCGCCCAACGTTGCAGCAGCATGCATGGTACGTCGCACCAACGGTTGGGTTGCTCCTTTGGATGTTCATCGCTCCACAAGACGGCTTCCGGTTTGAGAACTCAGCGTGGATGATTTGCACGCAGACGGCCGTTGACCAAGGTGCACTCCCCTCCCTCCAGCTATGGTGGGGGGAGATCACACCGTCCATGATCGAACGAGCCGAGGCCCTGGGACCGTGCCCGCGACCCTATGATTTCCACGTGGTGGACGAACCCACAGGGCTGTGGACGATCGTGTTGGCGTCGCCCATGATCTCCGTCATCGCACTCCTCTTGCTTCGGTCGTCCATGAAACAGGGTGAGAAACTGGACCACGTTGACCAAAAGAACAGGCTTACGTCTCGATCACTCTACATCGGCTTCCTAGGGAAAGTCACGATTCAGATGACCTACTTCGCCACTATTCTCATCGTGTTCCCCCTGTTGAACGGAGGGGTCTTCGTTGACTTCGCAGTGACCAGTATCTGGCAATATGGCACTGACCCCTCCCCACAAGATCGTCTGATGCTCTTCTTTTGGACCTTCATGATTCTCTCCGGGCCCCTGGCCATTGGTTTCGAAGCCATGATGTTCGTCCACGCTTCACTCAAGGACACGGTGTTCGGCATTGACGAGAACCTCAGGAAGACCTTCGGTACCGCTGTTTTCACGAGCAGCGGCGTGATCTTGTTCATCGTCGGCTGTGAATTGATGGAGAGCGCCCTCAACCTCCCCGGTGTGTATGGCGGGCTTGTCATCGGTGTTGGCGTCCTCGTGGTCCGCAAACCCGTCCTCGCCTTCATCGATGGGTTCTCGTCGAGGCTCATTCCATCAGGATACAGTGAGCAGGAAACGGCCTATCTGAACGCGTACATCGCAGCCATGGAAGACCACATCGTGACGGCTGAAGAACGTCGTTTGCTGGAGATGCTCGCCACCTCGTATTCCCTTGATGCAGAACGCGTTGAAGAGATTGAATCCGCCTATGATGCAAGCCTCGAGCTTGATTCGGAAGAGGAATGAAGCAGGGGTCAAATCCCTCATTCGCCTTCACCCGGCGGAGGGGTAAACATGGAACTCCAACGTCCGTGACCGTCCATGCCGTCATGGGTCGATCCAGAATGGAACGTTCTCTTCCGGCATTTCACCTTCAGAGAGCGGCTCGTCCTGTTTGTCGTCCGAGGACAGCGAAAGCGGGGTCGTGAAGGCTTCAGCGCTCGCCATGGCGTCCGACTGTTGCGCGCGTTGCTGCTCTTCGGCGAGCCTNGCCCTTTCCTCGGCCGGCGNAGNACTGGAAAAATANGCNANGGNNTCGGAAACCCCCTGACTCTGTTNGGCAGCCTTTCGCACGCGGGCTCGAATCATGGGCGGGCCGAACCTGATCAACAGGACGTAGGCNACGGGGAGGATGAACACGAANGGAACGGTGGCGTTCAACTGGTCCTGGACGATGTAGTAGACGTCCGATTCACCCATCATCGAGGCATAGAGCACGGACTGTCCACGCTCCTCAGGATGGACGTAGGCGGTGACCTCTTCTCCGGCTGGGAAGGCTTCGACCACCCTCCACTGCTCTTCGTGGTGCAGACGCTCGTCCGTGACGACGTCCCAGGTGTACGTGATGCGCTGCGCCGTGAAGAGCCGCCCGTCCACCTCGTATTCATAGATGATTTCAGGAAGGACGTCACATCCATCCTCACCATCACAGTTGATCACGACCACTTCGCTCGACAATACGGTTGCGTTGACGGGTTCCCAATAGGCCGTCTCGTCCTGAGCGTTGAGGTGGCGATGAAACTCCACGGATTCAAGCGTGCAAATCAAGAAAATGAGCGGCAACACAATGGAGACGACGATCTTGAACGCTCGTTCTTCTGACGTCGACGCCTCCTCCATGCCCAACATTTCACGCGCGGTGGGTTAAGAGATTCCGACGAATTGAAACCCGCACGTCAGGCTTCANTGTCATGAACCACTCGTCTCGNCGCGGGTTCATTTTTGTCGCCGGCCTTTTGCTGACGGCAAGCCCCGCCCAAGCCTTCTTNTTCACCGAAACGAGCAATGAGAGTTTNTTNGCCATCATGGCCATGATGTTGGCCGGTGTTGCCGTACCTGTATGCGTGATGCTTCTTGCCCTGTCCCTGAGCGAAAAGNCACGCCCCCTGCTCAAGAAATGTGCTTGGTTCCCTGGNGGGATGGCGGTCTTGACCTTCGCTCTGTTTCTCCAGGCTGGAATGCTCGCCGAGTTGTTGTTTCTTCCCATGGCCCATGCTGGTTTAGCGGTCATCATGAATCGCCTTGGAGGGATGTAATCATGGTGACCGGTCAGGAAGATCTTCTCGTTGAAGCGGTGGTGCAGACCGCGGACCGGATGGCGCCGAATTGGCGCAAGTGGCTGTGGTACACCATCCAGACCGCTTTTGTGGTCACAGCCGTGGTGTACATCGCCTTCTTCCGCTGACGTCACACCTCATCCGAGACGTCGTCAAAGGCCGCGTANTCGTCCACAAGCATGCCTTGTTCGGCACGTCGTGTGCGGACCAAAGCCGCGACCACAAGGAGCACCACGAGCAGGGCGAGACCGAGCAACACGTCGGACGACGGGCCGGTGGTCGAGGCGGGGCAATCCTCGCCCACACCGTCCTCGCACGCATCGTCTGTTGCCCCATCACCGTCATCTGGGCCATCGGGCACGACGACGACATCCTCCTCTTCGACGGTGAAGGACGCCGTGGACGTGTTGCTGTTGCCCGAAGCGTCCACCGCCGTCACCGTGACCGCGTAGGTACCAGCGGCCAAGACCGGATCTGGGATGAACACCATCTCGTGGTTTTTCTTGAGGGCAACCGTGTCGCCTTGGAGCACATCATCCAACAACTCGACGCTTTCCGTGGTGGCTTCATCGGTGTACCACGTGATCTTCAGTTGCATCGCTCCTGAAGGGCCAGAGACAACCTCTACGGCAAGGTTGAGGATTTCAGGAGGCGTCGTGTCGCTTTCGTTTGACGTGGTGAAGTTCAGGTCGGCGAACAGGGTTTGGTCACCGTCCTCGACCATGATGCGGACCCAATATGCCCGCCCGGCCTCAAGGCCCGTGACCGTGAACGCATGGTCGGTGGCGGCCGGCGTTTCGACCGCGANCGTNGACCAATCGCTTGGTGGCTCATCGNCCAAGACGGCCGCGACGGAGGCATTGGTTTCAACGGTCGTGGACCAGAGCACCACGGCCGTGGACGCAGTCACCTCACCCACGGAGGCGCCATAGACCTGCTGCGCCACGTCTGGCATTTCGAACCCAGTCAGCACGGCATGCTGCTGGGCGGCCACGTCGTAGCTGGCCAACATCGCCGTTTGGTCGCCTTCGGGCAGGAGCACGTCGATGATGTTCGGGTCGTAATCCACGCCGTCCAATGGCGAAGGATCCGCACCGCCGCCCAAACGCCAGGTCTTGGCGGTCTCGTCCACGTCACGCCACTTTCCGGTTCCGAACCCGTCTTGGCTGCCGAGGACAATCACGTACCGNTAGTCACCGACGTCCGGCCCGATGACGTTCTTTGAGACGGTGATGGTGATGGTGTTCGCTTCCGCATCACCATGCACCTCGATGCCTTTCGCGCTGGTTTCGCCCGTGGCCGCTTCCACGGCCTTNACCGCCCCGGGCTCACCCGTGGCAGAGATGGCCACCTCCCACGCCCAATCGTCGTGCACCATCGCGTTGGCNCCCTCGAGCATGGTCGTACGGCCGCCCGCTTGATCGCCTCGGTCCACGTAAATCTGGACGATTTGGTGGCTGAAGCCGTTGGCCAAGCTCCAGTGGTCGGTGATCTCGTTCATGCCGATCTCGAATCGGGCGTTCCAGGCGCTTTGGCTGATCTTCAACGACGTTGCATCGAACAAACCGCTCCCCGGTGCGAAGNCTGAGGCGGAAGGATAGGTGTAGTCACCGTCCCCCGTTTCGTCGCCCNCCGCGTCGTCNAACTCCAGCAAGGTGACCCATTGCTCNAGGTCAGGCAGGACNATTTCNGCCGGCGCCGGTGGGGCGACNTCCATGTCCACCCCGTCACCGTANGCCAAGGAATCCGTCCACGAGGTGACGACCTTCACACGGGTCGTGTAGCGTGGTGCCAGTCCGAGATCGGACCACGGGATGACGAATTCGTACACCTCATCGGCCGCACATCCACCGAGGATGGACGTGCCGCTCANGGCCCACTGTTCCGCACTTTCTCCCTTTCCGCGGGCGTCGAAGAGGTTCCACTTCGCCTGTCCGTCGTCACGGAGTTGGGCGAAGTCGAAGGCGACCATTTTCTTGGCCGGGAAGCCGAGGATCTGATTGCCGTAGTAGGTCCTGAAGTTCGTCTCGACTTCGTTGAAGTTCTGGGCGTTGGGCTGCATGAAGTACAGCGCAAGGTCAGGNTCACGCGCTTCATTGAGCGCTTCAATCGCGTCAGGGGTTGGCATGTCAACGCGCAGGTACAGGTTGGACGCGTCGTAGCCCAGGTGGAAGGAATCGATGTCCAGCCCACCACCGTCGACCGAGTCAGCGGTGTAGACGGCCGCCCCGTTCCATTCACCGGGCAGCGCGATGCCGTCGATCATCGGTTCGATGACCGCACTGGCCGCCTCATCGGGGAGCGCAGGGTTCGTCCAGAGGTCCTGCAAATAGGGCGGCAGATCGAGGTTGATGGCGCGGTAGATGTTGGACAGGTGGACCTTGAACAGCACGTCCCACATTTCGTCGTAGCCGCTGTCTTGGTCGAGGCCGTACCACCAGTACCAGTCGCTGCCCTCGGCGATGTAGAGCGATTCCCACGCGAGGTCAAGACCCGGATCGTCCGGGTTGTCGGCCTCGAAGGCGACCAGCGCCCGGCGCGCCTCGACGAGGCGCTGCCACGCCAGACTCTCGTCGGCTTCACCGGCCCAGGTGCTGAGCGTCCCGTCGATCCACGACCCCGTTCCGATCGTTTCGATGCGTGGCAAGTCCGGGTCGTCCGCGAGGAACTCACCGGGCGTGGTCGTGACCACGGTGGGGTGGGACGCAAGCCTCGAGTACCACTCGTGAATGAAGGGGCGGGCGTTGTCGTGGTGCTGGAATTCGGACATGAACATCCAGTTCTCACCGTCCATTGCGACGGTCAGCAGGTGCTCGGACGGGTCTTCGCCCGCTTCAAGCAATTCAGCGCGAATGCCGTCGAGGTAGGACAAGAAATCCGAAACCGCCGCCTCGGGCGTCATGGAACCGTACTGGAAGGCCACGCGATCCGAGATGACCCGGTCGCGGAAGATGACCGCGACGTCACCACCTTGGTCGCCCGAGACCACCCACGGCGTGGCCAGCAGCGCAGCGTCTTCGACGTCGATGCCCCCGCCGCCTGGCGTCGTGGACTTGGCCAAGATTTCCTCGTCGGAGACCATCCACTCCACGCCGACGTCGGCCACGGGTTGCACCATGGGGGGCGAAACCGCTTGTTCGGAGGGCCACATCCCCGTCGGTCGGAAGCCAAGTTCTGCTTCGAACAGGTCCATGCCGGTGCTCAAGTGGCCACCGACGTCGACCGGCCACGCGTCCTTGTTGACGCGAATCCCGTCCTCGAAGGTCCAACCGGGCATCATCAGCAGGGGCATGATGGGGTGGTAGTAGGGCG
Organism: Methanobacteriota archaeon; assembly: GCA_002722135.1. Taxonomy (GTDB): domain Archaea; phylum Thermoplasmatota; class Poseidoniia; order Poseidoniales; family Poseidoniaceae; genus MGIIa-L3. Next base: position 12,091 of record PBKJ01000016.1, on the reverse strand, counting down.
TCGTGGTCAACTCGACTTGGCCCGCCGCCGCCAGCTGGCTGTACATGGGCAACACGTTCGCCATGTGCGCATGCTGTTGGTCGATGACGTAGGCCAAGTCGGCCGGCGTGTAGTCCCGGCCTTGGGTGAAGAGGTCCATCAGCCCTGTATCGGTCTGCACCGGGGCGCCGTATCCTGTCGGGTCGTCAAAGAAGGCGGCATATTCGCCCTGCACGTAATCGGGTGAGAATTGGAAGAGGTACCAGAGCACTTGGAGGTCAAGCAAATCTTGCGGGGAAAGCAACTCGTCGTCCATGATGGTCGCCGGTTTCAGGTTGTGGAGCGTCGCGTCGTAGAGTTCCTTGTAGCGCTCACTGGCCGGCGCCACCCAAGCGTTAGGATCGTCCTCAGAGACGTTGTAGATCCAGCCGCTGTTCCAGAAGGATTGGAACTGCATGGTGTGCAGTTCGAGGTCTGTGGCGTTGGGGTAGCCGGCCACGGAACCGTCGGCGTTGGTGGGCCAATCGCGTCGCGCAAAATCGGTGTGCACGTCAGCGGTTTCGTTGCGGTGGTAGTCGGTGAGTTGCTCGAGGAAGGAGGGCACGAGGTTGTAGGTCACCTTCGTGTCGGGATATTGCGCAAGGATGCCGGGTGAATCGACGTATTCGGTCATCGCGTGCACGCGCACCCATGGCAACTCGTACATTCCCGTGAGCTTGTTCTTGTAGTACGGTTGGTGCTGGTGGAAGACGATGGCCACGTTGAGTGCGTCGTCCGCTTTCTCGACCACGCTGGCGGTTTGGATCTCCATTGAAGCAGGGGCGGTCGAGACGTTCCGATCCGGCATATGATACAGGTGCGTGAAGGTCTCCGCACCGTTCGACGTGGCCGGATTTTGTGGTGGGAAGGCGGTCCAGACGTGACCCGCGTCTTGCCATTGAGCCCACACCACGAAATCAACCTGCGTGGGGTCACCGATGGCCGACCAAGGAAGGGACACTTCGGTGATTTGGTTGCCCGACCAACCGATGTAGCGGTCACCGGGGAAGGTGTGCACGTCGGTGGCCATGTTCTCTTCGTGGGTGGTGGACCAACCGCTTGCGCCATGCGCCATGACCGCATGGTAGGACGAATCTTCGAGCACGAACGCGTGGTCAGCCGCGAAGGGCAGGACGTGGGAGAAGCCCCAATCCGACGACAAGGCCGAACCACCTTCGCTGGTGTTGAGGTACACGAAGAGGTCCGCACCTTCCTCCGAAGCGGAGAGGTCGGTGCCCTCCCAACCGAAGGACAGGTGGGTGTCGTTCCAGGTCAGGTGGAGGCTGACGCCGTTGGCGTCCGTACCCATCAGGGTGTCCGCAGACCATTCACCCAAATCACCGTCCACGTTCACGTCGTCTGGCGTGGTTCCAGCGACCATGGAGAGCATGGTCGATGAGAGAAAGAGGAGCGACAAAAGAACAGATGTGCCGGTCCGACGCATGCCGTTGGCCATGTGCGCCCCATGCGTTCGATGTGAGAAGGATTTTCCCCCCTGAGAATGGGTTAAAGGACGGCAGCACGGGCCGAAACTGACACCTCCGGAGGACCGCCCGTGCCCGTCGCCTACCTGTCTGCAGAAATCGGCCTTCATTCCGATTTGCACACGTATTCCGGCGGCCTGGGGGTGCTGGCAGGGGACCACGTCAAGTCGGCCGCGGACGCCTCCATCGACTTGGTCGGCGTCAGTCTGCTGTACCGCCAGGGCTACGGCCGCCAACACCTCGATTCGACCGGCAACCAGACCGAAACCTACCCCGAAATCGATCCGAGCGATCACCTTGAGGACACGGGCGTCGAGATTGCGCTCCCACTNGACGGAGGAACGCTCCANGCCAACGTTTGGTCAACGGACCTTCCAGGCGCCAGTGGTGGTTCGGTTACCGTGTACTTTCTCGATACCCGGCACGACCAAAACACGGACGAGCACGCCAGACTCGGTGACCGCCTGTACGGCGGCGACCACCTGATGCGCATCCGACAGGAGTACCTGCTCGGCGTGGGCGGCGTACGCGCGCTGGACGCGTTGNACATCCCCATCNACGGACTCCACCTCAACGAAGGGCACTGCACGTTCGCCGCGCTTGAGATGCTCCGCCGCGGCTGGAGCCGCGAGGAGTTGGCCGCACGCACCCTCTTCACCACCCACACGCCCGTGCCCGCAGGGCACGACCGCTTCCCGTGGACCGATGTCGAGGCCGTGCTTGGCGACCTGCTCCCACCGGACGCCAAGGCCCTGAGCGGCGACGATGTGACCTGTTCCATGAGCCACCTCGGCATCGCCTTTGCAGGGACAGTCAACGCCGTATCGAAGCTGAACGCGGACGTGGCGATGACGATGTTTCCCCACGTGACGATTCATCCCATCACCAACGGTGTGCATCACTTGACCTGGACCGGGGAGGCGACAGCGGGCCTGTTTGATGCCCACGTCAGCGGATGGAGGACCAACCCTCGCGCGCTTCAATCGGCCGCGTCCATCCCGACCGATGCCCTCCGCGCTTCTCGAGAGCAGAACCGTGCCGCGCTGCGCGATCTTGTCCTTGCCTCAACGGGTGTGACCCTGCACGCCGATCGCTTGACCATCGGTTTTGCTCGGCGCTTTGCCACCTACAAGCGTGCGAACCTCATCTTCGCCGACCTCGAACGCCTGCGCCGCATCGCAGGAGGGAAGGTGCAGTTCGTGTTCTCGGGCAAAGCTCACCCGAAGGACGAGGGCGGCAAGGACCTGATTCGTTCCGTGTTCGAGGGGGCTGAAGCCGTCGCCGACGACATCCCGGTGGCCTTCATTGAGGATTATTCCATGGCCACTGGCCTGGCGATGACCAGCGGTGTGGACGTGTGGCTGAACAACCCCATCCGTCCGATGGAAGCCTCCGGCACGAGCGGCATGAAGGCGGCCATGAACGGCGTTCCGAACCTCAGCATCCTCGACGGGTGGTGGCCTGAAGCCTGCATCCACGGCGTGAACGGCTGGGCCATTGGNGCGCAAGAAGACGATCGCGACGATGAGCGCGACGTTGACGCCNTCTACACCGTGCTGGAGCACGAGGNCCTGCCGATGTGGACGGGCGACCGCGAGGCGTGGGACGACGTGATGCGGCACGCCATGGTGGCCAGTGCNGGCTTCACGGGCCACCGCATGATCCAGGATTACATGCACTTCTACGGTCAATTTCGCGGCTGAGGTGGCCCGATGCTCGGTCAGCGGCGCACGGGCATCCTCTGTCATCTGACCAGTTTGCCCGCGCCCCATCTCGGTCACGACGGCGCGCATCGCTTCCTCGACGTTTTGCACGGCATGGACGTTGGCGTGTGGCAGATGCTACCGATTCATCCACCTGACCCGCACGGCAGCCCCTACGCTGCNCCTTCCGCGTTCGCCGGATGGTCGGCCCTGATCGACCCGGCGGGCGATGCGGTCACGGATGAGGAGGTGAACGCCTTCCTCGTGGCCGAGGGCGACTGGGCCCTCGACGTGGCCCGGTTCACCGTGCTGAAGCATCAGCAAGGAGGTGCGCCCTGGACGGCGTGGCCGGCACCGCTTCGCGACCGTGAGCCCGAAGCCATGGCACGTCTCGACGCGGAACACGCGGCTGCCATCCATGACGTGGTGCGTGAACAGACCCAGTTCAACCGCGATTGGAGGCAAATGCGGGAAGCCGCCGCGACCTATGGGATTCAGCTCTTTGGCGACATCCCCTTCTTTGTCGCCCACGATTCGGCGGACGTGTGGGCAGCGCCCGGCCGCTTCNTCCTCGACGCATCGGGCGAGCCGACCGTCGTGTCCGGCGTTCCACCGGATTACTTCTCTGAGGACGGTCAGCGCTGGGGCACGCCGCTGTACGACTGGAAGGCGCACAAGGACGAGGCGTTCGCGTGGTGGCGCCGGCGCATGCAGCGCATGTTCGATCTCTTTGACGTGGTACGCATCGATCACTTCCGAGCCGTCGATTCTGCGTGGGCCATTCCTGCCGACCACCCCACGGCCCGTGATGGCGCATGGACGCCGGGTCCGGGTGATGCCCTCCTCGAAGCCATTCGGGCCCCGCAGGGCAAGCACCTCGTGGCCGAAGACCTCGGCATCATCCCCCAAAGCGTGCTCGAGCTGCGCGAACGTCACGGGTTGCCAGGCATGGCCGTGCTGCATTTTGCTGACGAGCAGCCGACGAACCCCCACCGCCCAGAGCACCATACCGAGAACACCGTGGTGTACACCGGCACGCACGACAACGACACCACGGTCGGCTGGGGGNAGCGTCCGTTGCACGACGTCCTGCGCGATGCTCTGGCCTCTCCGGCCTGCCTTGCCGTCGTTCCTCTTCAGGACGTCTTGGGGCTCGGCAGCGAGGCACGGATGAACATCCCAGGAACGGTCGATGGGAATTGGACGTGGCGTTTCGCATGGCCTGACCTCGAAAGGCCAGACGTCACGCACTTCCGTGCGGCCGTGGCCGCCCATCGCCCGTCATGAGGCTGTGCGCCGAATGGCCCAGGACAGCCCCATNAGNACNAGNCCGAGCAGCAAGGCACCGCCCACGGTGCCCAGCGAGCCGAGAAGGTCCGCCATGGCGCTGTTGTCCTGCTCGCCCGGTTCANCGGGATCGATTGGCGTGACGTCGTCCTCACCATCGGTTTGGTTTCCATCGGGTGTTGCGCTCGGGTCGGAGAAGGCGCACGATGCGTCGTCCACCGTTGCATTGGCGTCGAAATTGGTGGCGTTGGCGTCCATGCANCCCGGTACTTCTGCTGGTGNGTNGGTGCACGACCCATCATCCGTTGTTGCGTTGGCGTTGTGATTGGTGGCGTTGGCGTCCATGCAGCCCGGTACTTCTGCTGGTGGGTAGGTGCACGACCCATCGTCGCTGGTCGCGCTGCCGTCGTAATTGATGGCGTTGGCGTCCGTGCANCCAGGGACATCGACAGGCGGGTAGGTNCAGGAACCGTCGTCCTCCGTTGCAGCGGGGTCGTGGTTGTCCGCCGTGGAGTCGGTGCATCCGGGGACGTCANCGGACGGGTAGGTGCAGGANCCATCGTNCACCGTTGCGGCTGGGTTGTGGTTGTCTGCATCCGCATCGGTGCATCCGGGAACATCGACGGGCTGTGTTTCGTTTCCGGTCTCGTTGGAGNCAAACACACTCTCGTTGGACAGGATGACCACGCTTCCAGCGGGGACCTCCAAGGTCAGGTTGGGCGCATCGAAAGCGGCCGAACCAAACACGACCGCATGGTCGGCGTACACGGCGTCCAANGTCACGGCGCTGGCCGTTGCACCTCGGTTGAGTCCNACGATGCTCGAGGCGTCTGCCGTGGCGCGCTCATAGACGAGCACGTCCGGCGTGCTGTGAACCGAAGCGTATCCGCCGCGCCGCAGGGCTTCCGATTCGGCCCGAATCTGCCCGATGGCGCTGATGTTCTCGTGCAGGTGCTGCTCACGGTCGTTGCGCTCGGTGGCGTTGCGCCACATGTGACGGTTGTCGGGATCGGCTCCGCCGTACTCACCGTATTCATCGCCCATGTAGATCATCGGTGCGCCGGGAATGGTCAGCAACCAGGCATGGGCCTGCAGGGAGGCGGCATAGGGTTCGTCGGTGCCGGGCTGGCCCGGAAGACCCTGCTCGGCCCACTGGTTCCACTCATCGGCCGTGCCGGGGTCGGCGCGCGAGGCGAAGCGAGAGACGTCGTGGCTGCCGACGAAGGGCACCATGACCGCACCGTCCACGTACTGGTCTTGGCTGCGGGCCGTCCAGTAATCGAGGTGCATGTAGTTCTCTTCGCCGGCGGTGAAGACGCGGTCTGAGGTCGCGTGGTAGAGCACGAAGTCGGCTTGACCGTCGAGCTGGTGTTCACCGATGTAGCGGTTGATCGTCCCGTATTCGTTGGCGTTGGAGGCCAGGTCGTGGCCGGCCCAACCCATCGCGGTCTCGCCCTTGAGGTACATGTCCGTCCCCACCGTTTCGAAGCGCTCGTTGATGCGCACGGCGAGGTTGGTGATGGCCAAGTCATCGACGTGCTTGACCGCATCAATTCGGCCACCGTCGAGGTCGAAGGTTTCCATCCACCACAACACGTCCTCAATCATCGCCTCGGAGGCGTTGCGCTGCTTCCAGTTCACNTCNGGCATGTAGTCACGGAAGAGGCACTCGAGCCGGTGCTCGGTCCAGTCGCAATTCGCTTCCCCGCAGATGCAACCGGAGTTGAACCACTCGGGATGTTCGTCGTGGTAGGGGTGGTCCTCGTGCACGTGATTGACCACAAAGTCACCAAGCACGCGGATGCCTGCGGCATGCGCGGCGTCCACCAACGCTTCGAGCTCCTCTGGTGTGCCCAGGCGCGGGTCCACACCGCGTGGCTCCACCGGCCAGTANCCGTGGAAGGCGGAGACCTCNTGCACGCCGTCGGCCGCCAGGCCCGTGCCGTTTGCGGCGGTGTTGAAGGGCGTCAGCCAGAGCGCGTTCACGCCNAGATCGGTGAAGGTCCCTGCTTCGATGTGGGCGGTCACGCCCGCGAAGTCACCGCCCATCCAGTCGGCCCCTTGGGCCGCATTGGGCAAGGGTGCAGGGTCGTTGCTGGCGTTGCCGTTGACGAAGCGGTCGGTCATCAGCATGTAGATCAGCGCGTCGTCCCACACGAAGTCCGCGCCCGCCCCGCGCCAGAAGGGCAGCAGAAGGTCCTCGGCCACCACGCCATCATCGGCGCTCCCTTCGAGGTGCAGCGTGTGCTTCCCATCGGCCAAGCCGGCAAGGTCGAGCGTCCACGTCCACGTGGTCGCGTTCCACGCCGCTCCGGCCAGGGCGGTCGGCGTGCCCGACGGGCCCGCGCCCGAGGTGCCGGCATGCCACAACACGGTCAGCACGTCGTTTTCGATGGTGGCGCTGAACATCGGGAGCGTGGCGTTGGCCACGCGGGCCACGGAGTTCTCCGTCACCCCACAGTACCCGGTGTAGGGGTTGGCCTCGTCCATGGTCCAGACGTCGTCAATGACGAACTTGTAGCAGTACATGCCNGGCGCCAAGGCCATGTCCACGGACCACTGGTCGGGGGCGGTTTCGATGAGCGGTGTGCCGCCCGCCCATCCGTCCCATTCACCGTGGACGCTGACGTTGCTCGCGTTCCCGCTCCATTCGAAGACGTGAGCCTGCGCACGCTGACGCACGGTAGTGGNGGCGTCGGCCTCCACGCTTTGCAGCATCGGNGAGGCCGACGCGAAGGCGAAGATCAGCAGCACGAGCACGGGCACGGCTGAGCGGTTCATTCTTCGTCACCTCCGAACAGGCTGTTGGCCGTNCTGACCATGTCGTCCANGTGAGCGCACAGGAAGCCCTTGACAAAATCGTTGGCAGGGTTCCGGTAGACGTCCATGGGTGCGCCGTGCTGCTGCAGCACGCCACCGTCCAGCACGGCGATGCGGTCGGCCAAGGTCATGGCCTCGATTTGGTCGTGGGTCACGTACACCGTGGTCATGCCCAACTCGTCGTGAAGGGCGCGGATGCGCGCCCGCATTTGGTGGCGCAGTTCCGCGTCCAGGTTGGAGAGCGGCTCGTCCATGAGGAGCACCTTGGGCCGCTTGATGAGGGCACGACCGAGGGCCACGCGTTGCCGCTGGCCACCAGAGAGTTGCTTGGGCCGCTTGTCGAGCTCAGCGGTCAGGCCGAGCATGTCGGCGGTTTCCGCGACGCGCCACTGGAGGTCATCGTCGCTGGGTNTCTCTTCGCCCTTGGCCATGCGCAGGCCGAAGGCGAGGTTGTCGGCGACGCTCATGTGCGGGTACAGCGCGTAGGATTGGAAGACCATCCCGATGCCGCGAGCACCGGGGGGCAGATCGTTGACNCGCGCTCCACCGATGGCGATCTCGCCTTTGGTGACGTCCTCGAGGCCAGCCAGCATCCGCAGCGTGGTCGACTTGCCGCAGCCGGACGGGCCGAGCAAGACAAGGAATTCACCGTCCTCNACCTCGAGGTTCAGCCCTTGCACCGCTTCGAATCCGTCGTCGTACCGCTTGGTCACTCCACTGAAGGTCACGTTCACCATCGTATCACCCCTTGACTCCGCCTGCGCTCAATCCCTCGATGAGGAAGCGTTGGAAGACAATGAACAGCACCACCACGGGCAGGCTGACCAGCAAAGACGCGGCGGCGAAGTCACCCCACGCCTGACCGGTCGAGGAAATCAGCGAGGCCAGGCCGACCGGCAAGGTGTACATCGATTCGCTCGTGTTGAANGTCAGGGCGAGCAGGAATTCGTTCCACGCCGCGAGGAAGGAAAAGAGGGCCGTCACCGCGACCGCGGGCAGCGACAGAGGCAGGACGATCTTCCAGAAGACTTGGGTTTGCGAGCATCCGTCCATCAGCGCCGCCTCTTCGAGTTCCCGCGGCACGGTGTCGAAGAAGCCCTTGAGCATCCATACGCACAGCGGCAGGGCCGTGACGGAGTAGGCGAGGATGAGTCCGAACGACGTGTTCAGCAACCCGAGGGCCTTCATGACGAGGAAATAGGGCACGAGGATGATGACGCCTGGGAACATTTGGACCAGCAGGAAGGCGAACATCGCCGGGTCACGGCCACGGAATTTGAAGCGGCTGAAGGCGTAGCCTGCGGGGATGGCCAGCGCAAGACCGAGCAAGGTCGTGCCCACGGAGACGATGACCGAATTGCGCGTCCAGATCCAGAAGGATTCGCTGGTCAGCATCTTCTGGAAGTGTTCGCCGGTCACCGCGTCAAGGAAGCCCCCACCGAGGGCGTTTCCGGGTGACAGCGCGACGTCCAGGATCCACAGCAAGGGGAGCACGACCAGCGCACAGGCGTGGACGAGCGCCACGTGGCGCAACGCCGTTTCTGTGCGCNCGCGAAGCTGACGGTTTCGGGCCAGNCCCATCTCCGCACCGGCGGTGGACAAGCGGCCCGTGCACCAGTGGGCCACGACGGGCGTGGACANGTTCCACATCACAAGCCCCGCTGGAGCGATGGACCAGAGGCTGAACCAACGGTCCACCCACAGGTCAGGACCGAGCATGTGCGCCCAGACGGACAGCGCCAAGGTGGCGCCTGCACTCANCAACAACCCGTCACGCAATCCGCGCCGCCCTGCGACCAGCTCGCGCAACANGATCCANGTNACNGCGTGGGTGAACAGAAGCAAGGTGGCCACAGGTCGCGCGTCGCCGTTGTCGCGCAGGACCGCCAAGCCAAGCGCGAGCGCGTTGATGAGCACCACGGCGGGCTGCACGAGGCGCAGCGTTTCGACCTCGAGGGGCACGTACCACCGCTTCGCCAGGTCCTCGCCCAGTGAGGGCATGGCCTTGAGCGCGCTCATGCGACCGCCTCCGTGGCGTTGGTCCGCTTCATGTAGGTCCACGAGAAGGCGACGAGCATCAGGAAGATGACCACGGACCACGCCGCTGCAACGCCGTAGGCGCCGTCACGGAAGGCCACGTCGTAGACGTAGGTGATCAGGATGTCCGTGGAACCCGGCCCGNCAAAATCGAGGTTCGGTCCACCGTCGGTCATCAGGTAGATGACGTTGAACATGTTGAACGTCCAAATGAATCCGAGCAGCGACAAGGGCACCAGAGCGCTGCGCAGGTTGGGCAAGGTCAGGTGACGGAAGCGGTCNTAGGCGCCGATGCCGTCGACCTTCGCCGCCTCGTACATGTCCTTTGGAAGGCCTTGCAAGGCCCCGGAAATGGACATCATCATGAACGGAATCCCGAGCCAGACGTTGACCAAAATCACCGCCAAACGTGCTCCTCCTGCGTCGGACAAGAGGTTCAGGTCGGTGCCCAACAGGTCGTTGATGGCACCCATCGGCTCGAACAAACCACGCCAGACGAGCACCGAAATGTAGGACGGGATGGCCCACGGCAGCAGCAGCACGGTGCGGTAGACCGTGCGTCCCCGCAGGTCAGCGGCGTTGAGCAGAAGCGCCAGCAGCAGACCAAATCCGATGTGGGCCACCACGTTGGCCACCGTCCACAGCAGCGTGAAGGCGGTGACGCGGAGGAAGCCGGAGGTCGCGAAGACCTCGGCAAAGTTGGCGAGGCCGATGAAGACCTGATCGCCAAGGCGNGTTTGGTCGGCGTCCGTCAGGGAGAGCCACATGCCGTAGATGACCGGGTAGAAGGTCAGGACCGTCAGGGCCAACAGCGCGGGGGCCACGTAGAGGTGGGCGCCACGCGCGCTGGTTCGACCGTCCANGCGGTCGCGCCAAGCCAAGACGCTCAGCAGCGCGATGAGGCTGAGCGCGATGGAGCCGATGGCGAAGAGGTAGGGNGAGGTGTCCAGCGGTGCGGCCAGCACGTCCGCCACCGACGTGGTCGCCAGCACGGAGGCCGAGAGGTTCGTTGTCCCGTCAGGTTCAACGGTCCACACGGCCAGATGGACGTCACTCCCAGCGGCCAGGCCGGTCAAGGTGCAGGCGACGGACGTGGTGCCCACCGGCAGGACAGCCGTGCCGTTGTCNAGGCGATGCACGGGNGCNTCNACNCCGNNNNCGGTGCGGNAACANTCGTCGTACCATGCGCCNGGCTCGGGTTGNGCCAAGCCCTCGGTGGACCCGANGAGGAAGGTNGAATGCACCTCGGACGAGGAGGCGTTGAGCAAAGTCTCGTTCGACGTCCAGACCTCGAGGATGGCTCCGTCGACCGTCACGCTGGCGTCCATGTCCCACGACAGGCTTGCCTGCCGGTACCCGACGCTACCGTCCGCGACGAGATTCGTGGCGCCCGCGGCCGCGGTGCCGGCCAACAGGACGACACCCACCAGGGCCCAGAGTGCCCTCATGCCGCGGCCTCCAAGTCGGCTTCGAGGGCTTCGTCGGCCAAGCGAAGCGCTTCCGTGGCCGTCATGTCGCCGGTGTAGACGTTCTCGAAGGCGGTCACGAGCGGGTCGTAGACCATGCCCATGGCGCGCGTGGTCGGGGCNGGCGTGCCGACCATCAACTGGTCGAGGAAGCCCGACAGCACGTCGCTCTCGATGATGTCTGCGTCCTCGTACAGGTCCACGTGGGTTGGCAAGGTNTAGGTCTCCGAAGCAAAGGTGCGCTGCACGTCCACCGAGGACAGGTGCAGCGCCAACTCGGTCGCCCAGACCTTCTCTGGGGATTGCTTCGAGACGGACCAGCCCTTGTAGGTCACCAGCGGCGCCACGCGTTCCCCGGTTTCGGCGACCGTGGGCAAGAGCGTCTGTTGGAGCGGGATCCTCCCGGCCTCATAGGTCGCCCAATTCCACGGCCCGTCGACNATCATCGCCGCCTTCGCCCCAAGGAATTGCGTCTTCATCGATTCNGTCTGGGTGCCGGTCTGGACCACGCCGTGCACCTGCTCGAGGTCGATGACCCACTGCATCGCTTCGGCCGAACCGTTCGAGTCCAAAGTGGGCGTGCCGTTGGCGTCGAAGAGCGCCCCGCCATGGCCGGCCTGGAAGCCGAACCACCAGTAGGCGTCCTTGACCGGCATTGCAAGGCCATGCACGTCTCCAGAGGTCAATTCGTCCGCCGCGTTCACGAGGTCGTCCAGGGACCAGTCGTCGCTGGGATGGTCCACGCCAGCGGCATCGAAGAGGATCGGGTTGTAGAGCAGGCTCAGGCAATCTTGGCTTGCAGGCACGCCCAGCAGCGCGCCGTCGTAGCGCATGGCGTTCAGGGCGCGCGCATCGAAGACGCTGCGCTCAGCTGGCGTCAAGTGAACGCGCAGGTCCTCGAGCAAAGGCTCGCCGCTGACGCGGACGTCGCCAATGCGCCCAAGCTGATCCGAGGAGAGGCGCACAAGATCGGGGGCTTCGTCGGCCTGTGCCGCGATCATGAACTGCCGGTCCGCCTCGGCAAAGGGAATCCCCGTGACCTCAACCTCGACGCCTGGATGGGCCGCCATGAAGGCCGCTACACTCGCTTCGAACACCGCCTCTTCCTTGCTCTCCGCAGCGAAGGAATGCCACACGGTGAGCGTCACTTCGGTAGCGCCCTCGGCCCCCGCCTCGGCGGGTTCAGCCTCAAGGCATCCCGGCAGCATCAGCATCGCGACCAGCAGGACCGCGGCCAGACGACGCAGGGTGGACGCTTTCATGCCAAGCCGTTCAG
>PBKJ01000015.1 GCA_002722135.1 Methanobacteriota archaeon | reverse complement strand
GGAAGTGGTCGTCGAGCTTCCCGTCGATGACCTCCTGGGCGGCGGCGGCGACCAGGTCACCGACCGAGGCGTCAAGTTGGCCAAGGGCGACGTTCGTGCGCGCTGCGGCCTGCTTCAGGATGCCAAAGGCGCGGACGACGCCGCGGGGCATGGTGTCCTCACCGATGTCGAAGTTGATCAGCGAGCGGGCGGTCTGGCAGCCGTAGTATCGGTCGGCTGGAACCTCGAGTTCGCCCATGGTGTCGGCTTCGATGCGCACCTCGCCCATGCATCACTGGCATGGCGGGATGTCCATGTCCCTTTCCCCGGCATACTCTACTGGATGGGTAAAACACGTCATACCCGTTTTGTCTTGGTTTACCTGAATCACATTCGTTTAGAACCTTAGATGGCTAGGTCTTTACACGGGAAATTCGCAGGCCGTTTCGCGGATTCTTTTTCAATAAAAGCAGCAACCAAAACTCATGAAGCCGGTACACCGCGCTTCGATCTTGGCTGTGTTGGTTTTTTTCTTGCCCCTACATGTGGCCGCACAGGATTCCGATGGAGATGGAATACCTGACGAAAGAGACCATCGAGATGACGAAGATGCACACGTAATTCTCACGTTGGTGTCCTGGGATGCAAACGCATCGGGCAAATGGGATTCTGGTGATGGCGCCCCAGACCCATTTTTCGAAGCGTGTGTTTTTGCGGATGATGTTCAAATCGATTGTTTTGAAAGCCCACGTTGGGATGACGTATTTGTTCTTCGTAGTGCGTGGAATTTGACCGTCAACATTCCAGATGATTCTTCCAATATACGATTCCTGATTTCATGTAAAGACAAGGATTTTGCCAATAGTGATGAATGCGACATGCACGGTAGCTCTGACGAATGGAAAGGGGAATTCTACTTCAGTTGGTTATCAGAACCAGAGCAAGAATTTACTCTCTCCGGTTACGGAGACGATTCAAGGCAAGACAGAGACGTAAATGCAACATGGAAGGTCACATCTCCAACAACATCCTATCCTGATTCTGACGGAGATGGATATGACGATGGAATTGACAGATTCCCAAATGACGCGGCAGAGTGGTACGATTCGGACAATGACGGAGTCGGAGACAACAGTGACGAATTCCCAAACGACGCAACTGAATCCAGGGATTCAGATGCTGATGGTAAGGGTGACAATTCCGATCCTTTTCCAACAGATGCGAGTCAGTGGGAAGACAGAGATGGAGATGGTTTTGGTGACAATCGCTCGGGCACGAATCCGGATTACTGCCCAGACAGCCCAAACTCCAACGTTGACGCTAACGGCTGCGCGGTAGAGGAATTGACAGATTCCGACAACGATGGCATTGTTGATTCGCGTGATTCATGTTCGAACACACCAGTAAACACCTCTGTTGGACTTGACGGTTGTGCAATTCCTAGCTCTATGGACCATGGTTCAAATAACGAACCATTTCTCAGTAATTTGTCAAAAATCATCGGCATGGTTGCGGGTGTGTTGGGCATTGTTGGATTTTTCATGAAGAGATCTAGTGATCGGAAAGCAAGGGCTCAGGAACGTGTGGACCGGCAAATACAACAATTCCGAGACCAGAAAATTGTGGAGACAGCCAACACTGTAGTCTCGATTTATGACCGAATTGAAAAGGATTGAAATTCAAATCTGAGCATTGGTTCTAACCCATTTCCCCACAATGGTTCATTTGTGGAAAATCATAGTTCAGATTTCGAGCTCGATGTTCAGGTTCTGAATGAGTTCCTTGTACCGGTTGCGGATCGTCACTTCGGTCACGCCCGCCACTTCGGCGACTTCGCGCTGGGTGCGGCGCTTGCCGCAGAGCACGCTGGCGATGTAGATGATCGAGGCGGCGATACCGGTGGGGCCGCGGCCGCTGGTCAATTCCTTCTCCTGGGCGGCCTTGATGAGCTCGTAGGCCTTCGCTTCGACCTCAGCATCGAGGCCGAGACCGCTGCAGAAGCGGGAGATGTAGTCCTCAGGCCCGGTGGGCATGATCTTCATCTTCAGTTCACGGACCATGAAGCGGTACGTGCGGCCGATTTCCTTGCGGCCGGTGCGGCTCGCTTGGCCGATCTCGTCAAGGGTGCGGGGCACGCCGCACTGGCGGCAAGCCGCGTACAGGGACGCTGCGGCGACACCTTCGATGGAGCGACCACGGATGAGGCGCTTGTCGACGGCTTTCTTGTAGTTCACAGCGGCCGCCTCACGGACCGACTTGGGCAGCTCGAGGCGGCTGGCCATGCGGTCCAGCTCGGCGAGGGCCATGGCGAGGTTGCGCTCGGTGGCGTTGCTCACGCGGGAGCGCTTCTGCCACTTGCGCATGCGGTAGAATTGGGAGCGGTAGCGCGAGTTGATCGTCTTGCCCGAGTAGTCCTTGTTCTGCCAATCAATGTCCGTGGACAATCCCTTGTCGTGGAGCATGACGGTCATCGGAGCACCGGTACGGGCGCGCTGGTCGCCCTGTTCGGGGGAGAAGACGCGCCACTCGGCGCCCTGGTCGATCACGTTGTCTTCGAGCACCAGCCCGCAGTCGTCGCAGACCAGTTCGCCGCGGGTCTCGTCGCGGGTGAGGCTTCGACTGCCACATTCATTGCATTTCACGACGTCTTCCACATGCCTGTCTTCCATCCTCAACACCCATACCGACCTGAACCATCAGGTCACTCACTTAAACCCCGACCGGTGAGGTATTTCAACATTCTTCCGTTGAGTCCAAGTACCTGAAGGTCTGAAATGGCTCGCAGTAAGGCGTTTTGAATCCGCGCAAGGTTTCAGTGTGCGGGTTTTGATTCTTCCCGTCGCCTGAACGGCATTGGCGCCCTCCCGATTTGGTTAAACAGGTGCAACGTCTGGCCAGAACGGGGATGAGGATGCAGCACCAAACGCCATCCGTCATCCGCCTCGAAGAGGGGGCCCGCGTCCTCTTTTTGACGAAAGATCTGGAGCTCATCCGCGAGCAGCTCTACGATGGGCTCAACCTGCGCATGGAGGACCTCTCCGTCGAGGATCTGCTCGACGACATTAACACCGACGTGATGACGCCGGCATGGGTCTGCTTCGACCACGAACCGGCGGAGATCGCCAAGAACGCCTACGCGGGACTGATGCACGAAGGCAAGCGCGTCTTCGAAGAGAACGCGCTCATCAACGGCGGCTTCCAGGTCATCGTCTCCGGCCAGCGCAAGGGCACCGGCTCCAGCCGTGAAACCGCGGCGCAGTGCGAGCGCTGGGCCGGCATTCGCCTGGTCATCGCTGCCTCCTTCGCGCCCATCCACGAGCGGAACAACATCAACCTCGGACAACTCATGGGCGACCATGCGATGCTCGAGCGCCTGCAGAACGGCGAGGAACTCGCGCTCGAGGAGTTCACCTCACGCTACGACCCCGTGACGCGCCTCATCCTCGAGGAGGGTGGACTCTTCCCCTTCGCCAAGCGCCTTGCCGCGGGCGAACTCAATTTGCCCGCCCTGACCACGCCCTCGCGGCCGATGACCATGGCCGAGAAGATCGTCGCGCGCAACCTCGTCGGTCAGCCCGAGGGGCAGTGCGTCAAGCCGCACGACCCGGTGATCGCCGGCGTGCAGGGCGGTTATTCCCACGAATTCACGACCGCGCAGGTCCACACCTTCCTGAGCGAAGTCTACGGCGAGGACTACGCCTTGCCCAACCCCGACAAGTTCGCGGTCTTCGAGGATCACCTGCTGTACGCCGACCACAACCCGCGCTTCATCCCCTTCATGCACAAGGTGCAGGTGCTGCGCGACCTGCAGAAGGCCTTCCAGGTCCACGCTGGTGTGCGCGACTACAGCGCCGTGGACGGCGTCTCACCCGGCATCTGCCATCAGGTGGCGCGTGAGGAATTCATCGAAGTGGGCGATTTCATTCAGGCCACGGACAGCCACACCTGCATGGGCGGCGCCTCGAACGCGCTGACCTACGGCGTCGGCGCGACCGAGTACGCGAACCTTGTCAGCGCCGGCTTCACCTTCGTCAAGGTGCCCGAATCCATCCGCTTCGAACTGGTGGGCGAACTTCATCCCGGTTGCACCGCAAAGGACGTCATTCTCTACATCCTCGCCGACCACGCCCGCGAGGAGTTGACCCTCAACCGCAGCATGGAGTTCGGCGGGCCCGGCCTTGCATCGCTTTCCGTTGACGAGCGCGCCACCCTGTGCAACATGGCCACGGAATGCAGCGCCCGCACCGGCATCTGCGAGGCCGACGAGTTGCTCTACGCGTGGATGGGCGAGCGCATGCCGGACCTCGACCTCGACGCGCAGCGCGCCTTGGCGGTCGCTCCTGACGAAGGTGCGGTCTACGACGGCGGCGTCCACGTCATCGACCTCTCTTCCATCCAGCCCATGGTCGCCCATCCCGGCGATCCCGACCGCGGCATCCCCTCGGATCCGACCAACGGCGCCAACGTGGCGGACCTCAACGCGGTCGCCATCGACATCGCCTACGGCGGCTCGTGCACGGCCGGCAAGGAAGACGACGTCGCCTACTACGCCGAGGTGTGCACGGCGGCCGAAGCGGCCGGCTTGACCGTGGCCGAGGGCGTTGATTTCTACATCCAATACGGCTCTGGTCACGTCAAGGACCTCGCCGTGCGCGAGGGCTGGCACGACCTCTTCGGTCGCGTCGGTGTAAAGCTCATCGATCCGGGGTGCGGCGCCTGCATCGGGGCCGGCCCCGGCGTGTCGACCGACGCCGAGCAGGTCACGGTCTCGGCCATCAACCGAAATTTCCAGGGCCGGTCCGGTCCAGGCCGGCTCTACTTGGCCAGCCCGCTCACGGTGGCCGCGAGCGCCTTCACGGGCGAAATCACCGCCTGGCGAGACGACCTCTTTGCGTGAATCGAACCCGGTTCTTCATGAACCGTCGGTGAGGCCTGTGCATCGTTCGAGGCCCGACGTCATCAGGACGGAGGAGGACCTCAGGACGGTGCTTGCATGAGTGAAAAGAGGGACATCGCCACACGAATGGCCGGCAATCAGAAGCAAGCCTCCATCTCTGAATTCTTTGAGAAGAACAAGCACTTCCTCGGCTTTGACAGCCTCCACCGCTCCCTCATCACGGCCGTCAAGGAGGCCGTGGACAACGCCCTTGACGCGTGTGAGGAAGCGCGCATTTTGCCCGACATCAAAATCAGCATCAGCAAGGCCGATCCGAAGCGCGACGTCATCGAACTGGAGGTCGAGGACAACGGCCCCGGCATCCCCCGCGACAGCATCGCCAAGGTGTTCGGACAGCTGCTCTTCGGTTCACGCTTCCACGCCATCCGCCAATCCCGCGGTCAGCAGGGCATCGGCATCACCGGTGTCGTGATGTACAGCCAGCTCACCACCGGGAAACCCACGCACGTGCGCTCCAAAATCGCCAGCGAGACGACCGCCGTGGAAATGGAACTGGGCCTCGACACCAAGTCGAACAAGGCCATCAAGAGCAAGGAGCAGCGCGTTCCGTGGGTCCTTGAGGACGGCACGGAGAAGGCGTCCGGCCTCTACGTGCGCTGCCGCATGAAGGCCAAGTTCCAGCGCGGCAAGCAGAGCGTCTGGCAGTACCTGCGCATGACGAGCATCGTCAATCCCCACGCCAGCATCACCTTCGTCGACCCGGACGGGGAGACGACGCACTGGCCGCGCGTCACCGAACGGTTGCCGCGCAAGGTCAGCGCCATCAAGCCGCACCCGCACGGCATCGAATTGGGGCAACTCAACCGCCTCGCCAAGGCCACCAAGGCCGCCAACCTGAGCATCTTCCTCAAGACCGATTTCTCGGGCGTTCCTGGCCGAGCGGTCAAGGAAATGTGCGAGGTGTCCGGCTTGGTTGACGCCAAGGGTCAGCCGCTCAAGTCGCGCCCTGGCAAGCTGAACCCCGAGCAAATCCGAGCCTTGGCCGAGACCTTCCAAGGCATCCGGGGTTACCTGCGCCCCTACCGCCTCGACCACCGGGGCTCGCGGATCTACGTCGCCGACGCACGCCGTCCCGGCGTGCCCAGCGCGCCCATCGCGGACGCCAAGCACGGCGATCTGTTGGACGCGCTTACCGAGGCGACCATCGACGACCTGCTCGACATCGTGACCTCGCGCACCGACATGCACTGGGAGGAGAGCCTCGTCGAATTGCGCAGCACCGTCCAGAGCACGCACGGCGACGGGCCGTGGAACAAGCAAACCGCTGACGCCATCTCCAAGCACCTGCGCAAAACGTGGGACCCGCGCATCGTCTTCGAGCCGGTGAAGCTGCTCAAGCCGCCCATCGACTGCTTGTCCCCCATCGAGGAATTGCTCATCAAGAAGGGGCTGTCGAAGACGATCGATTCCCGCTTCGTCACGACCCTGACGCGCGCACCTGCAGTCAGCTCGGGGAACCCCTTCCAAATCGAGGTCGGCCTCATCTTTGGCGAGGGCATGCCAGCGGATTCGGCCGTCGAAGTCCTCCGCTTTGCAAACCGCGTTCCCCTGATGTACCAGCAGGGCGGGTGCATGTTGACCAAGGCCATTGAGTCGGTGGACTGGCGCCAGTACGGCTTGGACCAGCCCGGCGGCAACGGCGTGCCAAAGGGGCCTGCTGCGGTCCTGGTGCACCTGGCCAGCACCAACGTCCAGTTCACCTCCGAGGCCAAAGAAGCGGTCGCGGACAACGAAGAGGTGCGGGAAGAAGCGCGCAAGGCCATGCTCGAGCTTGGCCGAGGATTGCGCAAGCACCTGGAGAAGAAGAAGAAACTCGCCAAGACGCAGGAGAAGTTCGAACTCATCACCGACATCCTGCCGGCGATCGCCGAGAAATCGGCGTCCATCCTCGGTCGTGAGGTCCCGACGTTGGCCGGTTCGATCACGAAAATCATGAACGCCGTCATCGCACAAGAAGCCACGGCGTGGGACAAGGAAAGCAAGCGCACCAACGTCGAGATTTCCCTGAGCAACTACACCGCCAAAGCCCGCTCCTACACCTTGTTGGCGAATTGGCCTCAGCGTGAAGGCGCGACCATGGTCGACAACGACCGCGGCGGTCGCTCGGAAATGACTGGCGTGTGGGCGTGGAAATTGGAGACCCTCAAACCGGGCGAATCTGCGACCATCACCTTCGCCTTGGACGGCCTTGAGAAGGGCGATTGGACGGAGACGGAGGTGTTCTACCGCGGCGCAGGTGACGTCATTGGCGCCACCAAAATGGACGATGCTTTGCTCAAGGAACTGCGGCGCCAGGAAGAGGTGCTCACCGAAGGCGAGGACGGGGGCCAAGACGACGAAGCGCCGCAAGGAGACGCCACACCTTCGGCCGTCGAGGTGGCCGTGCCCGATTCAGCACCTGCTGAGGTGGCTGCGGAGGCCGTGGCCCCAAGCGGGAACATCCTGGACTGGACGGAGGGTGACGCATGACCGGACGAACGCATTCCCCTGAAGAGACCAAATCCGCACTGCACGACGTCGTCGTCGAGATGTACGACCGTATCGTGAAGGGCGAACCACCGACGATGACGCTCCCCGTCCGAACGAAGAACAACATCACGTTCAACACGCGCCTTGGCGTCTACAAGTACGGAAAGTCCACCTCGGTCCGTGACGCCACCTCGCTACGGTCCGCCAAGCAATTGCTTCGCGCCCTGCACGTGGTCGAGTTCATCGAGGAGATGATCGACGCCGGCAAATCGAGCACCCTCAGGGAGATGTACTACATCTCGGAAGGCTGGGGCCACGGAAAGTTCGGCTCGCAGAACGAGAGCAACAACCTCGCCGAGGACCTCGAAGTGGTCACGAAATGCCTGCGTGAGGACTTCAAGCTCCGCCCTGAGGAGGACGGCGCGCGCATCATTGGCAACATCACCCTGCAGGAGCGCAACCGACGCGGGGAATGGATGCGCATCAACGCCCGCGATGACGTCGGTGATTCCGGGTACGGCGTGCCGTACAACGTGGAAGCCGAGAAGTTGGAACTCATCGAGCACGATGTGGATTTCATCATGGCCATCGAGACCGGTGGTATGTTCGATCGGTTGATCGAGAACGGCTTCGACGAAGACCACCGTTGCGCCTTGGTTCACCTGAAGGGTCAACCCGCGCGGTCCACGCGCCGCATCATGAAGCGCATGAGCGAGGAGTGGGACCTGCCCGTGGTCGTCTTTGCTGACTGTGACCCGTGGTCGTACCGCATCCACGCATCCATCGCCTACGGCGCCATCAAGACCGCACACATTTCGGAATACCTCGCCACCCCCACCGCGACCTACCTCGGCATCACCGCAGACGACATCGTGGCCTACGACCTGCCCAGCGACGACCTCTCGAAGAAGGACATCGAAGCCCTGAACGCTGAGTTGAGCGACCCACGCTTCCAGGATCCATGGTGGCAAGAACAGATCAACATGATGCTGGAACTTGGCAAGAAGGCTGAGCAGCAGTCTTTGGCCAAGTACGGTCTTGATTTCGTCACCGACACGTACCTCCCGGAGAAGTTGGCAGAACTCGGACTCGCCTGACGGTTCGGCGCGAGGCTTCTTGACGGTGGAGCCGACGCAGACCCGTGATGCCCGAACCGGAAGCGGTCTCTCCGTGGCCCTTGCGCATCGTGGTGCTCGGTGGCGTGATGCTGCTCTCGAGCTTCATCCTCTTCGGCTCCATGGGCGGAGCCCTGAACGAGGCCTTCGATCCTCGAACGACCCACGTCGCGGAAGTCTCCGGTGGCGAAGGTGCGCTTGCGGACCTTCGTCCCGTCTGCCACGCGCTGTACATCACGGCAGACCACGAAGCCAATGCGACCTTGATGCGTTCTGATGGATGGAACAGCAACACAGGGTCGGCCCTCGAGGCCTCAGAGTGCCGCAGCGAGTGGGAGCCCATGACCGTCGATCGTGGTGTGGTCTTCGTCCGTGTCGCGGCGTGGGAGGTCGAGGAAGACGGCCAGCACCTGCTTCAGCTTGAAGCCGATGAAGGCGTCGAGGCGTGGTTGGTGGACGTCCCCGCCATGGAACAAGGCATGCTTTCCTCGCCGTGGATCCTCGCCGCCTTCGGCTTGTGCACCTTCGGCGTGCTCATCCTCCCCGTCGGGCTGACCCTGCTGTTCTCAGAACGCCGCCAACGCGGCAAGGGCGTCATGATCGTCGGCACGGACGGACAAATCCAGCCNATGACNCCTGGAGGCGCCGAAGCCTTTGGAATCCCCACCCAGCAGGTCCGTGAGCAGGACTTGCCCTTCGACCCGGTCACGGGAGCGTACCGCGAATCCGAGGGAGGTGCGCCAGGCGCAGACGTTGCGCCGAACGGCATGCTCACCACCGAGCAGGTCTACGCGCTGATGCGTGGCGACATCGAAGGCGCACTGCCGCCTGAAGCACGTCAGGACGGCCCTCGTGACCCCTTTGTGGCCACAAGCCGCAGGGTCGCGCCGACGCCCGCAGCGCGAAGTGAACCGGAGAAATCCACCCCAGTGGAGCCCGCGGGCAAGGACTGGGAATCGTGGGACGACGGGCCCTGAGGTGATGGTGTGCTGGCCAACATCACGCGAATCGTCGCCGCCGTCTTGGCGCTGGTGATGCTTGCCTTGTACCTGATCACGCCACCCGCCTTGGTCTCCGACGCGGGTGAAGAGACCGCCATGCTTCCCCCATGCGACGTGGACGAAGGTTTGCCCTTCATCGATGACGACGAGGTGACGTGCTATTGGGGCATGTCCGAAGACATCGTTGAACTCGTGAAAGCGGTCGACAGCGTCGACGTCACGGTCGACGTCTCCTGGGAAAAGGACGGCGTCTGGGTTGGCGTTGCCCGGGCCACTGAAGCGAGCAAGTGCACGTTGCGCGACGGGTACTATGAGTGCCCTCAGGACGGNGTCGAACTGCTGGCCGGTGGNCCGTCCTCAAACGGCGGCTTCAGTTGGGCGGCCAGCAGCGGTGACGTGCGCTTCGTGGTCGGAGGAGAGGACAGTCAGCAACTGCAACAATTCGACGTGACGTGGGCATACGACGCCACCCTGCCGGGATCCGGCAACCTCTGGTTCCTCGCTCTTGGCGTCGTGGCCCTGATCTACGCCGCCCTTGGGCCCCGACGGATCGTCGAATGGGTCGTGGATGCCTTCCTCATCTTCACCTGACGGACGACGGCTTCAAAGAAGGCCTCGACTGTTGAACCATTGGTTGAGAAGATGGACGACGCGGCGACGACCCTTCGCTTGCTTCAAAACGACGTGCGTCGAGGCATCCTCGAACGTTTGGTCCGAGAACCGCACTATCCGATGCAGCTCGCGGACCTGCTCAACGTCAGCCAACCGGCCATCAACAAGCACCTGAAAGAGCTTGAANGGGGCGGCCTGGTCACGAAAGAGAAGGTCCCCAGCGACAAGGGNGGGCCGCCAAAGCGCATCTACAGCGTCACCCAAGCGGTTTCGGTTCGCATCGATTTGGGACCTGACCTGTTTCGCATCGAGCAGCGCGACCTGCCCAAAGGCGGACCGATGCGCCTGACCTCGACGCTTCCAGACGGTGCACGCACCGTGGCTGAAGCCGTGAGCGGCCGCAAAAAAATCGCCGTCGGGGAAGGGTTGGGCCACCTCCGTCATCTCTCCGAGCAACTCGATGCCTTGGACCGTCAGCGTGACGCGCTCATCGCCCTCCACCAACAGGTCCAGAACAGGATCTCAGCCGCGGTGGAAGCCGACTTCGAAGCCTACGACGAGCGTGTGATGGTCCACCGTCTGCTGGAGTCGCCCAACGAGCGCTTGGACGCGCTCGCCCTCGGTCAACACCTCGGCCTCGGCCGCCAAGAAATCGCGGCGATGGTCGACGAAGTCGGGGCACGCCTTGAGCGACAGCTCGCAGAGCGGGCGGGCCACGTGGTGGCCGTCAAGCCGGACAGTGACCTGCGCTGGTGGCTTGGCAGCGTCAAGCGACGCCGCTGAGCCAAGGCTCAGATCAGAGTCCGTCTTCGTCGCTCAGGACGCTCATCAGCGAGGACTGCTCAGCGATACGGGCCTTGACCGCACCACGGCGAGCAGCACCGACCANGAAGAGCACACCAAAGAGCGCGACGGTCAGGAGGACCACGGCACCGGGCAACGCTGTCGCGCTGACGACCTCAGCCGCCACGTCGAGCGCGGGGGCGTTGGAGGACAGTTCCTCTGGGAGGTAGACGATGTTGTCACGCTCGCTGCCTTCGACAATCTCGTTGGTGGGGTCGATCATCACGTACACGGCCTTGCTGCCCGCGCTCACGGGGTAGAGCAGGTAGATCTCAACCTGCTTCTGCTCTTCGGCGTCGGTCGGTGCAAGGATGGCGCCGACGACCTGGCGCATGACGATGTCTTCGTCAGCGCAGCCTTCGGTGCGCAGATCACGCTTGATGTCCTCGTCAATGCGACGTTGTTCGCACAGGATGATCTCAATGTCTGTGGCGTGGGTGTTGCCGTCGTTGGCCAGCACCACGCGCACAGGGATGGTCTCGCCCACCTTGGCGCTTTCTTGCGAAGCCTCTGCCTCGACGATCTTCAGGTTCGGCGCACGCAGTCGGAGCGTCACAATGAGTTCGTTCGAGTCGAGGTCTTCTCCGGCCCACTCTGGGCTGTCGTCGTGATCGCCGCCGGCTTCGGCATCACCGTGGAGGCTGGTCACCTTCAGGCCGATGTCACGGGTGGTGAGGGTCGCATCGGTGCCGATGTTCACGGCGGCGACCATGCCGATGGTCGTGTACGCGTCCATCTCCGGCATGCGCCAGGTGTTCGTGTCCTCGAGGTAGACGCAGCGGTCTTCGGGGAAGGCGCTGGCGGTGCTCTGGAGGACCTCGCAGGGTACGGTGGTGAACAGGTCGGCACCAATTTGCTCGACCTGCATCCACTCCACGCTCCATGAGGACAGGGAGCCCATGCCGGGCACGGTGTTCCACAGCACGTCATCGCCGTCACGGTTGCTCGTGTGGTTGTGCAAGCTTGGGGTGTCGGGGACGTTGCCGTAGTTGGTGATGTTCACCTCGAAGGACACCACGCGACCGGGCGCGGAGGTCTTGACCGGGTTGTCGATCCGTGGGTCCATCGAAATCCGCATGTCGTGGAATTCGTTGACTTGGACGTCAAAGACCAACGTGTCGCGGAGACGCGTTTCACGGCCCTTGTCGTCGGGGTAGGCCTCTTCGGAGAAGGCTTCGAAGACCACGGTGTATGCACCTGCTTCGACCTGGTCGGGGACGTTCATTCGGACCTCGAAGGTCTGGTAGGTGTCACGCGACAACTCCTGCAGGGCGTTTCGCGGCACATCGATGTCCCAAAGCACGTCAACGCCNGCCGCATCCGTCACGCGGGCCAAGCGGAAGTCGTAGCGGTCTGGACCGTTGCCTTCGTTGCGCACGGTGATGGGCAAGAGCCACTCCTCACCGGGGTTCACGAACAGTTCCGTGCCCACGTCGGGATCGATGCCTGCTTCCAGGTCATACACGTGGATGACGTTGGTCGACAAGAGCACCGAGTCAGAAATGCGCGGATACGAGTCCAAGTTGGCCTTCAGGGTCACCGCTGGGCCAAGGCCGGCCGTGGCGTTGGTGGGTGCGCAGACCTCCACGTAGACCGTGTGGGTCACCGATTCGTCGCCACCAAGAATTTCCCACGTACGCGGGTCGTTCAATTCCAGAGCGTTGCCACCTGGCGCGTCACGGAAATCGACCTCAACGGTCCAGTGCTCCGTGCGCCAGGTCGTGAGGTCAACCTCAGCCGGTCGAGCCTCAGGAGCGCCAGGCGTGGTGAACACCAAATCTCCGGAGTCGAAGTTCTTCGTCACCGGCACGGAATATTCCGTGCACTGTCCGGGGAGAACGCGCTCGAGGCTGTCGATTTCGGAGTCCTCGAACACGATGTTGCCTGTCGAACGGATCGACACGAAGACCTGCAGTTCGAGGATGTCGTAGGTGCCTTGNTGCACCGACTTGACCGGTTCGCCGGCCGACCATCCCTTCAGGTAGATCACGAACAGACCTGGGTCCTCGGTCGTCGGAACGCTCACTTCGAGGTTCTTCGTGACGGACTGACCGGGGTCAAGCTCCACCGACGTCGGGAAGTTGACCTGCCAGGCGAAGGGCAAGACCCACTCGGCCTGACCCTCAAGGGTCGCAGGATCCCAGAAGTCGAAGCGGTCGAACACGTTCCCTGTGTTGGTGATCGTGATCGAGAAGATGGCCGTTTGGCCCTGCTCGATGTCCGCGATGCTGTGCGAGGTCTCGAGGTTGATGCCGTGAACCACGTCCATCTTGGTCAGCGTGATCAGCGACGATTGAATCGCCGGATCTGACGTTGATTTGGACGTCACCACGATGCTGGCATACTCGTCCTCGTTGGCTTGGTAAATCGAGGGCGCCTTGACGCGCATGTAGAAGCGTGCCAGTTCGCCACCTGCAAGCGGAATGACGGTGTCGGGGAAAATCGTCGTGTGGTTGTTCGCGAAGTAGAGCGTCGCCGTCCAGTTCTGCGGCACGCCGGACACGTTGAGCGTGTACGCGTCGGCGACGAGATCTGTCGGACCTGGCGTCGAGTTGTTGACGGTGAGGTTGTACACCGTTTGCTCGCCGGGTTCAATGACGTGGTAGTAGGTCTCGCCGACGTCCAACTCGACGTCGACTTGGCCGGTCAAGATGTGCGAATAACAGATCGTGAAGCGGTTGTTGTTGGCTTCGTCACTGCATTTGTTCGTGTCCGACCACGCCACGTGCGCGCCGCTTCCCAAGTCGTTGGCAAAGGCAGGCGGCATGCCGATGGAGGGTTGGCGGCCGTTCTCTGGTCCGAGTTTGTTCGAGTTCCAGCGGGTCACGGGCGAAATCTCCCATGGGTCGATGGCCGTCAGGCCCTCACCGGTGAGGTCGGTGCTGTTGAGGCGGGTGTAGACCACTTCTTCACCGGCGGTCAGGTTGCCCGAGTCAACCCAAGCGATGTGGACGTTGTTCTGGTCGTCGGTCAGGAGGGCCGGGAAGACGGAGTTGCCGCCGTATGGGCTGTTTTGGGGCAGCCCAGACCGGCCTTCAACGTTGGAAATCGCCGTGTCGTCGATCTTCTTGATGGCGTAGGTGGACAGGCCCTGGTCGGCGCCGTCCCACGCACCCGCGCCTTGCAAGCGCAGCTTGGTGTAGTAGACCTCGTAATTGACCTCCTTCTCGAAGCCGTAGTCACGCCCGTCCATCCATGCAATGTGNGTGTTNCCTTGCAGGTCCACGCCGATGGAGGGGTGGAAGGAGTAGGCGTCATCGATGGTCACGCGGGTGTCGTTGACCACGACAAGGTGGCCGTCGGCACCGGCGCCGGTGTCCTCAACGTAGCCGTTGCCGACCACGTTGGTGCCCTGGTCNCCGGGCGTCCACTGNGCGTCGTTGTTCATCTTCCCGTAGGGGTCGAGGACGCTCATGTAGATCTCACGGGAGTTGTTGGTGGAAATGTAGACCATCGCCTCGACGAGGAGGTTCATGTTGTTGCTCGTGCCCGAGGGGAACTCGTAGACTTGACCGCCCGCATCGGTGTTGCGAACGGTGCTGCCGGGGCAGTTTCGTGTCTGCTGGCTGACCACACCGTTCGGGCACTGGGAAAGGTCGCGGAAGTGGGACTCCACGGTGCCTGCGCCACCGTAGCTCTGGCCGTAGAGACCAACAGGAACGACACCCGCGGTCACGCAGTTGTCGTGGGCTTCCTCGATGGAGGCACTGTCGTCTGCACCGGTCGCTGGNTCGCCGTCCTTGGGGCCCTCGTCCGAGATGGGGATGGCGATCTTGGTGGCGTTGGGGTTCCACTTGTGGTCCGAGGTCGAGGGCGGGTTGCCGGGCACGTTGCCCAAAGCGTCCTTCCAAGAGAGGCAGGCCCAGTTCGTCCCTGGACCCCAGTCTTCACCGGAGTATCCGGAGTAGGTGTTGCCGTTGTAGATGGTCTCAGGCAGCACACGCAGGCCGCCGGAATCGTCGCTGTCCGTGGTGCCGAGCGCGGTGTTGCGGGGACCCTGGCCGCCCTTGTAGTAGGCCGCGCAGTTGCCGGATTGNGCGACGCTGGGCAGGGTGTTGCCGAGCCCATAGATGGTCTCGTAGACCGACATGTTGGCGTCGGCGAGCATCGGCTTGATGCCACGGAAGTAACCGCCGCTGGCAAAGTTGCCGCCGTAGATGACGGTGCACACGTCGGCCCACTCGGAGTACATCGAACCGGAGGTGTCGACGACGAACACGAGTTCGACCTTGCCACCACGGGTGTCGTCCCAGGCGATTTGGACGTAGTCGTTGGCGTCCACAACGACGTCGGGGTGGCCCTTGTGTCCGATGATCGGCGTCAGCAGGGTGTCGTCGAAGAGCGTCAGCGTGGAGCCAGTGGTCACGTCGGGCTCGATCATGGAGTAGTAGATCTGGGGCTGCGCGAAGAACTTGTCAAGCGGATCGTAGGCGTCCTGCCACACGATGTGNAGGGCGCCCATGCTGTCGACGTCGATGGCTGGCCAGTCGCGGTTTTGCGAGCGCTTCGAGATGATGGTGTCATCGATGGAGGAGATGGTGCCGTCGGTCGTGGCTTGACCGTCACGTGGCGCCTTGAACGGTTGCAGAGCGGTGTACATGATGGAGTGCTGACCGGCTCGGTCGGCCCACACGACGTGCACGGTGTCGTCCTCGTCGACCACGAGGTCGGGGTGCGCAATCTTGTGAAGACCAGAATTGCTGATTTGGGTGGCGTCAATCATGGTCTCGCCGCGCGGTGAGAGCATGGAGTACCACAGGTGCTGACCGTTTCGGGTCCACACGAGGTGCACGTTTCCTTCGCTGTCCGACCCGACGGCAGACTGCTGATCGGAAGCAGCGCCACCGTCGACGACCTGAACGGCCTCCGTGATGACCACGGTGTTGGCCTCGGCGACATCGGTGACGATGAACATCGAGGAGCAAACGGACAGCAGAAGCAGCATGACGAGGCTGAGGGACTTCATTGATTGGCGCATAGGGTCGACCTCCAGTGGACTGGCAGCACAATTCGACGTTTCATCCTACTTAACCGCACCCCATTCAGGTCAGATGACCAAGGGCTGCTCAAATCCACTCTGATGGATCGAAATCGTTGCCGAACGGCGCGGCGTCGTCGTCGAGGATTTGGATTTCCGCCGTCTCTTCCACGGTGCTTGGGCGGCTTCCGCTTTGNCCACGCTGACGCTTCCGCTCCTCCCAATCGTCGACGGGGCCTGGGCGNCCCACACCTTGACCGAATCCAAACTTGATCTCGTGGATGAGTGCGAGTTTGCTCATCCAAAGGG
Source organism: Methanobacteriota archaeon (assembly GCA_002722135.1). Lineage (GTDB taxonomy): Archaea > Thermoplasmatota > Poseidoniia > Poseidoniales > Poseidoniaceae > MGIIa-L3. Next base: position 13,138 of record PBKJ01000015.1, on the reverse strand, counting down.
AACGGAGGGCCTGCATGAGCTCGTTTTTCGTCAGGCCATCGAACCAAATGGGAAGGCTGACGTTGAANGCTTGCAGGGGGCCAGGGCGGGCCTTTCCGTCGTGACCCATGCTCAGGTTCCAATCCACACCGCTTGAGATAAGGTGCATCCGCATCTCGTGAACCCAACCTTTCCACTCCTCGCCGTCCTCGCCCATCAGGGCGCGCATCTCGTCCTGTTGGCCAGCGTCGACGCGCGTCACGCTGGAGACCGCGACAAGGTCACGCCCCTTGGGAACGACCACCGTGAAAGTGTGCCCTCGTGGACCGGGGGGGTACTTCACCGCCAGATGAACATCAGCTCGTGGGTCTTGCTGCTCCCGAACCTCGAGGCGTTCGCCGGCAAACCAACGACGCAGGAGCGTGCCGGCCTCGGAAGCGTCCATGGTGTGGGCTGAAGCCGGACCGTTTTGAACCACACCGTCGGGGTTACTCGGCCATGGCTGCGTGAAGCACATCCAACTCCTTTCGCAAATCAAGGCCGTNTCGACGACGCAACTTGGCACGACGTAGACCGCCGCGTACGATGACCCAGCCGTCCCACGCCGCGGCAAAGGACCACCCTGAAAGCGTAAACACGGGGAAACAAAGCACGAACAAAGCCGCAGCCGCAAGTTCTGGCACGCCGCTTGAATCCAGACCGCCCATCGCGTAAGCGCCTCCGGCGAGGCCAGCCGCCACCAAAGGCCACACGATCATCGAAGCGAACAGTGCGAACACGAAGTGGTAGGTTGTTCGGGCGTCGACGCCTTCGTCGGTCGAATTCCCCTTGACGTAGCCGAGGGTGGACTGNAGGCCCATTGACAACAAGAACACAGGAAGGAAGGGGAGGAATTGCGCCATGCGAACCAGTCCACCCGCCACGGCCATGGGGGAATTCTTCCGCAAACCAAGGCCTTCGCGGTTGAGGTCGCGGCCATCGAGGCCGTGTGCTTCGAGGCGCTCCGCAACGGCATGGGCCGCGTCCAAAGGTGGAGAGGTAAGGCGCTGAGGCACAATGTCATCGAGCGGGCGGTCACCTTCGGGACGAAGTGCATCGCGCTCGTCCCGCGCTGCCATGACTTCGGATCGCCAGTCGGNCAAAGGCCGTGCCTCACGACGGGCACGGACGTGCGCCAACACGTGCAAGGCTCGACGTTCAGACCAGTCCACGGCGTCTGGCGTCAATCGACGCAAGGTGGGCGTCAGCGCATCGCGCAAGGCGGTGACGGCGTCGGCAGGTGGTTCGCTCCAGTCGTTTTGCTTCACAGCGGCCAACAGATCTTCGGGGATGTCGTCCAGTTCCACCGGAATTGGTTCGCTGTATTCGACGTGAGCATCGGTGCGGAAATGGTGTCGCACCCGGAAGTGCAAGCCGACCGGTATGAGGTGCGGAAGAGGCCGTCCCTCGACGTGGGCGATGGCAGCAGCCGCGAGGACCGTTCGCATCGGCCCGGTTCGGAGGCGGATTGGGTGGGCCTCGTCGTGGGCCGTACCCTCGGGGAACAAGGCAGCACCATGACCGTACGAGATACCACGCGCGAGGTTGAGCAAGGTTCGTCCGTTCAGGTTCTGGGCTTCTTCCTTGGAAAAGCCGCCCCGCAACAATTCAGCCTTGCGCACAACGGGCTGGACCGCCATGCGTCGCGTCCAGAAGCTCAGGATCGGGCGAGTCACNAGGTCGTGCCGACCGCCGATNACGAAGTGGCTGGGGNGGGTCAGCATGATGGCAAGGGGATCCATGAGGGCGTTCACGTGCCACGCACAGCACATCGCACCCCGATCGTGGTCCAAACGTTCCAGCCCTTCGCTGGTCATGGACTTGAATTGCCCACGTGCGACAATCCGCAGCAGCACGAAGGCCAGTTTGGTCCAAAATGGCGANCCAGGNATCGCNCGGTCCCACCGTGGTTGCGGCACGGACATCAGGGCATCCAGCCGCACCTTCGAACTCGCCTTGGTCAACGTCGGCAAGGCTTCACCGTGGTGATCCACGGAGCCGTCCTCGCCGATGCTGGTCATGCCTTCACCAAGTCCTGCGACCAAGCGGCCAACGCCTCGTCGTCCGCCCGGCCTCCTTGAGCATCGGGCCAGAGGGCGGGCAACGAGCGGCCACCGTCACCTGAAGTCCGCGGCAGCACGTGCACGTGCACGTGTGGCACCTCTTGGCCTGCCCCCGCTCCGTCATGAATCAGCACAAGGAAATCCTCGGTGTTGAAGACCGCACTCAAACGTCGCTGAGCCTCNGCCACGCCGTCCATCAGNGACCTGCGCTCCTCGGGCTGGAGNTCGCCCAATCGGGGCACGCCTCGTTCAGGCACGACGAGGGTGTGCCCCGGCCGCCGAGGGAAGACGTCGAGGAAGGCGTACCAGCCTTGACCGCGTGCCACGGGGTGGGACGGAAGGTTGCCTTGGACGATGCGCTCGAACAACGTCGCCTCGCCCATGAGCGTGCGTGGAGCGACGCCGACTTCAATCCTCACGCCGATTCGGTGGGTGCAAGGACCCAATGCCCAGAGACGCCCTTGCGCACCGCAAGGGTGTCGGTGGTGCCGTCGGAGGAGACCAAGGTGTGGTGCATCTGATCCACGTCCATGTCAGGGTGATCATGGCGCACGTGAACGCCACGGGATTCGGTGCGCGCCATGGCGCTCTGGATCATCGCACGGGCCTGTTGAACGCCGTGTTGTGCTGCGAGCACGGCTTCGAAATTGGCGTTCGCCACCAGCGATCGGTCGTCGAGGTGGAGGGCTTCTGCAGACACCGCGAGGTGCTCGACGGTGTCCAACGCAGCCGCCAATTCATCGGCTGAGGTGCCGCCGTCAAACACGTTGCGAACGAGGGCACTGACCGCTGAGGTCACGGCCCCGGTGCGGACCACGCCGTCTTCGCTTTCCGCTGGTGACATCATGGCAGCGACATCGGCTTCTGCTTGCTGAACGGCTTCTGCGACAGCGGTGGAGCCNCCGTGTGCTTGGTCAACCAGCCACGCTGCAGCCGAGGCCCCGGCCGCTCGGCCGGACGTCAGCGCGTCGAGGACAAGGTTGCCGGGCAGGAGGCCTGCGCCGTGAAGGCCGGTGCACGCTGTTCCACCCGCGGCATAGAGGCCGGTGAACCAGCGGGACCATGATCCGATGACAGCCCGGCCTTCTTCGTCAACCGGAATGCCGCCGAGGCTGGCGTACGCCCGGGGTTCGATGGCCACGGTCTGTCGGTCTGCATCCACGCCAAGGCGTTGGGCCAACAAGCGGAAGGTGGCGTCGTACCACGGCCGCGCTTCGCCGAGGTCTCGAAGGTCAATCACGGCCTCCTTCGCCGTGCGGACTGCGTTCACTGCGGACGTCATGTCATCACCGAGGTCGATGGGGCTGCCGTCCGCTTCACAGACCACGGCGCCGTCCGCGAGAAGACCCAGTGGGAGGGTCATCGAAGTGTCACGGACACCGAGCGGCGTTGAAACAAGGAATTCCATGTCGCGAAGCGGAAGGTCTGCTTCGAGGGCCAACGCCAAGCCGTGTCCACCACGGCCCGTGTGGGCGAGGTCTGAAGCGCCGCCATCCGCGAGGATCAGTGCCTTNCACTGNAAGCCAAGGACGCGTCCACCGGTCAGGTCTGCGACCACGATGCCCTGCACGCGCTGCCCGGTGTGGACCAATCGGAGCGGGACCTGATCGCTGCGGCGCACCACGCCATGGCGCATGCACTGCTCTTCCATCACCTGCTGGAGTTCGCGCGAATCGGCGTCGCCCGACCCGACGACGCGCGGCTGGCCGTGACCGGGCAGTCGACGCACCTGAGGCAATCCTCGCAGGTCGCGGCGGAAGATGACGCCGCGGCGCTCGAGAAGGTCAGCCTCGCGAACGGCCGAAGCGGTCACGCTGGCCACGATGTCTTGGTCGGAGAGGAAGGCCCCGGAGCGAATCGTGTCCTCTCGGTGACCGCGGTTGGTCGACTCGTCAATGGCTGCGGCAAGGCCGTCGGCCATGCGTGGATCGCGTCGACCAAGGGCCTCGGCGGTCATCAACAACACGTTCGCGCCTTCACTGGCCGCGTTGGCCGCAGCGGCAAGTCCTGCCGGCCCGTCACCAAGCACCACAACGTCCCAGACTTCCACTTCGATGCCTCCGACAAGCGCGCGACGGAGGGACGCGCCATAAGGCACGCGCTTGGACCTACGCTTCTTCTTCGCCGACCAGAAGGTCGCCGGTGCGTTTNGGGAGCGGCCATTCGTTGATGGAACGGACCGTCACCAGACGACGAACGAGGGCCCGCGCACTGCTTCTCGCCGTCGGACGAAGCTCGGTCCTGAGCACCCGAGCATCGATGAGTCGGCCGTGGCCGTCCTTGAGGTGCACCTGAACACGGGTTGACCCGCGCAGGGTCGTCGGCCACGCCAGGCGGAACCAAAGCATCGTTGAGCGGTCGACATGTTCCACCATACGGTCCATCGCCGCACGTCGATCCTTGCCTTGCAGGTCGATGGGGTTCTCGAGGGCTCTGCAGCCTTCAACGACCACGCGCTGGTTGCGCCTTGACGGCTCGCCACCGGGTGCGAGGATTTCGATGTGAGCGGGAACGCGCCCTTCGCCCCAGTGGTGAACGAGGACGAAGAGGTGCCCAGTACCGCGCTCGCACACTGGCCCCAGCGCGGTGTCCACGCGCCAATCCCGGCCCGTTCTGCGTACGGTGCCTCCCACGACGTCTCCCAGGAGGCGGGTGAGGAGTAAGGCGGCGTTGGGTTGTGACGCCAACGCATGCTGAATGAGGCGCTGCACGGAGCGCCAATTCATCACCGCATCCTTGTCAAGCAGCAGACGATCCACGGTCGGTTGGCCGAGCAGGTCATCGAGGTGGCCCATGGCCGTGGCGTCATCGAGGTGGCCGTCATGATGGAGGGCCAGGATGAGCAGGGTGCGTTCGCGAACAAGACGCGGCCCACGGGGGTCCAAGGCGGCCTTCACCAGTTCGTTGCACCATGCCCGCCAGTCGATGACCAGGTCGGGGTCGAGGTGAGCGAGGACGAGGTCGGACAGGGTGCCGTCGAATTGTGTGGCGTGGTGGGTGGGCACGAAGGAGATGAGCAAAGGGTAGGGGTCCCCAAGCTGCAACATCTTGTCCGCGGTGATCTGAGCGTGCCACCCTTGGGCCACGCCCGACACGATGACGAGCAGCATCGCAAGGTTCCATCCAACCGAGCCCGTGGTGATGGCGGAAGCGGTCAACAACAACATGGCAGAGGCCCCAATGAGGAGGGCTTGTGCGGCATTGACGCGCCGCAACTCATTGATGCCTTCTTGCACCAAATCCAGACCTGGTTGTGCCTTGAGGTCGTGNGATTGCCCGTCGGGTCCGCCGCCCCACGCACGAAGTTGAATTCGAGCACGTAGCACCTGCTGCGTGGCCTCGCCAGCAAGGGTCGCAAAGGACGTCACAAGCAGGCTGAACGGCGCCCAGATGGCCAGAAGAGCCAGTGGAGAAGAAATGTTGGCGGTGGGCGCAGCGAGGATGACCACGGAACCCATCACGAGGGGAATGCACAGCCATTTGCGCCCGAGTTGTGACGCGGTNTGTCGGGCCATTGCGCCGCTTCGCTGACGGATGCGTTCCGCAGCGTTGAGTTGGGCCTCAGCACGCTTGACGGGGTCCTCGGGACGGCTGAAGCCTTCCCCGTAGGGAACCGGGATGCCGTCCTCGCCGATCAGGGGCTCACCTCAGCCCGTCGACGGACGCTCCCGCTTTGAAGGGACCCGCCCCCGGGGGTGGAAAGGTGGCCAATGAGCGGACGTGGCAGGATTCGAACCCGCGATCCCCGGCTTAGGAGGCCGGTGCATTATCCAGCTATGCTACACGCCCGGCCAAACGACCTGCCTGACCCTCATCACGGTTACGCAGGCGCAAGGCCCGCACGACGCCCCACGTCAGCAAAGCGGTGGAGCATGGCTTCGAGGTGAATGCGGGCGGTGGAGGAGCGGCGCAAATCGGCATCGGTCTTGGCCACCACCTCAAGCAGTTCAGCCAAGACGTCGGGCGGCAGGTGGAAGCGCCCCTCGACAAGGTGCTGGTGAACGTGCTCGATGACCTGGTCGCCTTCGAGGTGATGAGCGTTCATCAACCGATCAAGATGGCCCATGGCGCCGTAGAGGACGCGGGTGTTCCTCGCGCCTTGTTTTTCCCAGCGCCAGTCGTGCAGTCGCCCCCGGAGGGCTTCCTCGATGACCATGCGCATCTCGACGACTTCCGTTTCCTGAAGCAAACGGCCCAGCGCGTTGCGGTCCGTATGCAAGCCGCGGCGAACCAGAAGTTCGGTCACGAACAGTGCGCGGCGGAGGTCTCCGGACACGACGTGGGCGACGTCTTCGAGCACCGTCGCATCGTCGGCTCCAGCCTGCGCACATGCGTGCTCCAACCGTGCCACAATCTGCTCACGGCTCACGGGCGGCATGCGGACGTGCTGCACACGGCTCCGGATGGCGTCGATGAGGCGTGATGGCGTTCGTGCGGTGAACAGGAAACGAGAGCTGCCGCTTCCCGACTCCATCATGCGACGAAGGTAGGGCTGGCGCTTTGGCCCGAGGTGGTCCGCGTCTTCGATGACAATGAGGCGCGAGACCGCTTGACGGCCTTCGCGCCCCACCGATTCTTCACCGGCCGGAGGCGCGTCGTCTTCGCGCTGATCGAACAAGGCGACGTCGAAGGCCTCGAGGCTGGTGCGCCCAGCGAGGGTGTCCGATGAACCGCGGCCTTCGGGCCGGAGGAAGGACTCGAACGTGGCCATCGCGCCTGATGTGCGGGCCAAGTCGCGCGCGTTCAGCACGTGGGTGGTCGAGCGCCAGCCGGGACCGAGGACCTGCCTGGCGACCAAGCGCCAAGCTGCTGTTTTGCCGACCCCAGACGGGCCGGACAAAAGCAGGTGGGGCGGGTTGGCCGTCAGGGAAGCCTGAGCCAGAAGATCGCGTACAGCGTCGGTGGTGGCCAACTCGTCGAAGCGCCGAGGCGCATACGCACGAAGCCACGACGTCATGGACAGGGCTCCGCGTCAGCGGTCCAAGAAGGGTGCGCTCTTGCTCAAACGGCGTCGATGCGCTTCGTGCCGCTGCGACGCAGCTTCATGAAAATGCGCGCGCCGCATGCCTTGCACGAGATGCCGTTCTGGTCACCACGGAACTGTTCGATCTTGCCGCATTCGGCGCACTTGTAGTCCACGAGTTCGACCATGGTCATCCCCATGCTCCGGACGGCGTCCCTGTTTTGAACCTGTCCGTGAGGCTCGCGCCTCACTGACCGCCGACGAGGCCTGGCATCAGACGGATGGCGTCGGCCACGTTCAGCTGGTTGTCGTTCAGGGTGCTGGCATCCACGAGACGGTCGTCCACGAAAATCCACGCCTTGGTCTCGGCCGCGGTGGCCACGATTTCGGGGCGGGTCATCTGGACCTGCGTGTCGCCGGTGCTGTCGGCGACGGTCACGGTGTAGGTCGGCATGTTGTTTTCTTCTTGGTTTTGCATGTGCATCACTCCAGTTTCTACACGGTCAATGGCGCCACCCCTTATGAAGGTCGGAAAGGAAGCCCGCGTTCCAAATCCGTGGCGTGCTTTGACCATGTTCGTGGTCTGCCTTGACCAGCATTAAGGGCCGGACGGGGAGGTAAGCCGGCATGGAAGACCGGCCCCTTGTCATCGACGTCGTGGACAACGGCGGCCAGTGGACCCACCGGGAGTGGCGGATGCTTCGCTACCTCAAGGTGGACACGCAGATCATCGAGAACACCACGCCCGTCTCGGAATTGCGGGCGTTGGACGGTTTGATCCTCTCCGGCGGCGCTGCCCGCATTGGCCTCAGCGGTGAATTGGGCAATTGCGCCGCGTTCCTCGAGTTGGACGTCCCCGTCCTCGGGATTTGCGCCGGTCATCAATTCATGGCGCGCCACTACGGTGGTGACGCCCGTGAAGCTCCTGAACCCGAATTCGGCGCTGCCGACATCACCCTGGTGAACGGCGGAGGTGCCATCTTTGCCGGTACGCCGGACACCCAAACGGTATGGGAATCCCACAACGATGAAGTCCACGTGGTTCCCGAGGGCTTCCACATCACGGCCTCCTCTCCATCGTGCGAAGTGCAAGGCATGGAGAACGAAGACGGGACCAGGTTTGGCCTCCAATTCCACCCAGAGGTGAACGACTCCGAATACGGTCGTGAGATGTTCGAGAACTTCATCAGCGTCTGCAGAACAGCCCGCGACGGAGCCTGATCAGGTCTTCAAGTTCGCTTGACGGGCCAACATCGCCACGCGCATGCTGTGTTCAACCATCGACGCGTTCGACCATGCCTGAGTCAAATCGGCACCGACCGCATACGCCCCGTGGCCGCGAACGACCACGCACCGCATGCCGCCCTGCTGCAGGGCTTCGACCGCTTGCCGCAGGAAGGCGTCCTCGTCTACGGCGTCAGGCTCGACGATGATGATGCGCCCGATGTGCTTCTTGCCGATGGCGTCAATGGGTTGGAGGACGATGAGGTCCTTCTCGCACGACATGGCCGTGGTGTATGGGCCGTGTGCGTGGATGACGGCGGCCGGCCCTCCCGTGGCCATGCTCACCGAAGCCAGCAACACCTCCAACAGGCGCCAATCCTCACGAGCGCCGCGAGGTGCGCCCATGCCAAGCCGGCCGGCAACCAGCGAACGCTCGTCGATGCGCGGCATCATGGTCAGCATTCGTGTGGAGACCACGGCGCCTTGGACGTCGGGGTGCAGCATGGCCATGCCGCCCATGGTCGCACGGCCGAGGTCTTCGTGAACCAACCAGCGCCCCATGCGAGCAAAGTCGGCCACGACGTGCTGAGGCACGACGATGTCGTCGAGGACCGCGGGCGGCACGGGAGGCTCTTCAAGGGCCTCGATGGTGGCTTGCGCTGTCGAAAGCGCCCCACGGAGGCGGCGCACTTCGGCGTCCACGGCGAGGGGCGGTGGAGCAGGTTTCTCTTCCTGCTCGGGTTCGGGCTCAGGTTCTGGTTCAGGTTCTGGCTCAGGCTCCGGCTCTGGTTCAGGCTCTGGTTCAGGCTCTGGTTCAGGTTCAGGTTCAGGTTCAGGTTCAGGTTCAGGCTCCGGCTCCGGCTCCGGCTCTGGTTGAGGATCGGCGGTTGGAGGCCCGGTGGGTGGGCCGGTGGGTGGGCCGGTCGGCGGTCCTGCGGGCGGCGGCCCTCCTGGGCCCTTGCTCGGCGGCCCTCCCGGTGGACCGCCGGGGGGTCCGGTTGGAGGGCCTGACGGGCCGTCAGCAGCAGCCGGTTGACCCATGCCGGCCAACGTTCCGAAGGCGGCAGCAACGGCATCGTCAGCCGCGGCTTGTTCTGCGGCTTCCTTGGCTTGCGTGGCGGAAGGTGGACGAGCCGGCATGAGAACCGAATTTGACACGGTGAGAGCGGCTTAAATATCGGTTCCCTCACGGGACGCCTGCCTGCCCGTTTGGTGTAGAGGTTATCATGCAGGATTGTCATTCCTGCGACCCGGGTTCAATTCCCGGAACGGGCGCCTTCACGAACCACGCTTGTGGACGAAGTTGTCGCCACAAACACGGCACCAAACCTTGATGCCGTCGGGACGTGGTGTGGCCCCTGCAATGTCGATGGTGACGCCACACTTGCAGCGCACGGTGGTTTCCATGGTTTGGGGGAGCGGTGGGCGCCTCAAGAACCCGTCGTCGTGTGCACCACAAGGCGAACCATCGTTCGCGTGGTGCTGAAGCCCTTGGTGGCCTGAACGCTGATGTCGTGCAGGCGTCCAGCATTGGAGAACGTGGACGCCAGTCGATCAGAAAGCGTCGTTTCCTCATGCCGGTCGATGACGGCCCAACCGATCACCAAAGCATCGCTGGAAAGAAGCGGGAGCAGGTGACTGAGGTGGTCGAGCCCCTCATGTGGGAGGTTGACGAAGAGCACGTCGGCTTGGGCAAGGAGGGCGTTGTCGTTGGCCCAAGCGCGGCCGTCGCCATCGCGAACAACCAACGTTGCGTTGGGATGAGCGCTTCTGGAGATGGCGTGCTGCAAATTCTCGCGCAGGTAGGGGATGGCGGCGCCGTTGAGGTCCCCCACAACGGCGGTCTCTACCGCGCCATGGGCGAGCGGTAGACCCAGGTTCGGCCCGACACCGGCATACGGATCGTGCACCACGAGGCGACGACCAAGGCGCGTCCTGTGCGCTTCAATGAGGTCCATGGCCGCTTGTCGCTCCCCGCTGAGGCGCGCGCTGAAGTAGGCCGTGCTCGGGTCGAGCGTGTACGCAAGTCCGTGTTCTTTGACGGTCGTGACGGTGCTTTGATTGCCGTCCCTTGACAAGACAACACGGAGATCTCGAACGCGAAACTGCCCCGTGACGCCCCCGTCCACACAGACCAGGCGGACGTGGGGGAACTGATCGAGCATGGCCTGAGCGATGGCCTGCTCATAGGGCTCGGCCTCGGGCTCGAGTTTGACCAGCAAGACGTCCCCCTGAACTTCATGCGCGGTCGGAAGGAAGGGTCCGATCTGTTCCAACATCGCAGCGTCAAGGCGTTCGCGCCAGTGCTGGGGGCCGCGTTCCAGCGACGAGCGTTCCACCGTCGCATGCCCCTCGTACCATGATGAGCCGGTTTCGGGTGCAGCATCGGTCAGTGGAACCAATCGATGGTCGCCGTCGGCTTGGATGCCGACGCCTGCGGCCAACCATCCCTCAGCAAGCAAACGGTCCCGCCATTGTGCGGTCGCTTCGCTCGGCACCCTCAAATGACGCATGCCGCTCATGGGGACCACCGGTCAGGACGGCATCAGCATGACGGTCGAGTTGCCCCAATCCGGTTTGCTCCTTGTGGGCCTTGGCCCAGGTGGTCTTGCCGGCATGACCCTCGCGGCCATTGAAGCCGCAACGGCCGCGGACCACCGCTGGTACGAAGCCTACACTGCGCTGTGGCCAGAGGCAGACCTCGCTGCCCTCGAAGCTCGCGTCGGCCCCATCGAACGGGTCATGCGACCGGACGTGGAACACCCTACGCGCCTGTTCGAGCTTGCGCAGGGCGACCTCGTCGCACTGCTGGTGGTTGGAGACCCGCTGCAGGCCACCACGCACGTTGACCTCCAACTGCGGGCCCAGGAGGAGGGCATCCCGTGCCACGTCCTCCACGGTCTGAGCATCACGGGGATGGTCACGGGCGCGGCTGGGCTGTCGAACTACCGCTTCGGGCGCCAAACGACGCTCACCTACCCGCACGGTTCGTGGATCGCCACGTCGCCGTTGGAGACCATCGCCGTCAACCGCCATCTCGGACTTCACACCCTCGTGCTGCTCGACCTTGATCCGACGGGCGCGGGTACCGGCGACCAACGTCCAATGCGCCCTGAAGACGCCCATGCAAGCCTGCACCTGATGGCAGAACGTCTGGCCGAACGGCCCGCGGAAGAGGGGGGCACCTCCTCGCTTTCTGCTGAAGCGATCGAGGGCCTCGACGTCGGCACTTGGACGGTGGTGCTGTGCGCCGACGTCGGCACCGCCGACGAGGCCTTCGTGACCACGACCGTCGACGGCTTGCCTGCGGAACGAGGAGGGCGCCTGAATTGCCTGCTCGTTCCCGCAGCGGTCGAAGGCGTCGAAGCCGCGGCCATCGCCCGTTGGCAGAGGTCCTGATTCTCTCTCCCTTCGCGCGGAAGCGTTGATGGGGAGGAGGAGTGTGGTTGCAACAATGAGCAACGTCGTGATGCTCCTGTCCTTCCTGCTCTTCCTCGGCTTTTTCGCGGCCGTGGGTCTCTCGAGCATGCGCGTCAAGGAGGACACCACGGACGATTACCTCGTCGCGGGACGTGGCATGCACCCGGCCTTGGCCGCCCTCTCCGCGGTCAGCACGTGGAACAGCGGCTACATGTTCATCGGTTTCATCGGGTTCACCTATGCGGTTGGCTATTCGGCCATCTGGATCGGGTTGGCCTCCACCGTCGGTCAAGTGATCGCTTGGATCTGGCTCTACAAGTACATCCAGCAAGAAGCCCACTTCCGTGGTGTGCGGTCTTTGTCGTCCTTGGTCGCAAACGTGACCGGCGCGCCCGAAGCAAAACTTGCCGCCGTGCTGTCCGTCGTCTTCCTTTCCGTGTACGCCGCGGCTCAGTTGACCAGCGGCGGCAAGGCCCTGTTTGCCATGATGGGATGGGATCCCGTGCTGGGCATCCTGATTGGATTCGTCCTCGTGGTGGCCTACTGCTATGCGGGCGGCATCCGGGCCTCGATTTGGACGGACGCTGCACAATCATGCGTGATGATCATTGGGACCGTCATGCTCTGCTGGGTGGCGCTTGGCCAGGTCGGCGGATTTGGTGGCCTGCACACCAAACTCGCCACTGAAAACCCAATGCTCACCGGACTTGTACCGCCCAACTTGGCGCTGGGCGTGAGCCTGTGGGTCTTCGCCTTCTTCCTCGGCGGGCTCGGTGTTGCAGGGCAGCCGCAAGTGGTTTCGCGCGTGATGACGCTCGGATCCGACAAGGAACGCAAGCAGGCGATGGTGTGGTTCTTTGTCTGGCAAACCCCGTTCATTGCCCTCATGTTGGTCATTGGATGGGCCAGCCGCGTCGTGTTCACACAAGACGGATTTGACGCTGAGCTTGGGCTGCCGACCCTCGCCATGGAAGTGCTTGGCCCCTTCTGGGCCGGGCTCATCTTGGCCTCCATCTTCGCTGCAACCATGTCCACGGCCGACAGCCAGGTGCTCGCGTGCACGGCTGCCGTGACCGACGACATCCGTCCGGAATGGAGCCAAGACCACAGCACGACGAAGAAAGTCACCTTGGTGATGGCCATGTTCGCGACGGTCATTTCCCTCGGTGGCCTTTACGTTCCAGGCGGAGACTCCGTGTTCTCACTCGTTGTGCTGGCCGTGTACGGCCTCGGCGGCATCTTCGTGCCGATGCTGATCATCCGGTGGGCTGGGTATCAACCGGACACCCGCCACTCGGTCACGATGATGATCGCCGCCCTCGTTGGCGTCATCGTGTGGCGCTTGCTTGGCCTCAACGAACACGTCTTCGAATCGATTCCGGGCATGGGCATGGCCTTCCTTGCACACTTCATCGACCACGCGTACCGCGTCAGGGACGGCTCCCCGCTT
>PBKJ01000014.1 GCA_002722135.1 Methanobacteriota archaeon | reverse complement strand
ACCCCTGAAACACCCGATCCGGAACGATCAACGTCGCTACTTTCTTCGAGTGTATCATAAATAGAAAACGAAGGAGAGACTGATGCCAAGAGTAGCAAACCGATTACCACTAAAGGACGCATGACTTTTCTCAAAATAAAATTTGAAATAAACAAATTGTAACAACAGTGTTACCAGTGGTGTAATTCCACCTACAAGGGTTCGCAGTGGGCCATATTCGAGCGTACCCATTGCAGCGGAACAGAACATAAGAGGGCTGAATCAGTCCTCAAGTTCCGCGTCCAGAGGATCATCGCTCTTGAGCAGGATTGGCGTATCGATGCGCGCGTTCCTGACCAGCGTGCTGACACCAAGGGCCAGCAGGATGACCAGCATCAGGGCCACGAAACTCGAACCCGTGTAGGTGATGATCAGGTCGGCGAGGGCACCAAAGAAGCCCACGTCTTCCTCGCTGGTCGCATCCTCGATGAGTCCGTTGGCCAGAGCGGCGACGGCGGCTTGATCGAACACGCCGCGCGTGAACGTCAACCGTCCGTCCATGTCAGACGTGTAGCCTGAGGACGGTGAGGTCGGATCAAGATCGGAGTAACTCCCAGGTCGCTGATCAAAGGCGATGTCCCGTGGCTCGCTCAGGTCAAGGGTGAGCACCACATCAACCGTGTACGGCACGCTGGATTCGAAGAACTCTGAATCTTGCACGGCGCCCCAGACGGTGACGGCTTGGCCCTCAACGTCAAACTCCGTCCATGTGCCCCAATCTGCAGGGTCCACATCGAGGGTGTAAATCCAGGTGTCGCTTTCGCGGGTCCCCACGCCCTCGTCGTTGGTCCCGTCCTCGCCCATGTCGATGCGAAGTTGCAGGGCTCCGACCTGACCGGTGTCAAGTTCGTATTCGGTCGGTGTGAAGTACGCCTCGAGGGTGGTCGTCCCGTTGGGAATGAACATGTGGTGCGCGTCGTTGGTGGTGTAGACGCCAAACAACCCTCCCGGGCCGTTGTTGAAGTGGTTCCAATCGCCCTTCCACTGGTGCCTGACGCGGTCCGTGTTGACCGGAATCGTGCGCTCGCCCAGCATCACGTCGCTGATTTCTGCCGCGTCCCAGACCGTGAACTCAGGGAAGTCCACGAAACCGTCGAGGTTGGGGTCGCGCAACTGCTGCAGCGTGCGTGCCAACCCCATGGCGGCGTCGACGTCCACCAAACCGTGACCCAAGCGCCAATCGTGGCATTGCCCGGTCGCTGAGCGGTAGCATGCTTCTGGGATGTCGTTGCAGCTGTCCTCATCGTTGCCGTCTTCACAACTGTTGGCCATGCCTTGGTACCGCGAGGTCAATTCGAGGATCAGTTCCACCTCGTGCACGCGGGAGTAGTTGGCGGTGTCCCAGTCTTCGAATTGCCCGTAAGCTGCTGCGTTCTCACCGTTCACCAAGCTTGAGCCTTCGTCGTGATCGTCCCTGTGGTAGTCCGCAACACCGAGGGACGGAGCCACGTCGATGAGCAAACCCGCGATGCCACCCACGTGCGGTGTGGCCATGGATGTGCCAGAGATTGCCATGTAGTACAGGTCACCCTGTGTTCGGGTTGAGGCATCGATGGCCGTGCCGCGTGGGGCTGTGGCCCAAATGTCCCGGCCAGGTGCGCCCACATCAGGCCAGGTGTGTTGCTGATCCATGCAGCCACGTGAGGAAAATGACGTCACGGCGGATCCGTCGTGGGTCAGGGCAGCGACAGAAATGGCAGAGGGGGTGTTGGCGTAGACGTTCGTGCGCAGGTCGCCAGAACATTCCGCGCCTGAACCTCCAGAGTTGGATGCGGCGAAGATAACGGCGACGCCGTGATCGAAGGTGAGTTTGTCCGTCAGGGTTGCAATCGCTCCGTTCGGGTCGTAGTCACCGTCAGAGCCCCATGAGTTCGAAACGACGCGGATGTGGTATTCGTTGGCGCCGGGGCGGGAGTGTTCGTACGTCCACTCGAGTCCCTGCACACCGGCGAAAATCGACGCACCGTCCCCAGCTCCGAGGGCGATGAGCTGGCCGCCTTTTGCAACGCCGGCGCGGCGACCTGCAGAGGCGTCACCGTTGCCCGCAATCGTTCCTCCAACGTGCGTGCCGTGACCGGAGGAGGTGTCCGAATTCCTCGTCTCGACCCACCCATCACCAGGCGTCCACTTGGCGGAGTACAGCGTCTTCTCACCGGTCCAAGGTTCCAGGTAATCGTAGTCCGGGTGACCGGCATCCACGCCGGTGTCAAGGTCGACAATGGCCGTGCCGTCTCCGTCCCATTCTGTGAATCCGAGGTCGAGGTCGTAGGCGATGGACCCGTCAGGTTGCACAATGACGCGGTGCCACGCGTCCGTGGCGTCAACCACGTGGACGGTTTCGTGCATCAAGGCACCAACGTCCCCAGTTGGTGCTCCTCCCGGCGCGGTTGGGAGGTAGAAGTATTCCAAGAGACGATCGAGTTCCATGTAATGCACACGATCGAATCCGCTGATTTGGCGGATGGCATGAGGGTTCGCCTCCACGAGCAACGCATGGAGGAGGGGAGCCTCGCCTTCCACCGTGGCACCTAGGCGTGCCAGCATGGTTCGGTCACTGGCGCTGACCGGGGATTCGAATTGGACAATGACCGGAAGGTGCTCGTCGAGTTCGGCGGACCAAAGGGCTTCCTCGAGCGCGGCATCCATCCGTTCATGGTCACCCATGGTCTGGCTTCCAGCAGCCATCGGACTCAGTGTCATCAGCACAAACAGAGCCAACAGCATCACGGCTGTGGGTCGTTGAACGTCAACGGCCATGTGAATGGGCCTGTGCGCTGATTGAAAGCCCTTCGCCATCGGCGCTCATTCCAGCCAAGGAACATGTTCAGGAACCTCTGCGAAAATGTTCGCAGGAAGCGCTGTCTTGATTTTCGAAACGCCGCCCAAACGAGCGCTCGTTTCCGATTGCCACACCGTAAATTCATCGAGCGAGGACATGTTCAACACGGGATTGTTCGCTTGGTTCCACGCCAAACTCTGCATGGTGGTGCCCGGTGGGTCGTGGCCGGTGCAGACGATGGCCTCGCCGGGGAAGCGGGACAAGACCGCCAAAGCCTCCCAGTGCTCGTCAACCCGACCGCTCGGGAGGTCATCGCGACCGACGCCGCCATCGCCCGTGAAGAGGAAGTCACCGGTCATGATGTGCCCAGCAACGTCGACGATCATCGAATCGTTGGTGTGACCCGGCGCATGGTGGAAACGCACGGTGTGCGCGCCAATCTCGAGCGTGTCCTTTTCGCCCACCAAACGGTTGACGCCAAGGGAGGCGGTTGAATGCCACATCACGTAGTCGCACCCCGTTCGCTCTCGCATCGCAAAGCAAGCCGTGATGTGATCAGCATGCGTGTGGGTCGCGATGGCGTGGAGCAGCTTGAGCCCACGTGATTCAATCAGTGCGAGGTCAGCGTCGATGGTGTCCCACACCGGGTCGACGTACGATGCGACGCCAGCATCCTCGTCAACGATGAGGTAGGTTTTGGCCCATCGGTCCGCGTGGAGCTGTTCAACGCCCATGCGGTGCACTCCCCGGTCCCGCCCAAGAAGGTGGCGCTGGTCCGACCGCATCGTTCATGCCGGTGGGGGTCAACAGGACCTCATGGACCATCCACCCGTCGTGGTTCATCTCGAGCACGACGGCAAGGTGCTGCTGGTGGACGACCAAGGAAATGGGCCGCAAGCGGCTCATCGAGGACGATTGGCGGATGCTCCTTCGCTGCGATTCCCGACACCCGCGGAAGTCGAGGCGTTGGGCATCGAGCACGGCTCCCCACGGCGCATCAACCTCGACGACGTGACAAACGGCGTCACGGTCCTCAAGGCCTACCCGCACATCGCCTGGCCCGAATCATGGCCTTGGAAAGACGACCTCATCAGCGACAATGCGGTTCATCCCGTGGCCCGTGAGAGCGTCTACCGAAGCCTGCACCGTGTGGTGAGCAAAGCCATCGTCATCAACGGGGATGGAAAGGTGCTGATGGGTCGAGTCGCACGTGGACACTTTTTGGGCCACTGGACGCTCCCTGGAGGGTACCTCGACCACGATGAACACCCGCGTGCGGGATGCATTCGCGAAGCCCTCGAAGAATTCGGGCTGAACATCGACCTGGACACGAACGCGCCGGTGGTGACCCAACGCGTGTTCGACGGGCGAGGCCTCTCCTTCCTGTCCTTCACCTACACGTCCACCGAAACCGAAGGTCAGGACATCAAGGTCGAACCCTCGGAAATTGCTGAAGGCGCGTGGTTTGCACCCGAGGAAGCCTTTGCCCAAGCAGTCTCCTACTTCGACAAGACCGCGCTGAAAGCGTACGTCGAGCGCTGATCAAGCACCAAGCATGGATTTGGCTTCCTCCAGCGCATCCGGCAGCCCGTCAGGGTGAGATCCGCCACCTTGCGCAAAAGTCGGGCGACCACCACCACCGCCACGAATGTGGGGGGAAATCGCACGAAGGAGCGTCACGGCGTCATAACGTTCTGCTGCGACCGTTCCTTCCGTGACGGCGACCAGAAGTTTGCCACCACCTTCGCGTGAGCCCAAGACCGCCACCGTCGGTTGTTCAGGGTCCCGGGTCATCGCACCAAGCATGTTGGTCAACTGCTTGAGGTCAGCGTCCACCTCTTGCACAATCACGCGGACGCCGTCCACCATCGTGGAGCCGCCGTCGCCGCCGCTGGTCCGCAACTTGGCAATTTCCTGTTCCATCCGCTTGATGCGCTTTTGTTGGTCCTTCCACTCCGAGAAAAACCGCTCAGCGGCTCGAGGCAAATCTTCGGGCGTGACGCTGAGGGCTTCCGATGCCGCCCGAAGCAGAGCATCTTGCTGGCGCGCGTAGCGCAAAGCGGCCTGACCCGCGACGATGGTCAGGCGTTCCACACCGTCTTGAACGGCCGAAGAACGCACGATGCGAATCGAGCCAATGCGACCGGGCTCGTCGTGATGTGTCCCACCGCACGCCTGAATGTCGTGATCGGCAATACGCAGGATTCGAACTGAGGCACCTTTTGGAGCACCGCCCTGATAGAGGTCAAAACCATGCTTCCGGTCCGCATCTCGGCGGTCAAGTTCGGTCTTTTCCGTGCGCTGCACCTGAGCCAGCACGTCGTTGGCAAGGCGCTCAATCGCATCGAGATCTTCACGCTGCAAACGGGTGTGGTGCGTGATGTCCAGGCGAGCGCTATCGACGGATTTGTTGGCTCCGGCCTGGAAAATGTGGGGGCCTAGGATGCGGCGCGCTGCACCACCAACGATGTGAACCGCCGTGTGATGATCCATCAATTGCTGGCGCCTTGCGGCATCGAGGGACCCCTGCACCAGATCACCGACCTCCATCGGCCCGTCGACAAGATGGAGCACGTGCTCACCCTGCTTCCTGGTGTCCACCACGCGTCGGTCCGTGGCTTCGGTGGACAAGCGACCGTGGTCGCCCTCTTGTCCACCGCCTTCGGGGTAGAAGCAGGTCTTGTCCAGAATCACGGCGTGCGTCGCGCCCGCAACGGCCTCGTGAGGAAGCGGCTTGCAGGCAAGGACGCTTGCCTCCATTTCCGTGAGGTGCACATCGTCGTAGAAGAGCAGCGTGGTCTCGGGGAGGTCGGGCATGTCCTCCACCAAGGCAGCGTCCTTGGTTGAAGAGGCCGCTTCCTTGGCCAAGCGGGCGTGACGCTCCGCCATTTCAGCTGCGAACCCGGCTCGAAGCACAAGGTGTTCCCAACCGGCCTTGCGACCAACACCGACCACGATTTCGGGTTGCAAGCCGTGCACGTCAGCGAGCTCAAACAGCAGGTCGTCGTGCACCGCGGTTGCGTCTTGCGGGGTGGACTCCAGTGCTTTTCGAACGAGACGGTCTGACTTTCGCATCATCTCGTTGTATCTGGCTTCCTCCAAGTCCAAGATGTGCAGCATGCCTTCACGTGTTTGCTTCATGCTTCGGTTGGGCAGGTGATGATCGAGGTGGTGGCCCATCAAATCCGCGAGCGTGACGCCCAACTCGAGTTCATTCGCCATACGCAGGACCCGCCGAGCGAGCATGCGCGCAAGGTAGCCGTCCTTGGCGTTTGAAGGCACAAGACCGTCACCGAGCATGTGCGCCAAAGCATGGAGGTGGTCGGGGATTGCGTAGATTCGGGCCAAGGGCTCCGTCAACGCGGAGAGGACCCCGGGGTCCACGTCAACACCAGATTCAGCCAAGCGTTCGATCAGCGTGGCTTGCAGGGCATCGGCGTCAACACCGGCTTCGATGTTCATGATGCCGTTCAACCGGCTTAATTCCCCAAGCAAGCGTTCGACATCGATGCCGTGGTGCTGAGCCAAAACATCGTCAAAGCGGGCCAAGGATTTGAGCCACGTCACGGATTCAGGATAGATGGCTTCGTAGATGGTTGGCGTTCCTGCCGCCGCCCAGCAGAAGCGTTCCAGTCCATACCCCGTGTCGATGATTTGCAGAGGCATCGTCCGGTAACGAAGTCCTTTGATTTCGACGTCGCCTTCGGGATGTTCTTCGAGGTCCATGAACACGAGCGTTGCGAGTTCCAATCCGCCCACGATCACCTCAACGGCAGCGCCTGCGTTGCCGCCTCCGCTCCAAGGGTTCTCGACGTAGGTGACCTCGTTTGGGTCGATGCCGAAGGTGTCGGTCAACAGGCGGTGGCACAGGTCAACACAGGTCTCAATCCAGTAATGCTCGACCCCGTCGTCTGGCCGATTGAAGACGTGGTGCGCCATCATTTCGAAGGTGGTCAGGTGCCGTCCAGAACGTCCGACGGCATCGACGTCCGTCAAGCGGATGCACGGCTGTGAAATGGTCAGTGGGTTGGCAGGCGGTTCCGCAAGACCGCTGGTCACGTGAGGCTGGAAATCCGCGATGGAAGCGATCGTCAGGTGGATGTCGTCGCGCCAACGCGCCAGGACAGGATAGGGTTCAACTCGCGTGTGGTCCGTGGTTTCAAAGGCCGAGAGGAAGGCCTCACGCATCCGTTCCTTCAGCGCATGCCCGCGCTCATCGAAACCTGGAAGGATCGGATGGCCGATGAACGTGTACGGGTCTTGGTCGGTGTCACCGCTCGTGGTCCGATTGGAATCGCATGACCAGTACGGCAAGCCGCTGACCTCGCAGGTCCGACGGTCGTAACCGCGGTCAATGAGGGTCTGGAACTTGAGGCCGTCCATCGTCGCTCCCCAACGCTTGGTCACGACACCGCTCCTTGAAGCCTCGCCCGTCCAAAGCGTGAAGGCAGCGGGAGAACACCACCCCCCATGGCGGAGTGGCGGAATCACGTGGCGCCCTTGGGCCCCGGCGTGATCGGTATCGCCAAGCACGGACGCATGGTGACCGATGCAGCCATCGTCGGCTCGGACCTTCAAGCCCTGCTCGACGGAGATGAGCGTGCTCCAGAACAACTGGTGAACGCTGCGTCGTTACCGGGTGCTGTGGGTCGTGTGTGGGCCATGGCCGACCACCATTTCGGATACGGATTGCCCATCGGCGGCGTGCTTGCCACAGATCATGATGCGGGTGAGCAAGGCGGCGCGGTCAGCCCTGGCGCGGTCGGTTTTGACATCAACTGCGGCGTTCGCATGCTCGCCTTCGACATGATGGCCGATGACCTCCCTGACCCAGCGAAATTTGCCCGACGCCTCGGGGGTCGTGTCCCTTCAGGCACGTCTGGACGTGGCGGCGTGGACCTCTCAGCACAGGATTTGACGAACGTGCTCGAGGAAGGGGCGTCAGCAGCGGCCGATCTTGGGCTAGGAGCCGTTGACGATCTGCGACGTTTGGAGTCCAACGGTCGCTTGGACGCTGACGTTGACGCTGTGTCTTCACGGGCCCGAGAGCGTGGCATGTCCAGCATGGGCACCTTGGGCAGCGGCAACCATTTCGCCGAACTTCAAGCCGTCGAAGAGGTCGTTGACGGTGAAACAGCAGAGGCATGGGGGCTCTACGAGGGTCAGCTCGTCGCGATGATTCACTCAGGGAGCCGAGGGCTTGGCCATCAGGTGTGCACGGATCACGTCAGGCATCTCGAGCGCCAATTTGTTTCCGACGACGGTGGGTGGCGGCATGAAGGATACGACTGGTGGATTCCAGACCGTCAGTTGGCCGCTGCACCTCGACACTCCCCTGAGGCCGAGGCATACCTCGGTGCGATGGGTGCTGCGGCCAACTACGCCTTCGCGAACAGGGCGGTCTTGGCGCAACGCCTCATCACCGCGTTGGAGGCCCACACACGAAGCGAGGTGGAATGGTCCACCGTGTACGACGTTGCGCACAACATCGCGAAGGACGAAGAACACGTCATTGACGGGAAGCGGTGCATGTGCAGCGTGCATCGAAAAGGCGCGACTCGAGCCTTCCCTGGGCAGCATGAGGAACTCTGCCCCGAGCACAAATCGACGGGCCAACCTGTCCTCGTTCCAGGGGACATGGGGACAGGCTCGTGGCTGCTGGCCGGCCCGAAACTGGACATGAACCCGGCTTTTGGCTCGTCCTGCCATGGCGCAGGGCGCCGATTGTCACGGGCAGCAGCACGCGCCCAAGTCGACGTGAAGGATTTGAAGGAGCGCCTCCAAGCCTCAGGAATCCACCTCAAGCACGGAACCGAGCGCGGGTTGGCAGAGGAAGCGCCTGAGGCCTACAAGGTCGTTGATGATGTGGTTGATGCCACAGAGCGTGCGGAACTTGCGCGGCGCGTGGCGAGGCTTTCGCCGCGCGTCGTGGTCAAGGGCTGACCTTCACATGCAATACGCGGTGCTCGGCCCGCCCGCGAGGTTTGGGGCAGCACCCGAGTGCTCCCCATCCGGTTCCTCGCAGATCACGCTGAGCAAGGTGTTGACGAGGGCCTTGAGGTCCTCCACCTGCGTCTGCAGTTCGTTCACTCGTTTTTTCATCTCAATGCCTTGCTGGCGCTCGTTCATCGTGCATCCCATCTGGAAGAGGTGCCCCTTCCAGTTGTCCATTTCCCCCAATCGCACCTTAATGCTTGATGATGGAATCTCCGAAGGAAGCCGATTCAGGGAGGAGGAGCCACCGGCGAGAATCGAACTCGCGACCTCCTCATTACCAATGAGGTGCTATACCGCTAAGCCACGGTGGCGTGATTCGGCCCACCTGAAGGGTGGATATAACCGCTTCGTGATGGCCAAACCCACCAAACATGGGTTCAAGTTCACAAGCATTCGGTGAAGGCCATGGAACCAGCGTCGCCCAAACCGGTCGATGCGCCGGTGCCCCTCTGGGCCTGGTGGGTGGCTGCGCTGGTGGGGATGAGCGTTGAATTGATTCCGATTGGATTGAGGCTGATCGACGGAGAACCGCCCGCTGACGCCTTCTGGCCCTCCGCCCTCCGCGCGCTTTGGCTGGATTTCCTCCTTCGTGAACAAGGGATGTGGCTCTTCGCCGGACTCGGTCTTGCTGGCGTGCTCGCTTTTGTTGAGCGCCGGATGAACGGGCGTACAAAGGACATCATCCGCCTGTCAGGCGTCGCCCTCATGGGGTGGTGCTTGGCCCTGCTGGGCACCCATATGCTCCTGGATTGGGGTTTCTACCGTGGCGCCTTCATCCTCGCACCCGCGGCGATGGCGCTCGGCCTCCTGCCCATTGCGCTGATCTGGGGCCTCGACGCAGGAGGAAAACGTGCGCTAAAGCAAGGATCGGTGGTCCTGGGAGTCATCGCATTGCTGGTCATCACCCCCGCACTCCCTGCTGCGATGAACCTCATGCCAACACCCCCCCCGACGCCTGCACAAGGGTACGGCGCCGTCCCAGGGCCGTTCCTCACAGAAACCACGACCCTGTCCTATGACCTGCCACAGGACGTTGTGGATGTGCTTGTCGATGAAGACCCAACGGTGGTGTCCCGGATGACCGTGACGTGGCCGGTTTACACGGTCGAACCGCCCGGCCTACGCGTACCCCTCGGACTGGTGTTCCACGGATTTGGAGCCCCGCTTGCCTCGGACTACACTGATTGGACCGAGCACCTTGCGGCCAAGGGCATGGTGGTGGTGCACGTCGCCTATCCGTCACATCTGATCATCGAAGGGCAGGAGGAGCCCATCGTTTCAGGCGGACGCTCGAATCATCCCCAACATGCCCTCAGGATGGACGCCATGGTCGCCGCCATGGATGTCCTTGAGGGTGAACTTCTGCTCAACGAGGACGCTGATGCGGAAGGTTGGCTGATGGGAGCCGTGGTCGATCCATCCGCCCTCTATGTGGGCGGGCACAGTTTGGGTGCTGGCATGGCCATGATGGTCACCGCCGCGGCCATGGACCGTGGTTGGGCCACTGAAGCCCTTGCTGTCGACCTTGAGCAGCCCTACACACACGCCAGCGACGAGAACATCCACGGCTCCCTTACTGCTCGCCCAAACGCGACCTTGGTGCATGTTGCCATCGCTGAAGACGACACCAGCGTGGATCCGTGCCATGGTGTGGGTCACGCCATGCGATGGCACCACGAAGCCAACATCACCGATGTGGTGCTCTTGCGGATTCCGAGCGATCGACACGGGTTCCCACCGCTGATTGCCTCGCACTATCTCGCTTCGACGCCTGTTCATGATACCCTCGCCGACCACGCCTTCTACCGTCGCGTCGACGCACAAGCAGAGTGGTTGGTCGCCATGCAACGAAACGACACGTTCACCTCATCGTTTGCTGAAGCCCACCTCCTCGATCACGAACTCCTCCTCCCCATGGGGACGTGGTCCGATGGCACGGCTGCAAAGCCACTTGAAGCGGTTCAAGCGCCTTACGTGGAAGGCGCAGCCTGGGTGGAAGGCTGTCAAGAGCAGGTTGACGTGTGGTCGTGAAAGGCGCCGAGAGAGAGATTTGAACTCCCGAGGGACGGACCCACGCGATTTCCAGTCGCGCGCACTACCAGGCTATGCGATCTCGGCTTAGCCCGCCCAGCGGCCACCCACGTTTAACGCTCACTCTTCGACGTAGGCAGCAGGGGAAAGGCCTCAAAGGTCCTCGCTCGACCACCCACCATGGCCGAGGCCACGGCGCGCGAGGACGACGCGCCTGTTGACCATCGGTTGCGCCTCTCCGAGGTCAAACTCAAGCGCGCCACCCCGTCCATGGGCCCGCTTTCTGAGCCCATCGATCGCATCCGTCGAGAATGGACGTTCATCACGGCGCTGACCCAGACCGAGGACAGGAAACAAGGCGCCATCACCCTTGGAATTGGCATGGCTGCTTTCTTGTTGGGAAGCATGAGTGGAGAGGTGTTCAGCGGGGGTGACCCCACCACGACCGGCCTGACGACCGTCTCAGGAGCGGCATACGTGCAAACCTTGGCTTCCTTGGCTGGATGGATCTGGTTCGCCGTTCGACTCTGGACGACGTACCCCGTGATGCGCGTTCACGCCCTCACCATGTTCGTTAGCTGGGGCATGCTGTTTTTCGCGCAGCTCCTCTTTCACGTGGAGAATCCAAATTTCCCGCTTGAGGTCACCGTCTCGCAACTGTCCTTTGGAGGCCTCCTGTCGGTGGTTGCCGTGTTCATGCTCTACATGCTGAGCACCGCCGTTCGGGAAACCCGGGACCTCCACGTCGAGGAAAATCACCTCCACGAGGACGTTCGAAAGATGACGGAGGAAATGGAGGAGCATTCGCTGTATGGTTGGGCTGCCCTGTTCGTCCTGTGGGGCATCGTGGTCATCATCAACGCATGGAGTGGCGCACATTTCGTCTCGGATCGCTTTGCCGACCGGTGGGGTGTGCTGACCCTCCACGTCCTGACCGCACCGCTGGTGCTGGGCGGGCTGCTCATCGTGGCGTGGTTCCCACAACGCATGCTTGGCCAGCACGCCAAGGTGAGGACACGCGCCGCTCACTTGGCGGAACAAAGCTCAGCGCCGGACGCCAATGTGCTCGAGGGTGATTTGTCGTGCCCATCGTGTGGTGCCAAGAGCGAGGACCTCGAGCGACGTGATGGCGAAGTCTTTGTGCGTTGCATGAACACTGATTGTGACGGGTGGGGCAAGTTGGACGGCACCTGTGACGCATGTTCAACACCAACCGCAAGCCGGTTGACGTGTGTGTCGTGCGGATTGAACACCACCGTGAACGATTATCTGGTCAGCAAAGAGGCATGGTAAGGATGTTGCATCGACGCGAAGACTTCCCCTTGCTGAGGGACGACGGCGCCCCCGCCTGCCTCGACAACGCCTGTGTGACGCTCAAGCCGGATGCCGTCATCCAAGCCGTGAACGAGTATTACACCATGCGCCCGGCGTGCGGGGGTCGATCGGTCCATCGACTGGGCACCTCGGTGTCCCAAACCATGGCGTCGTCACGACGCTTGCTCGCTCAGCACATCGGAGCGCGCAACGTCAACGAAGTGGCGTTCATGAAAAACGCCACACATGCCCTCAATCAGGTCGCACAAGGCCTGTCATGGAACAAAGGTGACGTCATCCTCACCACCGACAAGGAACACAACTCCAACCTCGTGCCGTGGCTTGACCTTGAGCGCTCGCACGGCGTGGACCACCGGGTCTTGCCGTCGACCGAAGAGAACACCTTCGATCTGGAAGCGTTTGAGGCCACCTGCGCCGAACTCGGCGAACGCCTGAAGATGGTCGCCGTCGGTCACGTAAGCAACCTCGATGGCGTTACAGCACCCGTCAAAGACATCGCACGCATCGCCCATGACCACGGCGCCCTTGTCTGCGTGGATGGGGCCCAATCGGCCCCACACATGCCCATTGACGTCGAGGATCTTGGTGCCGACTTCTTCGCATGCTCCATTCACAAGATGATGGGACCCTCGGGCATGGGGGCGCTGTGGGGCCGCATGGAGCTGCTTGAGACCATGCACCCGGTCCTGACTGGCGGTCACACCGTGGCCACGTCCACCTACGACGGGGTGCAGTGGGCGGCTCCGCCGGCACGCTTTGAGGCCGGGCTGGGCCACTATGCGGGCATCGCCGGGACTGAGGCTGCGTTGACGTATCTCTCGGACCTCAACCTCGACGACGTTCATGAGCACGAGACCAAGATCAACCGCATCATGAGCAACGGCATTCGGGATTTGGAAGGCGTGACGATCATCGGTCCGGAGGACGCAAGCCGCCGAGGCGGCATCTGCTCCATCCTGCTTGACGAACATCTTCCGTCGCATGACTTGGCCATCCTGCTTGATGAGGCCGCGGGCGTCATGGTTCGATCTGGGCGCCACTGCGTGCATTCATGGTTCGAGGACAGGGACGTCAGCGGAGACTCGCTGCGAGCCAGCGCGTATTTCTACACCTCGGAAGAGGATGCGCGACGCTTTGTAGACGTCTTTTCAGAGGCTGTCAACGCCTTCAACGCAGCCTGAGGATGCACCATGGAGCCGCCCTCAGACATCCCACCGGCTCCTCTCCTACCGGAGGAGACCACGCTGCCCGGCACCGGAATGACGGCGGCCTTTGTCGCCCTCGCGGTCCTTTCCGCAGGTGTGCTCGCCGTCGTGCTTCTGTTGCCTGAAGACAACCTGTTGATTCAGCCATCCCGTCTTGCCCTGGACGCTGAAGAAGAGGCAGCTCAACTCGTCGCGGCCACAGGAGGCTACACGGGCGCAGGTGTCGAAGTGTGCATGGTGGATTCGGGCATCGATCTTCAGCACCGTGACATGGACCACCTGAATTTGGCAGGTTGGCTTGATGTCGTGGACAATGGCACCGCCGCATACGACGATCATGGGCACGGCACATCGATGGCAGGTCTTCTCGTCGCACAAGGCGGTTTGACCGGATTGGCACCGGACGTGAACCTCCACGTTGTGAAGGGCTTGAGCTCGACCGGCGAAGGCGACGACCAAGATCTCTCGGACGCGATCGATTGGTGCATTGATCAGGGCGCACACATCATTTCGCTGTCGTTGGGCGGCGCGCCCGGAGCGCTGTCCTTCCTGCCAGGCGGCGGTCGAGCCAGCGAAGCCGCCGTCGAACGGGCCCTGGCGCAGGGGATCTTCGTTGTGGCAGCAGCAGGCAACGACGGCGGGAGCGGTGACGACGGAGATGTGGCAAGCCCAGGATCCGTCGACCTGGCCATTTCGGTCGGAGGCGTGCACATGGACGGCGCACATTGGAGCGGCTCATCCATTGGTGACAACGACGGACGGCTGCTCCCTCTTCCAATCCTGTTCCCTCGACAAGACCCCGACAAGAAGCCGGAACTCATGGCGCCAGGAGCCGGCGTGGCCGTGGTCAACGCTGACAGCAACACGTGGAGCCTCGTCAACGGCACGAGCGCCGCGACGGTCTTCGTCACCGCGGCCCTCGCTCACCTGCTCGAAGCACGACCCGATCTGAGAAGCGGTGACGTGAACAACAGCGCAGAGCAAACCATCGAAGACGTGAAGACCACGCTGATGGAAACCGCGCGGCCTTTGCCCGGGCAAGACGGACACGACGACGCGTACGGTTACGGCATCGTGCAAATCGATCGCTTGCTGGAAGCCTACGCGTGATCAACTCAGTTTGCGGACCGCCACGATGGTCCCGCCATGGACCGGAACAAAGGCCAGATCATGCGCCTCAGAACAGCGATGCACGAAGGAAATCCAGGCGTTGAATCCTGCAATGACGGCGGCCCCTTCCTCGGTGCTGTCGCTGATGTCCTCTCCAGGAACGGGTGGCTCGATCAGCAACAGCACGCCCCCCTTCCGAAGCAGGTCCATCGCGGCCGATGCACGCTCACCAAGGGAATCGATCCCCCCGCGGAGGACGAGCACGTCTAGCGCATCCATCAGGGTCGGTGGGCGCTCTTTGCTGGCCAAATGAGCCAGCCGCCATGCGCGGGTTTGCGGCGCATGTTCGTCGACCGTCCCCACGACCACTCGTCCGGAATCCTCCATCCCGTAGCGCTTGAGCACGCGGTCGAGGATGACAGCGAACCTGTTTCCTTCCTCCATGACGTCGAACAGATCCGGAGCCACCACGTTGTCCCTGCTCCAGGCATCGAGGAACCAAGCCGTGGTGTGGCCGATGGCCGCTCCAACCTCAGCCACCCTCCGCGGCTGGAGGGTCACCACGATGTCCCTGAGCCGACGGACCACGGAAACCGTCGGCACGTCAAGGCCCATGTGGCCCATTTGCACCCCGATGTTCGCGGCGATCTCGGGGGGGTCTCGACCGAGGTCTTGCCGAGCACCCAAGGCGGCACGAAAGGCATCTTCTGGCGAAGGTGATGCCTCCCCGTTCGCCATGTCGGCGGGTCCACGCAGCACGGTTTGAACCTAAGCCTCCCTCCGATGGGTTCAAACCACGTGGTTTGAGGCCGGGTCATGGACGAGGAGGACGATGGCCTCGATGTGGAGGAAGAGGTCCTTCACAACGCGATGATTTGCCCTTCGTGTGCTGAGTTTGAAGGGCACGACATCCTCGCTTCCAAGCCAAAAGGAAGCGGCCACGACCACCGCGTGCGTTGCCAAGGATGCGGCCACGTCTACACCGTCCATCTGCGCCCGCCCAAGGCGGTGGTCGTCCCGTTCATGCTGACCGACGGTCCAGAAAGCCAGATGGTGGCCTTGGAATTGGACGCCGATGAGGTGCTGGACATCGACGATGTGTTCGAAGACGGCGGCATGCTATGGCGCGTGACCCACCTCGAAGATTCGGATGGGCAAAGCATCACGACCGGCGTGGCCGAGAACGTTCGGCGCGTCGTCGCCCTGCGTGAGGACCTCATCCGGGTTCGCATCACGCTGACCGTCGGTGACCGCTCCCGGCCGGACCACATGGTGTGTCAACCGGACACGACCTTCACCGCCGGCACCATGATCGATCATGGCGGCCGAACGTGGATCCTTCGGGCCATCCACACCGGCCGTGGAAGGACACTCAAGGGAACCGTGCCCGCAAACCGCATCGTCCGCATGTACCTCCACCAGCCGCCGGCACCGGAACCCACGAAGCCCATGAGCGGAAGGGAGCGCAGGCAGGCATGGAAGGAAGGCCGTCTCGGGTTCAACCCAAATCCGGTGGTTCCTCGACAAAACGAGGACCGAGGTCGGAAACGTGGACGACGTTGATCACGGCCGGTTGGTCCACGGCATCAGGAAAGCCTTGGCGACTTGGGTGGCCACGGTTGGGTTCTCCTTCAGACGACGAATGCTGTATTCGTACCACTTTTCGCCGTAGGGGATGTAGACACGGGTCCTGTGACCTTGCGCACGCAAGCCCCGGCGCAAGGGACCGCGGACACCGAGCAACATTTGGAATTCGTACCCCGGACCTTTTCCGAGGCGTTCAGGCGGTGCGGGTTGCCGAGGGTCTACGTCCTTACCGGGCGTCCAACCGCCTTGCTTCAACGCCGCAAGCGATGCATCGATCACCGCGTCGTCGTGCGAAGCGATGCCAATGTATGCGCCCTGTTCCAGCCCGCGAACAACGCTCGCTACGGTGGCGTCCGTGATGGCCTGGCGCGACGTGTGAGCGATCGACTCGGGCTCAAGGTAGATGCCCTTGCAGATGCGGTGATCTGCAGCCACGCCGATGGCGCTGGCCATGCGGTCGATGTCGTCGAGGGTGCGGTGCAAGCGTCCTTGAAGCACCGTGCCGACGTTTACCAGGCCTTCTGCATGCAGGGTCAACACGACATCAATTGTGGCGTCCGTGACGCGATGATCTTCCATGTCAAGACGAACGAACATGTCGTGCTCGGCCGCTTCTCGAACCAAGGTCCGGATGTTCTCCAAACCGACCGTCTCGTCGATCAAAAGGCCGAATGCTGTGGGTTTGATGGACAGGTTGGCGTCGAAGCCATGCTCCAAAATTTGGGCCATTACGCGCCGGTATTCCTCGAGGAAGTAGGTGGCCTCGTCCAGCGAGGTGATCTCCTCGCCCAACACATCGATCGTGAAGCACGCGCCTTGCTCGGTCAACCGATGCATGACGCGGACGGCGTCATCGAGCGTTGAACCTGCGACATAGCGGCGCGAGATGTACCTCACAAACCATCGGGGCATCACCCCGGTCATGGCCACGATGACCCGTGAGATGGGGCCCGCTTTCGCCATGCTGTGCCCTGTCGTCGGCGCTTCTTGACGCTTCCTCGCCCATCAGGCGTCCCGAAGCATGCTCGCATGCTTCGCGGAGTCCACCACATCAATGCCCTTGGCCTCGAGATGTTCGGAAAGTGCACGCCGTTCCCATCCACGGAAGGATTTCCGGTCGAAGCTGATGACGACCGTTCTGCCGGGGTGAGCGGCACGCGTGGCCTCGATGGCCGCGTCCACGGCATGGGACCAGCGGCCTTCCACCCTTCCGTCCTCCAAGCGGGAAAAGGGCAAGGAGTGGTTGGCGAGCATGTGACCGAGCAGGGCGCCGTCATGACCCGCCATGGCGTTGCCACGTGGCGCATAGTGACCACCGCCTAGCGTGACCAACACTGGCACATGCGACGGACCGCTTGGTGCCCTTTCTCCCTCCAGCTCAAGGCGGAGCACGTCGAGGAGCACATCCGCCCACACCTCCGCCGCACCCGCGTGGGTCCACGTTGCGGCCGTGGAGCCGACCTCGAGGAAAGCGGCGGGTCCTTGTTGCCATGGGCCGTGATGCGTGACCTCCAGGCTGACCTCGAACTCGGGAATCCTTTCGTCGTCGGCATGACGCTGAAGCGCACGCCAAAACGCGGCGAGACGAGGCGATGGCGGTGGTGCATCGCCGGCTTGACCTCCGTAGGGTGGCGTTTCATCGGGATCAAGGTGGGGCACGCCAATCGGATGAACGGTCAAGCAAGGTCGACCACTTGCGGCGGCGTGTTTGGAGAGAAAAAGCACGTCCTCGACCGCCTCCCCTGTGGCGTCCGTCCAACGACGGTCGAGGTGATCTTGGTCGAGGTGAAATCCGGAACGGCTCCAAACACGAACTCGGCCTTTGAGGTAGGTCGGCGAAGATTCAACATGCTCACCTTCGGTGAACACCTCACGCTTCAACAGGGCGTTGAGCATGCTGGTGGACGCCTCGTCATCATCGCAAGCCACGACGAGCACCACCGCCTGCATGGTTGCCGCACGCGCTTCACCTAGACCTGCCTTGTGGCGAAGGTCCATGAGCGACGGGGCAAAGGCCACACCGTGCAGACCTGTCCGTTTCCACCCGCGTGGATTCGACCCCACGACGACGGCCTGCTCTTGGTGGGGCGGGACGGTGAGGTGCTCAACACAAACCGCGACGGCCAGCACCTCGGTCAACCCGTGTGTCCCTTTCCCATGGCCCTCACGCATGGTGTGGTCATTGGCGCACGCCTGCTCGCCACCTGGATGGACCATGAGTTGCGCATGGCCCGGTTTGCCGCCTTAGACATGAACGGACTCGTCGATGGCCCGTCCAGGGCTTCCGTTCGTCGTGGCGAAGTCGCTGCCCTTCATCCCTCAGGCCATCTGTGGTCGCACGCACTCGAGGCTGAACCGTTGGCGCTCATCGAACACCACGGCAACGTGGTCTTGGCGTTGCATCCAAATGCGCTGTACCTCATCGATGAAGAGGGGCGCGAACTTGCGCGGACCACCCTGCCAGAACCTCAGGATTCACTCGGTGCTGGCCTGGTTCACCTGCAGAGCGAGGACGATGGGACGGTGCACATCACGTTGCGCGACGGCTCCAGCCACAAGGTCAGCTTTGATGGCCCGGTCGCTGTAGCGCTCGGACGAGCGCCAACCGACCAGCCCATCCGTGACGTGGCCTATGGGCCGCAAGGAAGGTTGCTCCTGACCGAGAGCCACGATGCCTTGTGGCTTGATGGTGACGCGGTTCGAATGACGGCCAGATTGAGTGGGCCCCCGGGGCAGGTGGTGTGGTCCTCCGAACACGAGGGGTGGCTGATTGCTGGTTGGAGGGAGCGGGTGCTGCTTTCGTCCTCCGGTTTCAAGCGGACGGAGCAGAACAACGTTGACGTGGCCGTCTACTCCAAGGACTCGAAGGTGATGATCGTCGACAACGACGGCACGTGGAGTGCCTTCGAGGCGTGATCATTCGTCGTTCTTCACGGTGTAGCCGCAGCGACCGCAGGACTTGCGGTTGCCGTGAACGGCAAGGAAAATGCCGGGGCCGCACTGAGGCTCCGGGCAGTACTCGCCCTTGATTTCGAGGCCGTTTTCACCGACCACGAACTTGGACACCTTGGCCTTCTGCCACTTGTCGCCCATCAAGCCTCACCTCCGTCGTCATCTGCAGCGGGCTCGGCGGAGCCGCCGTGAAGGCCCTCGTGGCGCTTGTGGATGTAGGCTGGCTCGACGGTCATGGCCTCAGCGTTGGCGTAGACGTAGGCACGACCCGTGGTCATGGCCATGCCAAACCGCGTGTTGCAGTCCTTGACGATGACCAAGTCTGGGTTGGATCCGGGCTCAAGCCCACGGACCATCTCGATGACCGCCTGTCGGGAGGGCGTGGATTGCTTCGGGTGCTTCCATCGGAATTCAATCTCCACGCGCTGGAGAAGCTTGTTTTCAGTACGGTTGACGATTTCCATGACAATCTCTCCTCAGTAGACGTTCACCTTCAGGGCGTACTGCCCGGGCTGACTGACCTGGAGACGCTTGGCGATTTCCGAGCGTTCAGGCTGCATGATGATGACAAAGCCCTGCCAGTCGGTGGAGACGCGAGCGGCTGGGCAACGGGGGCATTGGTCGACCTTGTCGGCCAGGATCATGTGGCATTCGCCGCAGGCAAAGGGTTGTGCTGGCATCATATCACCTCAGTTGTCCTTCTCCCAAGCCTGGCTACCAAGGCCGGGCTGCTTGCAGGTCAGACCGATCTTGGACCGGCGGGGATCGGTGGTGTCTGGGGAAAGGGACACAATGCGGGCACGGACGTGTGAACCGACGGCCAAACGCTTGCCGCCCGAGCGACCTTCGATGATGCCGGCTCCCACGTTCACATCGACCATGTCTTCCATGATCTGGGACTTGTGGAGAAGGGCCTCCATTGGCCCGATGCGGATGAAGGCACCGAATTCATTGATTTCAGAGACGGCACCCTCGACCACCTCGTAATCTTCCATGCAGAAGACGACAGCGTCGAACTTGACCTTCTGATAGATGGCGCCGTCACCGTGGATGATGCGGCCACGACCGATGGCTTCGTGGTTGGAGGTGACGAGGACGAAACGGTTCTGTTCGTCGAAGCGCCCCTCAAACGCGGTCATCGCAAGNCGATCGATGTGCTGGTCGAGCGAAGCGCCACGACGCATGTACTCCGCAGGAATGCGGATGGTGTCCTCTTTGCTGACGATTTTGTACATCGCAAGTTCCCCCCCGGGTCACTCCACGGGCCGGGAACCGGTTCCGTCCGTCACAGGCTGGTGCCTCTGGAAGGAGCGACCGAAGTCGTCCTGCCGTCCGTCACCCCGTATATGAAGCGCACGGTATCGGCGTTGAACATTTGGCGCGCAGGCGCTCGTTCTTTGGCCTCATCACACCAAACCCATAACAACCTCGCGCGGCCCACTCTTCCTGATGGAAGCCCCAACTCGGACGTTGTGGGACGCAAAGGGGGTGGCCACCCTCCTGCTTCTGATGTTCCTCCTTCCATTGGGCATGGGCCTCGTGCAACCGGAGGCCCTCCCACTACCTCCCNCGGCAAGTGGGGCAGGCGAGGGAGACGATGCGCCAACACAACCGTGGCCTCAATACATGGGTTCAGCCAACAAAAACGGGACCATGCCTGACCACGCCCCCACGGGTGGACCTGGCATGGATGCCGTCAGCAACGTGTCCGTGCTTGGGACCATCGACGACCCCGTCATCAACTGGGTCGGCAGCGAGGACGGGGGGGTCACGACCTACGGTAGCCTGATCTTGGACTTGTCAGCGAACGTNGTTCGCAGCGATGCTGCGCAGGAACGCTGTGCAATCGGTGACATGTTTGCTCTCGTCATCGATTCTCCGGATGGCTCCGACCACACCATGCGGCTGATCACCGGCGACGACGCAAAAATCGCGTGGGAAGTCAACCTGGGCACATCAGAAACCATTCGCTCCACACCGGTGGTGGCCGACATCGACGACGACGGTGACGTGGAAATCATCGTCAGCAAAGACACGAACAGTGGCCTGGACGTTCAAGCCTGGTCACCAGAGNTGGAGTGCGATGCGTCAGGGTGGGTGCGGACCGGACACAGCAACGAGCGCCTGTGGACGTGGTCCGATGCAGATTACAGCCTCAGTGCACCGTCCCCTCACCTGCCCTCCTCGCAAAGTGGGCACAGGGCAGTCACGCAACCGCTCTTGGCGGACGTTGATCTCGACGGTGCTCATGACCTTGTGCTCGCCGTGATCGACGAAGCCACCGACGACCCCACCCTTGTTGGACTCCCGCTGAGCGGCGCAACGCCTGGTGCACCGCTTTGGGAGGTGGCGCTTGACCGCGGTACGCATCCCTCTGACCCGACTGCAGTCCGCATGGATGCGTCAAACGTCCACGTGGTGTTGACCACCATCGACGCCTCCAGTGGAGCGATGTGGGCATGGAANGTGGACGGNGGAAACGGCGCCCTTGATTGGGAGCGGGCTCCTGTCCCCGGGACCGATTCCGACCAAGATGCGCCTCGACTCAAGCTCCCAGGTCCAGTGATTGTCCAGCTTGACGCGGATGCTGAACCCGAGGTCATCCTCACGGTCCCGACAGACCCGAACGGCCGAACTTCGGGGAGTGGAGCGCGCTTCGTGGCCATGGAGCTGACCTCCACGACGGAGGTGTTTTCCTTCNGAGCGCCAAACGGGTATGCTGACGCTGCCCCGCTGCCGGTCGACACCGATGAGGACGGCGTGCACGACCGACTCTGTTGGGTCACATGGTACTCGACCTCCGCAACGAGCTTCAATCGACAAGGNATGGCGGGTTGCCACGACATCACCGCTGACCCCCCAGTCAAGGAATGGAGTCGAACGATGGAGCGCGGGAGCGGGAACGACAACGACGAGATCGCCGTTGCCCCACCGNTGTGGATTGACGTGGACGGCGACGGACCCGCAGAACTCCTCGTGGCCTTTGGACGGAAATTGCATTGCTTCGACGGCGAAACTGGAGCGCCAACGGACGTCTCGACGCCGTGGGAGGACCCTGTGTCTCTCCCACACCGCACGTGGGCCGCGCCAGCTGCAGGCGACATGGACGGCGACGGCCACCTCGACATCCTGATTGGTGACATGCTCGTTTCACAACGCCAAGCCGACCTTCAGACCCTTTCGGACAGCCGTGCGCTGTTTTTCACGCCAGAGGATCCTGACCCCGGTGAGGCGTACACGGTTTCCGCACGTTTCGAAAACGTCGGGACGGAAGCGGCTCTGGACGAAGTCGATGCTGTGCTGCTGAAGGACGGCGAAGTCATCTCGAGATACAGATTGGACGATTTAGAACCGATTGACCCGAGCGGTGAGGGCAATACGGCTTCTTTTTCCGTTGGCCTCACGGCATCGCTTGGCGCCTCGGAGTTCAAACTCATCTTGGATCCAAACAACAACATCACTGAGGCCCGAGAAGACAACAACGAGGCGACCTTCACCCTTGAGGTTCGCCCGCCCTATGCCGTTGATCTCGCGGGCCCGGTTGAAGCGCCGACCGTGGCACCGGGCGCAACAGAACGTGTCGAGGTTGAGATCAGGTCAACCGGCACACGCGATGCCACATGGGAAGCAACATGGACCGACGAAGCCTTGCCTGAAGGCTGGTCCCTGACCGCTGCAAGTCCGACTCAATTCGCCCTCACGGCAGGTGAGATTACCACCATGGCTTGGGATCTGACCGTACCAAGCACGGCGTTGGGTGACGAAGAAGGCTGGTTCGACGTGAAGGTTGAGCGAGTGGGTGACGCTGGAACAAACGCGACGGTGCGCGTCCCAGTCGAAGTCCTCAGAACGCGCGGCTTGGACATGGAAGGGCCGGATGGAACGGCAACCAGCACCGGCAGCGGGCGGCCCGGCGACGTGGCCAGTGCTTGGTTTTCCATCGAAAACCTCGGCAACGCTGCAGAGACGACCACCTCCATCGACTGGTCGACGAGCACCTGGGGAAGCCCGCGTGTTGAGAACGCCGAAGGGCAGGAACAATACACACTCACGCTCCAACCCGACGAATTCAGAATGCTCCGAGCGAGCGTTGACGTTCCCTCCAATGTGGGGTATGGAACGTCCATCGTGGTGGACCTCACCGTGTGCATCGGCGAAGGAGAAGGAGAATTGTGTCGCGTGCTTGAGGTGACCTTCCACGCCAGCCGGACGACCGTCGAACCCCCACACCGACGGACGTTCCCCAACGTGACGGTGGCCTACACGGTGGACGCGGAACTGCCGAGCACCGGGACGGTCCAATGGAACAGCACGGCCTTTGCATCCCTTCCGAGCACGTGGACGTTCGAAGCCGAGGGAGCCAGCCTCAATTCCACCACACTGGAGGTCATCGGTACACCAAACAGCGTCACCAGCTTCGTGCTGAACGTCACCATGCCCGCCAATGCCCCTCCTCAACGGCATTCGTGGGCTTTGCCGACCGATGACGTTGCGGCGGGCGACCTGACGTTCAGCCTGCACGTGTTACAACGGAATGACGTGTCCCTCACGCTTGTTGAACCAAGCAGCACCACAAGCGTCACTGTGCTTGAGGTCGGTGCATCAGAGGACATGACGGTCCGGTTGAGCAATCCAGGGAACGACGCGGACGCGTATGCTTTTGTGGCTTCACTCGACCCCGCCCCGTCGGCAGGAAACGTGTCGTGGTCGACCCCGACACCGACCAAGAGCGTCGCTCAAGGCGGTTCTTCCTTCCTGACAATGTCGGTGACGGTGGACGGTGATGTACCGGCGTTGGAAGCCTTCGGCCTTCGACTCACTGCGACCTCCTTGCAAAACGGAAGTGTGTCTGACAGCGTCCTCGTCTCGGTGGCTGCTGCTCCGGACCGGTCTTGGGCGCTGAACACAAGTGAACGTCCGATGGCGGTGCTCCCGGCAAGCACGATTGCGTTCAACGTCACGGCAGCGAACACGGGGAACGCGGCGGACAATTTCACGCTCCGAATGCGCCCCGAAGTTCAGCGGATCGATGGCGATCAAAGCACATGGGCGACCACCACCGCTGAGAGCGGCGTCATCCAAGTCGGGACCTCGACGACGATTGAAACGTCCTACGACGTTCCCAGCGATGCTTGGAACGGAACCACCTTGGCGCTTCACATCGAGGCGATCTGGAACGATGAGGTCCTTGCGAGCATTACGCACAGCCTGGTGGTGGCACGTGCATCAGGATGGGCGGTGAACCTGACAGGAGTGGACCTTGTCGTACCCCCGAGCGGTGGCAACATCACTGTACCAATCCAACACTTGGGGAACAGCCACCAAGACCCGTGGTTTTCCAAGGTCGCAGAGGGTTGGCCTGTTTCGATTCCGGCAAACGGCACAGATGTGGAGCCTTTTGGAGAAACATCGGTCACGATCAACGTCACGCCACCAAACGGCACGGAAGCCGGTGATGTTGGGACCCTCAACCTCCGCATCTCGAACGGAGACGGAACAGGATCCAGTCAGCACCAGATTCCGGTGCGCATGTCAGCCGAGGCCGCGATCGCCTACGGCGTGGAGGGGGCCTGGATGCTCAGCACCACCGGGGGCATGCCAACGGCATGGGTGCGCAACGATGGAAACGATCTGAGCACGCTTGAGCTCTCCCTCAGCGGGCTTCCCCAAGGTTGGACCACGAGCGGCGAAACCCGCATGGTCCTCGCTCCGGGCGAGGTCCAAGGCCTTCCNATTTCCATACTACCGGCAAGCGACTGGGACGGCACGGGACGCCTCATCACGGTGTCCATCGATCATCCGCGCCTTGATCCAATCGACATGACGCTCGAAGTGAGGCAAGCCAGTGTAGCCTTTGCCACAAGCCCAGTGGTCGTGGGCACCGTGGGCGGCACCGCCTCGGTTGACCTCACCGACGGCACCCGCGTATTCCACACGATGGCAGCGGGAGAGTACGGCGTGACCGTCGGCGAGGAGGGGCTCAGGCTCCATCAGGTCGGCCATGGTGCGCCGACCGTAACGGTGTCATGCGACAGCGAAGATGCTCCAGATGACTTTGGCCGAACGGCCTTTTCTGCACGGATGTGGAGTTGCGAAGCGAGCAGCACAAGCGTCGAACGCATCACGTGGTTTGCCATGACAGGAGACGGTGCATCGGTCCCGCTGTCGTCCACGTCCCTCATGGTGACCGACAACGGCAGCGTATCGTGGTCGATCAACGCNTCAAGTTGGTCGCCTGGGCCCGGTACCGTTCACGTCACGTTGTTCGTGCATGACGCCAGGGGTACAGCGGTTGAGCAGAGCACGTGGACGGGCACGTCAAGGGCAGCGGGTTGGAACCTTGGCATCGAGCGGTTCGACATCGACGACGGCATGGCCTCCATTGGCGTTCGAAGGCAAGGCACGGACCTCCTCCAGGACACGGGGTGCGCGTTGACCTTCACCGACGGGTCAACGTCGAAATCCATCCTCATCGACGTGACAGGCACGTTCGCCCCGACCTTGAACGTGGACCTCACCGATCTGGGCTTTGCGGAGGATGCGCTCATCACGGCCGAAGTGCGCTGTGACCTCCCGTTCGACGTGGACGACACACCCTCAGACGACAGCCTGACGGCCATTTACCGAGGGCCAAGTCCCCTTGACCTCGGAACACAAGATTGGCTGTGGGCCTTGGCGTCCCTGCTTGTGGTGGCCGTCGGAGGTCGGTTCTTCCTCCCACGTGGACCAGCACAGGTCGCTCAGCGGANCCCCGAAGTGAAGAAGCAGGCGACAACGACGCCAATTGCGTCNACACCCGAGGACAAGAGCTCNCCTGAGCCGTCGCCCGAGCCGGTCATCAGCATGCTTGAGGACATCGAGACGGCACCACCGGAGCCTGAGGAGGCGGAGCAAGAGCCCGACGTCCTCGAGATTCCAGACGAAGGTCCGTCGGGTCGCTTGGCCATGCTCCGTCGTGAGCTGGACGGTGACCCCGATGCGCCGCGNCCATCACTGGAAGAGCGCATGTCGCGGTTCTTCGACGACTGAGGAAGGGTCTTGACCCTCGGGCAGGTGGGCGCGCCATGGATACCGCAAGCACCGCGCCGTTCCACACCTTGGACCCGATCCGAGGNGACCTGATTGAAGCGGTGCTCGAGGCCATCGATGCGCCAAACTCAACCGATGCATGGCAGGGCGTCATCGCCTTGGACCCATCACGGAAGGATCGACTTGGTGATGCATCAGATGCGTCGTGCCGAGCAGATGTACCGGTGGACGATGCAACGCTGACCTTCCTGCTCGGTCTCGAACGCCGGCACGACGGCACGCGGCTTGAGGTCGCCGATGACCGTCACACCGAGCGGTTCGGGCGCTTTCCCTCCGGTGATGGCTCACTCCTGACGTACCTGCAGGCATGGATGCGGCCCACGAAAGGCCATGAAGACGCATTTGATGACCTGTTCAACCTCATTGAGAAATTGGCCATGGGGATTGATCACGACCATCCCAACGCCTCGGAAGGACCCGGTGGTCTCCGCTTGCACGGATGGCTCGACGTTGCAGAGATCAAGGATCTCAGGGTGGGCCTGATGGGGCGAAGTTGGACCGTGGCTGCAGACGAGCCGCTCGACGGCGGGCTGCGTGACGCTGTGAAGCACCTGGGCGCCATGCTACGCGGTGCGGAGCGACGGGGCGTCGGGCTCCTGCACCGCAGCCACGCCTGAGGCTCAAAAGGTGCCAGAGGTCAGACGCTCGTACATCGATGCATAGAGCGCAGCCGTCTCATCAATGACCGATTGCGGAAGCGCGGGGATCGGGGGATCTTCGGCTCCAGTGTCTCGAGCCTCCTGCAAGGCGGCTTGGTGACCGGTGTCCACGTAGTGCTGGCGCACAAATTCCTTGGACAACTCAACACACTCTCCTTCTGCGTAGGCTTCAGCGTCCCACCAGCGGTCCTCATCAAGGGTACCGAAGGTGTCCACGAGGACGACCTTTCGACCAGGACCGAGGGCGAATTCCTTCTTTCCATCCACGTGAATCAAGCCGTTCTTGGCGGCTTCCGCCTCGATGATTTCATCCACCGCTAGGGCGGCCCGGATGATGGCGTCAAACTCGTCTTCAGTGATGTTTGAAATGGCCAAAGCCTCTTCGCGGTCAACAAATCGATCGTAGGCTTCGAACTTCGTGGTCACTTCCACGAGGGGATTGGGGAGTTTCATGCCGTAGGTGGCCTCTCCCTCGATGCCGAGCACAGCAGGGTCGATGTCGCCACGCTGGAACCTGCGCCAGGCGGAGCCAGCGAGGTAATGCCGGATGATGAACTCGAGCGGGACGAACACCCACTCGGCGTCACGAGGCACCATGCCGGGTTCCTTGATGACCTCGACTTTCCGCACGAGGCATCGGTCTGGAGCGTTGACCTCAACGAGGTGCGTGCCGCAAATGCCCGCTTCTTCGACCAGCTTGAACCAGTGCGCTGTGGTGCGGTTGAGGGTCTCGCCCTTCCGAGGAATGAGCGATGGAATGATCTGATCAAACACAGAGATTTGGTTGGTAAATCGGAATTCAAGAAGGTCAGGATCGTCCGTGCTCCAGACTTGCTTGACCTTTCCTTGATACAGCATCTCGCCCATGTGCAGTTTGCCGTTGACAGCGGCTCTTCAATCTTCGCGGAGGAGATCAAAGCAGCCCGAGAGCATCTTCGAGCCGGTTCAATTCAGGCCCTGTCGTCGCTTGGCCGGCGATGGCACCCGTATCCGAGGCGCAGGAGCCAGCCCCGACGTAGGGCGACCCGAAGGCCACGGTGCCCACCATTGGATCAACCGCGAGAACGCTTCGAATNACTTCAACTTCCTCTGCGGTCACGTCGGGATGCAGCAACACGCCGTGCGCGTTGCACACAGCCAATGAGCCCACGACGTCTTGGCCTGCGATGGTCGTGGCCGCAACGTCGACGTTCAGCACATCGGCCAAGACCTCTAGGCCATCTCGGGGAATGGAAGGCGACACGACGGCCCCTTGTTCGTTGACGATCATCAGGTTGCCGGCGGTGTTGACACCGCCTTCCATGACCACCACATCGCCGTATGAGGTCAACGCATCGATGTCGCGGTCTGACACGATGTCGGCCACCGCCATGCCTCGGCTGTTGCCGGCGAGGAGCGCGCCTACGAGGTTGG
Organism: Methanobacteriota archaeon; assembly: GCA_002722135.1. Lineage (GTDB taxonomy): Archaea > Thermoplasmatota > Poseidoniia > Poseidoniales > Poseidoniaceae > MGIIa-L3. Next base: position 935 of record PBKJ01000014.1, on the reverse strand, counting down.
AGCCGCCGATGGAGATCGGGCACCGCTCCAATCCCAGGGTCGCGTCGAGGAGTTCGATGGAGGACGGTTCGAGCTCCAGAGGGTGGAACAGCACGTTGCCGACGCGGGCAAGGTAGACGCCGACCTGATCTGAACCAAGCAGATCGGTGGTGGCAATCGTCATGTCTTGGCCTCCTGTCGGTCTCAATTGAACCTTGACCTCGCTTTCGCTCGGATGAATTGGTTCGGGGATGAGGAGGAAAGGAGAGGGGCACAGTGACAGCCGTTCCCGTGGACTCTCGTACCACAGTACCAGGACTGACGCAGCAGGGCTTGACTTCCGGGTTCGGAATGGGACCGGGTAAACACCTACGCTATGACCGTGCACCCATCTCCTTTCGAATTGGATGGACGCAGCGTGTACACGCTGGGAGCATTGGCATGAGCTCGTCGATGAAGGGCACTCGCGATGCAAGTGCACGAAAAAAAGATGCTCGAACGATTAGTGCTGCTGGACTGAATACGTCGCCGAAGCTTCGTACTTACATCCGCAGTCTATCAAACTCGTCTTCTACGAGTGTTCTATGGTGTCTCGTCTTTGGGCGGGCTTCGAGCTTAGATGCTTTCAGCTCTTATCCCTCAGGGCGTGGCTACCCAGCTTTGCCTTGTCAGACAACTGGTAAACTAGTGGCCCCGAGTCCTCGTTCCTCTCGTACTAAAGGACCCCTTCCATCAAACACCAGGCGATTCTACCACCAAGCAACAAACCTGTCTCACGACGGTCTAAACCCATCTCACGATCCCTTTTAATGGGCGAACAACCCCACCCTTGGGTCCTGCTGCAGACCCAGGATAGGAAGAGACGACATCGAAGTAGCAAGCCACCAGGTCGATGTGAGCTCTTGCTGGTGACAACTCAATTATCCCCAAGGTAACTTTTCTGTTATCTACCGCCC